>NZ_JBTJEL010000037.1:0-867168 GCF_054504345.1 Halosimplex yunnanense | reverse complement strand
CGAGGTCTTCGCGAGCTTGCGAGCGAAGGCTCGTCAGAGCTTGCTCTGACGGTGGATGCGCATCGCAGGCCGCAGGCCGAGAAGCGCAATCGGCTGGGGAGGGTTGTGGCTGTCTGCGGTGCCGTGCGAGGCAGGTGCTGTTTCTGGCGGACTGAACGGGCGAGGCGGGCTCGCGTTTATCCAGTCGCCTGAGCGGCCCCTATCCGAAGCGGCCCCCGGCCGCGAGGATATGCCGCTCAGCGACCGCGAGCGCGTCGAGGGCTTTCAACGCCCACTGTTCCCTGCGGTTGCAGTCTTTTCTCCTGCTATCGAGCGCGCCGAAGAATTCCATCACCCAGCTAGATCTACAGTGAAAATACTACTCTAGCGTCGCGTTCGCGAGCGTCACCGACTGCGTGTCACCGCGCAGCGATCCCGTCCAGACGACGCGCACAGAATCACCGTCTTCCAGATGGAACCCGACGCTCCGGTCGCTGTCCAGGTAGCTCTCGTCGCCGTTCGAGTCCACGGACGGGTCGTCGACAGTCAACGAATCACCGGACTGGATCGGGTAGCCGGCCCCGCGCTTGGTCGGGCCGCGGTCGTCGCTCACCCACGTCACCCGTTCAGTGTTGCCGGCGCTCTCGTCGACGACGACCACTGACAGTCGCTCGGTCGTGCGGTCGACGACCGAGTCGCCGCCGGCGTGTTCGACGGTCAGCGCGCTTGCGTCGGAATCGTACGACACCGAGAAGTCGGCGTCGGGACTGGTGCGGCGAAACTCGTCGCCGAAGTAGGCGACCGAGCCGACGACGGCGGCAGTGATCGCGAGCACGACCAGCCAGACGACCCACCGCTCGACGCCCCCGCGCTCGTCGTCGACGAATCCAGAGCGACCGCTCATCAGTACCGTAACCCACTCGCGCCGGGTAGTTAGGTGTCGGGGTCGCGCAGTCGGGCACCAGTGGATTCGAGGAGAGGCTGTTGGTCTACCGACGGTCAGGTGATCGTCAACACGAGGAAGAAGGCGAGGACGACCTCGTTGACGATCCAGGCGTTGTCGTTCATCCAGTCGCGGACCCGGGGGAGCACCGTCTCGGCGCGAGCACCCAGCAGCGCGACCGCGATCGATGGCAGCGCCAGCAGCGAGAGCGTGAGCGCGACGAACGGCGTCGCGTCGACCAGCGGGAGGTCGTTCGCGACGAGGTGCGACCCGACGGCGACCGAGGTGACGATGTCGGTCGGAAACACGCCGAGCAGGAGAAAGCCGAGACGGAAGGAGAATCGCGGGGTGGCCTCCTCGAGTCTCCCCATCCACTTCGGCGGCTCGGAGTTCTCGCGTCCGAGGAACGTGGATATCATCGCGGCGACGATCAGCACGATGACCACCGTCGAAAGGAGTCCGTTCGACTCCCCGCCGCCGCCCACCGACACGCCGCCGAGGAGATAGGTCAGCGAGACCACCGCCGAGATCGAGAGCGCGGCCCCGAACACGAACAGCGCGGAGTTGCGGCGCCAGTCGCGGCTCGTCGCCAGAAAGATAGCGCTGAGCAACTGCGGCCCGGCGACCATCACGATCGCGAGCGGCAGTATCGTGAGGAAGCTCATCCGTCGGCGACCTCGCTGGGACCCGTCGCCGTCCCGCCGGCCGCTTCGTTGCCCCCCGGCTCGATTAGATGTAATTTCATAAACACGAATTCGACCAGACCCGGTATCGAGATGCTGCAAGCACTCTCAAGCCCGCGAACCGAAGTTCTGTCACAGTGGCGGTCCGCTCCGGGCGCTTCGGAACGAACGAGTCGACTTTGCAAACGAACGTCTAACGGGCAGAGCATTGAGGGGATGGGCCGCCGAGATACCGGTATGGCCGATTCCGCCATCGAGACGCTGACCGCTCGGCCCGCCCTGAGCTCCGCGACACTCGTCCCCGAACACGACGCGCTCGCGCAGTGGTACAGCGATCCGGACGGCGAGAAGCGGCTCCGGCTGTGCGACTACGAGAGCGGCGAGACGGAGCCGGTCCCGTTCGAGAGCGACGCGCTGGACCCAAGCGACGTGATTCGGACGTTATGGACGGGGTCGGCGTTCCTGCTCCAGTCCCGGCCGGACGTGTATCGAATGCCTATCGGCGGCGACCCCGAACCGTTCGAACTGCAGGACGAGTACACGCTCGTCGAAGACGTCGACGGCGCCGGCCGCCGGTTCCTCTACGTTCACTACGACGACCCGTGGACGCTCCGCCTCCGTGACCGCGACGCAGGTACCGACCGTCTGCTCACCCGACACCCAGAGCAGAGCGGCCACGCCGGATTCAGCCCCGACGACGAGCGGATCGCCTACCGGACGAACCCGGGCGAATCCTTCGGCGCCGGTCGGCAGGTCGTCGCGAGGGCCGACGGCGAGGTCGAGGCGGAGTTCACCGTCGGCGACCCCGAGTCGCGGACGCGACAGCGGGCGTGGCACCCCGACGGCAGGCGCATCCTCGTCGACGACCGCTCGACGGGCTGGTATCGGGCCGCCCTCCACGACTGGCGGACCGGTGAGACGACGTGGTACGGCACCGGCGACCTCAACGAACTCCCGGCGGCCATCTCGCCCGACGGTGAGACGCTCGTCACGGTCAGGCGCGAGGAGGGGCGCTGTTCGGCGGTTCGCTACCCGGTCGACGCGCCCGAGGACGGACGGCCGCTCGACGTCCCGGCCGGCGAGATCGACGCATCCGCGGTGACCGCCGTCGACCTGCCGAACGCGAGGAACGAGGTCCTGCTCCGAGTCGGGACCGCGACAAGGCCACTCAGAGCGTTCGCGTACGACCTCGACACGGACGAACGTCGGGTGCTGGCGGACACCACCACCGACGCGCTCGAAGCCGCCCCGCTGGTCGAACCCGAGTACGTCACCTACGAATCGACCGACGGGCTCGACGTCGACGCCGTGCTGTATCGCACGGACCGTGACGACGGGTCCGAACCGGGTGAGCCCGCGCCCGCGGTCGTCTTCGTCCACGGCGGCCCGGCGACGGCGGAGTGGTGCGACTTCGACCCGTTCGCCCAGTTCCTGGTCGATCGCGGGTATCACGTCCTCAAACCTAACTACCGCGGGTCGACGAACCGCGACCGTGCGTTCGAGGGAGCGCTCCGGGGTGACGCCGGGTACGGCGACGTGGACGACGTGGCCGAGGGCGGACAGTGGCTCGCCGCCCAGCCGTGGGTCGACGGCAACCGACTCGCAGTGATCGGTCACTCTTACGGTGCCGGTATCGCGGCACTCGAGTCGGTCCGCTATCCCGACCTGTGGAACGCCGCCGTGGTCGAGAACGGCAGTCTTGACCGCGTGGAGACACTCGGTGACCCGAACCAGTACGCCCGCCGTCGCATCATCGACGACCCCGAAGTGGAGACGACGGAAGCGTATCTCCGAGAGATTTCACCGGTCCACCGGACCGATGACGTGGGAACGTTCGTCTGCGTCGTCCATGGTGGCGAGGGACCGTGCCTGGAGATGGCTGAACGGTTCGTCGACGGCCTCCGCGACCGCGGCTGGACCGAGGGCGAACAGTTCCGATTCGAGGTGTTCGAGGACGAGGGCCACGTCATCGACGACGTGGAACCGTACTGGCGACTGGTGGCTGACGTGCTCGACGAGCGAGTGTGAAGGGGAGAATCCCCGAGTCACTCCCGATCAGTCGCTCGCCCCCTCGTGGAGCGCCTCGCCGCGATACAGCCGCTCGGCGATAGTGAACGTTTGTTCGGCCTCCCGACGCGTCGGGAAGTGGGCAGCCATGTACCGCGCCGGCGCGATCAGGGCCAGCCGGCGCTCGTGGTCGCTCTCGGCCGCTTCGAACTGCGCGAATCCGCCCTCGACGTTCTGGAGCGTGTGGAAGCCAGCGTCCTCCCGCAGGAGGCCCTCGGCTATCGTCCGCTTCAGGGTGTCGGGGTCGCCGCCGGCGTCGAAGTGCCGGCTCACGATCCGGCCGGCCTCGTCGACGCGACCCTGCTCGTCGAAGGTCGAGAGCAGGCGCTCTCGCAACTCGGCGGGGTCCTTGCCGCTCCCCTCGCCGGGATCCGGAAGGGGTGCCTTCGGCTGGTTGAGGAACCGGTCAAGGTACACGGACATCGCGCCTTGCCAGCAGGCACGGTAGCAGTCGTCGGCGTCCGTCCGACCCGCGAGCTGTTCGACTGCGTTAGCGAAGGAGAAGGTGTGATGGACCGTGTTCCAGTCGCTGAACTCGTTGCTCGTCGCGAAGTGCGCCACCCGGCGGAGCGCCGCCACGGCGACCGCGTGGGCCAGTTGTTCCGTCGTCGCGCCCGCTCGGATCGCGTCCCGAAGAGCCTCGTCGATGGCGTGCGGGTCGTCGCCGAGTAGCGTCTCGACGAAGTCGTCGGGCCGCTCCCAGGACTTCCCGTCGCCGGCGGTCGACAGCTCGGGAATGGCGTCGTCGGCGTCGAAGCACAGCTCCGCCACGTCGATCGGCTGGCGCCAGGCGTTCGTCTCCTCGGCGCGCGAGCCGTCTGTGATGGTGTCGACCGTCGACGCAAGCACGTCGTCAGCCCGGTCCCAGCCGACGTGGTCCAGCGTCTCGAACGCCTTGTTGATGAAGTCGACCGTGTGACTCGCGTTCATGTAGAGGTGGTCGGTCGCGGCGGCGACGAGTATCTCGACGACGTCCTCGGGCGGGAGCGTCGCCGTCGCCGCCCGCAGACAGCGCTCGGCGCCGTCGCTATCGCGGACCTCACAGGTCTCGCGGAACCACGACTTCAGCCGTTCCTTCGAGAGGTCCTCGTTGCCGAGCGCGTACTGGTCGAACCGCGGGGGTTCGCCGGCGCAGTTGGCTGCCACCTCGCGGACGCCGACGAACATGGCACGCTGCTTCTCGTCGTGGTCGACCTGGTCGTAGAGATTCGCCATCGCGCCGAGCGTGGTGAGCCCGCGGCCCCAGCCGTCGGCGCGGTACTTCGTCCCGAAGTCGACGGCGGTCGAAAGCGGCGTCGTGAACCCCTCCCCGTGGTGGTCGAGGTGGATCGCGCCCTTGGCCAGCACCAGCGAGAGGTTCTCGCGCATGCCGTCGACCAGCCGGTTGCGCCAGTGGACCTCCGGTGCCACGTCGGACTCTGGGTCGGGATCGACGTACACCTCCCCGTTCCGGACGGCCGTCGGGAACGTCTGCACGTCGTCGGCCCAGATGTCGAAGGTGTCCCCGCAGGAGAGTTCGAACCGCGCGTGGTGCCAGTGGCAGGTCAGCAGGCCGTCCTCGACGGTCCCCTTCGAGAGCGGGAACCCCATGTGCGGACAGCGGTTGTCGACGCCGTACACCTCGCCCTCGTGGTGGAACAGGGCGACGCTGTGGCCGCCGACGCTGGCCACCGCCCGTCCCTCCTCGCGCAGCGATTCCAGATCGGTCGCCCGCTCGTAGCCGTCCGGCACGTCTGTGGACTCTGTTGCCATGTCACATTGATCGCCCGCAGTTCCTATAGACGTTCGCTGAAGCGGCTTTTTGAAAGCGAGCGATCACGTCTGCCGAAGCGACGGTGCCCGTGCGGATCCGGGGAATGCAAGTCCGGACCGGAGAAAACGTGATGGACGACCGACGAGTATCCGGTCGGTATGGACGTCGCGACCGTCGTAACGGACGCGGGCATCCTCCTCGTCATCGCCGGCGCGTAGCGCTCGTCGGGTGGCTGATCTACATCAGGACGGGCCACCGAGAACACTACAGCCTCGGCTCGTTCGGGGAGACCGACCCGGACGCGATGACGAACTGCCCCCACTGCGGGGCTCGTAACGGTGACGATCGGGAGGTCTGCGAGTATTGCTCGGAACCGATCGGTCCCGAGACGGACGCTCCGGAAGCCGCCGCTGACGACCGCTGGGGCGCCGGTAAGCGGCCCGAGTGAGCCTAGCGGGAGCGTCGGGATCCACCCACAGACCTCCGACCGGCCACAGCGTTAACAGCGCAGGAGCCCTACAGACAGGAGATGCCAGACGACAAAGCGGGGAGAGAGAAACAGGCCCGAGACGAGGAGAACAGACAGCGAATGCGCGCGATGCTGGAGGAACTCGAACGCGGCGACGAGACCGAACCGCCGGTCGACGAGGAGGAACTCGACGACCTCGATCAGGAACTACAGACGGCCGAGTTCCCGGCGACGGGACTGGACGTCGTCGAGGCGTTCGGGTACCACGAGGTCGAGACCGAGGAGGGGACCTACGAGCTTGCCGAACTCGTCCCGCAGACGGAGGACGTGACCTTCGAGTCCGCCGAAGAGGTCCGCATGCGAGTCCAGCGCCCGACGGTCGCCGCGGCGATGAAGCGGGTGACCGAGGCCGCCGGGCGGCTGGACAACGCCCGGCTCGACGGCTCTCAGCGGAAAGCCTACGAGCGGACGTTCCGGGAGCTGAAGGCGGTCGACATCGTCGACGACGATGAGGGGATCACCGCGGTTGCCGACTGGATCGTTGCCCGGATCGAGGAGAAAGGAAAGCTCCCGGGGTCGCGAGACGTGCGCCGGCAGGGCGCGAAGGTCTGCCGCGAGAGCGGCTACGAGATCAGCAACGACGAGTGGCTCGGCGTGTAACCGGCCCCCAACGATTTCTCGCTCCCGACCGTCCGTCCGGGCGTGCAACGAGTCGCCATCGACGACCTGTCGCCCAGTCCGGGGCTGGACGCCGACCGCCGCGGCCTGTCCGGCCCGCTCGAAACGAGCGACGTGGCAATCAACCGCTACCGGGTCCCGCCCGGTGAGGGGCTGCCCAGCGGCCTCCACACCCACGTCGACCAGGAGGAGATCTTCGTCGTCCTCGACGGGACCGCGACCTTCGAGACCCTTCCCGAGTCCGATCGGCCCGACGACCCCGCCGATCCACCGCGCACCGGAAGCGAAGTGACCGTCACAGCCGGCGGAGCGGTCCGGTTCGCGCCCGGCGAGTACCAGTCCGGCCGCAACGCCGGCGAGACCGACCTCGTCGCGTTCGCGATCGGCGCCCCGCGCGAGAGCACGGATGTCCGCGTACCGGTGCGGTGTCCGGAGTGTGGCGACGTCGACCTCCGACTCGACGCCGGAGGAGATGCTCTCACGTTCGTCTGCCCCGACTGTGGCGCCGAGCGGGTTCCCGCATCGTGTCCCGACTGCGGCGCGGATGCGATGACGTTCACGCTCGACGACGAGGGAACGGTCGTCAGTGCCTGCGAGGACTGCGGCGTCGAGTTCGAGCGGCCGCCGTATCGGTAGTGTGAGAGCGTGACCGTTCGTGGCGGCCAGAAGACATTTACCATCGACTCCGGGAGCGTGTGTATGCGCCGTCGCCAGTTCGTCGCCGCCCTCCCGCTCGCGAGCGGCCTCGCCGGGTGTCTCGGCGAATCGGGACCGACGGATTCGGCCGGCACGTCGCCCGACTCTACCGAGACTGTGTCCACCGCGGCGGGCACACCCGAGACCGTGTCGGCGACACTCCGGTCGTCGTATCGCTACGGGATCAACGACGACGCGATCGGTGTCACTCCGCCCGAACAAGCGCAGTTCGCGTTCGTTCGACCGCCCGACGCAGCCGAGGAGCGATCGCCGGAGACCTATGCGCTGGAACTCGGCTCGGAACGCTTCGTGCCGGCCTCGTCAGTCACGGGGTTCATGTCGTGGACGCCCGGCATCGACTCGGTGTACACCGATGACCGCAGGTCCGGATCGCTCCGCTTCGATGTTCCCACCGTCGAAGCCGAGACCGCCGCGCTCGTCGGCGAAGACGAACGCTGGCCGCTAGAACAGTCCGCCCGCGAACACCTCGCCAGCGCGCCCGATCTCCGTCTCGAATCGATGCACGTCCCGAATTCCGTCGAGCCGACCGAGCGGATCGAGCTCGGCGTGACCGTCGCCAACGGCGGTGAGCGGACGGGGACGTTCCTCGCCGGCTTCCGGCGCGGCGGGTATCCGAAGACTATCGAGGTCACGGTAGACCCCGGCGACAGTAACTCCGGATCTGTAGCCTACGACGCGGGCGACAGCGAGGGAGAGCTATCGTTCGCCTACAGCGGTCCGGGAACCGACGACCGCGTCTCGGTGGCGGTCCAGGCCGAGACGGACACACCCCGGTCGACGACCGACCGGTAGGGCGTGACGGAGTCGGTGAATCCAGACCCGTTCTATTGAAGTGTCTCAATCTTGTACACCGCGACAAGCGATGAGCGAGGACTTCTACGAAGTGCTCGGGGTTTCCCGGGACGCCAGCGAGGACGAGATTCAGCAGGCCTACCGGGAGAAGGCCCGGGAGTACCACCCCGACGTGAGCGACGACCCCGACGCCGAGGAGAAGTTCAAGAAGGCCAAGAAGGCCAAGGAGGTCCTCACCGACGAGGAGCAGCGCCAGATGTACGACCAGCTGGGCCACGACCGTTACGTCGAGGCCGACAAGCACGGCGCCACCGACAACGGCGGCCGCGGCGCCGGCGGCATGGGCGGAATGGGTGGCGGCATGGGCGGCGGACAGGGCCCGTTCGGCGACATGTCCGACATCTTCGAGACGTTCTTCGGCGGCGGCGGTGGCCGCGGCAACTCTTCGCGTCCGCGACAGGGCCGCGACCTCCGCACGACACTCGAAATCGACCTCGAAGACGCCTACCACGGCGTCGAGAAGGAACTCAACGTCACGCGCCCGGACACCTGTCCCGACTGCAACGGCCAGGGCCACCCGCCGGACACCGACTCCCAGCAGTGTCCCGAGTGCAACGGCCGCGGACAGACCACGACCGTCCAGCAGACCCCGATGGGCCGCGTCCAGCAACGCCAGACCTGCCGGCGCTGCGAGGGCGAGGGCACCATCTTCGAGGAGACCTGCTCGACCTGCCGCGGCGACGGCGTCGTCCGCGAGGACGCGTCGCTCTCCGTCGAAGTCCCCGCAGGCATCGAGGACGGTCAGACCCTCCGGATGGAACGCGAGGGCGCCCCGGGCGAGCGCGGCGGTCCCAAGGGCGACCTCCTCATCGAGGTCGCCGTTCGCGACCATCCCGACTTCGAGCGCGACGGCGACGACCTCCACCGACAGGAGGCTATCTCCTTCCCGCAGGCGGTCTTCGGAGACACGATCGAAGTCCCGACCATCGACGGCGCCGTCGAACTGGACGTGCCCGAGGGCACCCAGAGCGGTGAGACCTTCCGCCTCTCCGGCAAGGGGATGCCTCGACTCCGCCGGCGCGGCAACGGCAACCTCTACGTCCAGGTGCAGGTCGTCACGCCCGAGAGCCTCAACGAGGAACAGCGCGAGGCCCTCGAGGCGTTCGCCGAGGCCGGCGGCGAGGAAGTCGACGTCGAACAGGGATTCTTCGAGAAGATCAAAAGCTCCTTCTGACCCCGGACGAAGAGCCGGCTAGTCGGGTTTTCCGCAGAGCTAGTCGTCGGTCAGCGATGCCACTCGGCGGGCCGCGTATCCGATCGATACGACGCGACAATTATATTCGGAAGTTCCCGAGGGCCACAGTATAAAATTCGAAAATCGTAGAGGTGCTCGCCGCACGGCCCGGATTTCCGTTTTCTCAATCCGGTGGCTTCGAACTCTCTCGTAGGAGTTGTATCGTCGTTCGATTTTGGCGAAAGCGAAACGTAGCGCCCTCGTATTTCTATTTTCCACGTATTGGATGCTGCGAAACCAATATACGTATTCGGAACCGAATACTGGTGATGACGAGGACTGACGGGTCACTGAAGTACAGCAACAAATCGCTCGCGTACGACGCGCTGTCCAGCCCTCGCCGCCGCGCTGTCGTGCGAGTGCTCGACGATACCGACGGGTCGCTGCCGCTGCGCGAACTCGCTGTAGAAGTCGCTCGCGAGGAAGCCCAGTCCGAAGACGACACCGACGAAGACGACCGGATCGAACGGATCCAGACGACTCTGTATCACGTCCACGTTCCGAAACTGGCCGACGCGGGCATCGTCCGGTACCGGGAAGAAAGCGAGCGGGTCACGCTCACGCACGCGGTCTCGCTCGATGCCATCGACGTCCTCGGCGACTAACTCGTCTGCCGACGGTTTGCTGTGTTCGAGGGGCCTGGGGAGACTTCCCACTCGACCCGTGGGGGACAACCCCCTCGATCCGCACCGCCCTGTAAACGCCCACGATAGCGGGTCGGACTCCTTTTCCCGCGACCGACCGAACCGGGGGTATGGACGTCATCGGGGATCTAGTCGCGCGAGAGCGGCGCACCGACGACCTCGCGGTCCGGACGGACAGCCGCGCCGGGTCCTACAGCTACGAGAAGTTCTGCACGAACGCCTGGAAGAGTGGGAACCTCCTCCGACACTACGGCGTCCGCGGCGGCGCGTCGGTGGCCATCGACCCCGGCGAGTCGCTGACGGTGCCCCCGCTGGTCGCCTTGTTCGGGTCCGCCCTGCTCGGGGCGACCGTCCGGTTCGACCCGCGAGCGGCCGCCGACGCGAAGGCGCTGCTCGTCCCCGGCGGGGCAGCCGACTCCTATGACCCGGAACCGGGCACGAAGACGCTCGGCTACGGTGACGTACCGAACGACCCCGAAGTCGCCCACTTCGAGGCCGAGATGTGGAGCGAGAACCCGACGAACCCGCCTGACGTGGTCGAACCGAACGACACGGCGCTCGCGACCGCCGACGAGCGGTTTACGCACCGCGAACTGCTCGACAGATCCGAACAGATCGTCGAAGACTTGGGCCTCGACGAGACCGACGAGGTCGCCATCCGTGCTCCACTTTCGGAACCCGGGACGGTCGTCGCGGGCATCCTGGCACCGATCTGGGCCGGTGCGACAGTGCTCCTCGATCGCGATCAGGCAGGGTCGGTGGCAGTCGCAGCCGACGAGGAAAAAGCGGAAGCGCCCGAGGAGACGGTTATCGACCCGGCGGACGTGTTCTGAGAGCGGCCGATCGATCGCTGGCTGCTCACTCGCCGGTCGGGCGGATGAAGTCCGCCAGCGCGACGGTGATGCCGAGCAGCCACCCCAGCGGGACTGAGACCCCGATCCAGATGAGGACGTAGGCGAACTCCGTCATGTCGAACCGCTCGGCGACGTCGTCACGCAGGCCGATCGGTTCGAGGATCTCCGTCCGGGCGAGTTCGGCGATCTGTTCGGCGTAGACGATGCTGAACTGCGCGACGTCGTCGGAGACGAGCGCGGCGACGACCGGCGGCAGGAAGATGGCCGTCATCCCGAACGGGTAGGCGAAGACGACCGTCGTGATCCGACCGCCGATGCTCCGGAACAGCACCGCGAGCGCCGACGAGATGACGGCCACGACGCTGGCCGCGATGATCGCGTTCGCCTCCTGGCTGGAGAACTGCGCCTGCAGCCGGAACTCGACGAGCGCGGACAGGCCGCCCCAGACGAGGATCGTCAGCAGGACGACGCCGACCGCACCGAGCTTCTCGACTGAAACGTCGATCTTGCGGGCGTGAAAGCGGACGATGACGCCGAACAGCGCGAGCGGATAGAGAACGGCGACGACGAGTGCGCCGAGCGCCGACCACGCCACGTACGATACCTTCTCGCGGGCCGTCTGCGGCTGCCACTTCCCGAGGACGGTGTCGCTCGCCCCCCGCTGGCGCGGATAGAGCAACCCCATCCAGGTCTCGTGGAACTTGTTCAGGTCGAAGCGAATCGCTTCGACGACCCCCTGACTGTTCCCGACGGACATATCGGATCGGTTTGGCAGCGCCGTGTATACCTCTTCTGTTGCTCGGCGACTCTCGGCACTGTTCTCGGCCGACAGGTCCGCTCTACGACAGGATCGAAGGGTTCGAAACGGAAGGCAGATCGTCCACGCCGGCCCCCGCGATCGGGCTTGACCGCGCTACTCGTCGGTCGACTCCTCGTCCGCGCCCGAATCGTCGTCGTCCTCCGAAACGTCCGCATCGTCGGTGTCGTCGGGAGCGTCTTCTCCCTCCACGACCGTCTGTGCGGCCTGGACGTCCTGGTTCTCGTCGGTCGCCGGCTCGGTAGTCTGCGGGCCGTCCCCACCGTCGTCGCCACCGTCGCCGGTGTCAGTCGGCGCAGCACCGCCGGCCTCCTCGTCGGGCCCGGCGACGTTCCCGTCGTCACCGGCGAGGAACCGGTTGTAGAGCACGCCGCCCCCGCCGAGCGCGAGGATCACCGCACCGACCCCGATCGTCACGAGCGAGAGCCCACCGTCGCCGGCGGCCGTCGTGGTTTCCGCACTCCCGTCGCCGGGCGCCTCGCCCCCGGCGCTCGCAGTCGTTCCGGTCGGCGTGGGAGCGCCCCCGTCGGCCCCGCCGTCGCCCGCTGCGACGGTCCCGTCGGAGTCGTCTGTCGGCGTCGGCGAGAACGTCGGCGTGTTCGAATCGGCCGGCGTGGCCGTCGGCGTCGGAGTCGGCGACGGCGTCCGCGTCGCGACCGCTTCGCCGCCGATCTTCACGCTCCAGGCGCTCGAGTGACCGTCGGCCGCCGCGTCGCCCACGGCGACGACGCCGCCATCGTCGGCCAGGTGGAACCCCGTGAAGCCGCTGGTGCTGTCGCCCCAGGTGCCCGACCACTTCATCGCACCGTCGATGCCGAGGTGGGCTGCGTAACCGCGCGCGTCCGTCCCGTTCCCGTCGGTGGCCGTCTCGCCGACGACGTAGTACTCGAGGTTCGTGTAGGTGATGTCGCGCAACTCCGTGTAGTTGTTCTCGGTGTAGCGCTTGTCCCAGAGCTTGCCGCCGTTGATGTTGAACTCCAGAGCCCACCCGCGCTGCTCGTTGGTCTTCGGGTCGAAGGCGTTGGCACCGACCGCGACGAACCCGTTTCGCGTCTCGGTGACGTCGTAGAAGACGTTGTAGTCGTCGTAGGGGTTGGTCGAACTCTCGGACTGCTTCTTGAACTGCTGGGAGAACTGCTGGGTGCCGTCCTCCCCGAGCTTGTTCGCCCATCCCACGGTGTTCCCGGACGTGTCGTCGGTCTCGCCGACGACGACGTAGCCGCCGTCCGAATCCGTGACGACGCCGTGATACCTGCTCCGGGACCCCGGCCCGTACCGCTTCGCCCAGTCGATATTGTTCTCGTCGGTCATCCGCACGACCCACGCGTCCTTGAACCGGCTGGTCCACCCCGCGAAGATAAACCGGCCGTCTCCGTCGACGTCGACCGCCCGTATCGTGTCGGTCGTGCCGGGTCGGACGTGGAACGTCCGGCGCCACTGCTCGGTCCCGTCGGCGTCGATCCGGAGTGCGACGGCGTCCTGCGCGTCGGCGTCGTCCTCCCGCGTGTGGCCGACGACGATGAACCCGTCATCGGCCCCAGCCACGTCGAACCCTTCGGTCACCGCGCGTTCCGCGAACGTCCGCTCCCAGACGACCTGCCCAGCGGTGGACAGCCGGGAGACCCAGATTTCCCGCTCGTTGTCGCTGTCCGCGGGTTCGATCGTCCCGACAGCGACGAACCCGCCGTCTCCCGTCGGTGCGATGGCTTCCGCCTCCGAAGCGGTCGCTTCGGAGTACGTCCGGTCCCAGCGCGTTTCCGGGGCCGACTTGCGTGTCGAGTCGGCGGCCGCGCCGGTCGCGAATCCACCCGCCGCCAGCGTCCCTGCGCCCGCGACACAGCACCCCCTGAGGAATCGTCGTCTGCTCTGCTCCCTGTGCATGCGAGTGAGCGCGGACTGGAGCGGTAAAATCTTGTTGGGTCGCAGACTCGCCGACTGACCGTCTTTCCGGGCTCAGACGCCGAGTCGCTCCCGCGCGAACCGCACGAGTAGCGGGAGGTCGTCCAGGTGGATCAGGTTCCGCATCGCGAGCCGGTCCCCGTTGTTGACCTTCGCGAGCGTGTCGCCGTCGGCCTCGCGCAGGTCGGCCATCAACCGGTCGTACCGCTCGTTCGGCGTGAGGTACAGCAGCTCGGTCATCAGCAGCCGGGTCTTCATCTTCGGCGCGACGTCCGTCTTCCAGAGCTTGTTGTAGATCTGCATCTGCTCGGCGGAGGTATCGACCGACCCCGTCAGTGCCCGATCGGCCGTCGCGGCCGCCGCCCGCGCCGACAGCATCCCCTTGTGGATGCCCTCGCCCCACAGCGGGTCGATCGTCGGGACGGTGTCGCCGATGGCGATGAAGCTATCCGTAGTCATCTGGCCCGGCTCCTGGATGTGCGCCGAGCCGCGGTGTTGCTTGCCGTCGAGACGGCGCGCGTCCTCGAACCGCGGGTCGGTCTCCAGCCAGTACTCCAGGTAGTCGTCGATACCCATGCCCTCGCGGGCGTAGTCGCGGTGGCTCTCGTTCTGGATGTAACAGAGGCCGACCTTCGCCGTGTCCTCGCCGGTGTGGAAGATCCACGAGTACCCGCCCGGTGCGAGGTCGTGGTCGAGCCGGAGCATCATCGCGTCCCGGCAGTCGGCGAACTCGGGATGGTCGACGTCGACGCCCTCGAACTCGTACTCGACGCCGATGGCCTGCCGGTCGCGCTTGAGATCCGTGACGCCGAGGTCCTTCGCGAGCGGCGCGGCCGGACCCGTGGCGTCGACCACCACGTCGGCGTAGACCTCCTTCTGCCCGTCGTAACGGACGCCGACCACGTCGCCGTCCTCGGTGATCGGCTTCGAGACGCGCGAGTCGAAGCGGTACTCCGCGCCGTTCTCACGGCCCTCCGCGACGAGCCAGCGCTTGAAGTCGGCGAACTCCAGGACCGCGCCGGGCTGGTCGCGCACGAAGTGGTCGTTCGGCGACTCCAGGACGACGGTCTCGGTGAAGTTCATGACCACCTCGTCCGGGACGTTGAACGACGCCATCATCGAGGGGAAGGTGCCCGCGGTCGACTTGTTGCTCTGACGCGGGAAGTCGACCTCGGGCTCGGTCTCGAGCACGAGGACGTCGTAATCTCTCGCCGCCAGATCGCGCGCGCACTGCGCTCCGGCGGGTCCCGCGCCCGCGATCACCACGTCAAAGCGGTCGCCCATAGACTTTGGTCCGGCGTCTGCGTCATTAGTGTTGCTGAACGGCCCGAACCCGTGCGACACGTTTCCGCCCGGCGCGGACCGGCTCACTCGCGCAGCAGCCAGACCAGCACGACCCCGCCGATCAGGAGCGCGACCACTCCGAGCGATCCCCCGCCGGGAACCGCCTCGAAGAGGAGGTAGCCGATTCCCGCGGTCAGCGTCGCGACCGTGACGCTCCCGACGGCGTGGAGCAGTTCGACCCGCGTCGTCGCCACCGCCGCGTCGGCGTCCCGGTCGATCCCGACGGCGAACGTCCCTAGGTCCGCCGCGACGACCGCACCGAAGGCACCGATCAGTACCGACTCGGCGTCCGCCGGACCGGTGGCCGCCAGCACCGCCGCGGCGAACAGCGTCGCGCCGGCGAAGACGACGGGCGGCTCCGACCGGCGGACCAGTCCCGCGACGAGCGCGACCGAGCCCGCGATTCCGATCAGGACGGCCAGCGTCGACCCGCGGACCGCCGACAGCACTGCCAGCGCCGCCACGACGGAGAGCGCGTGGCTGGCTCGCGGCCGGCGGCGGTCCCGATCCTGGTTCGGCTCCCGCTCGCGACTCACCGCCACTCGTCGTCACCTCCGTCGGTCGCGACGGCGGGGCCGGACGAACTGGACGCGCTCGGACGCGTTCCCGCGGCGTCTCGGGTTTCCCACTGGACGACCGAGACCCCAGCGCGGCGGCAGTCGTCGAGTCGAAGTCGGCGCTCGGTCGCGGCGAGTCGGCGGTAGGCGGAGTCGCTGGCGGTCACGTCCGGGCTCACGACGGTCACGTCGTGACCGCGGGCGTCGAGCGAGCGCGCGACCGACGCGGCTCTGTCGTCGACGAACGGGGAACAGAAGACGATCTGCGCGTCGCCGGGCAGCTGCGCGAGCAGGCGGTCGAACCCGTCGCCTTCCGAGGGAGCCGCAGCTCTCTCGGAGTCCAGTGACTCCCCGGGGGGACGCCAGCCGAACGCGTCGTGGGTCGTGAGCGCCTCGTGGACTCGCTCTCGGTGGCTCCGGCCCGACGCCGGCGGGAGCCAGCAGTTTCGCGGCGACAGCGCCGCCAGCCCGACGTGACAGCCGGCGTCCGCGAGGCCGCCCACGAGCGCGCCCGCCGCGTGGACGCAGGCGTCGACGGCCGGTCGCCGGCCGCGACCACTAGTCACGTACGCCTCCTGTCGCGCGTCGACGAGCAGGACGACTTTGACGGTGCGGGGCTGGTCGAACTGCCGCGTCGCGAGTTCGCCCTCCTTCGCGTAGCGGTTCCAGTCGACGCTCGACAGGGAGTCACCCGGGCGGTACTCCCGCACGGAGTGGAAAGAGATGCCCTCGCCCGTCTCGGCGACGGGCTGGTTCCCCGGCAACCGAGTCGCCAGCTCACCCAGCGGGGCCGAGTGCGATTCGTAGGCCGGTCGGCAGACGACGGTCGAGCGGTCGGTGGGCTGCCGCGCAGTCCGCCGGCTCGCGCCACTGAGGTCCCGCGTCACGACGGTGAGGCTGTCGAACTCGTGGCGGCCGCGGACCGCCTTGAACTCGTAAGCGATCGAGGCCCGCTTGCCCGGCCGGAGCGCGGTCGTGTGCCGAGCGGTCCCCTCGACGACTTCGAGGCCGGCGGGCACGTCGTCGCAAAAGCGCAGATCCGGGAGCATTCGCCCGCTCTCGTTCTCGACGGTGAGCGTGACCCGGACCGTCTCGCCGGGGTCCGGATCGGTATCGCTGATTCGGCGTTCGACGGCGAGCGCGGGATCCGGCGCCTCGGCGAAGCGGCTGTACGCCGCGAAGCCGACGCCCGCGAGGCCGGCGAGGATGGCGATGGGCTCCCCGACGACGATGGCGACGGCGGTAGCGGCGAGCGCGAGCGCGTGGATCCCGTCCCAGCGGCCGGTCCGTTCGAGTCGCTGCTCGCCGCGTGCGAGCCCGGCCCCCAGCGTCGCCTCAGTCATCGGCGACACCTCCCGAGCCCCGGGACACGCTGCTGCGGTCGTCGTCGGCCCCGAGCCGGGCGACGGCAGCGGCGGCTCGCTCGGCGCGGCGGTCGAATTCCGCTTCGACGCCGCTGTGGACCGAGTCGTCGTCCTCGGCGAACAGCGCCGTGGCGTCCGGGTCTTCGGTCCACGTCCCCTCGTCGAGTTTCGCTTCGGCCGCCGCCCGGCTGACTCCCTCGTACCGAGTCAGCGCGTCCACGGTGGCCGCCCGCAGTCGCTCGCGGATCCGGTCGCGCTCGGCCGCGTCGCGCTCGCTCGCGCCGACGGCACCGACCGCGTCGGCCAGATCGTCGCCCGGGACGTCGTAGGCCGGTCTTTCACCGGCTCTCGGGAGCGCGCCTATCGGTTCGTCGTCACTGTCGAGTCGCTCGAACGCCGCGAGGCCGACGCCGACCAGCGCGACCGCCCAGATCGCGAGCGACAGCACCATCGCGAAATCGAACCGAACCAGGTCGGGACGGAACGTCAATGCGATCCCGCCGACGACGGCGACGAAACCGAGGGCCAGCAGTCCGCGTCGGCGGTTCACGCCTCGTCACCCCCGGAGCGGCTGGCACCGTCCGCGTCGATCCGGTCGGCCAGTCGGTCCGCGCGTCGCTGCTGCTCCTCGGTGGGCGATTCCCGGCCGTACCTGACCGTCTCGAACTGTCCGGTGATCCCCTCGACGGCCTCCGTGGGGTAGCCGCGGTCGAGCGCCGCCGAGGCGGTCTCCCCGGGCGTCGTCGTGTCGTCGACGCCGTCGATCCGTTCGGTGAGCCCGCGCCACGCCCGTACGACCGCGTTGTCGGCGGGCGGGTCGTACGTCGGTTCGACCGGAGGTGTCGGCGGACCGGAGCTGGACCCGTCGTCGGTGCCGCCGTCCCGCGGCGGCGCACGGGTGTCGTCGTCGGTCAGCACGACCGTGAGGACGGCTGCTACGAGCAGGGCGCCGACGAGGCCCGCGACGATCAGCGACGAGACGCCGCCGTCGCCACCGCTGCCAGCGCCGGAATCGACCGGGACGCCCGTCGTCCGGTCGACGACTTCCGCGGACTGAGTGGCGTTGGGACTTCCGGCCCCACCACTCCTGTTCACGTCGATGGGGTCAGGCGGGATAGTCGTCGAATCGGCACCGAGCGTCGGCTGGTCGAAGCCGCTACTGAGAGAGCCGCTTGCTCCGGCGAGCGCGACCAGCGCAAGGAGGGCGATCAGGGCGGTCGCGAAACGTTTCACGAACGGAAGTGTTCGGGCCGTCTACAAGTTTTTAACGACCGTCGCTCGGCGGCTGTTCGGCGCTGTCGGTTCGTGTCGGTTCGGGGTCTCCGTCCACGGTTTCGGCAGCTTCGTCGAGCCTCTCGGCTGCAGTTTCCGCGTCTGCGACCGCCCCCTCGGTCGGCGTCTCGTCGCCGTACCGGACGTCACGAAAGCGGTCGGTGACTGTCGAGACGGCGTCGCCGGGCAACCGCCGCTTGACTGCTCGGGCGGCGACGTCACCGGGAGTCGCCGTCTCGTCGGCGTCGACGCGGTCGCGGAGGTCTCGCCACGCCGCGACCACCGCGTTCTCCCGAGTGGTTTCGTAGTCGGGATCGACAGCAGGCACTGGATCCTCGACTCCGAAGTCGTCGCCGTCGACGGGTAGGTCTGGCGCGCGCTCGTCGTTCCCGGTCAGGAGGACGACGAGGAGTCCGCCGGCCAGCACGGATCCGGTCACGGCCGGGACGACGAGCGGCGAGACACCGCCTCCGTCACTGGCCGCTCCCGCGGGCGTTTCGGGTGGCGTCTGCCGGAAGCCCGATTCGTTGCTGCCCACGGGTGCGTTCGTCGGCGGCGGCACGTCGGTGACAGTCGCCCGCCCGGATGGCGTCCCGTCCGCCGCGATCGACGGTCCCTCGACGGCGTCGAACGTGCCCGCTGCTCCGGCGAGCGCGACGACGGCGAGGACCGCGACCAGCGCGGTTCCGAGACGCTGCACGTCGACACCTGACGGTCGGGGCGGTCAAGTGATTTCCGACTGAAACGAAGTAGCCCGGTTGCAGTAGCGGGGCGGTGCGGAGCAGTCGTAGCTAGCGTCCGGCGCCGAAGGCGCCGGTTCACCGCTCGCGCTTCGCGCGAGCAGCTTTTTCACCCATGTTTTTGGCGGTCGGGTTCCCGCAGCGAGCCTTCGGCTCGCGAGGAAACCCGGCCGCGAAAAAGATGGTAACGAGGTGGTCTCTAGTAGAACTCGCGAACGAGATCCATCGCGTCTTCGGGAGCGCCGTCGGGGATGTCGGACATGTCCTGGTCGATGCCCTCGCGCTTTTCCCACGGGACGGACTCGTCGTCCTGGTAGATGACGCCCATGTACTCCTTGTCGCCCTCGAGGATCTTGTCCTTGGCCGCCTGGCGGTCGGTCGGGTCGTGATCCTCCTCGTCGAGGTCCACGATGGAGTCGCGGAAGTAGTCGTAGGTGTCGACGTCGTTGAACGTGACACACGGCGAGTAGGTGTTGACGAAGCCGAAGCCGTCGTGCTCGATGGCTTCCTGGATGATCTGGGCGTGACGCTGGGAGTCCGAGGAGAACGACTGGGCGATGAAGGTAGCTCCCGAGGCCAGGGCGAGCGCGAGCGGGTTGACCGGGGGCATCTGCGGGCCCTCGGGGGTCGTGCTCGTCTCGAAGTCCTGGCGGCTGGTCGGCGACGCCTGGCCCTTGGTGAGGCCGTAGATGCGGTTGTCCATGACGACGTAGGTCATGTCGACGTTCCGCCGGACGGCGTGGACGAAGTGGCCCGCGCCGATGGAGTACCCGTCACCGTCACCGCCCGCGACCATCACTTCGAGGTTCGGGTTGGCGAGCTTGACGCCGATACCGACGGGCAGGGCGCGACCGTGGACGCCGTGGAGCGCGTAGCTGTGCATGTAGGTGCCGATCTTGCCGGAACACCCGATGCCCGCGACCACGAACGTGTTGTCGGGGTCGTTGCCCGTCTCGGCGAGCGCTTTCATCATGCCGTTCATCGTCCCGAAGTCGCCGCAGCCGGGACACCACGTCGGTTGCTTGTCGGATTTGAAGTCTGTGAATCGAACGTCGGAGCTCATTCTGCCTCCACCTCCTGGGAGCCGGCGTCGGCTCCAGTGAGTGTGTTCTCGATCTCGGTCGCGAGTTCGTCCGCCTTGAAGCGGACGCCGTTGTACTTGTTGACCCGCTGGACGCGCTGGAGCACGTCGTGTTCGATGACGTCGGCGAACTGCCCCGTGGCGTTACACTCGACGACGATGACGTCTTCGGCCGCCTCGATCTCCTCGCTGAGGTCCGGACGCGGGAAGATGTAGGGCACCGAGATGAAGCGCACGTCGTGACCGCGCTCGGAGAGGAACCCGAGGGCTTCGCGCATGGCGCCCTCGTTCGAACCCCACGAGATGACGAGCGTGTCGGCGTCCTCGTCACCGAACTCGCGGTAGTCCCAGTCCTCCTCTTCCTTCGCGGTCTGGACCTTCTGGTTGCGCTTGTCGACCTGCTCGATGCGGACCTCCTCTTCCTCGGTCCGGCGACCGAGTTCGTCGTGCTCGAGGCCGGTGGTCATGTGCGCGCCCTCGGTCGTGCCGGGGAACGCCCGCGGGCTGATGCCGTCGGCGGACGGGAAGTGTGGCTGGAACTGCCCTTTCTCGTTGAGCCAGGAGTCGATCTCGTCCTCGTCGACGACCTTCCCGCGCTCGATCTCGACCTCGTCCATGTCGAACTCCTCGGGTGGGAACGTCTGTTCGGTCACCGCGAGCGCGAGGTCGGCGACCAGGAAGACCGGCGTCTGATACTTCTCGGCGTAGTTGAACGCCTCGACGGTCTTCCAGAAGCACTCCGAGACCGTCGTCGGCGCGACGACGAACCGCGGGATCTCGCCGTGGCCGCCGTACAGCGTCATGTTGAGGTCGCCCTGTTCCTGCTTGGTCGGCATCCCGGTCGAAGGACCGGAGCGCATCACGTCGCAGATGACAAGCGGCGTCTCAGAGGTGGCGACCAGCCCGAACGTCTCGGTCATCAGGTCGATACCGGGACCCGAGGTAGCCGTCATCGCGCGTGCGCCAGCGCGTGCCGCGCCGAGGGCCATGTTGATGGCGGAGAGTTCGTCCTCGGCCTGGACGACTTTGCCGCCGTACTGTTCGACGCGACCGGTCATGTACTCCATGACGTCCGTCGCGGGCGTGATGGGGTAGCCCGAGTAGAAGCGACAGCCGGCAGCGATGGCGCCCATCCCGATGGCCTCGTCGCCGTTGAGGAGGACGTAGTCGTTGTCCGTGGTCTCGATGTCGTAATCGAAGTCGTGGTCGTACTCCTCCTGGACGTGCTGCTGACCCAGGCGGGCGGCCTCCTTGTTGTTCTCGACGATGGCCTCGCCCTTGTCGCCGAAGCGCTTCTCCAGCGACTCGTCGAGGTTCTCGATCGGGAAGTTCGCCACTTCACAGGCCGCGCCGAGCGCGACGACGTTCGCCATGATGGCGCCGCCGGCGTCCTCGGCGAGGTCCTGGAGTGGGACCGATAGGCCGATCATCCCCTCGGGAACTTCGACGTCCTGCATCGTGGAGCGCTCGCCGTCGTAGATGATTACGCTCCCCTCGTGCAGTTCGTCCATGTTCTCGTCGATGGTGCGCTCGGTGAGCGCGATGAGGATGTCGAGCCTGTCGACGACGCTCTCGACGCGGTCGACCGACGTCCGGACCTTGTAGGCGGTGTACCCGCCCCGGATCCGCGACGCGAAGTCCTTCGAGGTGAAGACGTGACGGCCGGCACGTGAGAGTGCCTGAGCGAATATCTTCCCGGTAGAGTCGATCCCGTCACCGGCTTCACCGCCGATGGCCCAGTTCAGGTCCTCGGGCATATTGCATTGGAGTATCTTCCGCCCGGCAAAAAGACTTCTGTAATGGTCCCGTTCTCGGACCCTCGCTTTCGTCGCAGAAGTGGACAGATGGGCGGAAATCAGCGGTTTCGAACAACCGGTAACACTGTCCGCCAACGCCGAACGACGGTTCGTTCGACGAACGTCCAGCGGGATCGAATGTCGCCGGGAGGGAACGAAAGGACCTTGCGCCGGGGCGTGCGAACGGCGAGCATGGAAGACACCGAGGTCACCGTCGTCGCCGTCGAATCGGTCGGCGACGACGCCATCGCCATCGACTTCGAGACGCCAGACGGGTTCGACGCGCGCCCGGGGCAGTTCGTCAAGGTCGCCCTCGAGGGCGTCGAGGAGTCGCGCTTCTACACGATCTCGTCACCCGACGTGCACGAGACATTCGAGATCACCGTCGGCATCGACCCCGAGGGCGAGGTCGGGCCGCAACTGGAGGAACTCGAGGCCGGCGACGGTGTCGAGATCTCAGGCCCGTTCGGCAACGCCTACTACGAGGGCGAACAGCGAGTCCTCGTGCTCGCGGGCGGCCCCGGCGTCGGCCCGGCCATCGGCATCGCCGAGCGGGCGCTGGACGAGGACGGCGAGGCCGCGATCGTTTACCGGGACGCCGCGCCGATCCACGACGACCGACTGACGGAGCTGAACGAGCGCGGCGCGTCGATCGCGGTCCTCGCGCCGGAGTCGCCCCTCGAACAGTCCGTCGCGGACGTGCTGACCGACGACACGCAGGTGTTCGTCTACGGCTTCGCCGAGTTCCTCGACGACGCGACTGCAGCCATCGCGGCCGCGGGCGGCGAACCGGACGCCGCGAAGGTCGAGAACTTCGGGTGAGCGGTCGGCGCTCGTCCCCATTTCTCTGCACGGCGGCCACCGCCCAGCGACTTCGGGGCGCCGGCAACCGCAGTTGGCAACGGTTAAAAACCGTGAGAGGATACGGAGTGGTATGAGCGAGAGCCAACAGAAACGCCAGCAAAAGTGCGTCTCGTGCGGCATCAACATCGCCGGCACGAACGCCGCCGCGTTCAAGTGTCCCGAGTGCGGCCAGCAGATCTACCGCTGCGCGAAGTGCCGAAAACAGAGCAACCTCTACGAGTGCCCGGACTGCGGGTTCATGGGGCCGTAACAATGGGGAAAGTAGCCGCGCAGATCAAGGTCATGCCGCAGAGTCCCGAGGTCGATCTGGACGCGCTCCAGGAGCGCCTCGAACAGTCCCTGCCCGAAGGGGCGAAGATCAACGGCTTCGAGCGCGACGACGTGGCCTTCGGGCTCGTCGCTCTGCTCCCGACGGTCGTCGTCCCCGACGAGGCCGGCGGCACCGAAGCCGTCGAGGAAGCGTTCACCGAAGTCGAGGGCGTCGAATCCGTCGAAGTCGGCGACGTCGGGCGCCTCTAAGACGCACTGCGCTCTTTCTCCGGACGGCGACGACCGCCGAGCGACGGGACCAGTTTCATCAGTTGCCGTCGACTCGGGCGCTTGACCGCCACACCGCCCACCACTGAACGCAGTTCGTCTTTCGGTCGCCGCCGTTCACCCATCGTTGTTCGCCCACCCCGATTCTCGAAGTGTAAACTGGCCCTGTCGACTTCTCACCCGGTAAGGCCACCAATTTCGCCCCAGATAACTATTTATCATTGCTGATATTGCGCAGGAATATTTAACCCAACATGTACTGTCGGGAGTGCTATGGACCGTCGGATATCGAGATTCCTGCCGGATAGGGTCCGAAGCAGTTACGTTCGACAGTTTGCGACAGCCGTGGCCGTGATCCTCCTCGTACTCGTGTTGGTTCTCGGGGGAGTCTACGTGGCGGAAGCGAGTTCCCAGCGTGCGTCAGTACAGGACTCGCTTCAGTCCACGACGGACGGGAACGCGGCCGAGGTCGGAAACTGGAACAGCCAGTATCGATCGTCGACGCGACTCGTCTCGCAGTCGGGGAAACTCCGCCCCAGCGAGATGGGAACCATTGATACGCACCTCCAGAGCCTCGCCCGCTCGATGCCTGACGAGGTCGTCGACGTCCACTACATCAGGTGGGAGAACGGGAGCATCATGGGAAGTTCCGGGTCGATCCCGGAGGACCGCGACCAGCGCTTCCCCTGGCTCTCGGAGATCGACCTCGAAGGGGTCGGCGTGACCGCCGTCCAGACGACCGACGCCTACCGGGTGAACAACGACACGAGAATCACGTTCGTCAGCCCGACCCAGTACGGCATCGGGTACGCCGCGGCCATCGAGGTCTCCGTCTCGGAGTCGTTCGACTTCGAGGAACCGGTCGCGGGAAGCGAGACGAACCTGCTCTACCGGAACGCGACGTACCTCCACGGTGAGGACCCCGAGCGACTCGGGACCACCTACGAGGGACCGGACGCACAGGCACTGTACAATCGGACCGAGTTCATCCCCGCGCTCCGGAGCTTGAGTGCGAACACCGGCGCCGAGAACGCGACGCTCGTCCAGCAGGACGGGCGGGTCGTCAGTTACGCCGGCGTCTCCGACGCGCGCATGGCCGTAGTAACGACCGCCTCGACCGGCGTCTACGGCGTTCCCACCCAGACAAAGCTCTACCTCGGGCTGGTGTTCGTCTTCGTCGCGCTCAGCCTGGGGACGGTCGGCGTCCTCATCGAACGACCCGTCTCCCGGTCGATCAGCACGCTGGCCGACCGGACCGAAGCCATCGAGAACGGCGACCTCGACGTCGACCTCGAAACCCACCGGAAAGACGAGATCGGGACGCTCTACCGTCGGTTCGCCTCGATGCGCGACTCGCTGGCCGAGCGCATCGACCAGATCGAGACCGCACGCGAGGAGGCCAGGGCCGAGGCCGACGAGGCCCGCCGAGAGGCCGAACGCGAGCGCGAGGCCGCCGAGGAATTCACCGAACACCTCGAAGAGACCGCCGACGAGTACGGCGAGACGATCCGCGCCTGCGCCGACGGCGACCTGACCCGCCGGCTCGAACCGGACGGCGAGAGCGACGCGATGGCGGAGATCGCCCGCTCGTTCAACGACATGATGCACGACCTCCACGAGACGGTCGGCCGCGTGCTCGCGTTCACCGACGAGGTGGCCGAGTCGACGACGCAAGCGGCCGCCGCGACCCAGGAGGTCCGGACGACCAGCCGTGACGTGAGCGAGTCGGTGTCGAGCATCGCCGCTGACGCCACCGAGCAGGACGAGTACCTCGGCGAGGTGACCGAGGAGATGAACGACCTCTCGGCGACCGTCGAGGAAGTCGCTGCGACGACCGACACCGTCGCAGACCTCGCCGAGGAGACCGAGTCGCTCGCCGACGACGGCTCGACGGCCGCCACCGAGGCGATGGCCGAGATGGAGACCATCGAGTCCCGAACCGACGAGACCGCCGCAGAGATCCGCGCGCTCGACGAGGAAGTCGAGCAGGTCGCCGAGATCGTCGACCTCATCGACGACATCGCGAGCCAGACGAACACGCTCGCGCTGAACGCCTCGATCGAGGCCGCACGCGCCGGCGAATCCGGGTCCGGGTTCGCCGTCGTCGCCGCGGAAGTCAAGGAGCTCGCCGAGGAGACCAGCGAGGCGACCCAGGAGATCGACGACCTGCTGACCCAGCTCACCGACCGGACCGGCGAGGCCGTCTCCGACATCGAGTCGATGCAGTCCGACGTCGAGAGCGGCGTCGAGACCACCCAGCACGCTCTGGACGCGCTCGACGAGATCGCCGAGCAGGTGCGCGAGACCAACGACGGGGTTCAGGAGATCAGCGACGCGACGGCCGACCAGGCCGACTCCGCCCAGGAAGTCGTCTCGCTCGCCGACCAGGTCTCCGAGATCAGTGGCCGGACCGCCTCCAGCGCGGAGACGGTCGCCCAACAGACCGACGACCAGGTGACCAGCATCGAGGAGGTGGGCGACACCGCCGAGGACATCGAGTCGCAGGTCGAGGAACTGCGTGACCTGCTCGACAACTTCACGGTCGAGATAGACGACGGTACCGACGAGAGCGCCGAGATGGCCGTCGAACCGGTCGCCGACGGCGCCGGTGAAGAAGGCGGTGTCGTGGCCGTCGATCAGGGCGACGCGGACATCGAGCCGGGAGCGATCGACGCGGACGACGCCGCGGACGAACCGACGGATCTCGAATCGAAGGACGACACCACGAACGGCGACGTGGATAGTACGGACGGCGCAGCGGTCGAGAGCGACGAACCGGAGGAGACTACCGATTCGGAGGGAGCCGCCGATGCGGAGGAGACCGGCGAAGCAGAGACCGAAGTCGACGAAGCGGACGACGAGTCGGCTGACGCCGCCGGCGAATCGGACGACGCGGACGATGCTGACGGCGCAACAGGCGAGAGAGACGAGGAGACGCGCGATATCGACGACTCGGGCGAAGCCGACGGAGAAGAGTCCAACGTCGACGACGAACCGGACGATGTCGGCGACGAGAAAGCCGATATCGGTGACGAACCGTCCGAGAGCGACGGTGACGGCGACGCGGTGGCGGACGGCGGCCGCTCGGACTGACTGGTCCGACGACCGCGTAACGCACGTTTTATAACCGTGACCGGATAACGGAACCGCACGAATGCCTAACTCCAACGGACCCCAGAAGAAGTCGCGCAAGAAGCTCCGAAACAAGCCCCGAGAGAGCGGAACCTCCCCGCCCCAGCGAGCGGTCGCGGAGTACGAGGTCGGCGAGAAAGTCCACCTGAAGATCGACCCGAGCGTTCCCGAGGGCCGCTACCACCCGCGCTTCGACGGACGCACCGGCGAGGTCGTCGGCGAGCAGGGCGCGGCGTACAAGGTCGAGATCGTCGACGGTGACACCGAGAAGACGCTCATCGTCAAGCCCGCCCACATCCGCAGCCAGGCATGACGATCTTCAAAGAGAAGGTCGACGAAGAGTTCCTCACGGTCGCCGAGACCAAGGAGATCCTCGCCGAACTCGAACGCGAGCGGGCAGCCGACGAGGACCGGGAGATGCGCTACGAGCTCGCGCGCGCCATCGAGCACGTCAACCGATTCGCGACCCTCGACCCCGAGGAGTCCCGCGAGTTCGTCGACGAACTGCTCGACCTCGAGAAGGTCGACGAGCCGACCGCCTACAAGGTCGCGAACCTGCGACCGCGGGACCGAGACGAGCTGCGCGCCATCTACGCACAGGAGCGGTTCACGCTCTCGGGCGACGAACTCGACGCCATCCTCGAAGTCGTCGCGAAGTACGCCTGACTCCGGCGCTATTCTCCCGCGACCACCCGACTGCGGGGGTTTAAGTTCCGTCTCGCCCTACTCATCTGTCATGAGCGACACCGAGCGCGGCGACGACGCGTCGGGGGGTCCCACGGCCGTCGTCCTCGACTTTCTCGCACACGGCCGCACCGAGGACGACCGCCCGCAGTACCAGAAACAGCCCCTGGCCTACACGCTCGGGCGCGAGGACTTCCGCCTGTACGAGGTGGTCCTCGCACCCGACGCGGACGTCTCCATCGGCGACGACCTCGTCGTCGACCGGGCCGCCGACCACATCGAGCGCGCGGGCGAGGTGGAGTACGAGGACCTCCCCGGCGGCGCCCAGTCGGAACTCGACTACGCCGTCGAGGACCTGGTCACCGAAGAGGAGCGCCGGTTCGTCGACTTCTACAACGACGCCCAGCCCATCACGCTCCGGCTCCACCAGCTAAATCTCCTGCCGGGCATCGGGAAGAAACTCCGCAACTCGATCCTCGACGAGCGCAAGCGCGGCCCCTTCGAGAGCTTCGAGGATCTGGAGGAGCGCGTCGACGGCCTGCACAACCCCCGCGAGGTCGTCGTCGAGCGCATCCTCGAAGAGATCCGCGAGGACGACCTGAAGTATCGGACCTTCGCCCGGCGGGACGACGAGGAATGAACGGCGAGAACGCAGCCGATGCGGACGGCGACCCAGGTGCCCGCCGGGAAGCGGGCACCCGCGACCCGGACGCCCTCATTCGGCGGGCCGGCGTCCGCGGCGACCCCGACAGCGACCAGCACTTCCTCGTCGACGACCGCGTGCTCGATCGCCTCCCCGGGTACGCCGAGGAGGCCGACGTCGACCTCTCGCACGTCCTCGAAATCGGTGCCGGGACGGGCGCGCTGACAGACCGCCTGCTCGCGGTCGCCGACCGCGTGACCGCCATCGAGCGCGACCCCGACCTGGCGGCGTTCCTCCGTGAGGAGTTCGCCACGGCGATCGACGACGGGCGGCTCACCGTCGTCGAGGGCGACGCGCTGGAGGTCGACCTCCCGGACTTTTCGGCGTCCATCTCGAATCTCCCCTACGGTCCCTCCAGCGAACTCGCCTTCCGGCTGCTGCCCGAGGGAAAGCCGCTGATCCTGATGTTCCAGCGGGAGTTCGCCGAGCGGATGGCCGCCGAGCCGGGGGGCGACGACTACGGCCGCCTCTCGGTGACGGCTGGCCACTACGCGGACGTGGAGGTCGTCGAGCCCGTCCCCAAGGAGGCGTTCTCGCCGCCTCCCGCCGTCCAGAGCGCCGTCGTGCGGACGACGCCCCGGGACCCGGACTACGAGGCGCCGGACGTCGACTTCTTCATGGACTTCCTGAAGGCCGTGTTCACCCAGCGCCGCAAGACGATGCGCAACGCCGTCCGCAACACGGCCCACATCTCCGGACTGGGCGACCCCGACGCCGTTGTCGAAGCGGCGGACGAGGACCTGATGGGCCGCCGCGCCGGGAACGTGACGCCCGCGGAGTTCGCCGACCTGGCGGCGCTCGCCCGCGAGGTGGGCGAGCCGGGCGAGCATCCGTCGGCATGACCGACGGGAACGAAGCGGGCGGGGCTGACGGCGGTAGCGCGAACGGATCCGACGGTGGCGCGGACGGATCCGGTGGCAAGCCGGGCCTCGCCGACCGCCGCGGCGTCGAGCAGGTCTACCAGCCCGCCGAGGACTCGAAGCTGCTCGCCGACGCCGTGGTCGAGCACGTCGAAGCGGGCGAGCGGGCGCTCGACGTGGGAACCGGGTCGGGCTACGTCGCTGCGCGCCTGCGTGAGGCGGGTGCCGACGCGGTGGGCGCGGATCTCAACCCCCACGCCTGCCGGCAGGCCGCCGACGAGGGGATTCCTGTAGTCCGCGCCGACCTCACGACAGCGTTCCGCGAGGGGGCGTTCGACGTGGTGACGTTCAACCCGCCGTACCTCCCGACGGAGCCCGAACAGGAGTGGGACGACTGGATGGAGCGGGCGCTCTCGGGCGGCGAGGACGGTCGCGCCGCCATCGCCCCGTTCCTCGACGACGTGGCGCGCGTGCTGGCGCCGGACGGCGCGGCGTACCTGCTCGTCAGTTCGCTCACCGACCCCGACGCCGTGCGGGAACTCGCTGCGGAGAACGGGCTGGCGAGCGAGGACGTCGACAGCGAGTCCCACCCGTTCGAGACGCTACTGGTGATGCGATTCACTCGCGACGACGGTTGAGCGCTGGCTGCGTCCGCGCTGGTTGTGTCGACCGTCTCAACCCGGGGGCGGTCCCGAGTCGCGAGGCCCACGCTTTGATGATAACTGGTCTCGAATTCGTCCACAATGACTGACGGGAACAGATCGTCTCCGGTCGCGTTCGGCGTCTTCCTCATCCTCGCGTTCGGCTGGTCGTGGGCCTTCTGGGGACCGCAGGCGCTCGTCGAGACCGGTTATCTCGGCAGTTCTCCGAATCTCCCCCAACTGGGCGCCTTCGGCCCGTCCGTGGGCGGAATCGTCGTCATCGCGTGGCGACGCGGGCGCGCGGGGCTCTCCGACCTCGCTCGCAGGACCGTCGACGTCGGGTTCGCCCGGTGGCTCTGGGTGCCGATACTCGGCCTGTTTCCGGTCGTCGCCGCCGTCGCCGCGGGCTATGCTCGCCTCGCCGGTGCGGCGCTCCCGACGCCCCCCTGGGCGGGAGCGCCGGTGGCCCTCCCCGTCGCGTTCGGGTACATCCTGCTCCTCGGCGGCCCGCTCCAGGAGGAGTTCGGCTGGCGAGGGTACGCACTCGAACCACTGGTCGACCGGGCCGGACACCTGGGCGGGAGCGTCGTCCTCGGGCTGCTGTGGGGGCTGTGGCACCTCCCGCTGTTCTACATCCCCGGGCGGACGATCTACTACCAGAAACCGATCTGGGGCTTCGTCGCCTCCATCGTCATGGTGACGGTCGTGATGACCTGGCTCTACGACCTGACGGGCGGGAGCCTCCTCGCGATGCTCCTCGTCCACACGTCGTTCAACTGGACGACCTGGGCGATTCCGGTACTCGATGTCGATCCCGGCTCGCTCGCGTTCGTGATCGGACAGTTCGTCGTGGTCATCGCAATAGTTGCCCGATGGCGGTCGAACGGAGCGCTCCGTTCCCGAGCGCGTCCCGGTTCCGAGGGGTGACTGCGCGGCACCGATCGCCGGCTGAGACCAGCCCTCGCGGGACCGCCGCTCAGTCGACGTAGACGGTCCCGTCCGCTTCGACGCGGCCGTCCGTCCCGGTCCGGTACCACTCCTCGGCCGGCCGGCCGTCCGAACCGAGTCGGCCGACCGTCACCGTCGGACCGCGGACCAGCAGTTCGCCGTCCTCGGAGTGGGCGAACTCCAGGCCGGCCACGGGGCGGCCGGCCGTGCCCTCGAAGGACGCCTCGGGGGTCGCTATCGCACCCACGCCGGCGGTCCCGACCGTGCCGTAGAGGTTCCGGACGGGGATGCCGAACCCGGCGAACAGCGACAGGAGATGCTCGTCCAGACGGCCGGTGCCACAGAGGGCGTACTCCAGGTCTGCGAGTCCGAACTCCTCCCGGAGCGGTCCGTAGACGAGGCGGTTCGCGGCGGCGTATTTCAGCGGCGTCCCGCTGCCCTCCAGTTTGCCCCGGCCGTAGGAGGCGACGCGGCCGCCGACCTTGCGTTTCATCCAGTTCATCGACCCGATGCGGTCCTGGAGCGCGCCGTAGACGCGCTGATAGACGACCGGAGTGCCCACGAGGACCGACGGGCCGACCGCCGCGAGACTTTCGACGAGTCCCTCGGACCCGGCGTAGGCGACGGCGCCGCCCGTCGACCAGAGGTAGTACGTCGCGACGCGCTGGTAGACGTGCGCCAGCGGGAGGAAACACGTCCCCGTTGCGCCCGGGGCGACCGGCAGGTCGGCTTCGAGCGCCGCAGCGGCGGCCAGCAGCGACCGATGGGCGAGTGCGTGTCCCTCGGGGTCGGCGGCGGCGGGGTCGAACACGACCGTCGCCACCTCACCCCCACCGACCAAGCGGCCCGGTAACTGCCCCGGGTCCGCGCTCGGGAGGTCGTCGATGTCGGCCCGGACGGGCACGTCGGACAGCGGCCCGTCTCCCGGCGTCTCCGCGGTCACGACGCCGGCGAGACCGACGCGTTCGACGGCGCGACGCCGCTGGTCGACGTCGAAGGAGGGGAACAGCGGGACCGAGACGAACCCGGCGTACTGGCAGGCCAGGTCGGCGACCGACCACTCGTACCCGGGATCGGCGACGATCCCCACGCGGTCGCCGGGGTCAAGGTCGGTCTCCAGCAGGCCCGCCGCGACGCTGCGAGCGCGCCGGTCGAGGTCCGCGAACGTGTGCTCCTCGTAGCCGTCGGCCGCGGGGACCAGCGCGGCGGTCCGGTCCCCGTGGGTTTCGGCGACCGACGCGAACCAGTTCGCGACGGAGCCGTTGGGGACCTTCAGGGGATCCCCCTCGCTGGTCGGACCAGCGGGGGAGACGGCCTCGTCCGCTGGACCGGCGTCCGCCGGGTCCGCGGCGTCCCCGCCGGGACTGTCGGCCACCGCCGAGTGACGCTCCGTCCGGAGGGTCCCGGGGGCGTACTCGTAGTCGTCGTCGACCTCCGAGCGGTAGTAGTCGGCGTAGTTCTGGTCCTCGTCGAGGGCGGCGATGTGGGAGTCCAGCCAGTCCCGGAGGAAGGTCAGCACCTCCATCGTGACGTACTCGCCGTTCTCGTGTTTCTCGCGGAACTCGGCGACCCTGGCGGCGAAGTCCTCGTGCATCTCGCGGTGGTCGTAGAAGCAGTCGGCGCAGTCCATGGCGTACCCGCAGTCCTGCATGAACTCCTCCTCGTCCCCGAAGTGGTACTCGGTGTAGCGTTCGAGTTCCCGCAGAATGTCGCCGATCTCCTCCTCGGAGTGGCCCTCGTCCATGGCCGCGTGGAGGTCGTTGAGCAGTCCGAACAGGCGTCTGTGCTGCTCGTCGAACCGGTCGATGTGGGTGCTGTATCGCTCGCCGTCCCAGTCGGCGAACTGCTCGTCGGAGGGCGCTTGCATACCCACCGATCCCGAGCGTTCCCTGAAAACGCCGTTCCGCGTTCCCGATCGCTGGGAACGGGCCCCACTCACAACTCCGGGCCGGTGCTACAGTCTGACGGATGACTCCCCTCAGCGACGACGAGATCAGCGACCTGCTCGCCCGCAATGGGGTCGGAGTGATCGCGTTTCGCGGCCCCGTGGCTCCGTACCCGATCCCCGTCTCGTTCGGATACGACACCGCCTCTGATGTACTCGCCGTGCAACTCGAGGGCTCGGAGTCGGACCGCAAGTTCGACTGTCTGGACCGCTCGCCGGCGGTCGGGTTCACCGTCTACGAACACGACGAGAACGAGCGCGTCTGGCGCAGCGTCGTCGTCACCGGCCGCCTGGTAGAGACGGCCTACGGCGACGCCGAACCAGCGTTCGCCGCGCTCGCCCGCAACAGCCAGTCCGCACCGAACCCCGTCCGGTGGAGCGACGCGACCGACGTGACTCCGTTCGAACTCGTCGTCGACCGCTGGAGCGGCCGATCGTTCGACGTCTGAGAGCGAGCGACGGCACTCGCCTGCGACCGACCAGCGACTGATCCCCAGTCCGGCCACCCCGTGAAATAACTACTGGACATCAAATTAGATGAGAAATATTATAGGGCGTCATGTCGTAGCTCGCTTCAATGACGGAAGTAGTTTCCACGACGCCCGGGCTGTTCCCGTTACCGGACTGGGCGAAGGACGAGCTCGCGGATCTGAAGGGACGACAGAAGGGCGGTCTCGTCACCGGCGACGAGAGCCCGGAGATCGCAGACGCCTACGAACGAGCGCGCGAAGAGATCGTCGAGCTGCAGACCGACGCCGGCCTCGACCTGCCCGTCGAGGGCCAGCTGCGGTGGGACGACATGCTCACCCACCCGCTGTCGGTGGCCGACGCCGTGGAGACCCGCGGCATCGTCCGCTACTTCGACAACAACAACTTCTACCGGGAGCCGGTCGTCACCGACGACCTCTCGGCGACGGGCGACGTCGCCCGCGAACTCGAAGCGGCCGGTGACCTCACCGACGACGGCCTGAACGCCGTCCTCCCCGGCCCGTACACGCTCTCGCAGCTCGCGACCGACGAGCACTACGGCGACGAGGCCGCCTTCCTCTCGGCGCTCGCCGACTTCCTCGCCGCCGAAGCCGAGCAGTTCCCCGACGTCGAGACGCTGTTCCTGCTCGAACCGTCGCTGCTGGAGTCCCCGCCCGGCGACGGCGCGGACGAGCGCGCCAGCGAGGCCATCGACGCGGTCGCGCAGGCGGTCGAGGCCGACGTGGTCGCCCACACCTACTGGGAGTCCCACGGCGGCGACGGCGGCATCGACGAGAAGGTGTACGCCCATCTGATGGACGCTGATGTCGACGCCGTCGGCTTCGACTTCGTCGCCAATCACGAGGACAACGCCTACGTCCTCTCAGAGTACGGCGCCAAAGACGACATCGCGCTAGGCATCGTCGACGGGCAGAACACACTCGTCGAGGACGCCGAGGAGATCGAGGAACGCGTCGAGTGGACGCTCGACAACGCCCACGGCGTCGACTTCGAGACCGCCTACGCGACGATCAACACGCCGACGTTCTACCTGCCGTCGGGCAAGTTCGAGGAGAAGCTCGCGGCGCTCGGCGCCGTCGAGCGCACGGAGGTGAAAGCATGACCGACCGACCCGCCGACAACCGCGAGCAGTTCCGCCCGGCCGACCACGACAACGACCACTTCCTGCTGACCTCGGTCGTCGGCAGCTACAAGAAGCCCAAGTGGCTCGACCACGCCCGCGAACTGTACGAGGACGACGACGTCAACTTCGGCGACGAGGAGTGGGAAGAGGCCAAGGACGACGCCGCCCGTCTCATCACCGAGGAGCACGAACGCGCCGGCCTCGACACCGTCGTCGACGGCGAGATGCGTCGCAACGAGATGGTCGAGTACTTCGCCGAGCGCATCGAGGGCTACGAGTTCAACGGCCGCGTGAAGGTCTGGGGCCACAACTACTTCAACAAACCCAGCGTCGCCGACGAGGTCGAGTACGGCGAGCAGTGGCTCGTCGACGAGTTCGAGTTCACCGACGCCGTCGCCGACCGCCCCGTCAAGGTGCCCATCACCGGGCCGTACACGCTGGCCAACTGGACGTTCAACGAGGCCTACGAGGACGACGAAGCGCTGGCCTACGACCTGGCCGAACTCGTCAACGAGGAGATCGAGCAGCTCGTCGACGCCGGCGCTCGCTACATTCAGATCGACGAGCCCGCGCTCGCCACGACGCCCGACGACCACGCCATCGTCGGCGAGGCCCTCGAACGCATCGTCGAGGACATCCCCGAGGAGGTCCGCATCGGTCTCCACGTCTGTTACGGCGACTATTCGCGGATCTACCCCGAAGTGCTCGACTACCCGATCGACGAACTCGACCTCGAACTCACCAACGGCGACTACGAGCAGATCGACGTGTTCACCGATCCCGAGTTCACGCTCGACCTGGCCCTCGGCGTCGTCGACAACCACACCGCCGAAGTCGAGACCGTCGAGGAGATCAAGGAGAACATCAAACAGGGCTTCAAGGTCGTGCCCCCGGAGCAGCTCACCGTCTCCCCGGACTGCGGTCTGAAGCTCCTCCCCCGCGAGATCGCCTACCAGAAGATGGAGAACATGGTCACGGCCGCCCGCGAGATCGAGGCCGAACTCGACGCCGGCGAGATCGACGTGCCCGTCGCCGGCGAGACCGCCTCCGCCGACGACTGAGCCGGCCCCGATTTTTCGACCGATTCGGTTTCGAACTCGCGACTCCGGTTTGCTGGACGGCGCTGGTACCGGCTGGATCCGTCCGGCCAGTAAGTCCAGCTATCCGTGACCGACGGGCACGTATCCGCCCACTTAGGCCCCTAGGATCCCTCGAAGGGATCCCGCGGAAAGTGTTTTGAGGGGGCCACCCGAGGAATCGATCAAGTGAGAGACACCATGACCGACACAGACGGCTACCGAGTCGAACTCTACCTGCGCGGGGACACGTACGGCAGCTACGACCGCCAGCAGCGCGTCCTCGAACGCGTCGAGGATCTGGATGCCGACGGCGTCGTCGCCGACGCGGAGGTCGACGCCTCGTGGCAACGCATCCGGACGCCCGAACAGGACAGCCGCGACGAGGCGCTGGCCACCTACGAGGAGCTGCGCGAGTGGGCGAGCGAGAACGGCTATCGACTCGAACCGGCGTTCCAGCGCCGCCAGCGTTCCTACATCGGGACCGACGTCGTCCACGACGTGGTCGTGTTCCCGATGGCGTCGCTCGCGGTCTACGCCGAGAACGACCTGCAGGCGGTGTTCCCCTGCGCCGACGAATCGGGGGAGATCCACTACTCCGTGCAGGATTTCCTCGACGCCTTCGAGAGCGGCGAGACGGACTGGCTCGAGCAGTTCGCGCCGGTGACCGTCGACCGCGCCGAGCCGCGGCTGACCGCCGGCGCGGATTGAGCGGGCGTGCGGGCTAAGTGGTAGCTGGACCGGGGGTGACGCGGCCGAGATGCCGGCGATACCGACCGAGCGTCGGCGATATTAGTTTCGGCGCGTGGTCAACTTTCTTGAGCGGCTCGCGCAACCTCCCGGTATGGGTAGCTGGAACGGGTATCACCTGACGCTGGGAGTCGAACGGCGGGATCCGCACGCGGTCGCCGCCGAGTTGCGCCGGGAGATGGAACGACTCGTCCCGGAGTTCACCCACGAGCGGCGGGCGCGCGTAGAGGTCGAAGACGATGCCGTCCACTGGACGACCGGCAGGGAACACCGCGGGGGCGTCCTCGACGCCCTGTGGTTCAACGACTTCGTCACCGACCTCGACGCGCGGGCCGCGTGGGCGCTGGGGATCCGCGAACAGGAGGTCGAGTACAACGGCGGCGGGACCCTGTACGCCTGGATCGACGGCGGCTACGTCGAAGTCGACGACTACTGCGGAGTCTTCGGTCGGGGCGCCAGAGACGCGGTCGAACACTTCCGACGCCAGTGGGGCGTCGAGGGGGAGACGGTCGACTCGTGGTGAATCCCGACTCGCTTGCGGGGTTCGCTTCCCGCGTGACCGACGCCGACCCGGAGAGCCGCCGCGAGGCGCTCGCCGCGCTCCAGGAAGCCGACGAAGCGGCGATCGGTGACGAGCTACGGGCGCTGTTCGCCGTCGCCGCGGACGCCGACGACTCGGACCATCGCCACCGGGCGCTCGATGTCGCCTACGCCGTCGTCGAGGACGCGCTCTCGTCGCTCGACGCGCTCCCACCGGCGCTGTTCGCGTCGCTGACGGCCGACGAGACGCGGATACGTGCGAGCGCGGTCGTCCGGGCGCTCAACTGCTCGGCGGCGACCATCGAGGCCGCGCTCGACGCGGATGACCCAGCCAGGAGGCGTGCTGCGGCGCAGTACTTGCAGGTCGTCGCGGTCGACGAGACGCCGTTCGAGCGCCTCGAAGCGCTGCTCGCCGACCCGGACGCCGACGTGCGGGCGGCGGCCGCGAGGGCGCTGCTCCGAGCGATCGAGCGCGAACAGTGTAACGACCATTTCGGGGTCTCCCAGCAGTCCCGCGACGTCTTGCCGTCCCTGATCGAAGCGACCGAGGACGAGGGCCCGCGGGTCCGTGCGGCGGCGGCCGTCGCCGCGGGACACGTCGTCCTGGACGAGGAGGTACCGTCAGATCGCGCAGCGACGGCCGCACGGCGGCTGGGGCGTTCGCTGGGCGATACCGACGAACGGGTTCGCGAAGACGTGACGGAGTTCGTCGACGTGCACAGGCCGTTCGAAGAACGCGCGCCGGTGCTCGTGGTCCTGTGGTACGCAGTGGGTGTGGCCGAAGCGACCGTGGCCGACACCGCAACGCCGGACACCGGGGGCGAGGAAGTCGAGATCCCCGACCGCGCACGAGTGGGAGGGAACTACCTACCCGCGTCTGACGACCCGCAGTGCGAATCGGCGGTCGAGGAACTGATCCGACTCGGGTGGGACCCGGAGTCGCCCGCCCCTACCGCGCAGCGGCTGATCGCGCGGATCCCCGACGAGTATCACGAGGCGGTCGCCGCGTCGTTCGACCGCATCGGCGACGGCGTCACGCGGGGCGTCGGCGTCGAACACGGGGCGACCACCCTCGAAGCCATCGCGGCGGCGCACCCGGAGCGGACCGGGGAAGTCGTCGAGACGCTCCGGGAGTGTCTCCCCGACGAGTCGGCAGCCGCGCCGGCGCTGGCGAGCGTAGCGACGACGGCCGGTCGCGTCGACGACGTGATCGCGGATCTCCGCCGAACCGTCGAGACGGATCCGACGCCGGCGGCGGTCGACGGACTCGTAACAGCTACGGGCGGTGGGGGGACTCAAAGCGACGTCGACGCGCTGTGGCAGTGTGCGGACGAGGTGTCACACGACCGCGAGACGCGCCTGACTGCGGCGAGTGGCGTCGCGACGCTTCTGGAACGCGGGGCCGGGTCCGGAGGGAAGGTCGCAGCCGCCGGCGAGCCATTCACCGACCTGAACGCGCTGGTCGACCTCCTGGTGTCGTTCCTCGCGAGTCCCGAAGAGGCCGAACGGACCGAGGCAGCGACGGCGCTCGGGTCTATCGGCGCCGCCGAGACGGAAGCAGCGACACCCGAGAGCGCCGATGCCGCCGGAGTCGTCGACGCCTTCGCCGCGAGTTTCGGAGACGGCGGCGACGAAGAGCCGCTGGCGGTGCTCGCCGGTGCCGCGCCGGACCGTGCGCGGGACGTGGTCGCGACGCTCTGTTCGGCACTCTCGCCGGGAGACGACTGGCGGACCTTGGACCGGCTCGACCCGGTCGAGGAGGCGATCGAAGTCGACCCGAGCGTCGGCACGGCGGCCGTTGCAGACCTCGCCGCGGCCGCCCAGCCGTGGGGCACCGACCGGGGCCGGGCGAAGGCGCTCGACGCGCTCGCGGCCGTCGCCGAGAGCGAACCTGCCGCGGTCGCCGACGAGGTCACGTCGCTCACTGGCCTGTTGACCCACCGCAGCGAGCGGATCAGGGACGCCGCAGCGACCGTCGTCGCCTCGGTCGGTGCCGAACGGCCCTCGGCCGTCCCGCCGTCGCTCCGCTCCCTGGCGGAGACCGACCGCGACGACGACCGGTGGCCGATGGGCGTCCTCGCGCGCGACGCGCCCTCCGTCGCCGAGGCCGCCGTCGACGCGTCGCTGTCGGCCAGTCACTGGGACGGCGAGGCCGCCGCGCGCTTGCTCGCACAGGTCGGCCGGACGAATCGCGACGTCGCGACCGACGGCACCGACTGGATGGCGGACATGCTCTGGGGAGGCGTCAACGTCAGGTCGACCGCGTCCGTGGTCGAAGCGCTCGCCCCCCGCGATCCCTCGCTCGCAGTCCGCTGCGTCGAACCGCTCGCCGAACACGTCACCGAGGGGACGCCCCGCTGGGAGCGAGGCGCGGCGATAGAAGCGCTCGCAGCCGTTGCGGAGCATCGGCCGGAACCAGTGCGGGTCGCCGTCCGTAACGCCGTCGACCGCTCGCTAGTCGCGTTCCGGAAGGACATCTACTGGCAGTTCGAAGACGACGTGGAGGACCTGTTCGCGGCCGCTGGTCTCGAAGCGGACGGTTCGACCGGATCTAATCCCGCGGAAGACGAGGGTGCGCCGGACGACAGGGACAGGGGAACGAACACCACCGAATCAGGTTCAGACGGTGGCGCGGCCGCGTTCTGGGAGACTGTCGACCGGTACCGCCGATAGCGGAAAGCGGTGCCGGGTCAGCTCCGTAGCGCCTCGACCGGGCGCTCGTTGGCGGCCTTCCACGCCGGGTACAGCCCGCTGAGGAGGCTGGTCCCGACACCGAAGCCGAACGCGAGACCGATGTAGAGGAAGTTCTGCGGGCGGAACGCGGCCATCGCGTCGCCGGCGATGAAGTGGTTGATGGCCATGCCGGCGACGACGCTGAAGGCGACGCCGACGATACCGCCGAGGATGCCGAGCAGCACTGCCTCCGAGAGCATGATCTTCAGCACGTCGCGTTTCTGGAAGCCGACGGCGCGCAGGACGCCGATCTCCTGGCGGCGCTCGACGGTGCTCATGAGCATCACGTTGAGGATGCTCACGCCGGCGACCAGCAGTGAGATCGAGCCGATGCCGATCAGGAAGAGGTTCAGCGCCTGGAACGACTGGCCGATCTGGTCGGCGATCGACGAGTAGTCCCGTACCTGCACGCGCTCGCGGCGGTCGTTCAGCCGGGAGCGAATGGCCATCGCCGTCTCGTTCGCAGTGGTGCTGTCGCGCTCGGTGATCGTGATCGCGTTGTACCCGCGCTGGTCGAACTCCCGCGTCGGGAGGACGATCTGGTTGCTCGGGTTCGTGTAGCCGAAGCCCTGGCTGGGCGCGAGCACCGCGGAGATGCGTTCGGTCGATCCGTTGACCGAGATCGTGTCGCCGGGGGAGAGGTCGTACTCGTCGGCGAGTTGCGGGCCGACGAGCGCACCGCTCCGGTAGGGTTCGGGGATCGTCCCCTCGCGGGCCTCGAACAGTCGCCGCGGTTTGTCGATCCCCATTACCATCCGTGTCTCCGACGTCCCGCTCCCGTACGACACGAACGTGAACCGCCGTTTCGCCGGAGCGATGGTCGCGCCGGAACTCGCGGCCGACTCGATCTGGCGGAGGTCGCGCTCGGTGAGCAGTTCTGGCGCCTGCGCGGAGTCGGCCGGTTCGACCATAACCTGATTCCCGATACTCCCGAGGTTCTCCGTCATCTGGTACCGTAGTGTGAGCCCGAACATGCCGAGCGACGCGATGGCGATGACGCCGATGACGATGCCCAGCGCCGCCAGCACCGAACGGACCTTCGTCCGCCCGATGTTGCGACGGGCCATCAACAGCGCCGGGAACCGCCGGCGCAGCCAGCCCATCACGGCAGGTCACCCCCACTGCCGCTCTCGCTGGGGAGGGTCGCACCGTCGGAACCGGCCTGTTCGCCGCCGTCGGTCGGCACTTCTTCGCCCATGTAGCCGTCGACGAGTTCGACGGTCCGGTCGACGTACTCGTTGACGAGTTCGTCGTGCGTGACGGCGATGACGGCCACGTCGCGTTCGGTGATCTCGACGAACTCGTCGAGGATCTTCCGGCCGGTCTCTCGGTCGAGGTTCCCCGTCGGCTCGTCGGCAAGCAGCACGCGCGGTTCGTTGATGAGCGAGCGAGCGATGGCGACCCGCTGTTTCTGCCCGCCCGAGAGTTCGTCGGGTTTGTGGTCGAGGCGGTCGCCCAGTCCCATCCGCTCGAGCAGGTCGACCGACCGCTCCTCGACGGTCGGGTCGTGGTCGAACAGCGCGGGGATCTCGACGTTCTCCTTCGCCGTCAGCGTGGGGATGAGATAGAAGTTCTGGAAGACGAACCCGATGGTTCGCTTGCGCGCGGTGGTCTGTTCGCGGTCCGAGAGGCCGGTGACGTCTTCCCCGTCGAGCAGCACTTCCCCCTCGCTGGGGTCGTCGAGCAGGCCCAGCAGGTTCAGCAGGGTCGTCTTGCCACTCCCGCTGGGGCCCATGATCGAGACGAACTCGCCGGGTTCGACGGCGAAGTCGATCCCCTTCAGGGCCGTCAGCGTCTGGTCGCCGCTCCGGTAACGCTTGACGACGTTCCGGGTCTCAATCACCGCCACGACTCGCCCTCCAGGCGCGGACGATGAGCACGGCGACGCCCGCTGCGACGAGGAGGCCGATGACCGCCGGCAGGAGGAAGCCGCCGCCCCCGGAGCCACTCGGGTCCGGCTCGGGCCCGGCGGCGAGCGCGCGACTGGCGCCCGCGGCGTCGACCTCGACGGTCCGGGTGTGTTGCTCACCGTCGACGAGGTACTCGACGTCGAGCGGGACGGTCGAGACGTTGCCCTGCACGGTCGCGTACACGTCGAAGGAGACGAAGTCGCTCGCCGGGACCTTTCCGACGAAGTACTTGCGGTTGGGCGCGGTGGGCGTCACGCGTTCGGTGTCGGCCACGCTGACGACGACGCTCTGGGCGAGGGTCGTCCCGAGGTTGCTCGCGCTCCCGGAGATGCGCAGGCGGTTGCCCTCCGGGACGACTTCCAGTCCGGTGAGGCCGATGGTCCCCGGCGTCTGCGTCAGCGCCGTCGAACCGCTCGCCTGCCCGCGCTGCTCGCCGACGTCGTAGGTCGATCGGACGTCGACGGTCGCGCTGTTCTCCGACAGCGAGGCGTTCAGCCGGACGGTCCGCGACTCACCAGTCGCCACCCGGTCGAGCAGCGCCCGTCCGACGGTCGCGTTGGGCGACGAACCGCGGACGCTGACGTTCGACAGCGGCGCGTTGCCCTGGTTGAGCACCGTCACCTTCACGGCCTGTGAGTTGCCGCCCTCGGCCGAACTCAGATCGAGCGCGACGCGGTCGCGGAGCGGTTCGACCTCGACCGGGACCGTCTCGGTGACGGTACGGGTCGTGCCGCCGCGCGTCGAGTAGGTCAGCGTCGCCGTCAGTTCGTGTTCGCCGGCCTCGGCGGGCTGGAAGTCGAAGTTCGCCCGGGCCGACTCGCCGTCGGCGACGCGCGTGAACACCGACCGGTCGTTGCTGACCGTCACGCCGTCGCCGGAGACGGTCACTTCGGCGCTGGTGATCGCCGCTCCCAGCCCGTTAGCGACCCGCACCGTCCCCTCGGATTCGATCCCCGCGGTGGAGCCGTTCGTGTCGATGTCGAGCTGCGGGCGTTCCTCGGTCGTGCGGACGGACACCGTGTCGGTCACCGTGTCGGTCACGCCACCGGAGGTAGTGTAGGTGAGCGTCGCCGTCAGTTCGTGCGTTCCCGGTTCGTCGGCGCGGTAGTCGAACGAGACGGTGCGCGTCCCGTTGCTCGCGACGGACGCCAGCACGGAGCGACGGTTGGTGATCCCCACGTCCTCGCCGTCGACGGTGAGTTCCACGTTCTCGATGGAGCTTCCCAGACTGTTGGCGATCGTTACCGTCCCACCGGTGCGGACGCCCACCGCGGAGTCGTTCGCGTTCACGTCTACCTGGGGCTGGCGGTCCCTGACGGTGATCGTCAACGGATAACTTACCTGCGTCCGCTGGTCGTTCTCGGTTTCACGGCCGGACACCCGGACCCGGAGGTTGTACGTCCCGGGGTCCTCGAAGGTAGTCGAGAGCGGCACGGTTTTCGACCCGCCGATCGGGATCGTGCCGATGTCTTTCACGTCGGCGAACTCGTCGGGGTTATTGCCATCGTTGGCCTTCACAACGTGGACTCTGTCGACGAAGTAGCCCGCGGAGCTACTCTCGAAGTTCTCGATCGTCGCCTCGATCGCGACCTCGTCGCCCGGAACCGGCTCGGAGGGTCGGACGTCGACGTCCGAAACGGTCACGTCGACGCTGGCCGCGGCGGAGACGACCGGAAGCGTTGCGACTGCGAGCAGTACCACGAATGCGAGCGTCTGGTTTCGGTTCATTGTTCAGAAGAGCAAGGTTCCAACAGCGAACAGGGCCAGCTGGAGGACGACGACGATTCCGACCGGAATACCGACCGAGATGGCAGCTTGCCGGGTACTCACGTCCCGTGCCCGTTTCGTCGCGAACATCCAGATGAACGCCGCCCAGATCGTGAACAGGAGCCCGAGCACCGCCGTCAGTGTGACCAACGGCCCGCTCTGGGCCTCCTGGAGGGCCCGAGTGTACGCGAACGCCTGTTCGCCGGACATCTGCGACGGCGGCGTGTCGGCGATCCCGCTCGGGAACGTCACCGAGACGCCCCGGACGTTCCAGCGGTAGAACTGCACGAGCGCGGTCACCGCCGATCCCACGACCTGTGGGGCGAACCCGTAGCCGACGAACGCCAGAATCGTCTTGAAAGCCCCCTCACCGTCGAAGAGACCCGAAAGCAGGTAGAACAGCCCCGCGTAGAGGACCCACGCGAGGAAGGGGAGCGCGGCCGCTGTGGCGAACGCGATCGGTCCCGATCCGGCCCCCGACGCCGGCAGGCCCTGCTGGGAGACCAGCTCCGAGAGACCACGGGAGGTGATCACGCTCGCCGCCACTCGCAGGGCGGCGACCAGCGCGACGATCGCCAGGGGCCACTTCAGCGACAGCCCCGACGTCCGCGACCGGAAGAACCCGTCCGGATCGGTAAGCAACGACTGAATGGAGGGCATTTCGGCGGGAATTCCGTAGAGTGACGACTTAAAATCTTCGCATCTCCAACAAGTCTGCTGAGGAACAGATATCGGGACGGTTCGCGACCCGCCGGTCGCCGTTATCGCGGTACAGCGTCGAGGAGGCGGTCGAACTGCTGGCGGTACTGGAATTCGGCGCGCGCTCGGCCGAGGTCGTCCTCGTCGAAGGCGTCGTCGAAGCCGGTCATGCGCCACAGCAGCGTCGACAGCTGGTAGATCGGTTTGCACTGCTCGTAGTCCTCGCCGGGCTGGAACTCGTGGTGGGTTCGGTAGCCTTCGTAGAGCTTCCCGCGGAGCGTCTCCCGAACTGTCGGGTCGTCGAAGGTGGAGTCGATGTAGAGGAACTCCGACTGGGCGAGCTGGTAGTCCCGGTGAGCGGCGAGGGTGTCCTGCCAGTCCAGGACGGCGGTGATCGGGTCCGGCTCGTCGAGCATGCAGAGGAGGTTCGTCGGCTGCATGTCGTCGTGGACCAGCCGGGGCATCCCGTCTTCGGGCACCAGCGGGAGGGCGTCCTCGATGGCCTGGCGCGCTCGCGACTGGACGCCCTCGAACGGCGTCCCGTCGAGCCGATCGATGTGCGAGCGGGTGAGGTCGCCGAAGTACTCGCGCCAGTTGCCCCGCCAGTTGCGGATGGTGAGCCGGTCGTCGTAGAGGATCAGCCGGCCGAACGCCTCGAAGGCGATCTCCGAGTGGATGTCGCCCATGATCTCGCCGACCTGCTCGATGACCCGCTCCCAGTGGGACTGCTCCATCGCCCCGTACTGATCGGCGAGGTTCTCCCCGCGCACCCGTTCGGTGACGAAGTACGGCGGCACCGACCGCTCGGGTTCCTGCTTGAAGACGAGAATCCGAGGAATCGGGATGTCCGTCCGATCGGCGACGTACTCGTGGAGCTTCGGTTCGACCGCGAATCGCTTCTCGCCGGCCGGCTTGAACTTCACGTAGACCTCGTACTCGGTCCCCTCGTAGACGAGCGTGACCATGTACACGTCAGCCCGCGTCCCACCCGTCGCCGACTCGTAGCTGAAGTCCTCGTAGTCAGGCCCGGACTCGTCGAGGACGGCTTCGATGTCGGCCGCCGATGTCGTCTGCACGCACACGTATTGATCAGGGGGTGCCAAAAATGTATCAGTCCCGGCGACGCGGGCGCGCCGCTACGTTCGGGCGATCGAAGTAAGCCTCTCCAGCCAGCGAACGCTGTCGCTCACCGCGAAGCGTCGGGGAAAAGCGAGAGTGCGATTAGTGGTCTTCGTCTTCGTAGACCCAGGGTTCGTCCGCCCGGGTGTACTCGACCAGCTCGTCCTCGTCGAAGAACAGCTCGATCTCGCGTTCGTTGGCGCCCTCGTCCTCGTGGTCCGAGCCGTGGATGACGTTCTGGCTCAGGTCGAGGCCGTAGTCGCCGCGGATGGTGCCGGGAGCGGCCTCGGCGGGGTCGGTCGCGCCCATCATGCGGCGGACCTGTCGGGTCGCGTCGGCGCCTTCCCAGACCATCGCCATGACCGGACCCGAGGTGATGAACTCGACCAGGTCGTCGAAGAACGGCTTGTCCTCGTGCTCGCCGTAGTGCTGCTCGGCGAGGTCACGGTCGATCTGCATGAACTTCGCGGCGACGAGCTTCAGGCCGCGCTCCTCGAGGCGAGAGATGACCTCGCCGGTCAGGTTGCGCTGGACTCCGTCGGGCTTGACCATCACGAAGGTGCGCTCGTCGTGGTGGCTCATGCCTCGGCCTCCTCTTCGTCGGCCTCCGCCTCGTCGGCGTCGGCTTCGTCACTCTCGTCGTCGGCTGCTTCCTCACCCTCGTCAGCGTCGGCCTCGTCGGCTTCCGCCTCGGATTCGGCTTCCTCGGTCTCCGTCCCGTCCTCGGCCTCGTCGGCGTCGGCGGTCTCGGTGACCTCGGGCTCGGGTTCCTCGGTCTCGTCGACGTCGGCTTCGCGCTCCTCGCCGGCCCACTCGAGGTCGCGGGACTCGCGACCGAGGTTGGCGTTCTTCTCGCACTTCGAGGAGCAGTAGTGGATGGTCGAGCCGCTGGTCCGGACGAACATGGTGCCCGTCCCGGGCTCGATGTCGGTGCCGCAGTAGTCACATTCGCGCGTTCGTGGCATTATTGGCCTCCGATCTGGTCGGCCTCGCGCGCGGTCTCGCGGAGCTGGAGCACGTCACCCTCGCGGACCGGTCCGAGGACGTTTCGCGTGATGATGCGGCCCTGGTTCTCGCCGGCGCGGATCCGGCACTTGACCTGCATGGCCTCGCCGTGCATCCCCGTTCGGCCCACGACTTCGATGACTTCGGCGGCCGTGGAACCGCCGTCTCCGTCGTTTTCTTCAGCAGACATACCGAGTCACCTACCGGAGTTCCTCGACCTTGCCGGCGATGTCGTCGACGTCGTCCTGGGCGTCCCCGGCGTCGACGATTGCGGCGGCCGCGCTGCCGACCTCGAGGCCGGCCGCGTGACCGACGTCGTCCTGCGTCGCGATGAAGACGAACGGGATGTCTTTCTCGTCGGCGAGCTCGGGGAGGTGCATGACGATCTCCTCGGGCTGGACGTCCTCGGCGACGAAGACGAGCTCGGCGTTGCCGCGCTCGACGGCCTTGGTGGTCTCGTTGGTTCCTTTCTTCACTGTCCCTGTGTCTCGTGCGACCTCGAGGGCCTCGAGAGCGTCGTCTTCGAGGTCCGCGGGTACGTCGAAATCTACGTATACTGGCATTTGTGGATCACCTCCCGCGCGTGGGCTCGCGCTCCCCCGCCAGTCCGGGCGTTACCCGGGCACCGCGAGAAATCGCGGCGGAATATCCTGAGAGGCTAGGAGCATCATCAACCCCGCACGGGCTGTACACGCATCTGGCAGAGGAGTACTAAAAGCCCTTTCGAAGACGAAACGGCGTGTGAGGGGGCTGCACACGCTGCGACCGCTTGCGCTGGCCTCCCACGATCCGCCGCCGGGCGGCCGCTCTCGACGGCGACGTTTCACGGGGGAAGTTCGCAGTCGCCAGCGGGCTCGGCCAGCGGTCAGGAATGCCGCTGGGATACCGTTGCTCGTGACGCTTCTGCAGTCGCAACTGGACCGCTCTTGGACGCCGCTGGCTCTGTCGTAAAAACTTCCCGACAGTTCGAGGCCCGACGGCGAGCGGGTCCCTATCCGATCGGCGGTTCTTTGCCGCTCGACGGCGGACGGGGAGCCATGACCGTCGGTCGCGTCGCCGCCGCACTCCGCGAGGAAGCCCGCGCTACGAACGAGCGCCGCCTCCTCGTCCTCGCCGGCGACGCGGCTGCCACCCGCGAGGCAGCCGTCGAAGCGCTCGACGTCGCCGACGTCGACGCCCCGGATGCGACCTACGTCGGGGAGTCGACGGAGACGCCGTGGGAACGAGTACCGCCGGCGCGCGCCGGCGACCTGCTCGGGACGACCCACGCCGCGCTCGTGCTCGACTGTCACGAGGAGTGTCGTCCCAACGCGCTCGGCCGGGCGGTCGGCGCCGTCGACGGCGGTGGCCTGCTCGTCCTCTGTGTCCCGCCGCTGGACGAGTGGCCGAACCGCCGCGACGCTTTCGACGAGTCCCTCGCCGTCCCTCCGTTCGACGTCTCGGACGTGACCGGTCACTTCCGGTCGCGGCTGGTCGAACTCCTTCGCGCCCATCCGGGCACCGCGATCGTGACCGTCGACGCGGCGGGAACTGCAACCGTCGAGCGAGACGGCCTCACTGACCCGGCGCCGCGCGTCCCGTCACCTCCACCTGCACCGCCCGATGACCCCTTGTTCCCGCTCGACGTGTACGATCGGTGTCTCACCGGCGATCAGGTGAGCGCCGTCGAAGCGCTCGAAGCGCTCGGCGAGCCCGGCCACGCCGTCGTCGTCGAGGCCGACCGCGGCCGCGGGAAGTCGAGCGCCGCCGGGCTCGCCGCGGGCGCGCTCGCGCTCGACGGCCGCGACGTGCTCGTCACCGCGCCCCAGTACCGGAGCGCCGCCGAGGTGTTCGCCCGGGCGCAGGAAGTGCTCGCAGGCGCCGGCGCGCTGGCCGGCGACCCGAGCGAGTCCGATCCCGAACGGCTCGACGTAGTGGACGACTCCGCCGGCCGCGTCCGCTTCGAGACGCCCGCGACGGCCGCCGAACTCCCCGGCGACCCGGACGCCGTCGTCGTCGACGAGGCCGCGGCGCTCCCCGTCCGACTGCTCGAACGGTTCCTCGACGCGCCCGCGGCGGCGTTCGCCACGACCGTCCACGGCTACGAGGGTGCCGGACGCGGCTTCTCCGTGCGGTTCCGGGACCGCCTCGACGAGAGCGACTTCGACGTGGGTGAGGCGTCGATGACCGACCCGATCCGCTACGCCGCCGGCGACCCCGTGGAAGTGTGGGCGTTCCGCGCGCTCTTGTTGGACGCCAGTCCGGCCGTCGACCCGCTGGTCGAGGACGCCAGCACCGGCTCGGTCAGCTACGAAGGGTTCGAGGCCACCGACCTGCTCGCCGACGAGCACCTGCTCCGGGAGGTGTTCGGCCTGCTCGTCGCCGCACACTACCGGACCGAGCCGGACGATCTGGCCCGCCTGCTCGACGCACCGAACGTCGCCGTCCGCGCGCTCACGTTCGAGGGGCGCGTCGTCTCGGTGGCCCTGCTCGCCCGCGAGGGGAACCTCCCCGCGGACTTGCGAGCGCACATGTACGAGGGCGGCCGCGTCCGCGGGAACATGATCCCCGACGTGCTGACCAGTCAGTTGCGCGACGAGGAGGCGGGCGTCCCCGGGGGACTGCGCGTTCTCCGCATCGCTACCCACCACGCCGTCCGCTCGCGTGGGCTCGGGTCGCGCCTGCTCTCGGAGATCCGCGGGGAGTTCGCCGACGACGTGGACTGGCTGGGGACGGGCTACGGCGCGACGCCCGAACTCCTGCGCTTCTGGCGGGCGAACGGGTTCTCGACCGTCCACCTCTCGACGACGCGCAACGAGTCCAGCGGCGAGTACTCCGCGGTGATGGTGGCGCCGACGAGCGACGTGGGGCGAGCGCTCGCCGAGCGCCACGGCCGGTGGTTCGTCGACCGCGTCGCGGCCATGCTCTCGGACCCCCTCGACGATATGGATCAGGACGTGGTGCGCGCGGCGCTCCGGAGCGTCGACGCCACGCCCGCGCTCGACCTCTCGGAGTGGGAGTGGCGACTACTCGCCGGCATGACCGGTGGGGCCGGCATCTTCGACACCTCGCCGCGGCCGCTTCGCCGTCTCACGATCCGGTATCTCGTCGACGCCGGATCCGTAGACGACGACCCGCTCCTGAACCCTCGCCAGGAGCGCCTGCTCGTCAGGAAGGCGCTCCAGGGACACTCCTGGAACGCGGTCGCCGACGAACTGGACTTTCACTCGCTGGGACAGTGCATGCGGGCGCTCGGAGAAGCGGTGCGACCGCTGCTTTCACGGTTCGGCGGCGCCAACGTGGAGGCAGAACTGGAGCGATTCGAATGATGCAACTCCCCGCAGTCGGCGCCCTCCCCGTCGACCTGTTCGTGCTGGTCGCGTTCGTCCTGCTGATAGCCGGCGTCGTCGGCAGCGTCACGCCGCTGGTTCCCGGCGGCATCCTCTCGCTGGCCGGCGTCGTCGTCTACTGGTGGGGGTCGGGCTTCTCGGAGCCGAACCTGCTCGTCCTCTCGGGCGTGATCTTCGTGGCGCTCGTCGCCGTCCTGACGGACTGGCTGGCCGGCGCCATCTCCGCGAAGGCCGGCGGCGCGTCGCTGCGGACGACGGTGATCGCTACCCTCGTCGGCCTCGTCGGACTCACGTTCGGTCCGATCGGCTTTCTGCTCGGCACCGCCGGGACAGTGTTCCTGCTCGAACTCGCCGAGGGCGGCGAACTCGAGGAGAGCGCCCGCGCGGCCGGCGTGACGCTGCTGGGGATGCTCACTTCAAGCGTCCTCCAAATCCTGCTGACCGCCGGCGTCCTTGTCGCGATGGTCGGCGTCTACCTCCTGTAGGCGCCCGTCGCCGTCCTGCCGGCGGGAAAGACTCTCCTCGCGGCGCTCGTAGTGGACCCATGGTCGAGTGTGCGGAAGACGGCTGTGACGCCGAAGCCGCCGTCGAGTTACACGTGCCGTGGGCGGACAACCGCCTGGTCTGTGCGAGTCACGCGCGAGTGCTCGCCAGACAGGACGGCGTCGTCGCCGATCCGCTCGACGGCCGCGGGGACGCCTGGCCCTGAAAATCGCGTGATCCCGGTGTCACTCGGAGCACCGGCGGGCCCACTGCCCCGAATTCGTCGTGTTCACGACGTCGAGACAGCGTTCCAGTAGCGGTGCGGAGTGGTAGTGGACGACCCTCGGCCCGGGGTCGAAGTCGATCACCCCGGCGTCGTCGAGCTTCGGGAGATGGGTGTGATAGAGGGCCGGCGCCAGTTTCTCGGGGTCGTCCCCGGTTTCGGACGCGACGCCCTCGACCAGGACCGGGAGGTCGAGAGAGCCGTCGGGCGCCGTCCGCAACACCTCGATCACTGCACGCCGCCGCCCGTCCGCGAGCAGTTCGAATGCCGTGTCCAACCCGCCGTCCTCGTCGCCACCCATCATGTCGTTCGTGTTCGCGACTTTTCCATAAAAACGATTGTGGTGATACGCCAACCATCGGCGCGGATACGGCAGAAACTGCCGGATATCGGGTCTGAGTCAGGGCTTCGTCGCCAGCATGACCTCGTCGAGGTACTCGCCGCCGTACTTGTAGTGGTCCTCGCGGACCGCCTCGACCTCCCAGCCGTGGGCCTTCAGGAACTCGATGGCTCCCTCGTTCGAGTCCGGGACGCTGTTGTAGATCTTCTCGTAGCCGTTCTCGGTGGCCCAGTCCAGTCCGCGCTGGAGTAGCTCGCTCCCGATGCCGTGGCCGCGGTACTGTTCGAGGACGCCGACGGTGAGTTCGGCCGTGTGGTCCAGTTTCTCCGTCTCGTTCGTGTTGAGGTTCACCCAGCCGACGACGTCGTCTTCGACGGTCGCGACGAAGAACACTCGCGACTGGAGTTCGTTGTGCCGCAGGAGTACCTCCTCGTGGTCGACGACGTCGGCGACCGTCTCGGCGTCGACGTACGTCCCGTCGCCGATGGCCTGTCGAATGACGCCGACGAGTCCCGTCAGGTCCTCCTCGCGAGCCCGGCGGATCGTCACCTGTACGCCGTCGGACTTGAACTCCGCTTCGAGTTCGTCCTCGTAGGCGATGCGCAGCTCCCCCTCCGATTCGAGGAGCACGCCGTCGCGCTTGAGGATGGCAACGTGGTGACCGAACGCACGCGGTTCCATCTCCAGCGCCCGCCGGGCCTTCCCCGGTTTTACCGACCCGTGGCGCTCGACGTAATCGTAGATGTCTCGCCTGTCGTCGTGGTCGAAGGATAGCTCTGCCGTGAGTTCCATGTGGATCGGTACCATCCCACGCTACTTATCATTTATCACGGTTGATCAGTAAGGAACAACCGCTGTTTCCGCCGACTTCGGCTGTCTTCGGATCGGCCACCGCGACGGCAGAGTACCGACCGGGGACACGCAAATAGAGGCGGCGAACGGTTCGAGCGGGCGTCAGCGACCGTCGGATCGATCGGGGACGCTCGTCAGGATGCGGGCCACGTCGGCGACGTTGTGCGTGTCGATCAGTGCTTCCGCCGCGGTCCGGACGGAGTACTCGGCGTCGAGTTCGACGCCGTAACAGCGGGCGTACAGTTCGAGGTAGTCGTTCAGCGCCCGTTCCAGTCGGTCGAACTCCGCCTCGCCGAAGCGGTCCCACTCGCCGCTGCGGGCGTCGACGTAGACGGCGACGGCCTCGCCGACACCTTCGCGGCAAAACCGCATCGCACGCGCCTCATCGGGCGGTTCGGTCGGCGGGTCGAACGACTCGCGGGCGCGCTCGGCGTCCGCGGCGAGTTCGGCGATGCGGTCGCTGTACTGCGAGGACATGCTGGCCGACGCTCACCCCTCCTTGTACTCGACGCCCTTGCCACCCCGCGGGTGGGTCCAGTCGGTGTCGGCGACGACGGCGCAGGTGCCACACTCGACGCAGGGCTGGGTGTCGAGGCTGACGACGTGTTCCTCGCTCCCGTTCGTCCCGACGTACTCGTCGCGGTAGCAGCCGCCGCCGAAGTCCTCCGCGCTGACCGGACAGGCCGTCACGGCCGTCCCGCTGGCCTCGAAGGAGTTGTCCCGCAGTTCGATGTGCGGGTTACCCTGGTCGACGTCGTAGGTCAGCTCCCCGATGCGGTCGTCCAGTTCCGGCGGTTCGATGGTGTTGACGCCGTCGACTGGCTCGCCCAGTTCCTCGGCGATAACGGTTGGGACGGTGACGTACCCCATCCGCGTGTCAGGGAGCATCCCCATGAGGAACGGCGAGTTGAACAGCGACTCCGCCCGCTCGCCCAGCGCGGAGATGGCCGTCCGACCGACGACGGAGTCGGTCACCGCGTTCATCGCCGACGCGACGGGGCCGACCTCGCCGAGCCGCCCCAGCGTCTTGTATCGTCTCGGCCGGAGCTTGTCCATCACGCCCTCGGTTTCGAGCTTCGTCACGTAGCGCTCGCCCGCCGCCCCCGTGTCGCCGCGGGACTTGGCGTCGACGAACGCCTCCGCTGCGAGCGCACCCGCGGTGACGGCGTGGTTCATCCCCTTGATGATCGGACCCTGCGCCTGCATCTGCCCGGCCGCGTCCCCGACGAGGAGGAGTCGGTCGCGATACGGCGAGGGGTGGGCCACCTTCTTCGAGTCCGGTACGAGCTTCGCGGAGTACTCCAGTTCGGTGTACTCGTCGCCGAGCCAGTCGGCGAGCAGCGGATGAGTCAACAGGTTGTCGAGCAGTTTCTGAGGTTCGGCCCGCTCGTTCGCGATGGAATCGAGGTGGAAGACCGTCCCGATCGAGAGGGATCGATCGTTCGTGTAGAGGAACCCGCCGCCCCGGACGTTCTGGAACAGGTCGCCGGAGAAGAGGTGGGCGACGCCCTCCCCTTCAGCCACGTCGAACCGCTCCTCGATGGCGCCCTCGGGCATCTCGGCGACCGCCTTGACGCCCTGGAACCACTCGTCGGGTTCCTGCCAGTCCATCAACCCGGCGTCGCGCGCCAGTTCGGAGTTGACGCCGTCCGCGGCGATGATCACGTCCGCCTTGATGGGGTCGATCTCGTCGCAGGTGACGCCGACGATCTCCGCGCCTTCGCGGAGGAGCCCGTTGACGCGGACCTCGGTGAGGAGGCCGCCCCCGGTCTCGCGGGTCATCTCGTGGACCTCGCGGGCGAGCCACGAGTCCATCTTCCGCCGGAGGACGGAGTCGGCCCACTCGGTGTCGTGGTGATGCAGGTCGTGCAGGTCGAACGTCTTCACGTTCTGCCCGGCGATGTTGTGGATGTAGTGGTCGGTGACCTCGCGGTCGCTCGCCTCCGCGCGGAAGCCGGGGAACAGTTCGTCGATGGTGTACGGCGAGGACTCCTCCGCGTAGAGGAGGCCGCCCGAGACGTTCTTCGACCCGGCGTCGACGCCCCGCTCGAGTACCAGCGTCTCTACTCCGTTCCGTGCCAGCGTGGCGGCCGCGGCGGCGCCTCCGGGACCGGCGCCGACCACGACCGCTTCGTAGTGTTCGTAGTCGTCTGTCATGGTCAGTCGTCGCTCGCCTCCGCGAGTGCCGCCGCCAGTTCGCCCGACTCGACCGCCTCGGTCAAGCGGGGGAGCACCTCGAACAGGTCGCCCTCGATGTAGTAGTCCGAGAAGCCGCGGATGTCCGCGTCGGGGTCGGTGTTGATCGCGAGGATCGTGTCGGACTCGTCCATCCCGACCTTGTGCTGGATCGCCCCGGAGATGCCCGCGGCGATGTAGACGTCCGGTTCGACCACCTGCCCGGACTCGCCGATCTGGCGGTCCTCACCGACGTACTGCTCGACGTGGCCCTCGAAGTTGTACGAGGAGGTGATCACGCCCCGGGAGAGGCCGAACGCGGCGTCGTCGAACGCCTCGACCAGATCGAGACCGAGTTCGATGCCCTCGGTCGGCGAACGGCCGATGCCGCGGCCCATCGCCACGATCACGTCGTGGCCGGTCAGGTCGACGCCGCTGTCGAGCGTGTCGAACTCCGTCACGTCGACGCCGAACCACTCGTCGTGCAGGTCCATCTCGTGTTCGATCACCTCGCCCTCGCGCTCGGGGTCGGCCTCCGGGATCTCGAAGCTCCCCGGGATGACCGACGCGCCCTGCGGGTGGAAATCGCGGAAGGGCTTGTCGATGCAGAGGATCGTCGAGTACTCGAACCCGGAGAAGTCCGGCCGCTTCATGTGCAGGATGCGGTCGAACTCCTTGCTATCTCCGGGATTACCCGTCTTCGCGGGGTTCGAGATCATCGCGTCCTCGATGTACAGCCCCGAGCAGTCCGATGCCAGCCCGGAGTCGAGTTCGCCCTGCACGAGCGCCGAGAGGTCGCGGCCGTTGTTCGTCGCCGGGAAGACGGCGTAGCGCGGTTCGTCGTAGTCCTTCCATTCGACGTCCTCCTGGCCCTCGTCGGCGACCTGCCCGCCGGCGCGAGCCATCGAGCAGAAGATTTCGGTGTAGGGCCGGTGGCGGAACCGCTCCAGCCGGTCGTCTTCGAGATAGACGACCCGGTCGGCGCCGTACTCGACGACCTGCTCGGTAAGTTCGCTCACCCCGTCACCGATGAGGACCGCGACGACGTCCTCGGGTTCGCCGTCTTCGGATCCACCGTACTTTCCGGAAGACGAGTCTTCCGACTCCCCGCTCGCGTCGCTCGCGGGAACGTCGTTGTACTCGTCCATCAGCTGGCGGGCCTTCCCGAGCATCTCCATCGACACGTCGATGAGTTCGCCGTGCTGGGTCTCACAGTAGACCCACATGTCCCGGTACTCTCCGTCTTCGACGCTCTCGACCCACTGCTTGTCGTTGGTCGGGTGATCGAGGTCGGGATGTTTCTCCTCGGGCGGGACGTACTCCAGTTCCTCGCCATCGCCCTCCTCGCTGCCCTCGATGGACTCGATTCGGTCCTCGATCTGCCCCTTGGCGGTCTTGCGGTCCTGGCCGTCCTGCTCACGTTCGAGCAGGTCTTCGAGGACCGCCACGTCGTCGATATCTCTGACGAGGTTTGCGATGTCTGCGACGGTCAGGTCCGTCAGGTCGACCGTTTCGGGGTCGATCTCCTCGTCGTCGCCCTCGACCTTCTCGATTCGGTCCTCGATGAGCGTCTTGACGGGCGCGCGGTCCTCACCGCCCGCTTCGAGTTCCAGCATCTCCCGCAGCTCGTCGGCGTCGTCGACGTCCTTGATCTTCGGGCCCAGTTCCGCGATTTCGTGTTCTGTGGGGTCTATCTCCGGCATGGTCAGTCACCCGCCGCGTACGGCGTCAGTTCCCCGACGACCTGTTCCATCCCCTCGTCGTCTGCCGGGTCGACGATCGTGGCCTCCCGTTCGGAGGGGGCCTTCGGGATCGGATCGACCCCGGCGACGATGGTGGGCGAGCCGTCGAGGCCGATGTAGTCGGGGTCGAGGTTGAGCGCCGCGTGGTCCCACATCGTGAAGCGGTCGTAGTCGGCCGGATCGAGGTCGGTGTCGTCGTCGAGGTACTCCCCGAACTCGTCGGCTCGCTCCTGGGTCCGCTCGCGAAGGTCCTTGTGTTTCAACCGGTGTTCGGCCCGCCGGTAGGTGGGTTCGAACTCCGGGTCGGCGACGACGAACGCCGGCAGCGGCGCCTCGACGGTCTCGATCTCTTCCACGTCGCCCTCGACCAGCCGCTTCGCTCGCAGGGTCCCCTCCTCGTCGTCGATGTCGAGGGAGATGACGTGCGTGATGAGCGGCATGTCGAGACACCAGGCGGTCTGCGGGCCGGTGTGGCCGGTCTCCCCGTCGGCGGTCTTGAAGCCGGCGAACACCAGGTCCGGCGGGTCCTCCATCTTCTGGATACCGGTCGCGACGGTCATCGCGGTCGCCCACGTGTCCGCCGCGCCCATCTCGCGGTCGGAGAGGAGATACAGATCGTCGGCGTAGACGTCCCGCATTCCCTCCTGGAGCACTTCCATGTACCCCGGCGGGCCCATGCTCGTCAGCGAGACGGTCCCACCGTTGCGCACTTTCGTCTGGAGTGCCGCCCTGAGCGCGTGTTTGTCGTTCGGGTTCATCACCGTCGGCGTCTTGCCCCGCTCCAGATGGCCGTCCTCGTCGAAGGAGACCTGGCCTTCCCTGAAGTCGGGGACGCCTTTCGTCAGTACGACACTGTGCATGTTGTTATCACACAGTTTGGTAACCACACGGACAATGGGTAAGTTTTTCGTCCACCGAAAGTTCGAACGCGGGACGTGCCCCGCGTCAGCGGCGGCGGAACGGGTCAGTGCCGCGGCTCTGAAGCGGTGAGTTGTCCGTAGAACGACGTGACGGCCACCGAGGATTCGACGGCGTCAGATGCGACCGGCGCGGCCGGGGTCGACGTCGATGGCGTCGACGGGGCAGACGTCGACGCAGAGCATGCAGTCGATGCACTGGTCCTCGTGGGCCGGGTCGGCCTTGATCTCGCTCTCGGGGTGGTCGGGCGTGTCGACCCACTCGAAGACGTCGACCGGGCAGTCCTCGAGACAGGCGCCGTCGGCGATGCAGATGTCGAAGTCGACGGCGACGTGCGTCCCGTGGATGCCGAGGGTCTCCGGCTCCTCGACCGGTCCCCAGACGTCGTGTCCCTCGTGTTCTTCCACTACCTCGCGGTTGGTCTCGAACTCCGGATCGATGGCCATCGGTAGCTAGTTGCAGCGGTCCGGCGCACCTAAAGGTTGTCCCGTCACGTCGGGGCAGAACCCGGCGTTCGTCGGTCTTCGGGCGAAATCAGGCAATAACTCCCGGTTCGAACGGCCGGTTCAGCGCCCGGATGCCGCCCGAGTCGCCGATCAGGGATGCGTGTAGTACGCGACCGCCGGGTCCGCGTCCAGATCGTCCAGCCGAGCGAAGCCGACGCGCTCGAACTGGACCAGATCGCCCTCGTCGTAGTCGAGAACGCCCGGTTCTACGACACCCGTCGTGTCTCCGTCCATCGTCCGCAGACGGAGGCGCGGCCCCTCGGCCGGCGCCCAGTGGATCACCGACACGTCGCCCTCGCGGACCACGTCGAGGTCGTCGCCCGTCGCGACGAGTTCGCCGTCCTCCAGCCGGACGCAACCGTACCCCTTGAGCCAGACGCGCTCGCCCTCCTCGGGTTCGTCGGCCGCTTCGATCACGACCGAATCTTCCACGGGGACGTGGCGCCGACCGCGGTCCTCGTGGTTCGGGTGGACGAGCGGTTCGCCCGCGTCCCGGCCACCCGAAACCGGCAGTTCGATGGCACCCTCGGTACCCGGGCCGTCCTCGCGGACGAAGAAGGCGCGGTCGGTCTCCTCGTCGACGAGGTCGCGGTTGTTCGAGTAGATGGAGGACATCGCGAGATCGACGTTCGACGTCGAGGTGCCGAGTTCGGCCATCGCGTCGACGATGGCCTCGCCGCGGATGCCCCGCCGTCGCAGGCTCGCGATGGTGGGTGCCCGGGGGTCGTCCCAGCCCGTCAGCTGCCCGGACTCGATCTTCTCGATGATGGTCGAGGTGCTCATCGGCACGTCGTAGGCGTCGATCTGGACGTGGCCCCAGTGGACGACCTCGGGATACTCCCAGCCGAAGTAGTCGTAGACGAACCCCTGGCGCTTCGCCGAGTCCTGCAGGTCGATCCCACGGATGATGTGGGTGACGCCGGTCAGGTGGTCGTCGATCCCGCTCTGGAAGTCCAGCATCGGCCAGCAGCGGTACTCCGCGGCCGCCTCTCGGGGATGGGGCGTGTCGATCATCCGGAAGGCGACGAAGTCCCGCAGCGCGGGGTTCTTGTGCTCGATGTCGGTCTTCACGCGCAGGACCATCTCGCCGCTCTCGTACTCGCCGTCGACCATCGCCTCGAACTCCTCGCGGACCGTCTCGACGTCCTTGTCGCGGTGCGGGCAGGGCTCGCCCGAGTTCTTCAGCTCGGAGAACTCATCGCCCGGGCAGGAACAGGTGTATGCGCCGCCCAGATCGATGAGTTCGCGGGCGTGGTCGTAGTAGACGTCCACCCGGTCGCTCGCCTTGATCACTTCGTCCGGTTCGAAGCCGAGGTAGTCGATGGCGTCGAGAATTTCGTCGTAGGCGTCGAGGTCGGGGCGCTTGGTCTCGGGGTCGGTGTCGTCGAACCGGCAGAGCATCCACCCGTCGTACATGTCCTTGTACGTCCCGATGACCGCGGGCATCCGGGCGCTCCCGAGGTGCCACGGGCCGTTGGGGTTCGGCGCCAACCGCATCCGGATCTCGTCGTACTCCTCGGCGTTCGGCAGGTCCGGCAGGACCTGGTCGTCTTCTTCTTCTTCGGCGTCGAGTTCCTCGACCCGCTCGGGAGCGAGTTCCTCGAGGCGTTCGCGCTTCTCGGCGGCGTCCATCCCGTTGACCCGCTCGACGACGGGCGCGATCACGCCGGCTATCTCGTCGCCGTACTCGCGGAACTCGGGGTTCTGACCCATGAGCGGGCCCATGATGGCACCGACCTGCGCGTCGCTGTCGTGTTTCAGCGCGTTGAACAGCGCGTTGACCTCTGCGGCCTCCTCGGCCTGCTCGCGTACGTCGTCGTCCATTACCGAGGCGTTCGATTCCGGGGGTGAAAATCCCGTTGGGTTGGGGCCGGCGACGGCCGTCTGGACGGTACAGTTTTCATCTTCCCCGTTGGACCCCCGGACATGGCACGGGAAGTCGTCGCGTTCCTCGCGGGCTCGCCCGACCGCCTCGCCCTCCTCGAGTACCTCGTTGAGGAGCCCGCAGCGCCCCGGGACGTGGCCGACGCGCTCGACGTCTCCGGCAGGAGCGCCCAGCGCAACCTCGCCCAGTTCGCCGAGCGCGGCTGGACGGAGAAGCGCGACGGCGCGTACCACCTGACGACGCGCGGCCGCCTCGTCCGCGAGACCTACGCCGACTGCCTCGACCGGATCGCCCTGATCGACGACCTGGCCGGGTTCTACGAGCACCTCCCCGACGGCGACGACGCCCCGGACCCGGCGTGGCTCGCCGACGCGACCGTGGTCTCCGCCGACCCCGACCACCCGCAGGAGCCCGTGACCCGATACGTCGACGCCGTCAGGTCGCTCTCGACCGACCGAGTCAGGATGGTTTCGCCGGTGCTCTCGCGCATTTTCGAGCGGCCGCACGCGAAGCTCGTCCGCACGGGAGCGAGCACCGACCTCGTTCTCCCCGCCGACCGCGTCGCCGCCGCTCGCGAGAGGAACCCCGCGAAGTTCGACACGGTCGTCGCGGTCCCCTCGTTCTCGCTCTACGAGACCGACGACCCCGTCAACGTCGGCCTGACGATCACCGACGACCGGACGTTCGTCCTCGCCTACGACGGGGACGGCCACCTCCGGGCCTGCATCGACGGCACCGATCCCGACCTCCGGGCGTGGGCCGTCGACCGGTTCGAGAAGTACCGCCGCGATGCGCGGGAAGTCGACGGCCCGGGCCCGTTCTGATCGGGCCCCGCTCAACCGCGCCTCGTCGCTAGCGACAGCCCCTGTCGTCGGCGCCAGCGAATGACGTGAAGGTCGTCGCCGCCCCATCTGAACGTATGAACGTACTCGTCGCCGGCGGCACCGGCTTCGTCGGCACCGAACTCTGCCGCACGCTCGCCGACCGCGGCCACGACGTGACCGCGATGGCCCGGAACCTGGACGACGCATCGCTCCACGACGCGGTCGAGACGGTCGCGGGCGACGTGACTGACCGGGAGTCCGTCGCGGCGGCGGTCGACGGCCGCGACGCAGTGGTCAACCTCGTCGCCCTCTCGCCGCTGTTCGAACCCGACGGCGGGAATGAGGCGCACGACCGGGTCCACCGGGGCGGGACCGCGACCCTCGTCGCCGCCGCCGAGGACCGCGGCGTCGGCCGGTTCGTCCAGATGAGCGCGCTCGGGGCCGGCCCAGAGGCGTCGACGGCCTACCTACGGGCGAAAGGCGAGGCGGAGGAACTCGTCTGCGAGTCGGATCTCGACTGGACGATCGTCCGCCCGTCTGTGGTCTTCGGCGACGGCGGCGAGTTCGTCGGGTTCACGAAGCTCCTGACGACGCCGTACGTGACCGGACTGCCCGGCGGCGGGAAGACGCGCTTCCAGCCCATCTGGGTCGGCGACCTCGCGCCGCTGCTCGCCGACTGCGTGACCGACGACCGCCACGTGGGCCAGACGTACGAACTCGGCGGGCCCGAGGCGCTGACGCTCGCCGACGTGACTCGGGCGGTGTACCGCGCCGAGGGCAAGTCCACCGTGGTCCTGCCCGTCCCGATGCCCCTCGCGCGAATCGGCCTGACGCTCGCCGGGTTCGTCCCCGTTGTCCCCTTCGGCGCCGACCAGTACCGGTCGCTCCGCCTCAACAACACCGTCGACGACAACGACGTGACCGCCTTCGGTCGTGACCCCGAGTCGCTCCGCACGCTCGACGACTACCTCCGCGGCGACGCCACGGAGACGGACCTGTCACGTCCCGCGGCCGGCCGAACGGAACACCGGGGATAGCGTTCAGGACGAGACGCGCCTCCCGCGCGGGGTGTGTTCGATGTTCGGCCCGTCCGGCGGAGATTCACACTCTGTCGAGGGCTTTTCGCAACACCCGCCGGTCGATCTGTCGCGTCTGCTCCGGGGACGAGAGTATTCGGTCCGTGGACCAGAACGCGACCTCCGACGCTTCCTCACCGGGGGCGGGGCTCCCGTCCGTGGCCGAAACGTCCAGGGTGTACGTGATCATGTTGTAGTGAACCTCCCCCAGTGCGCTGTGGACGACCGAGAGGAGTTCCAGGTCGGACTCGCTCGCCGCGAGTCCGGTCTCCTCTTCGAGTTCCCGAACTGCCGCACGTGAGGGCTCTTCGTCGAACTCGGGGTGGCCACCGGGCAACTGCCAGGCGCCGTCACCCGGGGGGTCTATCAGCAGGACCTCCGTCCCCCTGCGAACGATGGTATCCACCGACGGGACGGCGTCCCGGAAGTGGAGGTGGCCACATTCGGGACACGACCGTCGTGCTCTCCCGTCGATCTGTCGCGTACCTAACTCTGCCCCGCACTGGTGACAGTACGACGGCTCAATCGCGACCATGGAGAGGTGTCTCTCGTCTAACATAGAAGTTCCTCCGGTCCGACATCGCCTCTGCCGGACGGATCGGTCACCGCTGTCACGTGGACTCAAAAGCCTTGCCGAACCGCGACCTACGGGACGTATGAGTGAGCGCGGCGACCGAATTGAACCGTTCTCGCGCCGCCGACGCGGGACGGTCGACTACATGCGCGCGGCGGGGCGGCGAAGCAACGTCCACGGTCTCGTCGAGATCGACGTCACCGAAGCGAGAAGCGCCATCCGGACCATCGAAGCGGAAACGGGCGAGGACGTCTCGTTCACCGCGTTCCTCGTGAACTGTCTCGGACGCGCCATCGAGGACCACCCCCGTCTGAACGCGTATCGTGACTGGCGGGGACGACTGCACGTCTTCGACGACGTCGACGTGAACGTGCTCGTCGAGACGGAGATCCGCGGCGAGCGGATCGGCGTCCCGCACGTCCTTCGCGGAGCGAATCGACGGTCGCTACGGTCGCTCCACGACGATATCCGGGCCGCACAGAAGTCGCCGGATCCCGCGGAACTCTCGCGACTGGCCGAACTGGCGCTCCGGCTCCCCGGACCTGTCCGGCGGCTCGTCTGGCGGCTCCCGCAGTGGTTCCCCCGCCGCTGGAAGGACACGGCGGGGACCGCCTCGGTGACCTCGGTGGGGATGTTCGGTCGCGGCGGTGGGTGGGCTATCAGCCCCACGAACTACACGGTGCAGTTGACCGTCGGCGGCATCGGCGAGCAACCGCGACTCGTCGACGGGGACGTCCGGAACCGCGAGTTCCTCCACCTCACGGTGACCGTCGACCACGACGTCGTCGACGGTGCAGCCGCGACCCGGTTCGTCCGACGGCTCGGAGAACTCGTCGAGGATGCATACGGCCTCGATTCGTGGACCGAACCGTGACCGGACTCGGCCGTGCGTCGGCAGCCACTGCCGACCTGCGGCCGTGAGTCGGAGAAAGCGAGAGAACCGTGAAACCGACTCGGACGCGAGCTAGTACTCGCGCTCGATGAGGTAGTCGGCGATGTCTTCGAGTCGGTCGCGGGCGGGGTTGTCGGGAAGCACCCGCAGATTGTCCTTGCCGCTGGCGATGAGGTCGCGAGCGGTCTCGCGGGCGTAGTCGATGCTGCCCGCCTCCCGCAGTCGGTCGACGGCGGCCTCGATCTCGGCCTCGTCGACTGCCTCGACGGACTCGGTCTCGACGAGGTTGTCGACGTCGACGCCCTGCTCGCGTGCGTGGAGCGTGATGAGCGTCTGCTTGCCCTCGACGAGGTCGGAGCCGCGCTGCTTGCCCAGTTTCTCGCTGGGGGTGGTCAGATCGAGCAGGTCGTCCTGGATCTGGAACGCGCGGCCGACGTCGAGGCCGTAGCCGTACAGCGAGTCGATGGTCTCGTCGTCGGCGCCGAGCAACATCGCGGGGATGGCCGCGCTCGCGGCGTACAGGACCGCGGTCTTGAGTTCGACCATCTCGAGGTACTCGTCGGTCGCGACTGCGTCGCGGGACTCGAAGTCGATGTCGAGAGACTGGCCCTCGCAGATCTTCGTGCACGCGGTCGAGAGCTGCATCAGCGCCGAGTTGGTGCGCTCGGGCTCGGCGCCGGTTTCGAGGAGGTGCTTGAAGGCTTTCGAGTAGAGGGTGTCCCCGGCGAGGATCGCCGTCGAGAGGTCGTACTCGCGGTGGACCGACGGGACGCCGCGACGGAGGTCGTCGTCGTCCATGATGTCGTCGTGGATGAGCGTAAAGGACTGGATGACTTCGACGCTCACCGCGGCCTTCAGCACGTCGACGTCGTCGCCGTCGGCCGGGAACGACCGGTAGTCGGCGGTCTCGGGGTCGGCGTCCACGTCGGCCAGCGACTCGGCGACGAGGAGGACGACGGTCGGGCGGAGCCGCTTGCCGCCGGCGTCGAGCAGGTACCGGGAGGCCTCGTAGAGGCGCTCGGGCTCGTCGATCGGCAGCTCCTCCGGGATGGCCTGGTTGACCCGCTCGCGGCGCGCGGCGATCGCCCGTTCGACGGCCGCCTGGGACTGCCCGCTCATGTTACTCGACCAGCTGGATCATGTTGCCGTTTCTCGTGACGTGCAGGTCACGGCCCATCTTGTACCCCTCGCTCTCGCAGAGGTTGACGTAGTCCGAGAAGCCGGAGAGGTCCTGGTGGGCGGGGATGACGTGCTGGGGCTGGAGCGCGTCGAGCATCTCGTAGTGGCCCTCCTTGTTCAGGTGGCCGGAGACGTGGATGTCGTCGTAGATGCGTGCGCCCTGCATGCCGAGCAGTTTCTCGGACTGGTAGCGCTGACCCTCGTTGGTCGGCTCGGGGATGACCCGCGCCGAGAAGATGACCTTGTCGCCGTCGTCGATCTCGTAGGGGGTCTCGCCGCGGCCCATGCGGGTGAGCATCGCGCGCGGTTCGCCCTGGTGACCGGTGACGATGGGCAGGAAGTTCTCCTTGCCCTCGTTCATGATCCGCTTGAACGTGCGGTCGACGGACTTGCGGTGGCCGTACATCCCCAGGTCGTCCGGGAAGTCGACGAAGTCGAGTCGCTCCGCGGTGCCGGAGTACTTCTCCATCGAGCGGCCGAGCAGGACGGGCTGGCGCCCGATGTCGTCGGCGAACTCGACCAGCGAGGTGACCCGCGCGATGTGGGAACTGAAGGTAGTGGCGATGATGCCGCCGTCGTAGTCCTCCAGGGAGTACATCACGTCCTTGAGGTGCTTGCGGGCGACCGACTCGGAGGGCGTGCGGCCCTTCTTGCCGGCGTTGGTACAGTCCTCGATGTAACAGAGGACGCCCTCGCCCTCGCGACCGATTTCGCGGAACCGGTCCATGTCGATGGGGTCGCCGATGACCGGCGTGTGGTCCATGCGCTTGTCCAGCCCGTAGACGATAGCGCCCTCGGGCGTGTGCAGGACCGGGTTGATCGCGTCGATGATCGAGTGGGTGACGTTGACGAACTCGAGTTCGTTCTTGTCGCCGATCGACATCGTCTCGCCGGCCTCCATCTTCTGGAGGTCGTTCTGGACGCCGAACTTCTCCTCGCCCTTGATCTGCTGTTTGACGAGTTCGATCGTGAACGGCGTCGCGACGATGGGTGCGTCGTAGCGATGGGCCAGTTTGGAGATGGCGCCGATGTGGTCGAGGTGGCCGTGGGTCGGCACGATGGCCTTCACGTCACCTTCCAGATCGGACATGACGCGGTCGTCGGGGATCGCGCCCATGTCGATCAGGTCGAGGCTGTGCATGCGTTCGGTCTCGACGTTGTCGTGGATGAGGACCTTCGAGAGGTTGAGGCCCATGTCGAACACCACGACGTCGTCGCCTGCGCGAACTGCCGTCATCTGGCGGCCGACTTCCTCGTAGCCGCCGATGGTTGCGATTTCGATTTCCATGGTTTGCACTCCGAGGAAGGCTCGCCCGCGGAGGCGGTGGCGACCGGCGAACAGTGGACGCTCGCGTGACTGGTGTGTTCCGGACCGTCACGGTCCGCCGACTCGCAGGCCGGGGGCGCCCCAGCCCGCGCGTCACCAGTGACGGTCGGAACCCAGTCCGCATCGGCGTCCGATGCGTCAGCCGGCCGCCCCTACCGCGACCCGGGCGGCCGTATACTCGGTTATACCCATCTATACGGCGAGGTTTTAAAAAGCGTACGACTCGTCTCCGAAGCCTGTCACTCTTCGTCGCCGATGTGCCCGGGGCCCGTGGTCCAGCCGCCGCTCGTGCCCCCGTCGTCCGCCTCGGTATCATCGTCGCTCCCATCGCCCACTGCACCGGCCGCCGAATCGTCGCGCGCGGCCGTATCATCGTCAGCGACGGACGGTTCTCCGTTCTCCTCGCCGGTCGCGGGCGACTCGTCCGTCGCCGGCGCCAGCGGATCCGACTCGCCGCCGGTGTCGGGAGCCAGCGGGTCGTCGTCCGCCCCTCCGCTCGGCGCCAGCGGATCCGACCCATCGTCGGCGTCGCCGGCCCGTTGGTCAGACGAGTCGTCCGTGTCCGGGGCCAGCGGATCTGCGGTGTCGCGGGAGTCCGGCGCGAGCGGGTCCGTTTCCCCGTCCGAGTCCGGTGCGAACGGGCTATGCTCGCCGTCCGCGCTGGATTCCGTCGGATCCGCTTCTCCGCCTTCGTCGGAGTCAGGATCGGCAGCACCGGAACCGGGATCGGCAGCGCTGGAACCGGATTCGGCCGGCGCGAGCGGATCCGAGTCCGCCCCGTCGGAGTCGTTCCAGTCGTTCGCGTCGTCTGTCTCCGCGGCCGCAGGGGGTTCGGGCTCCTCGGCGTGGGCGTCCGCCTGCCCGACCGCGTCGGGGTCGACCCTCGTCGGCGCGGACTCCAGTGCGTCGTCCGGTTCGGGGTCGGCATCGTCGCTACCGTGGAAACCCGCGTCGTTCATCTCCGTTCCCTCGGGCGCCGGTTCGCCGCGGCGAGGGGGCCCGCCGCCCTGTCCGAAGCCGAGTTCTTCCGCGATCTCGCTGTCGCTCGCCACGTCCTCCGGCGACTGGACCGAGCCGTCCGCGGCGTCGTCTCCGGCCGCTCCGCTGCTCTGACCGTCCGTGGCCGGGTCTTCGGCCGCCGGTTCCGCGTTCGGCGCCTCAGCCGCCGGTTCCGCGCTCGTCGATTCCGTGGCCGGCGAATCCCGAAACGCAGCCTCCTCTGGCGCTGTGTCGTCGCTCTCGGCGCCGACGGCCCCCGTCTCGCCGGCGTCCCCGTCGTCGAGCCCGCTGGCATCGACCGGCTCGTGGAACGGATCGTCGTCGGCCGACTCGGCGAACGTACCGTCCCCGACCGGCTCGCCGAGTCCACTGTCGTCACCTACCGTCGGTTCCGTCCGTTCTCCGGCCGATTCGTCGATCACGTCGGCCGACTGGTCACGTGGGTCCGAAACGTCCCGCTCCGCCGAATCGTCCGGGGTCCACGGGTCGTCGCTTTCGTCCTGTTCCGTCTCGACCGACTCGCTTCCGCCCGGCCCGGATTCGGCCGTCTCTCGGGAGGGCGGGTCGTCTCCAGCGGCCGAGGATCCGCCCGCCGCAGCACCCGCCGCGGCTTCACCGGTCGACGGCGTCTCGTCAGTGACGGTCCGCTCCGTCTGGTCCGGTTCGTCGGGGGTCGACGTCGTTCCCGAAGACTCCGCGGGGTCGGTTTCCCCAGTCTCGGTCGATTCCCCAGATTCCGGGCCAGTGCGGGCCTCGGCGCGGTGTTGCGTCCGCGGTTCCGGTTCGGGCCGTTCGTCGTCCCGGTCGCTGCCCGACTGAAGCGGATCGTCGCTGTTCGCACTCGGAGCGGTGGTCGTACTCTCGTCGTGGTCGGCCTCGGCTCCGGTGGAGTCACCGTCCGTCGCGTCGTCCGCGGCAGCGGCCGGATCCGCTGGGACCGCCCGGGCCACCCCGACGGTCGTCGCGTCGGCCACGAGCTTGTAGGCGAGTCCGGCCTGTCCGGCGCCGAAGACGAGCGCGCCGAGCACGACCGCGAAGCCGGCGACCGCGGCCACGGCGCCGTCCTCGTTCGCGCCGACGCTGCCGGTCTGGACCTGCTCCGAGAGCAACCAGCCGCCGCCGGCGACCAGCGCGGCGCAGACGACGAGCAACACGAGCCAGTACGAGAAGAGGTAGAAGCCGTAACGAAACGCCGATCGGCGGGGAACCGATGTCATATCACTCTCATTGCATAGCCCGACCTAATAGGTTACGACGGTCCGCCGCCGGAAGGCCCGCGTTCTCACCGTCGAGCGGGCAGGGCGACCTCGCTGCGCCGGGCCCGAACGTCACTCCGCGCCGTCGACGACCGTCCCGGGCGAGTCGCCGGCGAGAAACGCCGACAGCCCGTCGGGGCCGAAGACGTGCGCCGGCGCCGACAGCGCCAGCAGTTTCTCGACCTTGGCGGCCATGCCGCCGGTCACGTCCGTCGCGTCGCTCGCACCCACGGCGTCGGCCACGTCGGCGAAGCGCTCGACGCGGTCGATTACCGCGCCCGAGGCGTCGAGGACGCCGGGTACCGTCGAACACAGGCCGACGCGGTCGGCCTCCAGCCCGCGGGCGAGCGCGACGACGAGGTCGTCGCCGCTCGTGATCGTCACGCCCGAACCCGCCTGCACGACGCCGTCGCCGTGGAGAACGGGCGTGAACCCCTCCTCCAGCATCGTCGCGACGCTCCCCGTCGGCAGCGAGAGGTCGCCCTGAGCGTCCCGGCTGGCGACGGACAGCGGCCGGACCGGGAGGGCCTCGACTCCCTCGGCGTGTAGGGCGTCGAGGACGGCGCTGTTGAGCCGACCCATCGCGTCGTGGATCGCGACCGCGTCCGCGGCCGATCGGGTACCTTCGTCTGAGCTGACACCGCGTTCGGCGGCGGCGTGGTGGCCGAAGCTTCCGCCGCCGTGGACGAGGACGAGGTCGCCGTCGTAGTCGACCACGGCCGACGCGGCGCGGGCGAGCGCGTCCTCGTCGACGGTCTCGGGCGTGTCCTTCTCGGTGACGACGCTGCCGCCGAGTTTGAGGACGGTCGTCATTCGACCCGGACCCCTTCGGTGTCGAGTTCGGCCCGGAACGTCTCCTCGCAGCCGGGGAGGTAACGGAGGGCCGTCTCGGTCTCCGCGCTGTCGTCGAGCGCGACGACGCATCCGCCGCCGCCGGCGCCCGTGAGCTTCGCCCCGAACGCGCCCGCGTCCCGGGCGGCCCACACCATCGAATCGAGCGACCGCGAGGAGACGCCGAGCGCCGAGAGCAGCCCGTGGTTGAAGTCCATCAGCTGTCCGAGTTCCTCGATGTCGCCCGTCGCGAGGGCTTCCTCGCCCGCGCGAACGAGATCGCCGATGGCAGCCACCGTGTCGGCGGCGAAGTCGTACTCGTCTTTCAGTTCGCGGACGCCGGCGACGAGCGCGCCCGTATCGCCGGCGCCGCCGTCGAACCCGACGACCAGGGGGAGTTCCGGCGCATCGAGCGACCGGCAGTCGTCGCCCTCGACGCGCACTGCGCCCCCGGTCGCCGAGCAGAAGGTGTCCGCCCGCGAGGCGTTGCCCTCCTGAACGGCCAGTTCGGCACGGTACGCCCGATCGGCGACCTCCTCCGAGGAGAGATCGGTGTCGAGTTCGCGCGCCGCCGCGAGGATGCCCGCCGCGGTGACTGCGGCCGACGACCCAAGCCCGGCCCCGAGCGGGATCTCGCTCTCGATGGTGATGTCGAAGCCCGCCCTCGGGGCGTCTGCGGCCTCGCGGGCCTGCTCGACCGCGGCGTCGACGTACCCCGTGGCCGCCTCGACGAGCGACTGCGGGACGTTCACGTCGGGGTCCGCGTCGGTCGTGCCGCCGTACTCGACGGTGAAGCCGTCGAGGCTCAGGTCCTCGGCGTGCACCCGCAGGTGGTCGTCGTCGCGCTCCTCCACCGTCACCCGCGCGCGGCGGTCGATGGCACAGGGCACCGCCGGCTCGCCGTACACCACTGCGTGCTCCCCGAAGAGGTAGACCTTCCCGGGCGCGCTCGCGGTAACCATGCCCGCCCCTCGAACCCGCGGGGAGTTAGGGGTTTCCGAACGCCCGCGACTACAGCCAGCGGGCCGGATCGAGGTCCCAGTCGGTGTGTCGCCGCGCCCAGACCCCGACCGCGCCGCCGACTGTCGACAGCCCGACCGTGTACGCGAGAAACATCGCCGCGACGAGCGCGAGAAAGACCGGGTAGGCGGAGGAAGACGGCGCGACGCCCACACCGAGCCACGCAACCGCGCGGATCGCTGGCACCAGCAGGAGCGCGAGCGGCAGCGCCGCGAAGACGCCCGCGAGCAGCCCGAGACCGACGCCGTCGAGATACCCGCCCTCGCTTCGGTACGCCGCGACGGCACCGCCGGCGAGCGGTGAGAACGGGATCACCGAGAGCGCCAGCGTGACGATAGCGCCGTAGCCGGCGTCCCAGAGCGGACCGTCGCGGTTGCCGTCGCCCCGGCCGTCCGGCATCGATCAGAGTTCGATGTCGGTGTCGTACTTGATGTAGTTGCCGAGCCAGCCGCCGAGGGCGCTGAACCCGACCGTATAGACTGCCATCACTACGGAGATGAACACTACGATGACGCTGCCCAAGGCGAACGGGAAGATAGCATCAGCGCTCCCCAGCGAGATGAAGCCGATGAAACTGAGGATCAGGAAGAGGATGGCGACCACCGGAACGAGCGCGATCGCGCCCGAGATGGCACCGACTTTCGCGCCGTCGGAGCGGGTCCCGCCCTGAAAGTATCCGGCGAGCGCACCGCCGAGCACCGGCGCGAACGGGAGGAACGAGCTCGCCACTGCCGTCACCACTGCCCCAACGAACGCGTTGACGAGGGTGTCGCCTTCGTCCATGTCCAGTCGTTCACCCACTGGGGGCTTAAAACTCCGACTCCATTCGACAGGTCACAGGGGTCGGACGCCGGTGTCTCTTCACACCGAGACGGTCACGGAGTGCCACCCCGTCGACCCGCCGGGATGGGGACCGGTCTCCTCGCGAGTCTGTCGGTCCCCTTCCCCGTCCGTGGCACGAACGACGACGTCTTTCGGGCCGGAATCGGGCAAGTCTGCGACAATCCGGAACCGCCGCCAGGCGTGTGGAGAGGGCGGCGCTTCGAGGTCGGCGTCGGTCCACGAGTCACCGCCGTCGAGGCTCACCTCGACGCGGTCGATCCCGCGGCGTCCGGCGTAGGCGACGCCGCCGACCGCGACTCGATCCCCGCGGCGCTGGACTGCCCGAACGTACGAGAGCGTGTTGACGACCGCCTCTTCGACCCAGCCGCGGGCTTCCCAGTAGGCCTCGTGGTCGTCGGTACTGACCTCGATCGCCTCGACCCACTTGGTGGATTTCATGCCGTAGCGGCCGGGGATCAGGAGCCGCGCGGGGAACCCGTGTTCCTTCGGGAGCGTCTGCCCGTCCATCCCGACGGCGAGAACCACGTCCTCGCGGTCCCGGACGCCCTCCCAGGGGATCGCTTCGGTGTAGCCGTCCGCCGCCCGCGTCACCACGTCGACGGCGTCGTCGGCGACGCCCGCTTCCTCCAGCAGCGCGCGCACCGGCACCGCTCGCCACTCGACGGTGCTGATGAGGTTCCCGCCGACGTCGTTGGAGATACAGGCCGTCGTGACCGTCATATCCCTGGCCTCCGAGTGGTCCAGAAGGTCAGACATGCCGAGTTCGAACGACTCCGAGACTGCCCCGCGGACCGACAGCGACCATCGCCCGGCGTCGACGTTCGGATTCGAGACGGCTTTGTCCACGACGTAGTGGTCCTCGGCGTTTCCAACTGCTGGTGGCATCCCCGCGAAATCGTACCCGAACGGGGCCTCGGTGTCGGCGACCGAGACCACGACGTTCTCGGTCTTTCGGCGGTTCTCGACTGTCCCGCGGTCGGCCACTGGCGTCGCCGACCCCGTGTCGGGCGTCGTCGTCCCCTGATCCCGCTTCTCCGCGACCGCGTCGAGCGATTCGCCGGGCCGCGGCCCCGCGCCCGTTCGCTCGCCGCCGATCGACCGCGCTGCCAGCCCGCCGCCGACCGCGGCGCCCGCGGCGCCGACGACGTTCCGTAGCGTCCGGCGTCGACCGACGGCAGGTCGCCCCCCATCGCGGAACAACCGGAGAATGGCCGGCCCAGTGAGCGCGAGCGCCGTCGCGAGCGCCCACCGCCAGAATATCCCGTCGCCTGCGGCGCGGAACCCGGCCGCCGTGAGGACGACGACGAGCAGCGCCATCCCGTTTCTGAGGTGCTGCCGCTGACGGCGGTTCATTTCGTACCCATCGGCGAACGCGGCGATCCCGGCAGCGCCGGCCACGACGAGGATCGCGATCCCGGCCATTAGCGCCGGCTGGGCCAGCGACCCGAGCATCTCGATGGCGACCGTCGCGACCGGCCCCGGCGCCGCCTCGATCACGAACTGGGCGGCGACCGCGAGCGGGTGGCCCCCGACGAGCGGTGCGACCACAAGGATCCCGAGTAGCCACACCGCTGCCGCCGCGGCCCACCCAAACGCCGCACTGTCACGGCTGTCCATGTCACGCTCTCAGGACTGCGCGCGGTAATAGCTTGCGCGGCCGCTCGGCGGCGGTCAGTCGGTTTGCGACCGCAAGAGGTCGACGAGACACGTCGCTGTCGACAGGTAGTCTACGAGACCGGAAATTCGGAAAAACGGGCGTTAAATCTCGGTCTCGAAGTCGTCGAGCGAGTAGCTGGGCTCGGCGCCGCGCCGGTCCAGCGTCTCGTTGGCCAGCAGCCAGTAGACGACCGACAGGGCCTTGCGACCCTTGTTGTTCGTCGGGACAACCAGATCCACGTTGGACGTCTGGTTGTTGGAGTCGCACATCGCGATGACCGGGATGCCGACGGTGATGGCCTCCTTGACGGCCTGGGCGTCGCCGATCGGGTCGGTGACGACCACGACGTCCGGCTCGATGTAGCCCTCGTAGTCGGGGTTGGTCAGCGTGCCCGGGATGAAGCGGCCGGTGCGGGCGCGAGCGCCCACGGCGTCGGCGAACTTCTCCGCGGGGAAGCGACCGTACTGGCGCGACGACGCCACGAGGATCTGCTCGGGGTCGTAGTTGGCCAGGAAGTCCGCGGCCGTCCGGATGCGCTTGTCCGTCATGCTCACGTCGAGCACGTACAGCCCGTCCGTCCGGACGCGGTGGATGAACCGCTCCATGTCCTTGGTTTTCTGCTGGGTACCGATGTGGGCGCCTGCCGCGAGGTAGTCCTCGACGGGGATGAGGAGGTCTGCCTCGTCGTCGGGCATGACGTCCTCGTCGAGGGCCGGTCCCTCGTCGGCCTCGTCGGCCGCCTCGTCTTCGACGTCCTCGGCCACGTCGTCGGCCCCAGCGGCCGATTCCTCAGTCTCTGCCTCGGTAGCCACTTCCTCGTCGTCGACCTCGGGGTCGACGTCGGAGTCCGCGGCGTCGAGGCCTTCGTTTTCGTTTCCGCTCATACTGCGTTGTCCTCGATTCGGATGAGTTCGTTCAGCTTTGCGGTGCGCTCGCCGCCGACCGCGCCCGTCTTGATGAACGGGGCGTCGGTCGCGACGGCGAGGTGTGCGATCGTGGTGTCCTCCGTCTCGCCGCTGCGGTGGGAGACCACGTGGCCGTAGGCGTTCTCGACCGCCAGTTCGATGGCGTCGAACGCGTCCGACAGCGTCCCGATCTGGTTCGGCTTGATCAGGATGCTGTTGGCCGCGCCCTGCTGGATGCCGTCACCCAGCCGGCCGGTGTTGGTCACGAACAGATCGTCGCCACAGACCAGCGTCCGGTCGCCGACCTGCTCGGTGAGGTCGGCGAAGCCCTCGTAGTCGTCCTCGTCGAGGGGGTCCTCGACGTACTTGAGGTCGTACTCGCGCACGAGGTCGGCGATGTACTCGACCTGCTCCTCGGTGGAGCGCTCGCGGTCCGAGTACTGGTAGGCGCCGTCCTCGTACATCTCGGCGGCGGCCACGTCGAGTCCGAAGCGGATCTCGAAGCCCACCTCGTCGGCGACGGCCTTCGTCGCCTCGTCCATGATCTCGAAGGCCTCGCTGTCGTCGATGGAGGGCGCCCACGCGCCCTCGTCGCCCTTGCCGCTGGGCACGTCCCGGTCGATCAGGATGTCGTGGACCTTCTGGTGGACCGCCGCGTTGGCGAAGATGGCCTCGGAGACCGACGGCGCCCCGACGGGCGCCGAGAGGAACTCCTGAATGTCAGTCGCGTCGGCGGCGTGTTCGCCGCCGCCGATGACGTTCCCGAGCGGGATCGGGAAGGAGTTCCCGCGGAAGGTGCCGCCGAGGTGCTGGTACAGCGGCGCGCCGGTCACGCTGGCGCCGGCCTTCGCGGCGGCCATCGAGATGGCGACCGCACTGTTTGCGCCGATCCCGGAGAAGTCGTCCGTGCCGTCGGCGGCGTGCAGGGCCGCGTCGACCTCGCGCTGGTTGCCCGCGTGGACCTCCCCGACGAGTCGGGGAACCGCGTCCTCGCGAGCCTTCGCGATGGCCTCGCTCGCCGGCAGCTCGATGGCTTCGTACTCGCCGGTGGAGGCGCCGCTCGGTGCGGCGGCGCGGCCGAAGCCGCCCTCCTCGGTGAGCACGTCGGCCTCGACCGTCGGGTTGCCCCGCGAGTCGAGCACGCGGCGCAGACGGACGTCGGTGACGAGCGTCATTGCTCACCCCGACGGACGGTAAAGGGTAGCACGCCCTCGTCGTACTCCTCGGCGGCGATCAGGATGGGCTGGGTCTGCTCGCTGTCGACGAGCACGGGCGCCCCGTAGGCCACCTGCAGCGCTCGCGCGCCGATGATGCGTGCCTTCTCGTAGCGGTTGTACGACTGACTCATTGATAGGGTGCGACGATGTCGACCAGGTCCTTGTGCGAGACGAGCATCCGCCGGCAGCAGTGCCGTTCGACGCCCAGCTCGTCGAGGACCTTCTCCGGGTCCTCGGGCTCGTCGGCTTCGCGGGTGCGAGCCTTGAACTCCTCCCAGTGCTCGCCGACGACGTTACCACACGTGAAACACCGGACCGGGACCATCATGGCGAGATCACCTGTAGGACTTCTGGTAGCGGGCCCGTGCACCGGGACCGCCCCACTTCTTGGACTCGCTCTGGCGCACGTCGTTGACCAGCAGCGACCGGTCGAACTCCATGAACGCGTCGCGGAGTTCGGCATCGTTGGTGTGCTGGACGAGTCCGCGGGCGATCGCCGTGCGGGCCGCGTCCGCCTGGCCCATGACGCCGCCGCCCTGAACGTCGACGTCGACGTCGACGTCTTCGCGGAGCTCGTCGTCCGCCAGGCGGAACGGTTCGAGCATCTTCAGCTGGGCCAGCTCCGGCTCGGTCAACTCGACTGGCTGTGCGTTGATGCGCACACGGCCCTCACCCTCGCGAACCGTCGCGCGGGCTACGGCCGTCTTCTTCTTGCCTGAGGTGTTCGTTACCATGTTTTGTTCGCTCCCAGCGCCTCGCTCACGTCGCCGAGCGAGACGAACCTGATGTTCGATAGCCGGTCCAGCGAGGTGCCCTCGAGCACTTCGCCGTCCTCGTCGTAGGGGTTGCCCATGTAGACGCGGACGTTCTCGAAGGCCTCGCGACCGCGCGTGGTCTTGTACGGGACCATGCCGCGGATGGACCGCTTCAGGATGCCGTCCGGGCGCTTCGGGTAAGCCGGACCGCGGTCCGAACCGATCTCGCGGCGCTTCTCGAACGTCTCCATGATGTCGTCCTCGCCGCCGGTGATGACCGCCGCCTCGGCGTTGACGACCGCCACGCGCTCGCCGTCCATCGCTCGCTCGGCGACCTGCGAGGCCACGCGGCCGAGGATGCAGTCTCGCGCGTCGACGACCACGTCGGCGTCGAACTCGGCGAGGCTCATCGGATCACCCGCACGTTGGATCCGTCGGGATTGTCTTCGAGTGCCTGTTCTAGCGATGCCGCCTCGCCGACCTGGTCGATCTTCGTCCGGGCGGTCCCGGAGAAATCGACCGCGGCGACGGTGACGTCCTTCTGCAGGACACCACTACCGAGCACCTTGCCGGGCACGACCACGGTCTCGTCCTCCTGGGCGTATCGCTCGATGCGACCCAGGTTGACTTCGGCGTGGGTGCGCCGCGGACTCTCTAAGCGCTCGGCCACGTCGCCCCAGACGTCGCCGCCCGAATCGCGGGCGGTCGCCTTGAGGTCAGCGATGAGGCTACTGAGTCTCGGATTGCTCTTGCTCATACGTTTCTCCTAGAAAAGTGCAGGGAGCAGGATTTGAACCTGCGGACCCCTACGGGACAGCGCCCTGAACGCTGCGCCGTTGGCCTGACTTGGCTATCCCTGCTCGCGATTCCGTATTTCGTCGGCCCCCTCAAACCGCTTTCGATCCGGGCCCCGGATCGACTCCCCGTCCGCGCGTTTGCAGCCGGACGAGCGGGACGCTCGCGGCCGCCGGAGCACTCCGGCGACGGTGTGCGAACGCCGTGGGTCTGAGGGGTGTCGTTCATCGTTACAGTTGCACCGACTGTCGCAGTTCGTCCGCGCGGTCGCGCAGCGAGTCGATCGCCCGGACGACCAGATCGTCGACCGTCAGCGACCCGTCGGTCTCGACGTGGAAGACGAAGGCGTTGGGCACGTCCTCGACTTCCACCTCTTTGCCGGGGTAACGCTCGGTGAGGTCGTTATCGAACTCGTCGGTCGGGATCAGCTCGCCGTCTTCCTCGATGACCCCGCGCAGGATGTTGGGGTCGTCGTCGGCGAACTCGCCTTTGTCACCGACGACGTTGACCCGCTGCAGATGCCGGTAGCCGACGGCCACGCCGCCCTGGTGTTTGGCGTGTTCGCGGCCGCGGTCGAGCACCGCGTCGGCCTCGACTTCGAGCCGCTGACCGGCCTTGAGGTCGATGATCGGGATGTTGTCGTCGGCCGGTTCGACCAGGCCGTCGCTGGAGACGATGTCGCCCGAGTAGGCGGTCACCGTCTCGGTGGTCTCCTCTCGGCTCGGGCCCTCGACGTCGAGGGCCAGCGTCACCTCGTCGCCGATCTCGAACTCGTCGGCGGGAGTCGTCAGCGGGACGAGCCCGAGTCGGAGTCCGATCTGCTCGTCGAACATCACGCTGGAGTTCTCCACGACGCGCAGCTGGTCGATGGAGAAGGTCGGCACGTCCGCGATCATCGCGCGGCGGATGCCGTTGGCGAACGCGGGGGTGATCCCCCGCACCAGGAAGCGCGCTTCCCGGTCGCCGCGTTCGACGAACTCGACCTCGTAGTCCTGCATCGTTAGAAGCCCGTGTTCTTGGGACCGCGAGTGCCGTCGTGCGGGATCGGGGTGACGTCCTCGATCCGGCCGATCTCGAGCCCGGCTCGCGCCAGCGCACGGATGGTCGCCTGCGCGCCCGGACCGGGGTTGGTCTGCTGGTTGCCACCCGGACCGCGCACGCGGACGTGAACGCCCTCGACGCCCTGGGCCTGGACCTCTTCGGCGACGACTTCGGCCATCTGCATGGCGGCGTACGGCGACGCCTCGTCGCGGTTCTGCTTGACGACGGTCCCGCCCGAGGACTTCGCGAGCGTCTCGGCGCCCGTCTCGTCCGTGATCGTGATGATCGTGTTGTTGAACGATGCGTGCACGTGGGCGACGCCCCACTTGTCGTCCTGTGTCTCGCTCATGTTATTGCTCCTCCGCGCGTTCGGGGTGGAGTTCGTCCGTCAGCGGACTGTTCTCGTCGAACTCGACCGCACCCTGCTCGTCGACGGTGATCTTCTTCGACGGCCGGGTGACGCGTTGACCTTCGACGGTCACGTGCCCGTGACTGACGAACTGACGGGCCTGTCGCGTCGTGTTGGCCAGCCCCTTCCGGTAGACGACCGTCTGGAGTCGCCGTTCGAGGATGTCCGTCACGTCGAGCGACAGGATGTCGTCCAGCGAGTCGTTCTCGTCGAGGACGCCGATGCGCTTGAGTCGCGAGAGGAACTCGTCGGTCTCCTTGGCCGCGCCGGAGACGTCGGTCTGGCCGAGGAGCTTCCGCGCCTCGCGGCGGTACGCGCGCAGTTCGGACTGGGCGCGCCAGAGCTCTTCTTTGTTCTTGAGGCCGTACTGGCCGATCAGGCCGGACTCCTCGCTGATGCGTTCGCCCTGATAGGGATGGTTCGGCGTCTCGTAGAACTTGGTGTTGCTACCGAGCGCCATTATTCTTCATCCCCCTCTGCTTCGGCCGCTTCCGCCTGCTCTTCCTTGATCGCCTCGACGTTGACGCCGATGGTCCCCTCGGAGCGGCCGGTGGACTTCGTGCGCTGACCGCGGACCTTCTGTCCGCGCTTGTGTCGGACGCCCTTGTAGGAGTCGATCATCTTCATGCGGTTGATGTCCTGCCGGCGAGTCAGGTCGAGGTCGTTGCCGGTCTCGTGGGTGGTCTCGCCGGCGAAGAAGTCGTTCCGGTGGTTCGTGAGCCACTCGGGCGCCTCCTCGGCGAAGCCCTCCACGAGGTCGACGATCTCGTCGATGTCCTCCTCGTCGAGTTTGCCGAAGACGGCGCGGCGGTCGATGCCGGCCTCCTCGGCGATAATGCGGGCCGCGCGATGGCCGATGCCGTTCATGTCGGTGAGCGACCGCTCGACGGACTTCGTGCCGTCGAGGTCGGTCTGGCCGATTCGGACGAAATAGCGGATATCCTCCTCGTCATCCGCTCCGTCCGGGTCTTGGTCTTCTGCACTCATGTGTCTGTGATTCGAGTGTGAGCGTCGTGGCGGGGATTCGAACCCCGGAGGCTGTACGCCACAGAGTTAGCAACCCTGCGCCTTGGGCCAGGCTTGGCTACCACGACACGCACTTTGCCGCGTGCGGTTGTATACTACCGCCCTCACGCATACCGTCGCGTGGGACTCGGGACCCGGCGCCCCTGCACGAGCGTACCTGAATTAGCTACCGGCCTGTATTTAAACGTCACGAAGTGGTCCCCTCTCGTGAATTGCTGTCACAGTCTACCCCACGCCGATCCGTACACTCCCCCCGACACCGCCTCTCCGACATCACTGCTTTGGCAGTCCGTACCGAACTATCGGTATGACCGACAGCGACGCCGAGCCCGTCGACCCGACCGACACCGCGGCCGTCCGCGACCACCTCGACCGGTTCGCGGGCGCCGACGCCGTCTCCGAGCGCGACGACGGCGCGCTGGTCGCGCAGTTCCGCGGCGTCACACACGTGACCGTCCACGCCGACGGCCGCGTCGAGACGGGGATGCCGCTCCACGAGTTCTCGGGCGCGCCCGACCGCCTCGTCTTCGACCACGACGCCGGCGAACTCGGGGTCGAACGCGACGACGGCGTCTCCTACACCTTCCGCCGGCCGTGATCCGACCGAGCTAACACGGGTCCGCTCGACCGCCCACCGATGACGAACACCCCTCCCGACTTCTGCGGCTACTGCGGCCACGAACTCGCCGACTCCGACCTCGCCCCTGGTGCATACCGCTGTGAGTCCTGCGACCAGTACGTGTTCCACAGTCCCACGCCCGCCGCGAGCGTCACCGTCGTCGACGACGAGCGGGTCCTGCTCGTCCAGCGCGCGGTCAGCGACGACGCCGGCCAGTGGGGCACACCCGCCGGCCACGTCGACTGGGGCGAAGGCCCCGCACACGCGGCCGCGCGAGAACTGGAAGAAGAAACCGGACTCTCGGTCGACCGCCGGGACCTGACGCTGGTCGCCGGCCGCGGGACCTGGGTCGCCGAGGACAAGCACATGGTCGGGTTCGAGTACGCCGTCCACCGCGATGCGACCAGCGGCGTGTTGGAAGCGGGCTCCGACGCGCAGGCCGCGCGGTTCTGGTCGGCCGAGGAGTGGAGCGCCGCCGACGAGCGGATGCGCGACGTCTCTCGAAAGCGGTACGGGACGACCGACGTGGACGAGATCGTCGAGAAGACGCTCGCTGAACTGGACTGCTGACTAAATGGTATAGTTTCGACCGCTGCAGACAGTGAACGTCGAACGCGCTCGCTAGCAGTAACTGAGACCTCGACCGGATGGAACAGCAGGCGATGAAAGCCCTCGGCGCGTTCGCGGTCGCTGAGGCGAGATATCCGCGCTCTCGGCACCGCCCGCGCGGATAGTGCCCGCTCAGCCGACTGAACTGCACGCGAGCCCGCCTCGCCCGTTCAGTCCACCAGGACCGCAACCGCATGGCTCGGCACCCGCACAGCACCGCGGACGGCCACACGCCTCCCCAACCGATTCACTCAGTCGCTCCGCTCCATCGCTCATCCCTCGCACGACTATTTCGAGCGGCCCGCCAAGCGGCGGGCACGCTCGACAGCGCGCGCCAAGTAGAAAGTCACACAGCCGCCACCGACTCCGTCGGGAAGAGGTAGTTGTAAGACGGGGCGGTCGGAACTGCGGGCAACGAATGACGGGACCGGACGAGACGGTCGACAGGAAGGACGACCACGTCAGGATCGTACGCGAGGAGGACGTCGAGGAACCGGGAACTGGCTTCGCGGACGTCTCGCTCGTCCACGAGGCGCTCCCGGGGATCCACCGCGACGAGGTCGACACGAGCGTCGACTTCCTCGGCCACGAACTCGCAGCGCCGGTCGTCATCGAGAGCATGACCGGCGGCCACCCCAACACCACGGAACTCAACCGGGCGCTCGCGGCGGCCGCCGAGGAGGTCGGCATCGCGATGGGCGTCGGCAGCCAGCGCGCCGGCCTCGAAGACGAGGACACCGTCGAGTCCTACTCGGTCGTGCGCGAGGCCGCGCCGACCGCCTTCGTCTACGGCAACATCGGCGCCGCCCAGCTGGAGGAGTACGGCGTCGCCGGGGTCGAGCGCGCGGTCGAGATGATCGAGGCCGACGCGGTCGCCGTCCACTGCAACTTTCTGCAGGAGGCCGTCCAGCCCGAGGGCGACGTCGATGCCCGCGGGTGTCTCGACGCCATCGAGCGCGTCGCCGACGGCCTGTCGGTGCCCGTGATCGTCAAGGAGACCGGCAACGGCTTCTCCCGGGAGACCGCCGAGCGACTCGCCGAGGCCGGCGTCGACGCCATCGACGTGGCGGGGAAAGGGGGCACGACGTGGTCCGGCGTCGAGGCCTACCGCGCCGCGGCCCGCGACGAACCCCGGGGAGAGCGCCTCGGCGAGCGGTTCCGCCAGTGGGGGATCCCGACCGTCGCGAGCACGCTCGAATGCCTCGAAGCCCACGATACGGTGATCGCCAGCGGCGGCGTCCGCTCGGGGCTGGACGTCGCAAAGGCCATCGCCCTCGGCGCGACGGCGGGCGGCCTCGCGAAGCCGTTCCTCGCGCCGGCCGCACACGGGACCGACGCCGTCGTCGAGGTCGCCGAGGACGTGGTCAGGGAACTGGAGACCGCGATGTTCGTCACGGGGTCACCGACCGTTTCAGATCTCCAGGAAACCGAGGTCGTCGTCGGCGGACCGACGCGGCAGTACCTGACAGCGCGTGGCGTCACCGACTACTGATCGCCGTCAGATCAGAACCCAGACGAGCGCCGTCGTCGCGGCGGCGAACGCGACGGCAGCGACAGTTATCTTCGCGGCGTATTCGTGGTCGGCCCGCCGGTGTTCGGGATCGCCAACCGCCCCTGTCTTCCCGCCCCCGTCGCCCGTCGAGAAGTCGTAGCGGTTGAGGAACGCGAGCCTGACGCAGAACCCGGTCGACGCCTGGATAGCCCACTCGAAACCGACGGCGAGCGGCACGAAGACGCCGACGAGCAGCACTTCGGGAACGACCCCGGCGACGACAGCCCCGACGTAGACGGCCGCGCCGACGAAGGCGACCGCCGCCACGCGTAGTCGCCGGCGTCGCTGTCGCCGGCCGATGTTACACGACGCTGGCTGGTACGTGCTCACATCTGAACGGAGAACTCGAACCGATTCAGGGTTTTGCACCCGGCAAGGACCGATTCGGTCAGTCGTCGCTCCGGGCAGCCGTCTCCTCGGGGGACAGGCCGGGCTCGCCGCTCTCGTCGACGGACCGGTCGCCGCCGTCGAGGTACTTCTCGTTGACGACCCACTCGCCGTCCTCCTCGACCATGTACTCGCCGTAGAAGGGGACGCGGTTCGCGACGGTCTCACGGAAGGCTTCGCGGATCTCCGAGCGTGTCATCTCACCCATCGGCCGCAGGTCGTCGTTGCGATTCAGGCAGCCCTTCAGGTATCCTTCGTGCGTCACGCGCACGCGGTGGCAGTTCGCGCAGAACGTCGGGTTCTCGACGGGGTCGACGATCTCGACCATGCCCGCCCGCGACTCGTCGATCGTGCCGTCGTCGCTGCGGAGGTCGTCCGCATCGTCCACGCTGACCCCGTCGGGAGTCACCCAGTAGCGCGCCCGATCGTGCATCTCGCGGCGTTCGACGAAGTCGGCCTGTTTGCCCAGCCAGTCGTGGACGCGCTGGATGTCGATCGCCCACTCAGGGTGGCCAGCGATTTCGGGCATATACTCGATGAGCTGCAGGCGCAACCCCTCGTTCTCGGCGACGTGCTCGACCATCTCGGGGACGTACCCGGCGGTCTGCTCGAAGACGACCATGTTGAGCTTGACCGGCGCCAGCCCGGCCTCAAGCGCGGCGTCGACGCCTTCCAGCACGGCGTCGTAGGCTCCGGCCTGGGTCACCTGCTTGAACGTCTCCCGGTCGAGCGCGTCCTGGGAGACGTTCACGCGTTCGAGTCCCGCGTCGACCAGGTCCTCGGCGCGACCGGGCAGCATCGTCCCGTTCGTCGTCAGTGAGACCTCCATGTCCTCGGGCGTGCGGCGGACGATCTCCTCGACGTCCTCGCGCAGGAGCGGTTCGCCGCCAGTGAACTTCACCGAGTCGACGCCGAACTCGGAGACGACTTCGAGGAACCGAACCACGTCGTCGGTTCCCATCTCGTGCTCGCGGGGGGCCATGGGGCCGCGGGTGTCGCCGAGGCCCTCGTTGTGGCAGTAGACGCAGTCGAAGTTACACCGGTCGGTCAGCGAGACCCGAACCCCGGACACTTCCCGACCGAACTCGTCCGCGAGCATACCCCCACTTTCCGCCCTGCGGTAATAAGGCCGGTGCCCGTTCCAAGTTTTCTGGACACCCGGTCGCCCGCGTCGCAGGGATCGCCACTGACGACAGGTTCAAACGGCTATGCCACGCAGTAGCGTGACGTGACCGCCGATCGCCGCGGCACCGAATCGGCGCCCGACGAGCCCGGAACCGACGAAACGCCGGAGCCGGACGTTCCCTCACCGAGCGACGCGTTCGGCGCCCTCGGCGGCGAGACGAGACTCGACGTCGTCCGCGCGCTCGACGACGACGCGCCGCTGCCCTTCTCGGAACTGTTCGACGCGACGGACGAGGACACCTCGGCAGGTTTCGCCTACCACCTCCGCCAGCTCACCGACCGGTTCGTCCGCCAGCGCGACGACGAGCGATACGAGCTGACCGACGCCGGTCGATCGGCCGCACGCGCACTCAACGCGGGTACCTACACCACCAGCGTCGACCGCGACCCCATCGACCTGGACGACGACTGCCCGTTCTGCCGCGAGTCGGCGCTCGCCGCGACGGTCCACGACAACGTCGCCGAAATCACCTGTGACGCCTGCGGCGCACCGGTGCTCCGCCTCTCGGTTCCCCCGGGAGGCTTGGACGGACGCGACCCGGCGGACGTTCCCGACGCCCTCGACACGCACCATCGCCGGCGCATCGAATCCTTCAGCGACGGTGTCTGCCCCGACTGCGCCGGCACGGTCGCGACGGGAATGGAAGTGGTCGCCGAGGTGGAAGCCGACGAATCGGCTACCTCTCACGGGAGAGCATCGGGGAGCGATCCCACCGAGTCGGCGAACGCTCCCCTGCCCGTTCAGGTTGTCTTCGAATGTGAAACCTGCAGCGGAGACCTGCGCTGTCCCGTTTCGCTCACACTGTTGGGCCACCCCGCAGTCGTCGCATTCTACCACGACCACGCACGCGACGTCCGGGATCGCCCCATCTGGAACGTCGGCACCGAGTGGCGCGAGCGGGTAGTCTCCCGCGACCCGTGGTGCGTGGTCGTCAGCGTCCGCCTCGACGGCGAGGACCTGGTCCTCTACGTCGCCGGCGACGGCACCGTCGTCGATTACCGCCGCCCCGACCACGACGACTCCGAAACCCCCGGGAGACCCGCGGAAGTCACTGCCCCCGACGAGACGGGCACCGAGTCGGAATCCGGTCGCTCTCCCGACGGGGACCGTCACGGCGAAGACGGAGGGACCGAAGAAGCGGTCGCCTGAAACGGTCGGATCCGCCGCCTCACGACGCCGACGAGAGGTCCGCGCGGTCGAGCGCGGTCGCTCGTCGCTCCCGATCGAACGCTTCGAAGCCGCCCTCGTCGAGGACTGCCACGTCGACTTCCGACGCGACTAGATCGCTGTCGGTCCCCTGGTCGAGTGCCGCGAGCGCGAGCGAGACGCCCGCGTCGGCGCCCGTCCCTGCCTCGTACTCCGCTTCGAGATGGCTCCGGATCGCCTCGCTGCCGCTGCCGACTGCTGTCGCGCGCCACTCGCTCGGCGTCCCCGACGGGTCGATTTCGTAGAGCGCCGGGTCGCCGTCGACGACGCCGCCCACCAGCAGCGCCGCGCCGAACGGCCGCGTCCCGCCGGTCTGGGTGGACTCCTGGATCTGGTCGGCCACGGCCTTCGCGACCGGTTCGACGCCCGGCGCCTCGCCGTAGCGGAGTCGCTCGCGCTGGGCGTACTGCCGGCCGTAGTCGACGAGGCGGCGCGCGTCGGCGACGTGACCCGCCGTGGCGACCCCGAGTCTCCCGTCCAGGTCGTGGACCTTTTCGATGCTGTCCGGCTCCATCAGCGGCGACCGCGGTTTGCCGTGCGCGGCGAAGACCACGGCGTCATCGGTCCGCACGCCTACTACCGGGCTGCCGCGCTCGACTGCCTCGCGCGCGTACTCGACCTGATAGAGACGCCCGTCCGGCGAGAAGACGGTCACCCCGCGGTCGTAGGCTCGCTGATCGTTCGACTGCATCAGGCGACCTCCTCCGCGTCGCCGGCGTTACCGGACCCGTCTGCGGTATCGCCTGATTCGTCGAGGGCTTCGATCTCGACGCCGTCGGCCGAGATGGTGGCGACGGTCACGCCGTTCCCGCTGGCGGTGTCGCGCTCGCTCGCCGCCTCGACCGCGGCGCCCGCAGTCTCGGTCGCGTCGGCGACTGATGCTCCGGGCTCGTATCGGCCTTCGAGCACGCCGTAGGCGACTTGCATCCCGCTACCCCCCGCGGCGTAGTCGTCTTCCATCACGCTCCCACCGCCGTCGAGTTCGTAGACGTGTCCGCCGGTGTCGTCGACCCCTCCGAGAATCGGCGCGATCGGGAGTCCGCGCACGATGTGACCGGCGGTCTGCGAGAGCGCCCGCATACTCATCTGGTCGCCGCGGCGGGACTGGTAGAGACCCGCCTCGGCACGGATCGACCGGATCACGTCCTGCGCCGGCCCGACCGACCCCGAGATCGCCATCGCCGCTCGCGGGTGGACCCGGGAGATCTTCCGGACGTTCTTGTTGGCGGTGAACCGCCCGCCGAGACTCGCCCGCTGGTCGGCGGCCATCACAACGCCGTCGTCGGCGGTGACCGCGACGATTGTCGTCCCGGTGTCGAACGTCGGCGCGTCGCCCCCGGCGGTCGGTTCGGTGTTCCTGTGGTCGGCTGGCAAGTCGTGCAATCGCGACCCGCTGTGAGGGCCGAAGTCTGGCGGCGTCATCGACAGGGGGTCGGGTCGGAGTGGGGAAATATGTTATCTAAAATATATTTTAGCAGGTCGAGTGACAGGGCAAGTAGCTGGTCACTTCGCCGATCGATTATGCAGTGTTACGTTTCCGGCTGCCCTATCCATTTCCCTGACAAATTGCTCTTGAGAAGACGTCATATTGCTCTCAGTGTCCCAATACTGTTCGGTGAATTCGGGTCCGCTAATATCGCCCAAATAGTAATCGCGTGCCAGCGACGTATTGACGTATAGTGTTTTCGGGCTTGAATCCGTGTTATTCACCTCAGCGATCCGCAAACGGCTTGGGATCTTACCGTTGATCCGGCCGCTGTCGTGATAGAAGACAGTTTGTGCGTAACCGCTCGTCACCAGTGTATTTACTTGCTTTATCCTATGAAGTTCGTCTACAGAAGGGGCAGTCAAATTCATCGCCACTATCAAGACTTGGCCTTCAACTACCTCCCAGCCACGAATCCGTACTGGAACTTCAGCGTCAATTTCAGTTTCGCCGAAGAGCGTACTCACGAAATGGTCGTATAGATCGTTGGTCGCAAGGTCAGGAGTCGGAGATCTTGCAGGGGTAGGTGTTTCCGGAGGCAGAGAAGTGTCGGTAGGGCCTAAAGCCGGTGTTGCCGTTGGAGCCGTTGATCTGATCGGCGTAGGTCCCACTTGATCTGTGGGTACCGGGGCCGTCGTACTGGTTGATTCTTCCGGTTGTGGTGTAGGCTTAAATGTAGTTGTACTCATTTGGTCCTCAACCGAATCCGTGGGTCCTCCAAATACGATAGCAACAGCCACGACAGAACCTAAGAGAAGGGCTATTGCTATCACCAGCGCAACTATCGAACCCTGTGCACTAGTATCTCTCATTGAGGCCCCCCTTCCATCGGTCTGATTTAGGGATGAACGACATTATCAAAATCCTCCATATCCGCCCCGCCCGGGTGGGACTCGGCCTGTTCGGGTGTTAGGATCGTTTTCTTCGGTATCACTATCCTCGGTAGCATCGTTTTCTTCGTTATTACTGTTGTCAGTAGTGTCATCACCTCCGCTATTGTCACTGCTTTCACCTCCACCATCGGTATCTTCATTTCCATCTTCCCCATCGGTAGATCCATTGTCTCCATTATCGTCACTAGAAGACCCACCAAATCGGTTACTGTCATTGTCATCCTTCTCTGAGTCCGCTTCCTCTTGGTTGTCTGTATTTTCGGTAGTGTCAGTATCTGGATCAAGAATGACTTCATCGACATTGAGCGCACTTGTATACGCCTCTTGACTCTCGAATTCGACGACACCGTCGGTTGAATCGTAGGAAACACCATCGTGATTCTGTGCGAACTCTTCATCCATCGTCTGGCCGCCCCACTCCGTCGTCCCGTCGTTGTCGGTGTCAGAGATGGTAATGCCATTACTGTCGAGGGTCATCCGGTCGTTGTTGCAGTAGCGGTCGTCGTCTCTGTTGAATTGCGAGCATTCTCTCCCGGCGCTGTCACCCCCGGTAGTGCTTCTGCTCTCGGCAGTCGGTTCGTGGACGGTAACCGCTTTGGTCGCCGTTTGCTCCCGCCCGAGGCGGTCGACGACGGTCACACTGACCGTCTGGTCCCCGCTTGTCGAGAACGCGTGGAGATACGCGGCGGTCGCACTCTCGCCGGAGATCCCCGTCCGGTTCTGCCAGTTGCCGTCGACGCGCCACGTGACGGCCGTGAGTTCGGCGCTCCCAGCTTCGATGGAAGCCGAATATCCCACGACTTCACCCGCGTTCATTTCACCGGGCCCGGAGAGTGTCACGGTCGGCCCGTCTGACTCCTGCACGTGGACGCGCAACGTGTCGCTGCTGGTCGTACCGTCGTCGTCGGTAACGGTGACCGTCGCGTTGTATATCCCGACCTGCCGTGCGACGAAGGAAGTCCGGCCACACGTTCGACAATCCGGACGAGTGTAGGTGCCGTCCGGTCGTTCGAGTCGCCACTCGTAATCGGTGACTTCCCCATCGGGGTCGCGCGACCCGGAGGCGTCTAGATAGACGGTGGCGTTGACGGTGACGTTCTGGTCGAGTCCCGCTTCCGCTAACGGCGCCTCGTTTTCCGCCCCCGCAGCACCTGCGGTCCCCGACAACGTCACCCCCGCCACTGCTGCGACAAGGACGACACACAGCGCCGCCGTCACGCGTCGCCACCCACCAACAACCATCCTGTACTCGCTGTGTTCTCGCCCTTTACCATAAAAACGTTCGCAATAACACATTATCAGTATACACGAACGGCCGAGACGACTCGTACAGGGGGGAAATCCGAGATCAGTCATTTCGTGGGTGTGGAGCTATCGGACTCGGTCGCCGCGGCGAGCGAATCCGACGTCTTCACAATCCTTTTCGCTCGGACAGACGGAGACGACGTATGGACGAAGACGACGTGCTCGACCTGCTCGGGACGGTCGAGGACCCGGATCTGGGCGACGACATCGTCTCGCTGGGGCTAGTCAACTCGGTCGAGGTCACCGACGAGGAAGTGCACGTCTCGCTGGCGCTCGGGGCGCCCTACTCGCCGACCGAGACGGACATGGCGGGCGCGGTCCGCGAAGCGCTGGCGGACCTGGACCGGTCGATCGAGCTCGACGCGGACGTGGAAAGCGGCCTCGTCGCCGAGGGGTCGGTCCTCCCCGGCGTCGAGAACGTCATCGCGGTTGCCTCGGGGAAGGGCGGCGTCGGCAAGAGCACCATCGCCGTCAACCTCGCTGCCGGGCTGGCCCAGTTGGGCGCCCGCGTCGGGCTATTCGACGCCGACGTCTACGGCCCGAACGTCCCGCGGATGCTCGACGCCGACCAGCAGCCACAGGCGACGCCCGACGAGACGCTGGTCCCGCCGGAGCAGTACGGGATGAAGCTGATGAGCATGGACTTCCTGCTCGGCGAGGACGACCCCGTCATCTGGCGCGGTCCGATGGTCCACAAGGTGCTCACCCAGCTCTGGGAGGACGTCGAGTGGGGTGGTCTGGACTACATGGTCGTCGACCTGCCGCCGGGCACCGGCGACACGCAACTGACGCTGCTCCAGAGCGTCCCCGTCACCGGCGCCGTCATCGTGACGACGCCCCAGGAAGTCGCCATCGACGACGCTCGGAAGGGGCTGGAGATGTTCGGCGAGCACGAGACGCCCGTGCTCGGCATCGTCGAGAACATGAGTTCGTTCCGGTGTCCGGACTGCGGGAGCGACCACGCCATCTTCGGCGAGGGTGGCGGGGAAGCGTTCGCCGCGGACGCGCAGATGCCGTTCCTCGGGGAAATCCCGCTCGACCCAGCGATCCGCGAGGGCGGCGACGCCGGGGAACCGATGGTCCTCGACGAGGACAGCGAGACCGGCGAGGCGTTCCGCTCGTTCGTCAGGAAGACGGCGAACAATCAGGGCATCGTCCACCGGCGGCGCCACGCCGAGATGCACTGAACCGGATTCGAGAAAGGTCCGCAGTTATTCCTCGGGATACTCCAGTTCGCTCTGCTCGACGCGATAGACGACCACGTCGTTCCACTGCTTCTCGACGCTGACGCCGGCCATCGACTCGAACACCGAGAGCTCCTCTTGGGAGTAGCCGTGATCGTCGTTCGGCCCGTCTGCTCGCTCGTTCGACCCGACGTAGATGTACTCGACGTCGTACTGGTCGAGGTAGTACGCGCGCTGTGCCGGGGATCCGGTGTAGATGGTGTTCACGTGATCCACGCGCGTGCGGTACGGGTCGCCGCCGCGGTAGCCGACCTCGTGGGCCCAGCCGGCGATCGTCGGCACGCCGGTCAGGCTCGATATCGGGTTCGTCCACTGGTACATGTTCTGCCCCGGCGCGGACGCGATGTTGGGCTGGCCCTCCAGGTCCCCGAACCACTCGACGGCAGCGTACTCCTCGGGGTGGGTCTCGTTGATGAACGTGAACCCGTCGAGCGTCGGATCGTCGGGGTGATTGAAGCGGCTGAAATACGATTCGCCCGCGAAGTGTCCCGAGAGGGCGAAGGCGCCGAACACCGAGGTGCCGACGATGAGAACGACTGCGAGCGCCCGGAACGCCGTCTTCCACCGGTCGCCCGAGAGCGCGAGCGCAGGTGAGTGATTTTCCACGAGGTGTGCGAGGATGGCGCCGGCGGCGGTAGCCCAGAGGACCCACACGTCGGCGTACGTCTTGAAGACGGTGTTCATCCGCTCGGGACCGGCCTGTTCATTGATGTAGACGAACTCGACAATGACGACGATCCCAGCGCCGGCGATCACCAGCAGCGTCTCGAAGCCGACGACATCGCGGATACGCGTAACGGCGTTCGGGGCATCCGCGTCGGCCTGTCCGGTGGCGGTCGTCCCGCCGTCGGAGACCGCGCGCTTGGCTGACCCGGCCGCTCGCGAGCCCGCCCTGACGAGGTCGTCGGCCTGACTACGCAACAGAACCCAGGCGACGACGATCATCGGTCCGAAGACGGCGAGCGCGGCCGACGAGGCGCCCAGCCAGGCTATCACGACGCCGATAGCGAGCATGACCAGCGACTCCCCGAGGAACTCGCGGTCGATTTCCGGGATGGCGTGGCGAGCGAGGTAGGTCACGAAGAGAAGCACGAACCCGCCGTGAACGAGCAGGAGTTCGCTCAGCGTACTCTTCTCGGGCAGGAACGCGATCGACCGACCGCTGCCGTTGGCCGCGCCGAGCCAGAACGGCATCGACCACAGCGCACCGAGGGCGACGACCGTGACCGCTCCGGCGAGTGCGACGCCGTGCCGAGACAGTTCTCGCTGCCAGTTCTCCCGTCGCGGGATACGACCGACGACGGCGTCGGGGAGCAACGAGACCGGATCCGCTGGCGCGAGGGCGAGCGCGAGGAAGACCAGTCCGCCGACCGTCGCGAACGACCACGTGTTGACGACCGCAAGCATGCCAGCGAGCGGCGGGACGGTCCCCAGCACGAGCAGTAGTCGCCGTGTCCGGGCCTCCGCCGGCGTTCGATAGTAGCTGAACAGCAGCGCGGCGACGAGCAGGACGAACGGCGTGCTCATCATGTGGGCGTGCATGTCCCCGTTGAGCCACGCGAACAGCGGGAATTCGTTTATCGTCCCGTCGATGACGCGGCTCGCGTCCCAGTACCGAAACTCGCCCGGACCACCGGCGCCGACCCGCCCGAGTTCGGTGCCGAGGAGACCTGTCAGGAACGACGACAGGCCGTCGGGGAGGACCCAAGCGAGGAACTGGACCGGCGTCGAGAGGTTGCTCGCGAACCCGGCGAAAAAGGCGCCGAACGCGCCTGCACGGACCCGGGAGATGCCGCGGCTCGCCGCGATCGACCCGGCGAGGCCGTAGACGGCGGTGACGAGCATCCCGAAGAAGCCGGCGAGCGCGAGGTTGTAGGCGAACCGCGCCTGTGTTCCGGTGATCTTCGTCAGCAGCGCGGCGATCAGGTGGCCGCCGTAGTAGTACTTCACCGGGCGGCCGGCGAACCACATGTCCTCGGGAGGGAGCGCGTCGGCGCGGAGGATCGACTGCAGGAGGCCGAAATCGAGGAACTTCTCGCCGAGGAAGGGGTGGACCCCGGCGTCGACCGCCCGGACGGCGATCATGAACAGGAACGCGACGGTGAACACCGCGGCCGCTTCCCCGTAGCGGCGGCGGTTGAACTCGGCGCCGCGGTAGACCGCTGCCACGGCGGCGAGCGCGAGGAGTGCGAGGCCGGCGAACAATCCGGCGGTCAGCGAGACGTGCCCGACGAGGTAGGCGACGACCCAGAGGACTGCCAGCGCCGTCGGGAGCGCCACGCCCGCCCCGCGGTCCGCGAGGCGGGGGAACAGGACCGCCGCCAGCGGCATCCCCACCGCCATGAAGGCGAGGTACGTCACGAGCCACCAGAGGACGAGACCGTACTCCATTACCAGAGTGGGCGTCTGCGTGGCCTATACCTCTTGTGGACCGCTGTACCCGCGAACGACGGCCAGTCCGGGTTCGTCGGAGCAGTGGCAACCTCGGTCGGTGGTACTCGTCGGTCACGCCGCCACCGGCCGATTCCCCAGTTCCGAACAGTTTTTACTCGGCGCGGTGGTCACAACGGGCAATGAGCGCGTCCGTCGGTATCGTGGTCCCCGCCTTCCGTCCCGACGTCGATCGCCTCTCCTCGTACGTCCGGTCGCTCGACGCGGAACTCGACCCCGAGACCATCCGTATCGAACTCGACGACGCCGAGGAGGAGGTCGCCGCGGCGCTGGCGGACCTCCCCGCGACGATCAGTGTGTCTCCCTACCGCCGCGGCAAGGGCGCCGCGATAACCGCCGGCTTCGAGGCGCTTGAAACCGACGTCCTCGGCTTCGTCGATGCCGACGGCAGTACGGCACCCGAGGAGTTCGCGGACGTCGTTGCGGCCATCACAGACGGTGGCGCCGACGTGGCCGTCGGATCGCGCCGCCATCCCGACTCGGAGATCACCAGCCACCAGACCTTCGCCCGCCGCTTCCTCGGCGACGGCTTCGCCTGGCTCGCCCGCCGGATGCTCGACGCCGACCTCTACGACTACCAGTGCGGCGCGAAGGCCATCACCGCCGAATCGTGGGACGCCGTCCGCCAGCACCTCTACGAGCCGGGCTTCGCCTGGGACGTCGAACTCGTCGCGATGGCCGGCGCACTGGAACTCGACGTGGCGGAGGTCCCGATCACCTGGGAAGACCAGCCGGGTTCGACCGTCTCGCCGGTCCGCACGTCGCTTCGCCTCGCCCGCGCGTTGCTCTCCTCGCGCCACCGGGCGAAACAGATCCGCAACAGCCGCGTGCACAACGCCATCGCCGCCACGCGCGAAGACCCGACGGCGCTGGTGGAGAAGAATGACTGACGGGAACGAACCGATCGGGGCGCGCCTCTCCTCGCTGGTCTCGGGCGTCCGGTTCGGGAAGTTCGTCTCGGTCGGCGTCGTCGGATCGGTCTGTGACACGGCCGTCCTGATGGTTCTCTCGGAAGTTCTCGAAGCGCCCGCGACGCTCGCCTGGGCAGCAGGCGTCGAGACGGCGATCCTCGTGATGTTCCTGGTCAACGAGAACTGGACGTTCGCCGACCACAGCAGCGGGGGCCGGGAGTCGTTTTTCGCGCGACTCAAACGATCACACGCCGTCCGCGCGGTCGGCGTGACGACGCAGTTCGTCGTGTGGTGGACGATCTACAACCCGCTGTTCGTCGACCTGACGTTCGGCGACGTGGCAGCGCTGTCGGGCATCGCCGGGGCCGTCGGTCTGGCGTCGATGCTGTCGGGGATCGATCTGTGGCTGCTCGTCGCGAAGGGCTGTGGCGTCGCCATCGGGATGGTCGTCAACTACGTCTTCGAGAGTCTGTTCACCTGGCAGGTCCACGAAGGGTGACCGCGGGACTAATTCACGGACGGCGAACGAATCACAACCCTTAATGGGTGGTCGCCGGTATGAATGGGTAGCGGGATGGGATAGCCAGGAGATTCCGGCGGGCTCATAACCCGCAGATCGGTAGTTCAAATCTACCTCCCGCTATCATTCTTCGACTTCACTCGACCGTGAGTCCCTTTAATACCGAACGCGTCGCGAAATCCGAGTATCGCCGCTACCGTTTTGCGGACCTGCCACGAGCCGCTGAGCGACGGCTCCGCTATCGATAGGTATCGGCGGGTCGGGTGCCGAGAAGGAGAGTTGCGTCCGAGTGTCGGGAGCGTCCGGGCGTGGATTCAGGCGAACGACCGCAATCGAATGAGCCCGTCGCTCGTGACGACCACTTCGTAGCCGTGGTACTCGAACGAGAGCGTGGTCACCGAGGCCTCGCCGGCGTCGAGAAAGCCGTTGAGGAACTCGGGATCGATGCTGTCGCGCAGCGGTGGGAGCGACTGGGGGTCGGTCCCCAGCTCGTCGGCGATCGCCGTCAGGACTACCGTCCCGAACTCGTCGTCACGCGAGGGGTGTGCCTCGATGATGATGTCCGGTTCGCGGTCGTCGTTTGACTGGTTCATGGATTGCTGTTCGGATGCGCGTTACGCCGGCACGCGCGGGCCACCCCGGGTAGCGTCGCCACTCCCGCTGGGCAACGCTTTTACCGACGGGGGGAGAAGGACGACATGTCCTACCAAGCGCCTTCTCCGCGCACTCGCCGTTCTAGCAGTTCCTATACCACCGGTTGGGTTATTAGTTTTATTCTGCAAACATGATAATCGATGTGATGGTAAACGGATAGTTGCCTCGCCGTCCCGTGATTCGATGAAAATGTACAACATCTCTCTGAACTGTAATACGCGGGGCAAAGGGACAGCCGGGGCTCGAAGAGATCGGTCGTCCACCGAGTCCGTACACTAGACGTGTCCGCGGACCGACAGAGAGTCTTCGCGCTCGATCTTCTCCGATCAAGCGTGCGCCGACATCTGCAACACCAGCAGAGTGACCGGCGATCGATCCGGAGTTGCTTTGGCGGAACTGATCCGTATCGGGTGTCCACCCGTCAGTCGGTGATATCGTATCTATACCCAATCGCCGGGCTCGCGTAACCAGTCGGTAACAAAGTATCTCAGTACCGGCAGGGAAGGTATGGCCAGCGTTGCAGTCGTCGTGCTCGACACGCTCAGGTACGATACGTTCGAAGAGGCGTTCGATTGGCTCCCCGGCCGCCGGTTCACACGGGCGTACGCGCCCTCTCACTGGACGATCCCGGTCCACGGGTCGCTGTTCACCGGGCTGTACCCGAGCGAGGCCGGCGTCCACGGCCACTCCCCGTCGCTCGACTGTCCAGAGCCGACGCTGGCCGAGCGACTCCGCGAGGCCGGGTACACGACGCGGCTGTTCACCGCGAACACCCAGCTCCAGCACTACGAGGGGTGGGACCGCGGGTTCGACGAATTCGTCGGCTACTGGAGCCTGGAGGGCGGGAGAGACGAGGCATACGACTGGGGACAGTGCTTCGACGAGATCGACGCGAGCGGTCTCGAGAAATATCTCCGCGCCGTTATGCGGTGTATACGGGCCGATTGCGCGACGGTCTCCTCGCTCCGAAAGGGGGTCGAACTCTACACGCGGTCGGAGGCCGACGGCGGCGCACGACCGGTCCTCGACCGCATCCGGGCGACCGACTTCGGGGAAGCGGAGTTTTGCTTCGTCAACCTCATGGAGACGCACACGCCCTATCACCCGCCCTCGGAGGACGACGACCCGGTGACAGTCGTCGCCGCCGACGCGTTCGCCGACGACCCGATCGACCTCGACCACGTGCGGGAGGCGTATCACACGTCGGCCGCGTATCTCTCGGACGCGTACCGGGAGGTCTTCGGGGAACTCAGGGAAGAGTTCGACTACGTCGTCACGCTCGCCGACCACGGCGAACTGCTCGGGGAACACGGGATGGTGAACCACTCCTTCGGGCTGTGGCCGGAGCTAACGCACGTTCCACTCGTCGTCAGCGGACCGGACGTCACCGACGGGGTCGACAGCCGGGTGACGAGCCTCCTCGACGTCCATCAGACGGTCGCGGACCTCGCTGGGGTGTCGGTCGACTCGCGCGGCCAGAACCTGTTCCGGAACCGCGATCCGATGCCGGCGCTGTTCGAGTACCACGGGCTGCTCCCGTTCCACGAGGTGCAGTTCGAACGCAAGGACGTACCGGCCGTCGAGTACGAGCGTCGGGAGAGCCCGCTCCGGGGATTCGTCACCGAGAACGGGGCGTACGCCCACGAAACGCACACCCGCGGCTTCCGAACTATCGGTTCGTTCGAATCCGACCCGCGGTCGCTGCTCGAGCACTACTTCGCCGATCTCGACCAGCGCTCGGTCGGCGACGAGGAGATCGCCGTCTCCGACGATGTCATGGCCTCGCTGGAGGACCTCGGGTACGCGTGACCCGCCGACGGGCTACCCGTCGCCCTGGTCGTCGACGATGACGACCTCGCCGTCCTCGACGACGACGTTGATGAGCGTCTTCGCGTCGTATCCCGCGTCGGCGAGCTTGTTCTGCCCGTCGTCTTTCTTGATGACGCAGACGATGTCGACGATGTCGGCGCCGATCTCTTCGAGCGCACCGGTGATCCCCGAGAGCGTCCCCCCGGTCGAGAGCACGTCGTCGAGGACCAGCACGCGGTCGCCCTCGTAGACGTCGTTGACGTACATCTCCGACTCGGAGTAGCCGGTCACCTGCGACAGCGCCACTTCCCCGTCAAGCCCGTACTGGCGCTTCCGGATGACGACGATGGGGATGTCGGTCATCAGCGAGACGGCGGTGGAGATGTGGATGCCCATTGCGGCAGGCGTGACGATCTTGTCGACGTTCTCCAGTTCCGCCTTGCGGATGATCTTGATGACGATCTCGCGGAGCAACTCCGGGCGGAGCATCGGCACGCCGTCGCTGATCGGGTGGACGAAGTAGTGATAGCCCTCCTTCTCGACGATCGGGGCATCGAGCAGGGACTGCTTCAGACGATTCATGCCCGGTGAATGGAAACCCGAGGGGAAAAGCCTGACTAGGTCGGCCCGATCAGGCAGACGATAGCACGTCGGCGAGGCGGTCGACCACCGGGAGCGCGTACGGTCCGTACTGGAAGTAGACCAGCGCGGACAGCACGAGGAGGTCCGTCCCGAGCGCGGCCGCGAGCGCGCCCGTAGCGGCCGTCGCCCTGTCGAAGCGGTCGTCGAACGTGCTCGCCGTGACGACCAGTGCGAACGCGGCCGCGACGACGAGGCCGGCGATGGCATGCAGCTGGAGGGCACCGCCGCGTCCGAACGTCCCGACCGTCGCGAAGACGAACAGCAGTTGTGCACCGACGAGGACGCCCGCGAGATACGTCCACAGCGCCGTTCGACCGTGGGTATCGAGGGCACGACGGACCGACTGCTGTCGAAGGACCCCGTAGACCCCGAGGGGATACAGCGGGAGGAGATACCGGACCGTGACCTGTGCGTGCAGGGGAAGCCGCGGGATGTAGACGAGGAAAAACAGGACTGCGAGAAGCACCACAAACGCATCGGTCGCCCGGTCGGGAGTCAGCCGCCGAGATCGCGCCGCATCGACCACCCGCGTCGAGAGCGAGTGCCGCGATCCATCGGTCCTCGCCGCAGCGATCCGTCCTGCGGCCGTCCCAACGATCCCGACGATACCCGCGACCAGCGGCGCCGACTCGACGATCGTCAGGTTGATCGCCTGCTGGTTGTCCCGTCCGCTCACCGACGGGATGTAGCCGGCCCGCACGAGGGTCTGATAGACGTCGCCGGGCTGGGTCACCGCCGCGTGGGCACCGCCGACGAACGGTCCGAAGAGCAGTTCGGCTCGTCGTGAGAGTTCCGCTATCGGGCCGGCCAGCGCGGGCGGCACGAGCCCCGTTCCTCCGGCCCCGTCGCCCTCACCCGAACCGGATCCCGAACCCGACCCAGAGCCGAACGCCGAATCGTCGGCGAACTCGCCGAACTGGTCGAGCATTCGCGGCGGACGAACCGGGTCGCCGGAGATGAGCGCGTTCGTCAGGAAGAAGGGGACCAACGAGACGAAAAACGCTCCCGCCACGACCGCGAGCGTCCGTCGGTCGTTCGACCGTGCGGTCGGCAGGTCGACGGCGGCGAGCGCCAGGAACGCGACGAACCCCTCGCCAGCGTGGATCCAGGTCACCAATCCGACCAGCGCGTACGCGAGGCCGCGGAACCCTGTCGGCGAGAGGAACGAATCGCCGGTCGGTTCCGTCCGACTCCGATAGAAGGCGTAGACGACCCCGATCAGGAGGGCGACGACGTACCCGTGCCGTTTGGGGATTGTCGCCCAGAACCCGACCGGTGTCGCGAGGACGACCGCCGCGCCCGCTACGACACCCATTCGACGACCGTGCATCCGGACGAACAGCCTGTAGGCCGTGCTCGCCGCGAACGCCGTCGCGACCAGCGCGCTGAGCTGGAGCGCTGCGAGCGCAGCCAGGCTCGTCGTGAGCGGTTCGGCGAAGTGCGCGTTGAGAACGAACGCCGGGAGCGCCACCGCCGAGCCGACGGCTGCCATGAGTGCCGATCGGTCGAGGATCCGCCCGATCTGGACGGCGAGCGTGAGGACGAGTAGCGACCAGAGCGACGCGAAGACGAGACCGAAATCGGCGACGGTCAACGTCGCCCGGAGCGCCCAGAGGAACGGAACGGCGAACGCGACCTGCCCGTAGTTGCGACCGTAAACTCGCCCATCGTGGATCTGCATCCCCGGCGCCTCGAGCGACCCGTAGAGCGCCTCGTCGACGACTAAACTGCCATCTGCGAGCGCCGCGAGTGCGTTGGCGGGCGTGTAGTTGTCCGTGATGAAAAAGCCGAACCGCCAGGTGAGTCCGAACACGGCTAGCGTTCCGAGGAAGACGACGAGGCCGAGACGATCGCCGACCGCGATCCTGACGAGCGCGTCGGAGAGTTCTGCCGCCTGCTCTCGAGAACGCTCGAGGTCGAACGACCGTCCGCTGTCGGTGCTCATCCGGTCACCTCCACGGCAACCGACTCGTTGTAGAGGACGGATTTCCCCTCACTCGTTCGCATCACGAGGGATAACTCTCCCGCGTACGCTTCCCCGGGCGTGACTCCTTCGGAGAACGTATCGGTTTGCAGTGAGACCGAGACCCACCCCGTCCGGTCGCCGCTCAGGAAGTGCGTCGTCGATCGCGAGTAGTTGAACGCCGGGATCTCCAGCCCGTACGCGACCGTCGGCTTCCCCGATATCGACGAGAAGCGGATGCGAGCGTCGGGAACGTCGAGGTAGAACGTCTCGGACTGGTACTCGCGCTCGATAGAGACCGACGCCGGGGCATCGACGCGGTCGACCGTCGCGTTGCCCTCGCCGATCCCGGCCATATCGTACCGGGGCGTCGTCAGATCGACGAGCCCGATCGCCGGCCCCGACAGCAGCGTAACGCACAGAATCACTGCGGCAGTGGCGTAGACAAGCACCCGCGACCGGTTCATTGGCGAGTCACCGCTCCCGATCGGCATAAAGCCGTTGGCAGCAATCGAGCAAAAGCGGACGACAGGCGCGTACGGGAACTGGAATCGGCCATCGTGTTCCTATCGCTTGAACTGGTCGGGGGCGTACCCCTCGTCGCCGAGCCGCATGTCCGCGCCGCTGTAGGTATGGTACGCGGCGGCGACAGTAAATGTCGCGGCGATGACGGTCGCCCACTCGAGCGGTGTGAGTAACGTAAGCGGGAACAGATCCGTCCACAGCGCCGCGACGACGGCGCAACTGACGGACCCGAGCGAGAGATAAAACTCCCGCCAGGGGAACTCCGACCCGGGGACGATCTCCAGATAGACGGTCAGTTCCTCCGTGTACGGCGTCCGCCGCACGAGGTTCTGGTCGGTATCGTATTCGACGATGCCAGCGTCTTCCATCTTGCCGAGATGGGTCTGCTGGAGCGTCGTGTACACCCGCTTTTTCTGGTCGTTCGTCACCTCCTCGACTGGCGTCTGGTACTCCCAGGCGGCGACCTGCCTCGCGAGGTCGCTCAGCTCGACCGGTTCGTCGAACCGCTTGAGATATTCGAGGACGTATCGGCGCCGCTGGTTCTGCAAGACGTCGAATATCTCGCCCTTCGACAGCTCTCCCTCCCCGCGCGTCGGTAGTCGTCTCCGTTGATTACTCATAGTGTCGGACCCGTTCTCCCGGACGGAACCCCGGCCGCCCGTTCGGATGCTGTGAGTTAGATTGCTCATCCGCTAAGACAGTTTCGGGATGAACGACTCGCGCTGGCCACCGCATGGCCACGATGCTGGCCCCATCGCATTCACGGAGACGCCCGCGGATAGGGACGACAATATCAAACCCGAGATCGGTGATTTTGGATATCGATATCAAAGATGGAATAAAACGGTCGGCAGGCGGTCCGCGTCGACCGCCAAACGAACGCGTGAGATATGCCGAGCCGGTTAGGCCGTCGGGCCGGTCCACTCCTTCAGCGTCGAGGAGCTGTCGCCGGCTGTACTCTGCCAGACTACGCGGGCGTCGCCGTCGGAGCCCACGTCGGCGATCTCGATAGCCATACCTGCCTGAACGTCTGAAGTCGCGCCAATTGAGGAGCCGCCACCTGCGGTATTATAACTATCCCAGCTTTGACCTAAGCTAGCGCCGCCCGAACCAGGGGAACCGCGAATGTAGAGGTTCTGTGCCTGAATCGTCTCACCGCCATCGTGAGTGATCTCGAGCGGGGCCGTGCCACCCGCCTCACCGTTCCATTCGAAACTGAAGGATGCCTGGGGGGCTGTGCTGCTCACCTGGTCGCCGAGACCGAGGACGAACGTCGCGATGACGGCCGCGAGGATGACCGTGATCGCGACCATCAGGATGACGCCGATAACCGGCGACACCGCGTCGTCGTCCGCGAAGAGTTGGTTGAGTTTCATTGTTGTGTCGTCACGCCCGATGCGCGGGGCCGAACCCCTTCTCTCGCCATCGACCGGGGCGACCCCCAGCGCGGACGGCGATCGGTGCGTGTCATCTGTGGGTCACCCAGCCCCATACATAAGCCTCACTGCCGTATTATCAAAAACGTAAATTCAAGCCTTCCTGCCCGATTCCAAATTTGATTCTACGCAGTGTCGCCCGGCCTGAATCGTGCCAGTAGCGGGACGAGGTAGAAGGGTCTGCCGACAGAATTCGGTGCGCTCGGCGGTGGACGGTCGACGGAGACGAGAAGTGTTAAGTCCCGTCTCGAATCAGAAACGGGTGTGCAACCGGACCGGTTCGTAGTGCTCGCCGTGGTGGCACTTCCCTTTCTCGGAGCGGTGCTGGCACCGCTGATCCATCGCGTCCTCGGCGAGCGGACGGCTTACTTCGCTGCCGCCGTCGCCGCGGCCTGTCTCGGGCTGATCGCGTTCCTCGCGGACGCCGTCGGGACGCACGGCACCACGTTCGTCGTCCCGTGGATCCCGAACTACGGCGTCTCGCTCGCGTTCTACGTCGACGGGCTCTCACTGCTGATCGGGACGCTGGCCAGCGGCGTCGGCGTGCTCGTGTTCACCTACTCGGGTGGGTACATGCACGGCGAGCCGGGCCAGGCGAAATACTACGCGACGCTGCTTGCGTTCATGGGCTCGATGCTCGGCGTCGCCTTCGCCGCCGACCTCATCGCGCTGTTCGTCTTCTGGGAGCTGACGAGCGTCTCCTCGTTCCTGCTCATCGGCCACTACCAGGACGCCGACGCCTCCCAGTACGCCGCCCGCAAGTCGATGCTCATCACGGTGGCCGGCGGCCTGTTCATGCTCGTCGGCTTCCTCCTGCTGGCCGTCGTCGCCGCGGACGTCCCCGGGGTCGACTCGGCGTTCCGGCTCGCCGGCCACGGCTCCATCCTCGAAGCAGCGGAACCGATGGTCGACGCCCTGCGTGCGCAGGGACTGTTCGTTCCCGTCCTCCTGCTCGTCGGGGTCGGTGCGGCGACCAAGTCCGCGCAGATCCCATTCCACATCTGGCTCCCGAACGCCATGGAAGCCCCGACCCCCGTCTCGGCGTTCCTCCACTCGGCGACGATGGTCAAGGCCGGCGTCTACCTCGTCGGCCGGTTCCGCCCGCTTCTGTTGACCGACGAGTGGACGCTCGTCTTCGGGGTGCTGGGACTCGCGACGATGACCGTCACCGCCGTCCTCGCCGTCGGCGCCAGCGACATCAAGGAACTGCTGGCGTACTCGACGGCCTCCCATCTGGGGCTCATCGTCGCCGGCTACGGCATGTCGGGCTACCTCGGCGCAGAGACCGGCGCCTTCCACATCCTCAACCACGCGCTGTTCAAGGCCGCGCTGTTCCTCGTCGCCGGCATCGTCGCCCACGAAGCGGGCACGCGGGCCATCGACGAACTCGGCGGCCTCGCAGCTGACCTCCCGATAACCGCGGGCGTCACCGTGGTCGCCGCGCTCGGAATGGCCGGTGTCCCGCCGTTCAACGGCTTCTACTCAAAGGAGTTCCTCTTCCACGCCGTCTATGAGACAGCCCACCACTTCGTCGCGGACGGCGGCTCGGTCCTGTGGTGGGCACTGCCCGTCGTCGCGGTCCTCGGCAGCGTGTTCACCTTCCTGTACTCGATCCGCTTCGTGATGCTGTTCTTCGGCGACAAGCCCGACGCTCTCGGCGAAGTCCACTCCCCGCCGGTGGCGATGTGGCTACCGGCGGCCGTCCTCGGCACGCTCGCGCTCGTTGTCGGCCTCGGGGGCGTGACCGGAACGTTCGGCGTCCACCTCACACCGGTCGAGGACTTCGTCGGCGCGGTCATGGCGAGTTCGCTCGGCCACGGCGGCGGCGAACACGGCGAGTTCGCCTACTACCTCCCAACCGAGGTGCACCCGTGGGTGATCATGAGCGCCGCGACGATCGGTATCGGTGCGGTCGCCTACCCCTTCTTCGGCCGTATCCGCGACGGCGTCCGCGCCGTCCGGAGCGTCGACCCGCTCCGGCCGAACTGGTACTACGACGGCGTCACCGAAGGGCTCGACCGCTCGTCGGCCATCGACCTGATCCAGACGGGTCATCTCCGCACGTACGCGCTCGCGCTCTCGCTCGCGCTCGCGGGCCTCGCGCTGGGTGCGTACGCGGCCGCGGGCGTCGCGCTCCCCTCGATCACGTACGCCGGTCTCGAACCGGCGCTGGTCGTCGTCCTCGGCGTGGCGGTGATCGGCGCCCTCGCCGTCACGGCCGCGCCCTCACACATCTCCGGGGTGTTGACCCTCTCGATCCTCGGGTTCATGGTCGCTATCTTCTACATCCTCGGGAGCGCTCCGGACCTGGCGCTGACCCAGCTGGTCATCGAGACGCTCGTGCTCGTCATCTTCCTGCTGGTGCTCGACAAGCTGCCGGCGTTCTACGGGACGATAGACAGGGTCCGGGCGGCCCGGGACGCCGTCGTCGCGGGTGCGGTGGGACTCACCGTCGCAGTGACGGTGTTGCTCTCGACGGCGGGGACGCCCGACGATATGATCGCCCAGTACTTCGTCGAGAACGGCGGCGTCCCGGCCGAACACGGTCCGGTCTTCGTCGACGGAGGCGGTGGCGGAAACATCGTCAACGTCATCCTCGTCGACTTCCGGGCGTTCGACACGATGGGGGAGATATCGGTCGTCGCGATGGCCGCGCTGTCGGTCATCACGCTGATCGCGATGCGCGAACGAGGTGAATACCAGTGACACTCGACAGGGAACCGACGGTCATCGCCCGTACCGTGACGCGACTGGTCGTCCCGATGATACTCGTGACAGCCATCGCGCTGCTGTTGCAGGGTCACAACCTCCCCGGCGGCGGCTTCATCGCCGGCGTTCTCACGGTGACGGCGTTCGCGCTCGTCTACATCATCTACGGGCTCGACTACCTCGAGACCGAACTGCTCGACCGAACCGCCGCCGTCCGCTACGAGACCGAGTCGGGGATCGTCCGCGAGTACGGTCAGGTCTTCGCGCTCGGCCTCGCCGTCGCCGCCGGGAGCGGCGTCGCCGCGATGGCACTTGGCTATCCGTTCCTGACGCAGGCGGTCGCGTTCCTCGAACACCTCCCGGTGTACGGCGAACTCGAAGTCGCCTCGGCGCTCGTGTTCGACCTCGGCGTCTACGCCGTCGTCGTCGGGGCGCTGCTGACGATCCTCGCGGAGGTGGGCGCGGAATGACCCAGGTGATCCTCGCGGCGGTCCTCGGACTGCTGTTCGCGCTGGGGACTTTCCTGATCCTCCGGCGTGACGTGGTCCGGGTCGTCTGGGGCGTCACGATCATCAGCCAGGCCGCGAACGTCTACCTCGTGACGATGGGCGGACTGACGGGGCAGTCGCCGATCCTCGGGCACGGCGGCGAGCATCCGGTCGCCTGTTCGGTGCCCGACGCCGGTGCAGGGTGCGTGACCGACCCGCTCGTCCAGGCGCTGGTGCTGACCGCCATCGTCATCGGCTTCGGGACGACCGCCTTCGCGCTGGTGTTGACCTACCGGCTCTACGAGGAGCACGGCACGCTCGACCTCGGGGAGGTGACCGTCGAATGAGCGTCGACCTCGCGGTGTCGACCACCCACGTCGTCATCGCGCCGATGCTCGCCGCGCTGGTCACCGCCGTCGCGACGCTGGCGACCCGGCGCCACGACCGCCTCCAGCGCGCACTCAGCCTGCTGGGCATCGGCGCCTACGCCGTCGGGGTCACCGTCCTCGCCGACCGCATCCTGTCCGGCGGGACGCTGACCTACCAGCTGTCGGCCTGGCCGGCGCCGTTCGGCATCACCCTCGTCGCAGACGCCCTCGCGGTGTTCATGCTCTCGATGGCGGCGCTCGTGACGGTCGCGCTGCTGGTGTACTCGGTCGTCTACGTGGACGACCAGGGCCAGCGCGTCTCCTATCACCCCCTGTTCCACTTCATGCTGCTGGGGGTGTCCGGCTCCTTCCTCACCGGCGACGTGTTCAACCTCTTCGTCTGGTTCGAAGTGATGCTCATGCCGAGTTACGTCTTCGTCGTCTTCTACAGCGGACCGCGCCACACCGCCGCTGCGCTGCAGTACACCGTCCTCAACCTCTTCGGCAGTGCCCTGATGCTCGTCAGTATCGGCGGTCTCTACGCGACTACCGGGACGCTCAACATGGCCGACATCGCCAGACGGCTGGCCGCGCCGGCCGAGTTCGGGATCGACCCCGCGCCGGTCCTCGGGCTGTCGGCCATCCTGCTGGTCGTCTTCGCGCTGAAGGCGGGGATCGTCCCCTTCCAGTTCTGGGTCCCGCCCGCCTACCGCGCCGCCCCGGCGCCCATCTCCGCGTTCCTCGCCGGCGTCACCAAGAAGGTCGGAATCTACGCCATCGTCCGCCTGTACTTCACCGTCTTCGCCGCCGGCGCGGTCGAGGGCGGCCTCGGACTGCCCGGGCTCTCGGGCGAGTCGTTCCTCGCCTTCTTCGGGCCCGTTCTGTTCGCGATGGCGCTGGCGAGCATGCTCGTCGGCGGGGTCGGCGCCGTCAGCCGCGACAACCTGGACGACGTCTTCGCCTACTCCAGCATCGGTCAGGTCGGCTTCATCGTCCTGCCGCTGGCGGTCGTCGCGACCGTCCCCGACCCGGCGATACGGACGCTCGGCGTCGTCGCCGCGCTGATCTACTCGCTCAACCACGCCGTCGCGAAGTCGCTGCTGTTCCTCGTCAGCGGCGCCGTCTACGACGCGACCGGAACCACCGAATTCGACCGCCTCGGAGGGATCACGACCCGGTTCCCGGTCCTCGCGGGGTCGTTTTTCCTCGGGTCGCTGGCGCTCGTCGGAATCCCGCCGCTGTCGGGCTTTTTCGGCAAGCTACTGGTGTTCGACACGGGCGCGAGCGCCCTCGCGGCGGACGCGCCCGGAGCGGGGCTGGCGCTGGCCGGCGCGCTCGTGGGGGCGATATTCACCATCGCCTACCTCTCGCGGGCCTGGACGCGGGGATTCTGGGGCGAAGTCACGCCGTCGGTCGAGCACGGCTCGCAGTCGACTGTCCTCGTCGCCGTGGTCGCCGTACTCGCGCTGGTAGTCGTCGCCGTCGGTATCGGCTTCGACCCGGTCTACGGCTTTGCCGAGTCCGCAGCGCAGGCGGCGCTCGACACCGACGCGTACGTCGACGCCGTGGACCCGGAGGTGGTCGCCCATGAGTGACCGACCGCGCTCCGCTCGCGGGTGCCGGGAGGTGGCGCGATGAAGCGCTGGATCGGCGTCGGCACCGGACTGGCGGTCGTCTGGCTGTTCGTCCGCGGCGTTACACCCGATGTCGTCGTCGGCGAGTTCCTCATCGGACTCGCAGTCGGGCTCCCGATCGCGTTCGCCTTCCGGCGATTCTACCGGCCAAACCTGGCGGTCGGCGCACGCATTGGCGGTCTCCCCTACGTAGGCGCCTATCTCGTGACCTTCCTGTGGGAACTCCTGACGGCAAACGTCGACGTGGCGTACCGCGTGCTCGCGCCGTCGATGCCCATCGAACCCGACGTGATCGAGGTGCCGCTGCGCGTCGAGACAGATCTGGCCATCACCACCATCGCGAACAGCATCACGCTGACGCCGGGGACGCTGACGATGGACTACGACGCCGAGCGCAACTCCCTGTACGTCCACGCGATCGACAGCCGGGACCACGAGTCCGTCACGAACCCGATCCGGACGTGGGAGGACTACGCCCTGCGCATCTTCGACGAGGAGCGCGACCCCGGCGACCCGGTCCCGGACCCGGACCGCCGCGCCGCGGCCGACCACGAGGGCGAGACCGCCGAACCGGTGGCCGACGCGGGAGGTGAGACCGATGGCGAGTGAGCTTCCGGCGTTCCTCGAGACGGCTATTCTTGGCGGACTAATGCTGGCTACCGTCGTGACCCTGCTGGCGGGCTATCGGGTCATCAACGGCCCGACCGTCCCGGACCGCGTCGTGGGGCTGGACACTATCGGGACGAACGTCGTCGCCATCGCCGCGTTGTTCGCGCTCCAGACCGGCGAGGGACTGTTCGTCACCGTGAGCCTCGTCCTCGCGATCATCGGGTTCATCAGCACCATCGCCGTCGCGCGCTTCATCACAGAGGGTGACATCATCGAATGATCTCCACAGTTCAGGCAGTCGTCGTGACCGCGCTCGTCGTCGTCGGGAGTTTCTTCCTCCTCGTCGGGACGGTGGGACTCCTGCGACTTCCGAACGTGTACAACCGGATGCACGCGACGAGCAAGGCCGCCACGCTCGGTAGCTCGTCCATCCTGCTGGCCACCACCGTCTACTACGGTCCCGTCGGTGACGGACTGGCCGCGCTCGTGACCATCGTCTTCCTCTTTTTCACGGCGCCGACCGGTGCACACGTCATCTCGCGGGCCGCCCAGAAGATGGGCGTCCCCTTCCTGGAGAGCGGCGACTGGCCCGGAACCGTCCCGATGCGAGACGACGCCGAAGACGACTGACTATTCGGCCGTCACTCCGTCACACACCACCGCGTCGTTTTTGCCACCGGGCGTCGTCGCGCCGGTATGACCCACTGGACCGAGGTCGCCTACCGCGAGCAGTCGGAGATCTTCCGGCCCCACCTCGAACGACGGGTCGACGACGCCGCGTCGGAGACCGACGACCTGCTCGGGCTGCTGGCCGACCACGGGATCGACCCCGAGACGGCCCTCGACGTAGCCTGCGGCATCGGCCGTCACGCGGTCGAACTCGGCGAGCGCGGCGTCGACGTTCGCGGTATCGACATCTCCGAGAGTTACCTCGAGCGCGCCCGGGAGCGTATCGCCGAGCGCGGCGTCGGCGACCGAGTTACCGTCGACCGAGCGGACATGCGAGACCTCTCCGAGCGAGCCGGTCGATATGACCTCGTCTACAACCTCTGGACGTCGTTCGGGTACTACGACGACGCGACCAACCGCGAAGTCCTGCGGGGGATGTACGACCGGACGGCGGACGACGGCGCCCTCGTCCTCGAACTCGTCAACCGCGAGGGCGTCCTCGCCGACTTCCGCGCGGCGGCCGTCCCCGACGACGCCGAGGCCTTCGTCGTCGAGTCGGCCGAGTACGACCCCGAGACCGCGCGGATGGAGACGACCCGTCGCGTGTTCACGGAGACGGCCGACGGGTACGACTACGAGGGGGAGATGGTCTACGACGTGCGGCTGTACGCGCCGGTGGAGCTGGCGGCGAACTGTCGCGAAGCCGGCTTCACCGACGTGTCGCTGTACGCCGACCTCGACGGTGAACCGCTGAAGCGGGAGTCGACCCGGCTGGTCGTCGTCGCCGAGCCCTGACGGGCCACCAGTCCCGGTCCCCGCTGCCGGCCGTCGACGGCTCCCAGTCCCGTCGCGGTCCCGCGATCGTTGGCTCAAACGTCTCTTTGATGGGACGGAAGACATTCATACCGGTCGACAGTATCGGCGATTATGTCACTGCTGGGACGGCTGTGGGCGCGCCGGCGCGAGCGGCCGGCGCTGGTCTGCACCGTCGTCGCCCTCCTCGTCGCGCTGGCCGCCTACCCCTTCGTCGACTGGTGGCTGCGTGCGAACTTCGAGTTCGCCTCGACCTTCCGGTTCGGGGACTTCGGCGCGTACAACGCGGCCGTCGAGCGCTGGCAGTCCGGCGAGTCCCTCTACCGCCGCACCGACGACGGCGGTTTCTGGGGAAGCTACCTCTATCCGCCCGTGGTCGTCCTGCTGTTCTGGCCGTTCGCTACCCTGCTGGAGTTCCGCCCCGCCGCGATCGCGTGGGTCCTCTCGACGGCCCTGCTCCTGTGGGCCGGACTGCAGGCGCTGATCGCCGCGCTCGGCTACGACCTCCGCTGGTTCGAGCGACTCGGCCTCGCGTGGCTCGTCGCGGGCTTCCAGCCGGTACTGCTGGCCGCGAAGCTCGGGCAGACCGCCCTGTTCATGGGCGGACTCCTCTCGTTCGCGGGCGCTGCGATGATCTGGGACGGGCGCCGCGCGGCGGATCCCGCAGACGCGTCCCTGTTCGAGTCGTGGCTGGCGCTCGCGAGCGGCGCCGCGACGGCAGTCGTCGGCATCGTCAAGTTCGCCTACGCCCCCGTCGGCGCGCACCTCCTGCACGACCGGCGACGCATGGCGGGCGCGCTCCTGACGACGATTCCGGTCCTGTGGCTGTCGATCCGGTTTTTCGACGTCGGGTCCTACCGGACCTATCTGGAGGTGCTCCAGTGGGGCGTCCAGAAGGGCAGCGGCGGCGCGCGGTCGCCGACGCTCTGGCTCCCGCCGTACTTCAAGCCGCTCGCGTGGCTGCCCGGCGCGCAGGTGATCCGCGCCGTCGCCTGTCTCGCGATCGCTGGGCTGGCCGTGCTCGCACCGGCCCGCGCTCGGCGGAGCGTCTTCGCGCTTGGCGTCGCCGCCGTCCCGCTGTTTACGCCCCAGACCTACGCGTACTACTTCGTCGCCCTGCTCCCGGTCGCGGTGGTGCTGCTGGCCGTCGAGCTCGAACGCGACGGCTACCCCGAGCTCGTGGCGGTCGGCCTCCTGCTCGTGCACCTCCACGCCTACGGGTTGAAGTTCGTAGTCCACAACGTGCCCGACGCGATCCCCGCCTTCGAGGCGCTCCGGCCCGCGTACCTGCTCTTTCAGCCCGGCCTCTGGGGGAACGCACTGCTGGTGGGTCTCGCAGCACTCAGAGTCGCCCAGTCGACCGACCTCTCGACGACGCTCCAACCTGCCCTCGGCGGTGTGGGAAGTCGAGCGAACGAGAGGGACGGATAGCACACGGGGACGACGCCGAGAACCCCACAGGACGGAGAACCGGCGACGCCGCTCAGAGTTCGTCGACGAGTTCGTCCGCGATTCGAGCGCCGAGTCCCGCCTTCTCGCCCTCGTACTCGCTCACGTCGTCGGCGCGGACGATCAGCGCACGCGTCTCGTCGGCGGCCATCACGCTGGCGTCGTTGCCGACGACGAAGGCCATCTCGGCACGGTCGAGCAGGTTTTGGGCGGCCGCGACGACGTCCTCGTCGTCGCCGTCAGTTTCGGCCTTGAACCCGACGATGGGGAGGTCCGGGCGGGCCTCGCGGACGGAATCGACGAGTTTCGGCGTCGGTTCGAGTTCGAGCGTCAGCGACTCCTGTCCCGAACGGATCTTCGAGGGGCGGCGCTCGACGGTGTAATCGGAGATGGCTGCCGCCGAGACGAGCGCGTCGGCGTCGGCGACGGCATCGAGCGTCGCCTCGCACATCTCCGCCGCCGACTCGACGGACTCGACGGTCGCGTACGGAACGTCTTCCCCGTCGTAGACGAGCGTCACGTCCGCGCCACGGACGTAGCACGCCCGCGCGACGGCGCGACCGGTCTTGCCCGAAGCGCGGTTCGAGAGCGTCCGGATGGGATCGATCGACTCGGTCGTCGCGCCGCTGGTGACGACGACGTGACGGCCGGAGAGCGGGTCCGGCGTCGCCGCGCGAGCGGTCGCCAGCGCGATGGCGTCCTCGGTGGCGATCTTCGCCTTCCCTTCCTCGACGCGCGGGTCGACGAACTCGACGCCCCACGACTCGACGCGGTCGATGGCCTCCAGCACGCCGGGGTGGTCGTACATCGGTTCGTGCATCGCCGGGGCGACGACGACCGGGACGCCCGCGCCGAGCGCCGTCGTCGCACAGGTGGTAACCGGCGTGTCGTCGACGGCGGCGGCGATCTTCCCGACGGTGTTGGCGGTCGCGGGCGCGATCAGGAACACGTCGGCCCACCCCTCGCGGCCGCAGAGTTCGACGTGTTCGACGGCGCCGGTGATCTCCGTTACCACGGGCTCGTCGGTGGCGAACTCCAGCGCCCACGGGTGGACGATCCCTTCCGCGGCGCCCGTGGTGACGGCCCTGACGCTCGCGCCGCGGCGTCGCAGTTCGTGGGCGAGCTCCACTGTCTTCACGGCCGCGATCGAACCGGTGACACCGAGCGCGACGTTGACGCCGTCCAGCATCGCTCGCACGTTAGCCCCCGCGTGACTTATAAGAGACGGCTCGACACGGACGGAACGATAGAGAGCGGCGGACGCGGGGCTCACCGTGGACGCGTTCGAGAGAATCGGGGACCGAGAGGGGGGAGACGGGTGTTCGATCCGATAGGGATTGCCTCTGACACCCGTTCGATACTGGTCGGGAGCGTCCTAATGAGTGTTCCGTTCGTTGACGGTCGGGGCTACCCGTTGGACCCGTCCAAGGGCCGCAATACGGCGCCTCAAGGTCCGCAATACGACGTTTCAATCCGGAACGGTGGACGATTGATCGATATCTTCACCGCCGGACGGCGAACGCGAACGCGACGAACGAACACAGGACGAGGACGAGCGCGACCATCGCCCGGTCGTCGGGTATACGGAGCGGCACGGCGAAGTAGCCGACGGCGGTCGCGACCACGACGCCACCGAACAGGGCGCTCCCCGCGGCGGTCGCGTGGACGACTTCGGTCCGGGTCGACGGCCTGACACCCCCGAGGTCCCGGTCGAGGCCGACCGCGTGAACGCCCACGTCCCACACGAACAGGCAGACCGCCGCGCCGACCACGACCGCGACGGCGGGGAGGTCGTTCGAGAGCAACAGGGTGCCCGCGAGCAGCGCTACCGCGCTCACGCTGAACCCACCTCCCGCGGGGTCCGCGCCGTCGACGAGGACGTGGGCGCCGAGTATCAGCGCGGCCGTCGCGAGGAGCGAGACGAACACGCCGACCAGCGCCTGGAGGGCCGGGCCGAACGCGGCGAAGTTCGTTCCCGAACCGACCACGGCTAGCCCGTCAGCAGCCAGTCCGACTACGGCGAGGACGCCGACGGCCAAGGCACCGACGGCCCCGGCGAGACCGCCGGCCGCGAACGCCAGCGTGTACCCGGGCGACGTTCCCGTCCAGAAGACGACGGCCCGCTGGATGGACGAACACAGCGAGACGGCAGCGAGCGCGGCCGCCACAGCGGCGATCCCGATCTGTGTGGCCCCGGAGAGGAGCAGTATCTCCACGGCTCGCGCGGCTTCCGGGCGCGCGGCCAGGAACGGAGCGAGTGCGTCCGGCGCGAGCGTCGCGAAGACGAACTGCACGGCCAGTGCGACGAGGTACCAGCGCGGTACGTCCGAGAGCTGGAACCTGAACTGCGCCGCGAGCCCCTGGTCGAGCGCGGCGTCGGTCGGCGCCCACCTACCGACGACCCGCGCCGCCCGCTCGGCGAGCAGCCCGACGCAGAGCACCTCCACCTGTAGCCACCACAGTGCCACCAGCGCGGAGTACGTGGATAGCGACAGTGCCCTTCGGAGGAGTGCCGCAGCGAAGCCGGTCCCGAACAGGAACGCCGCGAGTCCGAACCCGATGCAGCTCACGACCGTCACGAATCCCGATTCCGAGACCGTGCGGTACAGCTCCGATATCACCTCGGCGTCGAACCCGTCCGACGCCGCGACTGCGGCGACGGTCGTCCCGACGAGAACGACGACGTATGCTGCGCCGTCCGTCTGAGCCACCAGTACGGTGCCGGCGAGGAGTGCGACGCTCCCGAGCACCAGCGCCACGCTCCCGGCCGCGACCCGTCGCTTGCGCTCGCCCGCGACCGCGCCGCTGCCCCAGCCAGCCGCCAGCGCGCCGGCGATGCCTGCACCAGCCGCTGGCACCGCGTCGATCCCGACGGCGACCAGCGCGGCCAGCCCGACCGTGACCGCGAGCGCCGCACGCATGGAGACGACGCCGCTCTGTCGAGCGCGCTCGGTCATGCGTCCCACCTCGCGCTCGCGCGGTCGACAGCCGCCTGCAGCGGTTCGTCCGGCGACCAGTCGACGACTCGCACTCGCTTCGTCCCGGTGACGGAGCCGAGCCGTTCCGAGCGGAGAACCCGCTCGACCGCGCCGCCCGGCGTCGACCCGTCGGTCACGTCGGGGCTGACGACGGTCGTCGCATGCTCGCGGGCCACCAGTTCGTCGACCGCACGGACCGCCACGTCGTCGAGCAGCGGCGTGACGAAGACCACCTGTGCGCCCTCCGGGAGTCGATCGAGGAGGCTGTTGCTGCCCCGAGTGGCGCTCTCCGACCCGGGGCCGGTCGCGGTGCGCTGTTCGTCATCAGCTTCGGCCCCGGATCCCGACTCTGCCCCGTGACGGGCGGAGACGTGCAGGTCGTCGACCTCGACGCCGAGTTCGCGTTCCAGCAGCGACCGGATCCGCAGCGACTGCTCCGTTCCGCGGTCGGGCGCAACCGTCCCGAGCGTCGCGAACTCTATCGACCGTCGGTGGTCGAACACCGACGCGCCGACGAGGTTCTGCTCGTCCAGCACGGCGTCAGCGATCCGGACCGCGGCATAACTGCAGAGTTCGCGTGGGGTAGGGTCCCCGGGTGCGCGCCGGCGGACGAAGCGGCCGTCGACGACGGCCATCACGGTCGCCGCCCTGGACTCCCGGTAGGTGACGGTCGTGAGTTCGCCCGTCGTCGCGTAGCGGTTCCAGTCGACGCGGCTCGCGGGGTCGCCGCGGGCGTACTCCCGCGTCGCGTAGAACTCGACGCCCTCGCCGCCGCTGTCGGTCTGCACGCGGCCCGCACCGATCCCCGTCTGCCCGGTCAGCGCCACGGATTCGACCGGTGTGTGGCAGACGAGCGTCTCGGCGGCGTCGTAGACCGTCCGCCGGACGCCGACGCCGCTCGCGCCGCGCGCGACCGCGACCACGTCGCCGAACCCGTGTTTCCCTCGGGTGACCCGCAGGTCGTAGTGCAGCTCCATCGTCTCGCCGGTTTCAACCGTGGCCGCCTTGCGAGTCTCCCCGTCGATCACCTCCAGCCCGGCGGGCGGGTCGTCGGCCAGTCGCAGGTCCGCGATCGGTGCCGACCCGACGTTTTCGGCCCGGACCGTCACCGAGACTCGATCGCCGGGTTTCGGCGCCACCGGGGCGACGACCCGCTCGACGACCAGCGCCGCCTCGGGCGGCCCCGTCAGCGAGACGTAGCCCGCGTAGACCAGCCCCACGATCGCCGCGAGGAACGCCCCCGTATTCGAGAGGACGACGCCGGCGCTCCCCGCGACCAGCGCGAGAGCGAGCCCGACCAGCCACCGACCTTCGCCGTCGGTCCCGATCGTCTCGGAGGCGGTCGTCGTCTGGGTCACCACGGGCTCGTCGCCGGGGCCGTCCGCGGCAGTCCCGCTTCGCTCCCACGCGTCCGATCGGTCAGCGTCCACACTCAATTCGCTACTCACGGCGACTCCACCTCCGTTTCGACGTCGGCGATGGCCGCGAGTTCGGCCACGGTCGCCTCCACCTGCCGCCGGTACGGATCGCCGCTGGCCCAGTCGATCACGCGGAGCCGCACCGGTAGTTCCACGTCGCCGATGTACGCGGCGGCGCGCGGGTCGTCGGTCCAGGTCCCCTCGTCGATCGCGACCGCCACGTCTTCGAACCCGGCGTCGGACTCGTTCCGGAGAACGTCGATCGCCAGCTCCCGGATCTCCCGCTCGACACCGATGCGTCCCCGCAGTCTGATCCCCTCCGACGGATCGGCGAGCCGCTGGAGCGTCTCGTCGACGCTTCCACCGACGATCCTGTCCGATATTTCGTCCGCGTCCCTGGGTGCCGGCAGCGTCGTCGGCCCCGCTTCCTCGCTGTCGCTCCGGGCCGTCCACAGCGACCAGAGCCCGAGCGCGACGGCCAGATGGGCAAAGAAGTAGACGAGCAGGCGCGCCGGAGCGGCCAGCGCGCCGACCGCGTCGTCGACCCGCGGGCCCCCGATGCCGGCGGCGATCGCCACCGCAGCTACGAACGAGAGCGCACCGACGACTCCCGCGACGTGGCGGGCGAACCGGTGGTCTCCGCCGAACGTCGCGACGAACCGCCCCGGATCCGGGCCGGGTGGATCCTCTGTCGAGCGGTCGCTCATCGGTCACCCTCCCGGCCCCGTTCGGCGAGGATGTCGCCGACGGCCTCGATGGCCGAGCGCGTTCGCTCGTCCGAGGACGGCTGTCCCCCGTAGCGCACGTCACGGAACACCCGGGTTAGCTGCCGGACCGGTTCGGACGGGTCCCCGTGTTCGATCCCCAGCCGCGCGAACTCGGCCGGAGTGCGTGCCTCGGGCCTGCTCGCGGGAAGCGGCTCGGCGAACGCTTCCCAGGCCTCCTCGACGGACCGGATGGCGTCGTCGGACTCCGACTCGGGATCGACGTCCGTCACCGAGCGAGCGTCCGCGGACGGTGAGTCGGTCGACCCACTGGTCGACTGACTGCCGCCCGCACCGGAGAACAGCCCCGCGAGCGAGAACGTCGGCCCGCTGGGCAGCGAGAACAGCCCCGTCAGTCCCCGACCGAGACCGCTCGTCAGCGATCGCGACCCCGCGCCGGCGACTAACGCGAGTCCACCCGCGACCTCACCCGCGATCGAACCGGCGGTGCCCAGCACCCGGGCCGTCCCCGTCGAAACGCCGACGAGCGCGACCATCGTGAACTGCGGGATCCGGGCGGCGATGCTCGTCGGCGAAGCGCCGCCCAATCCGCCGAGCCAGCCGAGAATGCCGGGGGATCCGGAAGACCCCCCGTCTGAACCGCGGCGAGCGGCCAGAAGCGCCTGGACAGTTCGGCCGAACACCAGAACGCCGACCGTCGTGACGAACAACAGCACGGCCCCACTCACGATCGAGTTCCAGTCGATCCCGCCCCCAGCGGGCGTCGGCGTCCCGTCCGGTATCGGCGTGGGGCTGGAGGTAGCGTTCGGGGTAGCTGTCGGCGTCGACGTGGCCCCCTCCGTCGCCGGCGTGTCCGGTGCGAGCGTCACTGTCTCGCTCGCGTCGGTCGGCCCGGCGTCCGGACCAGTTTCGCTCGAGTCGGGAGCAGTTCCTTCACCGGCGACGACCGTCCCGTCTCCGGACCGCGGCGTCGAATCACCCGCCGGTCCGTCGCCCGGAGCAGAGCCGGCCGGACCGACGAGGTCCGTCTCGGAGGCGGGTGCGGACCCGAATCCCGTCGCCGGGAAGAGGGCGCCCCCTAGCGCCACCGCGGCGACTCCCAGCGCCACCAGCACCGTCCGGTACCCTGATCGCGTCACACCGGACACTGGATTGTTCGAGACAAAACTGTTGCCTTCGCGAACTGTCCCATCGATCGGACAGTTTTTGCCACGGCACCGCGAACGCATTCGACGTGTCTCTCAGCAGCGACCGCGGGCTGGCGGTCAGGATGGTGGCTGCGCTGGCCACCGTACTCGTCGCCAACGCCCTGTTCGTCGGCGTGCTCGTCTATCTCGCCGCACCGTGGGTCGACGAGGCAGCACGCCGCGCCGTCGACGCGGTCGGTCTCCCGTCGGTAGCGGCCACGCTGTGGTGGCTCCCGCTGGCCGCGGTTCTCGTCACCGCCTGCGTCTGGGCGCAGTTGCGATACGTCCGCAGCGAGACCCTCGACGCCGTCGACGCGGAGCCCGCGACGGCGGACTCACATCTCGACCTCGACCGTCGAGTGACCCGACTGGCAGCGCAAGCGGACGTCCCGACGCCGGAGTGCTACGTCGTCGACAGCGAGACGCCCAACAGCTTCGCCCTCGGCGGCGCCGGGCGGCCGACGCTCGTGGTCAGTACCGGCCTGCTCGCGACGCTCGATGGCGACCGCCTCGACGCCGTCCTCGCGCACGAACTCGCGCACCTCCAGCACCGCGACGCGACGGTGATGACCCTCGCCTCGTTCCTCCCGGCGCTGACGAGCGACCGCCACTCGCTGCTCGATTCGCTGGGGCCGTGGGCCCGCAGCCGGATTCTCTGGGCGACCGCGCTCGGCGTGATCTACGTCGTCGGCGCCATCGCGGCCGGGACGAACCCCTTCGATCCCGGATACGCCTTCGGATTCGTCGTCGGCCTCGCGGCGGTCGTCGTCGGCGGCGGCATCGCACTCGGTGCGCTGGCCACCGCGGCCGTCATCGCAGCCCGCCGACTCTCCCACTACCGGGAGTTCGCCGCAGACGGCGGCGCCGCTGCCCTCACCGGCGACCCGGTCGCCCTCGCCGACGCGCTCGCGACGCTCGACGAGGAATCGGCGAGCGCCCCGAACGTGGACAAGCGCCTCGCCTACGACGAGGTCCGCGGCCTCTGTCTGCTCCCCCACGGGTTCGACAGCCCTGGCGACGGGGACGGCGATGGCGGAGATAGTGAGGAGTTCCACGTCGAGACGCGCTCGCATCCGCCGACCGACGAGCGCGTCGCGCGGCTCCGCGAACTGGTCGACCAGCTGTGACTCACTGAATTAGCTGGACCGCCCGAAAACGGGGCTCAGTCGAACCGTTCGTCCCGACTACGAGAGATCGAACCGCTCGGCGGCGGTCTCCATGTCCTTGTCGCCGCGGCCGCTGAGGTTAACGAGGATGGTCTCGTGGTCGGTCTCCTCGGCGACGCGCTTGGCCATCGCCAGCCCGTGGGCTGTCTCCAGCGCCGGGATGATCCCCTCCTCCTCGCTCAGCGCGCGGAAGGCCTCCAGCGCTTCGTCGTCGGTGATCGCGCGGTACTCCGCACGCCCCATCTCCCGGAACATCGCGTGTTCGGGGCCCACGCCGGGGTAGTCCAGCCCGGCCGACACCGAGTGGACCTCCGTGTCGTCGTCGATGACGCGGGTCTTCATCCCGTGGATCACGTCCTCGTGGCCGTCGTCGAGCGGCGCGGCGTGGCGGGCCGAGTCGCTCCCCTCACCGCCGCCCTCGCCGCCGTAGAACGCCACGTCGTCGTCGCGGAACGCGTGGAACAGGCCGATGGCGTTCGACCCGCCGCCGACGCAGGCCACGGCGGCGTCGGGGAGTTCACCCGTCCGCTCGCGGAACTGCTCGCGGGCCTCCCGGCCGATGACCGACTGGAACTCGCGGACCATCCGCGGGAACGGGTCCGGCCCCACCACGGAGCCGACGAGGTAGTGGGTGTCCTCGACGTTCTCGACGAAGTCCTCCAGCGCCGCGTCGACGGCGTCGGCCAGACCCTCGCCACCGCGGGTCACCTCGTTGACCTCCGCGCCCATCAGGCGCATCCGGAAGACGTTCATCTGCTGGCGCCGGACGTCTTTCCGACCCATGTAGATCTCCGTGTCAAGGTCGAACAGCGCGCCGACCATCGCGGTCGCCGTGCCGTGCTGGCCGGCGCCGGTCTCGGCGATCAGCCGCGATTTGCCGGCCTTCTCCGCGAGCAGCGCCTGCCCGACGGCGTTGTTGATCTTGTGGGCGCCGCCGTGAAGCAGGTCCTCGCGCTTGAGGTAGATCTCCGCGCCGTAGCGCTCCGAGAGATTCTCGGCGTGGTAGATGGGCGTCGGCCGCCCGGCGAACTCCTCCAGGATTGCGCGGAACTCGTCGCGGAACTCCTCCGTCTGCACGACCGTCTCGAAGGCGTCGGCCAGTTGCGCGAGCGGTTCCTGCATCGGTTCCGGCACGTGTCGACCGCCGAACCCACCGAACTCGTGGTCTGTATCGTCGCTCATGGAGTAGGCTGTCCACGTTCGTCCCTATAGGTCTGTCGCCGTCGTCCGGTTCGGCCGCATCCCACGATTCGCCATTTCAAACCCCGATACGGGCGGATTTAGCACATACGCTTATCGTGTGAGAGAACCTATAGATACTATGGCTACGAAATCTACGGATTCGTTCGTCGCACAGCGCGAGGGTGACTTCTGGGTGAACGCGCTCATCGGCGCCGTCGCGATGGTACTGCTGTCGTGGATCCCCTTCGCGACGATCATCGGCGGTGCCGTCGCCGGCTACCTGCAGCGGGGGACGCGCATGGACGGCGCGAAAGTCGGGGCGGTATCCGGGCTCATCGCCGCGATCCCGATCTTCGGGGGACTCGTCCTCGTCTTCAGCATCATCAGTTTCGGCACGGTCGTCGGCGGCGAGGCGCTGGGCACGGCGATCGTCATCGGGATCATGGTGTTCGCACTCGCCGTCACCGCGGCGGTCGTCGCGGGAACCGGCGCAGTCGGTGGCTACCTCGGCGTCGCGTTCCGGGAGCGCTCCGACGAGGGGGACGACTTCGGCGACGGGGTCGACGACACCGACGCGTACACCGTCGACACCGAAGTCGAGACGACCCACTGAGAGAGCGACCGGGCAACCCGACGTTTGGATTCGAACGCAGCAGCACCCGGGACTGACCGCTCCGCCGGGCCACGCGCGCCGAGACTATTAGTACGAGCGCTCCGCAGGGGACGTGTGGACGAAGTCGAGGTCAGCACGGTCGTCTACGTCGCACCCGAGGAGATGTACGACTTTATCGCCGACTTCCCGCGGTACGCGGACTACTCCGAGTACCTGAAGGAAGTCCGGGCCGACGGCGACGGCTCCCCCGGTACGCGCTACGCCATGCACTTCTCGTGGTGGAAGCTCAACTACACGGCCCACGCGGAGGTCGTCGCGACCGATCCGCCGAGCCGGCTCGACTGGCGAGTCACGAAGAACATCGACGCCGACGGCCGCTGGAGTGTCGAGGAAGTCTCCGACCCGCGACCGCCGGAGGTCGAGACCGCCTCTCGCGTGTCACTGCGGATCGAATACGACTCCGACTCGGTCAACGCCGGTAGCATCGACCTGCCGCGGTTCATCTCGCTGTCCCGCGTCGTCGAGAAGGTCAAACCGCTCATCCGAAAGGAAGCGACTCGAGTGGTCGAACGGATCGTCGCTGACGTGGAAGGCGAACCTCGCGACGTCGAACTGACGGTCCACACAGGACCGGACGCGATCTGATCGGAACCGGATTTTCGACGGTCGCGGCGCGGATAACTGGACCCGCTCGGCGGTTTCGACGGTCTCAGGCCTCGTCGTACTCGCCGTAGTCGCCGCCGTACTTGATGAAGAAGTACGCCAGTCCGAGCGTCGCCGCCATCCCGAACCCGGTGGCGACGCCGAGGGACTTCGCCGCGTCGGGTACTTCGGGCCGGCCACCACCGCCGCCACCCGTGTCAACCTCGACGGTGGAGACGTCCCCGCCGACGGCGATGCCGCCTTTCATGCCCTGGCCTTCGTGGGGGCCGCAGTAGTACGTGAACATCCCGCCGGTCTCCAGCGTCGCCGAGTAGGTCGTTCCCGAGGAGACGGTCTCGAACTCGCCGCCGTCGGTGCCGTCGAGGCTGCCGCCCTCGGGCTGGCTGTTCGGTTTCACGTTGTGGCCCGCTTCGACGAACTCGAAGTTCACCGTCGTCCCCGAGTCGACCCAGATCTTCGTCGGCCCGAACGCGAACCCGCCCGAGCCGACGCCGACCTCGACGGTCACCTCCGACTCGCCGCGCAGGTCCTCGTAGCCCTCGTCGTTCGCGTCGTCGAGGTACGACGGCCACTCCGGTCGGACGTTTCCACCGCCTCCGCCACCGCCGCCTTCGCCCTCGCCCTCGGTCCCTTCCTGGGCGGCGGCGGTGCCGGTACCCGCCGCGACTGCTGTGGCGCCTGCGCCAGCGCGCAGGAAGGCCCGACGTGACACGTCCGCACTCTGGTCGCTCATACCCGGGGCTTTGGGACCGTCCGTAGTGAATCCACCGGAACGAACCCGACACGACACCACCCGAACCCCGCGGGTATCCGCCAACCACGTCGGTCCCGCAGGTGAGAATGATTCCCGGAACCGGCGCACGGCGCGGTCGCTCACCGTCTCGGACGCGCGGTGCGGTGCCTTTTTGCCGAGGCCTCGCTACACTCCGGTGATGACGAACAGACCGGTCGTCGGCGTCGTCGGTGCCGACACCGACGCGGTCGTCGCCGCGGTGGAGGCCGCCGGCGGAACGCCGGCGGTCGGCCCCGCCCGGAACGTCGTCGACGACAGCGACGTGGTCGTCGCCGTCGGCGAATCTGCCCTCCTCGCAGTCGCCCGCGCGTCCCCCGCGATCCCCGTCCTACCGGTCGCGGCCGGACGCGGCGTCGAGTCCGTCCCGCTGGAAGCCGTCGACGAGGCCGTCGAAGCGCTTCTCGCTGACAAATTCGAACGGACAGCCCATCCCGTCCTCGACGTCAGCGTCGCCGATAGCACGCGGGCCAGCGCCGTCCTCGACGTGATGCTCGTCAGCGCCGAACCGGCGCAGATATCCGAGTACTCCGTCGAAAGCGCTGGTCGCCGAGTCGCACGCTTCCGCGCCGACGGCGTCGTCCTCGCGACCCCCGCCGGATCGAGCGGCTACGCGAGTTCCGCGGGTGGCCCGGTCCTCTCGCCGCGCACCGACGCTGCGGCGGTCGTGCCCGTCGCTCCGTTCGAGACGGACACCGACCACTGGATCGTTCCGACCGAGGAGGTTCGGGTGACCGTCGAGCGCGACGAGACGACCGTTCACCTCCTCGCCGACGACCGGGTCGTCGGCCCGGTCGATCCCGACGAACCCGTCAGCGTGACGGCGGACGGGACGCTCTCGATCGCGCTGGTCGCCGCGAGCCGGTCGCCGTACACGGCCTAGCGCGTCTCCGTCCCGCCGAGCGCCGCGCTGGATTGGAAAAACTCTAATGGCCCACGAACACATCTCCCGATATGGTTGCATACGAGCTGTTCGGGCCGATCGACGCCGCCCTCGGTGGCCACATCACCGAGAGCATCCTCGTCATCGAGGCGGTGCTGCTCGGTCTCGTGGTGTTGAACATCGCGGCACGGGCGCTCGCGCATCGACGCCACCTCTCGCAGGCCGAAAGCGGTGACGCCGACGCGCTCACTCGCCACCCGTTCCACATCCTCACCAACGTCGCGCTCGTCCTCGGGACGTTCTACTACATGACCGTCCACCACCACGCCGGGATGGTCGCCTCGACGATCGCTATCTTCGTCCTGCTGACCGACATCTTCGAGTTCGAGTCCCGGAAGGTCGAAGTCCGTCGGGAGATCGAGGTCGAGCGCCCCAAGGCCGCTATCGGCGCGTCGCTCGTCGCGCTGCTGTACGTCGGCTACGTCACGTTCTTCTACGGCCCCATCGGGCAGTTCCTGTAAGACCATCTTTTCACGACCGAGTTTCCTCGGTCGCGACGCTCTCCGCAGGAACCTGACCGGCAAAACATGGGTGAAAACACCGGCAGCGCAACGCTCTGACAGTGGATGAGCGACCGCAGGGGGGGGAGTGTGTGGCCGGCTGCGGTGCTGTGCGGGGCAGTCGCTGTTGCGGTGCGGTTCCTGGCGGACTGAACGGGCGAGGCCGTTCGCGTGCAGTTCAGTCGCCTGAGCGACCCCTATCCGAAGCGGACCCCGGCCGCGAGGGTTTGTCCCTTGGTTCGAGAGAGCTTCGCTCTCGCCCGATCCCGAAAATCTCCGATTTTCGGAGACAGCGGGCGTGCAGAGGGCTTTCAACCCTCCGCAATTCCTGCTACGGTAGCGGTTCCGCGAACTGTGATCGAACGCACCGAGGGCTGATACTGCTCGGCAGTGCTTCCGATCACGGTTCAGTAACCGACCGATCCCTTCGAGCAACTCCGCGATCGCAAACAACAGGCGCTACTCGGCGAGAAAACGCGAGAACCGGAGTCGTTAGTCCGAGCGCTCGGCGTAGGCGGTCCGGGCCTGTTCGATGGCCGGGATGAGGACCCAGAACGTCAGCACGCCGATGACGGCGAACCACGCCATCACGTCCATCAGTGCGATGCCGATCTGGTCGTAGATGGTGGGGTCGGAGAGTTCGACCGGCGCGATGAGCTGGACGCCGTCACCCTCGAAACTCGGCGTGCGATACCAGCCGGCCAGGGTCAGCCACGCCATGCCCGCGCCGGAGAGTATCGCCAACCCCTTCGCGAATTCGTCAGCCATTGTTTCAAGGTTCGTCGGTTTCGCCTTTAGCGTTTCCCATTCCCTCGGCGCGGAAGCGCGTCGAGAACGCGTAGGTGACCGCACCGAAGACGATCAGTCCGACACCGGCCAGCGCGATCAGGGGGTCGATCTCCGACAGCTCCGCGGTCGCTCGGTCGGTCGCGACGTCGAGCACGAGAAAGCCACCGACCACGGCGACGACCGCGATCAGCGTCGAGAAAACCGTCACGCGCTTGTAGACTGCCGTCGGTACGACGACGCTTCGGTCGTCTGCATCGTCGGCAGCAGTGTCCGTCCCGCCGGCGTCGGCGCCCCGGTCCGGGGAGTCACCGGAGGACGGTTGGTCGGCCATCTACTTCGGTGGCCGCAGCCGGTAGTACCGGCGGTTGAGGTTGAACATGTACCCTTCGCGCATCGTCCGGAGGACCGCGTACGCGAGGAACGCGGACAGGATCGGCAGGACGAACGTCAGGTCGAAGATCAGGTGCGCGTCCATCGAGATCAGGTTCTTGACCGACAGCGCCGCGATGGTGAACGCGAAGACGACGCCGCTCACGCCGATCGCGCCCCAGAAGGGCTGCTCGACGGGACGGCGCGCGCTCCCCTTGTTGAGGAAGGGGACGATGGCGACGAAGCCGACGACGACCAGGTTGGCAATGACGCCGTACGTGCGGTCGGCCATCAGCTTCTGCCCGCCCAGCAGGCTGATCTCTGGGTTGAGCGGCCCGAGTTTCAGCAGGCCGAACGACCAGTAGAGGTACCAGTCGGGCAGGATGACCGCCGGCGTCGACGACGAGTCGGCCGGCGGTCCGATGTGCGGCGGGAGCGCCGCCGCGAGGAAGATGGTCATGCCGACGAAGAAACTCGTCAGCGCGAGGTTGCGGATCATCTCGTGGGGCCAGGTCGGGAACGCCAGCACGTCGCGTTCGACGTAACTCGACTGCTGGCGCAGGTCCTGGTCCTCGCGGCGCGACCGCTCGAAGTACTCGTAGGTCAGCCGGGCGAGCCCCTGCTTGCGCGCCTTGCGCTCGCTCCAGGTCGGGGTCTCGTCGTCCGGCGGGACGATTCCCGTACCGTCGGTGCGAACTTCCTCGGAGTTGTCGTTGTCGCTCATTGTATCAGTGGGGTTCCGCGATGCCCTGCATCCAGACGATCCCGATGTGGACGGCGATGAGCCCGGTCGTCACGAACGGCAACACGAACACGTGGATGATGTACATCCGCTGGACCGTCGACTGACTGAGCGTGAAGCCGCCGAACAGCAACTGGGCGGCCCACTCGCCTATCAGCGGTATCGACAGCGCCATCTCGACGCCGATCTGGCCGGCCCAGAAGGCCAGCTGGTCCCACGGGAGCAGGTAGCCCGTGTACCCGAAGACCATCGTCAGCGAGATGAGCACGATGCCGATGATCCAGTTGAGCTCTCGGGGCTCCTTGTACGCGCCCGTGAAATACACGCGCAGCATGTGCAGGAACACGGCCGCGACCATCACCTGCGCCGACCAGCGGTGGAGACTCCGGAGGAAGAATCCGAAGTTCAGGTCGGTCATGATGTAGGTGATGGAGTTGTACGCCAGATCCGGTGTCCCGTTCGAGGCGCCCGCGCCCGGCGCGTAGTAGAAGCCGAGCAAGGCCCCCGAAATCGCTGCGACGACGTACGCGATGGTCGAGAACGACCCGAGCGCGTACAGGGGATACCAGTACCAGAACTTGTTGTCGAGGTTGTACTGCTCGGTGTGGCTCTTCGGCATCTGGAAATTGACCTTGTAGTACATGTTCTCAAGGATTTCCAGATAGTCGACGATTCGCAGGCGCCTGTCGAGCCACAGCAGTACCGTGAGGTAGATCTCCTCGATGGCCGTCAGGTCCCGGCTCTCCATCCACGCTTCGTGATCGTGTTCGTCCTTGCGTTCGATGCTCATCTATCTTAGTCCTCCGGCCGTGGCCGCGCGACGAACTGCACTTGCGTCGGACTGAACGGGTCGTAGACCGACTGGTGGCACTGACAGTACACGTCGTTCCCGGCCTCGAAGTTCTCACTCCCCTCCAGTTGCTTGTATCCCGGCACGCAACAGAAGTGGGTGCACTTGTTGACCCAGGCCATGAAGTCCTGGTCGGTCGCCGCGTCGACGAAACTCTGGACGCTGTCCGGGAGGCTGCTGTACTCGCCCTCGCCGTTGGCCATCTTCGAGACCTCGGGCGAACGGAGCACCTGCACCGGGATGGTCTTCGCATCCTCACCCTGCGAGCGCCAGGTGGCGCTCGCGGGCTTGCCGAGGCCGGACTGACCGATGCCGTTGCCCCACTCCTCGTAGTCGTCGAACATGTCGACGGTGAAGACGGTGCTGCCCTCGACGTCCTGCTGCCACTCGTAGGCTGGTGGCGGGCTGGACGCGGCGCGGAGGTAGTTGTCTGCGTCTGCGCCGGGCTGGACACCGTGATAGCCTTCGAGCCCGCAGTACTGGAACCACTGCGAGGAGTAGGTCACGCCGCCCAGGTCCATCTCGGCGATCGTCCGCTCGACGCCCTGGACGGTCTCTGTACTCGCTTCGGGGAAGATCCCCTGAAGCTCACCCGCATCGTTCACTTCGACCGGGATCATCGGCATCCCGCGCGGCGCGGGGCCGTCGATGTTCTCGATGGCGATGTATTGGGTCGGGCCGCCACCGCCGCCCGCCGCCGACGTCACTGTGTTGACGGCGGCCGCGCCGCCCGTGCCGACGCTCGCGAGCGCCGCACTGCCGACGACGCCTTTCACGAACCGGCGACGTCCCGTTTCTCCGGGGTACTTGTCTTCGTCGAGTGGCATTGTTTATCGTTTGTAGTAAGGGTAGACGGCTCGTTTCACGCTCTCCAGCGGGTCGTCTTCCGAGAGGGACGTCCCCTCGACGTCCTCCTCGCGAACGTAGAGGTCCTCCCACTTGCGGCGTCGCTTCTTGACGATCATCACGTCCGGCAGGAACTCCTTGCGGTACAGCATGAGGATGAACGCGAGGTCGATGAAGATGATCGCGAGGATGCCGCCGAGGTACATGTTTCCGAGGGGGCTGTATCCCCAACCGTTGACCAGTCCGAACGTGAACAGGCCGACGAAGACGACCTCGACGATCGTCAACAGGACGATGCCGACGGCCGCGGCCGTGCTCTCGCGGGCCGGCTCGTAGCGGTGGATGTCTCCGTAGGTGCTTCCCGAGGAGGACATCAGTTGTTCCCTCCCTTCGCGTTCGGCGATTCACCGTACTTCAGCACGAAGAACGTGAACAGGAGCGAGACCACCATCATCACGACGGTGGAGATGCCGACGTAATGCGGATGGAATGGCACGCCCATGTGCTCGGGGTTCAGCGGCGTCTGTCCGCCCGTCTCGACGGTGGAGACCTCTTCGCCGACGGCGATGCCGCCTTTCATGCCCTGGCCTTCGTGGGGGCCGCAGTAGTACGTGAACATCCCGCCGGTCTCCAGCGTCGCCGAGTAGGTCGTCCCCGATGGGACGGTCTCGAACTCGCCGCCGTCGGTTCCGGCGAGGCTGCCGCCTTCGGGCTGGCTGTTCGGTTTCACGTTGTGGCCCGCTTCGACGAACTCGAAGGTCACCGTCGTCCCCGAGTCGACCCAGATCTTCGTCGGGCCGAACGCGAACCCGCCCGAGCCGACGCCGACCTCGACGGTCACTTCCGACTCGCCGCGCAGGTCCTCGTAGCCCTGATCGTTCGCGTCGTCGAGGTACGACGGCCACTCCGGTCGGACGCTGCCGCCACCACCGCCTTCCTCCTGTGCGGCGGCGGTGCCGGCGCCGGCGGCAACGGCGGACGCACCACCCGCCGCGCCGCCCGCAGTCCGCAGAAAGTCCCGTCTATTCATACACGTCGGTTCTCGGTACCGAATTTGTATAAACCCACCGAATACGCGCGCAGGCGTGCGATTTGCCCCGGCCGAGCTGCTATGGACCCGCAGATATTCGGCCCGAAACCCGTCCGAACGCGCCGTCCCGCCACACCGCCGGTCTTCGTCGCCAGTGATCCGGACGTCCGCCCCCGATTGCGGTCAGGACGATTCGCCGTCTGCATCCCGCTCGCTGCCGGGCAGTCCGTCGGTCGCCTCACCGGGGATCCCGTCCGTCCGCTCGGTCGCTTCGGCGTCCTCGGGGAGGAAGTCGGGTCGCTCCCCGGGTTCGAGCTCGACGGCGCGTAGTCGGTTTCGGTATTCCTCGGCGCGGAACTTGTCCGAGAGCCGTGCGTTCGCGACGACCGAGAAGAGCAGGAGTCCGATCGCGAGAAAGACGACGCCGCCGGCGAGCATTCCGATGACGTTCAGCGACCGGACGCTCCCGCCGCCGGGCGGCTGGACCACGCCGAGACTGATCACCAGCCAGCCCCCGATCAGCAGGATGCCGGCGAGCACCTGAAATCCGGCCACGACCTGCAGCATGTTGTTGCCGAGTTCGCCGCTCCCTTCCGGGACCTCCTGGGGTTCGGGCAGCAGGTCGTCCGGGGGTGCCTCTGGCACCTCGTAGGAGTCCATGGAGGCCAGCGCGACCGTCGGTTTCACGTCGCGGAGGACGGTGCCGTGACCCTCGATGGAGCCGTCGGCGTAGACGGTGGCGTACCCCTCGTCGGAGTACGCCAGCACGCGGTCGTCCTGGCGCTCGACGCGGGCGAACACCTCTCGGTCGGCCACCCGGCGCTTGAGGTCGGCCTCGACCCGGTCGAGCAGCTCCTGGCCGGTGATCCACGAGTCCGGGTCGAAGACCGCCTCCCACTCGTCGGCCGACATCGACTCCATGTCGTTCGGGCCGAAGTTCTCGAAGTCGTACTCGGCCTCGACCTGCTCGCGCAACGCCTCGATGGACTCGGTGTCCGCAGGAGCGTCGCCGTCACCGCTCGCCTCGGCGACTCCGCTCGACCCGCCGGAGGCCTCACCCTCGTCCAGCTCGCGGTCGTCGGCCGCGTCGCTCATTGTCGGAAGTCGGTCCCCGAGGGGTAAAAGCGCCCCGACCGGACGCCGTGCACTCCGAGACGATCAGATGAAATCATGCGCGCACGCGAGGTTACAGTCCACACCGACTCCGTGACCGAGAACCGATCAGGCAATTCAGTTCAGATTTCATTCAATAGATCCTTCAGCGCGACAACGCATTACTTCCCTTCGACACAGCAAATGAGCTTCTAGTCGGATCACCCGGTCGACACCGGAATGATTAATTGAGGTTTCGTTCAACTAATAGTCGATGGATCAAGGGACGGAACGGCTACGGCGGTACCTCGACGACGAACTCGGCGAGTGTCGAAGCGAAGACGTCGAGCGTCGGCTCGAGGAGCTTGGCACGCTGGAGTCGGCCCTCGGCGCCGCACAGGTCGACGCCGAACTCGACGTGCTGTCGGCGCTCGCGAACGAGACGCGGTACACGCTGGTTCGCGTGCTCGTCGCGGCCGGCGAGGAACTGTGCGTCTGTGAGTTGAACGCCGTCGTCGACGTGTCCGAGAGCGGGCTCAGCCACGCGCTCTCGGCGCTGGTCGACGCCGGGCTCGTCGACGACCGCAAGGACGGCCGCTGGAAGAAGTACCGGGCGACCAACCGCGCGGTCGCGCTCGTCACCGTCCTCGACGGGAGCGTCGACGATGAGTGAGGCCGTCCACGAGCACGGCCCGAACTGCGGCTGCGAGAGCTGCGGCGACCCTGGGTCGATGGACTTCCTCGACAAGTACCTCACCGTCTGGATCTTCGCCGCGATGGGCATCGGGGTGGGACTGGGCTTCGTCGCCCCGTCGGTGACCCGGCCCATCCAGGACCTCCACCTCGTGGAGATCGGGCTCGTACTGATGATGTATCCGCCGCTGGCGAAGGCCGACTACTCCCGGCTCCCCACCGTCTTCCGCAACTGGCGCGTGCTCGGGCTGAGCCTCGTCCAGAACTGGCTCATCGGCCCGACGCTGATGTTCGGACTCGCCGTCTTCTTCTTCAGCGGCCTCGTCCCGGGGCTTCCGGCCCGGCCGGAGTTCTTCCTCGGCCTCGTCTTCATCGGGATGGCCCGTTGCATCGCGATGGTCCTCGTCTGGAACGAACTCGCGGAGGGCTCGACGGAGTACGTCACCGGACTGGTCGCGTTCAACAGCCTGTTCCAGATCCTTACCTACGGCGTCTACGTCTGGTTTTTCGGCCTGTTCCTGCCTCCACTTCTGGGGATGGACACGCTCGTCGCCGGTATCACGGTGTTCGACGTCACGCCGATGCAGGTCTTCGAGGCGATCGTCGTGTTCCTCGGGATCCCCTTCGCTGCCGGGTTCCTCAGCCGGTACGTCGGAACGCGGGTAAAGAGCGAGGAGTGGTACGACGAGCAGTTCGTCCCGGTGATCGACCCGCTGACGCTGGTCGCGCTGCTTTTCACCGTCGTCGTGATGTTCGCGACGCAGGGCGAGAACATCGTCGCCGCGCCGGGCGACGTCCTGCTCATCGCCGTGCCGCTGACGATCTACTTCGTCGTGATGTTCCTCGTGAGCTTCGGGATGGGGAAGGGAATCGGCGCGGACTACTCGACGACGACGGCCATCGGCTTCACCGCGGCGAGCAACAACTTCGAACTGGCCATCGCGGTCGCCGTCGCCGTCTTCGGCGTCGGGTCCGGCGTCGCCTTCACCACCGTCGTCGGCCCGCTCATCGAGGTCCCCGTCCTGCTCGGACTGGTCAACGTCGCGCTGTACTTCCAGCGCTCGTTCGACTGGAGCGACGCGTCCACCGACGCTCCCGACTCCGCAGGAAGCGAACCCGCGACCGACGACTGACCGACACCGAACTCCCACCACCCACCCACCCACTGACACACAATGTCCACCGAATCCGACACCACCGACCCGACCCGCATCGCCTTCATGTGCGTCCAGAACGCCGGCCGCTCGCAGATGTCCACCGCATTCGCCGAGCGCGAGCGCGAACGCCGCGGGCTCGACGACAGCGTCGAGATCCTGACCGGGGGAACTCACCCTGCCGACAGCGTCCACGAAGAAGTGATCGAAGTGATGAGCGAGGAAGGGTTCGACCTCTCGGGACGGACGCCACGGGAGATCACCGTCGACGAACTCCGGTCGTGCGACCACGTCGCGACGATGGGCTGCTCGACGCTCGACGTCGGCACCGTCGGCGACGACGTGACCGTGGCCGACTGGGCGCTCGACGACCCCGACGGGAAGGACCTCGAGCGCGTCCGCGAGATCCGCGACGAGATCGAAACGCGAGTCGCGGCGCTGTTCGACGACATCGAGTCCGGCGAGTGAGGGGATTTTCGGCACGGTTTAGGAGGCATAGCGGATAGAGTCGGCCATGGTCACGGACAGGGTCGTCGCGACGGTCGTCTTGGTGGCCGTGACGGCGAGTTTCCCCTGCTTCTTCTACGGCGCCTGGTACATCATCGAGACCGAACCGGTCACGTGGAACGTGCTGATGCACCACCTGAAGTTCGTCCTGACGGGGCTGGTGCTGACGACGGTCCCGATGCTGACGTGGATGGCGCCGCGGCTGCTCGACCAGTTCGGCGGGTTCGCGATGGTCCACGCCTTCCTCGGGATGCAGGCCTACGCGATGCTCGCGTTCGGGCTCACCGGGATCGTCCGCATCTTCTCCGCCAAGCGGCGCCACGACCTCTACAACGACTACGACGAGGACGTGCTGCTCGACGAGATCGGCTCGGACCAGATGGACCACTGGCGCAGTCGCGTACGGATCGGCGTCTTCGGCTACGTGATCTTCTGGGTCCTCGCCTACGGCGCCGGCCTCGCCCGGTACGTCCTGCGGTACAACGTCCTCGATTTCGTCCCCGGACTCTGAGGACAGCCACGCCGGGAACGGGACTCGACGAGCGAAACTCGCCTCCCGGCGGCCGACGGATGGGGTTTTTGGGGACGCCCGTCGAACTCGCGCTCCATGACCGCCGATTCGACGGCCGATCACCCCGAGGTACTGGTGTTGCGACAGAATATCCACGGCATCTCCCCGAAGGAGTACGTCGCGGCGCTGCGCGAGCGGCTGCCCGACCGGGAGGTGGGATACGCCGCGACGCCCGACCAGGAGCGCGAGATGCTCCCCGATGCCCGCGTCGTGGCCGGCTTCTCCCTCGACGAGGACGACATCGCACGCGCGGAGAACCTCGACATGTTCGCGTGCTCGTTCGCGGGCGTCGACCACCTGCCCCTCGACGCGTTCCGCGAGCGCGACATCGCCGTCACGAACGCCTCCGGCGTCCACGGCCCGAACATCGGCGAGTACGCCGTCGGCGCCATCCTCACGTTCACCCGCGAGTTCCTCGAGTCGCGGCGCCGCCAGCGCCGCCGCGAGTGGCGCTCGCACAAGACCCACGAACTCGCCGACAGCACGGTCGCCGTCGTCGGCATGGGACCGATCGGTGAGTCCATCGTCCAGCGCCTGGAGGGGTTCGACGTCGAGACGGTCGGCGTCCGCTACACGCCCGAGAAGGGCGGACCGACCGACGAAGTCTACGGCTACGAGGACATCGGGGAGGCGGTCGCCGACGCCGCCTACGTCGTCCTCGCCTGCCCGCTGACCGACGCGACCGAGCACCTGATCGACGCCGAGGTGTTCAAGACCATGCCGACGGACTCCGTCCTGATCAACGCCGCCCGCGGCGGCGTCGTCCACACGGGCGATCTGGTCGACGCGCTCCGCTCGAACAGCGTCCGCGGCGCGGCGCTCGACGTGACCGACCCCGAGCCGCTCCCCGAGGACCACGAACTCTGGACGTTCGAGAACGTGCTCGTCACGCCCCACAACGCGGGCCACACGCCCGAGTACTTCGAGCGCCTCGCCGACATCGTCGCCGACGCGATCGACACGGCCGAGGACTCGGGCGAGTGGGAGGACCTGCCGAACCAGGTCGTCTGATCAGGGATTCGTCCCGTCGGACCGCCTGCTGACTTCTGTCGACTCGCGGTAGCCGTCGCGCGCTTCGAGGAACAGGTACCCGAGCGCGACCGCGCCGCCGATACCGGCGATCAGTCCGTCGGTCGTCAGGGGACCCACGGTGCCCGGGTCGGTCAGGACCGCGACCCCACCGAGGGCGACGATCACCCCGACGGCGGCGACGAACCGCCAGCGAGCGGAGACCGGGACGAGTCCGTCCTCGCCGCGCCACGCGAGGTAGAGGTGGGCGCCCGCGAGGACGGTGCCGTTGAACGCGACGAGAGCGAGGGCCGCGAGCGGGCTCTCGGCGTCGAAGACGAGCGGGGACAGGGCGGCCATGCTGGCGAACGCCAGCAGCACGACCGTCACGTGGACGGCCGTGTCTCTGGAGACCATACTCGACTGTCGGTGCGACTCCTGAAAAGCGTTGAGCCCGTGCGTCCGCGCGGACGGTTACTCCCGCTCGTCGATCACGTCGTCTGCACCCAGGTCTTCGCCCTCCTGGATGGCCTGGGCCTGCTCTTCCATCTCCTCGACGTCGATCTCCGTCTGTTCGATCTCTCCGAGAATTTCCGAGATATCGTCGAGGCCGAGCAGTTCGCGCGTCGCGGGGTCGAAATCGAGACTGTCGAGCGCCCCGTCGCCGCTCGCTCCGGCGGCCTCGGCCACGTCGCTACCGGAGAGGTGCTTGCCGTAGCGGCCGACCAGCGAGGTGAGTTCCTGGGGCATGACGAACGTCGTCGACTCGCCCTGGCCGATGTTCTTGAGGGTCTCCATGCCTTTGTCGACGATGGCCCGCTCGCCCATCGACTCGGCGGATTTCGCGCGGAGGACCGTCGAGATGGCGTCACCCTGCGCTTCGAGGATCTGGCTCTGCTTCGACCCCTGTGCGCGGACGATGTCGGACTGCTTCTCGCCCTGGGCCTGCTCGATGGCGGAGCGGCGTTCACCCTGCGCTTCGAGGATCATCGCGCGGCGCCGACGTTCCGCGGAGGTCTGTTGCTCCATCGCGTTTTTGACCCCGGCCGCGGGGTTGACCTCGCGGACTTCGACGCTCTCGACGCGGATACCCCACTCGTCGGTGGGTTCGTCGAGTTCCTCGCGGATCCGCGCGTTGATCGATTCCCTCCGCGAAAGCGTATCGTCGAGCTCCATGTCGCCCAAGACGGCGCGGAGGGTCGTCTGCGCGAGGTTGGAGACCGCTCGCTTGTACTCCTCGACTTCGAGGAAGGCCCGCTTGGCGTCCATGACGCGGATATAGACGACCGCGTCGGCGGTCACCGGCGAGTTGTCGCGGGTGATCGCTTCCTGCTGTGGCACGTCGATCGTCTGCGTTCGCATGTCGAACGGGTACGTTCGGCTCACGAACGGCGGGATGACGTGGATCCCGGGTTCGAGCAGCCTGCGGTACTCGCCGAAGACCGTCAGCGCCTCCTTCTCGTAGGCCTCGACGATCTCGATCGCCGAGTACACCGCCGCGATGACGATCAGCAGGAGCAACAGACCCACGACGAGCAACGGCGAAAGCCCGGGTAACGACTGGAGCGGAGCGATGACCGAGAGGCCCATACGTGTGCTAGAGTGTTACAGACAGATAAGGAATCGCACCGCTCGCACCGGCGGATTCAGACCAGCGGTTCCTCGGGCGCGTCGCGCTCGTAGGTTTCGCGGAGCGTCTCGGCGAACCGCCCATCTTTGTCCAGTGCGATAGTGACGACGGTGAATGCGCCGTTGGTCGGTCGCAGGACGAACAATTCGCGGGGTGCGGGTTCGGTGTCGGCCTGGTCGTTGATCCGATCGACGAGCGGTTCGAGCGGGCGGGCGCCTCCGCGGAAGTCGTCGAAGACGCTCGGCTGGCCGGCGTCGGCGAAGACGTAACAGACGCCGTTGACTTTGTTGTCCGTGTTGTACGTCTGGGTGGCGTTCATGCCTTCGCCGGCCGCTCGCGTCTCCTCCCAGAGGTTCTGCGCCACTTCGAAGATCGGGTCGGCGTCCGCGACAAAGGTGTAGAGCGTCGGGCGAACGACCGAGAGCGACCGCACCGCCGGCACCTCCGATCCCCAGTCGAGCGTGGCGTTCACGAGGTAGCCTGGGTGGAGGTCCCCGACTGGCGCGTCGTGGCCCTCGATCGGAACCGCGACGGTCTCGAAGGTATCGCGGTCGAGAAAGCGCCACGTCTCGTCGTCGCGACCGGGCAACACGCGGTAGGTCCCCTCGTCCATGGTCGTCCTACGCGAGGTGGCGGGAAAACGTCGTCTGTTCGGACCCACGAGTCGGACCCCGGAGCCGTTACCGGAGGGAGGAGAGTCGGGAACCGTTCTCTGGTCAGTTTCAAGCGGCCATGATCGTTACGCATCGCACCCTTCACGAGGTTTCTTCGCGATATAGAGGAACTGAATCCCGCAGAACAGGAACTCGTCGGCTTCGTCGAGCTCCCGGAGGTCTGTCTCCCACGCGTCGATCTCCGACTGATCGATAGCCGAATGCTCCGAGAGAATCTCCCTGCGGACTTCGATTCCCCGTTCTACCTGTTCGTTAATCGCTGTCTGAACTATCGGGACGGCGTGTACATCTGAGACCGTGAATCCCACAGCCGGAAGGAGACTCCGCAAGCGAGCGCCGAGGCGGTCGTCTGGGCGAACGTCTCGATACGCGGCTTCGATGCGGTTCATCCGGTCGGGGTCGCCGGAATGTAACACCTGGGTATCCGAATCGCCCGCGACGACTGCGAGTCGCCCACCGGGTCGGAGTACCCTGTAGAGTTCCGAGAGCGCGGCGTCGACGTCGTCGACGAACTGCAACATCTGCTTGGCGACGGCGGCGTCGAACCGCCCGTCCGCGATCGGAAGGTCGGTGACATCTCCTAGTCCGAACGAGACCTGCGGACGGTCCGCGCACCGGCCACTCGGGGCCCGCAGGGTCGCTCCGTTCACGTCGACACCGAGAACGCGTCCCTCGTCGCCGACGTCTTCGGCGACCTCGGCCGTCTCGAATCCCGGCCCACACCCGACCGACAGGACGGACTCCTCGGGGGAGAAAGCGAGAGCGGTCACGACGAACTCGCGGAGGGCCTCGGCGCTCGATACCGTCGATATCCGCTCTAGCATCTCCGTTTCGTCGCGGTCGGACACGTTCGTCACTTCGGAGGCGGCACTAACGACAGTACGTTTCGACGCAGTTTCTGCGAGGACTCGGAAAAAACGCGGAAGCGGTCGACCGTGGAACGGACTACAGGTAGCCGGTGTCGAGCAGCAGTTCGCCGTTCAGCACGCTGGCGCCGGCAGCGCCGCGGAGCGTGTTATGGGCGAGACAGTTGAACTGCAGACCGTGGGTGGTCTCCTGCACGCCGCCGACGGAGACGGTCATGCCGTTGCCGAGGTTGCGGTCCATGCGAGGCTGGGGGCGGTCGGGCTCGTCGAAGACCTCGATGAGTTGGTCCGGCGAACTGGGGAGGTCCAGCGACGGGTACGCCTCCAGCGCTTCCTCGGCCTCGGAGGGACTGAGGTCTTCTTCGGTGTCGGTCCAGACGTTTTCGAGGTGCCCGTCGATGGTGGGGATCCGGTTACACGAGGCCGAGACGTCGGCGTCGTGCCACTCGACCTCGGCGCCGTCGAAGGTGCCGAGGAGCTTGCGGGACTCGGTCTCCATCTTCTTCTCTTCCTTGCCGATGTGGGGGATGGCGTTGTCGATGATCTCCATCGAGGAGACGCCGGAGTAGCCGGCGCCGGAGACGGCCTGCAGCGTAGCGACCTCGATGCGCTCGAGGCCGCCGGCGTCGTCGATGGCCGCCAGCGGCGGGACCATCGTGATCGTCGAGCAGTTGGGGTTCTTCACGAGAGCGCCGTCCCAGCCGCGCTCGTCGCGCTGGACCTCGATGAGGTCGAGGTGGTCGGCGTTGACTTCGGGGATGACCAGCGGCACGTCGTCGTCACTGCGGGCGTTCGAGGAGTTCGAGGAGACGACGTAGCCGGCCTCACAGAAGTCTGATTCGACCCGCTCGCCGACGCTGGAGGGGAGCGACGAGAAGATGAGTTCGACGTCGTCCGGAACGGAGTCGGGGTCGGTCGCGCCGACTTCCATCTCGGCGACGTCGTCGGGGATGGGCGCGTCGATGCGCCACTTGCTCGCCTCGCGGTACGTCTTGCCCGCGCTCGATTCGCTCGCGGTGAGTGCCTCGATCTCGAAGTCCGGGTTGGGGTCGAGTAACTGGATGAGTCGCTGCCCGACGGCGCCCGTCGCGCCGAGGATGCCTACGTTGACAGTCATTGATCCGGGATAGAGAGACGCCTCCTCAAAACAGTTTGGATACGTCTACCACGGTCAGGAACTATCATGCGCTTCGGGGCCGCGCGGCGCAGCCGCTCAGACGGCGACGGACGAAGAGAGAAAGAACCGCGCCTACGCTTCCGCGGGCTGGGCGTTCTTGCTGGTCACGTAGCCGGCGATCCGGTTCCGGACGCCCTTCGATTCGACGTTCGTGAGTTCGGTAACGACGTCCTTGTTGTGCTCGAAGTCGTCACCGAAGGCGTTCGGATATCGCTCCATCAGCATCTTTGCCGTCTTCTTGACGTAGGCGGGTTTGATGGCCATACTGGTCCTTTCAGCGCTCGCGCCCTAAAAGGATTCGAATCTGCGTGCCGGCCGGCGACCGGCGTCCAGCAGGCACATCCCCTCGAATCAGGACTCGGCCTCGACCGGTTCGAGGACGCCCGGCGAGTCGTTCGCGGGATCGTTCACGGCGGTCGAAACCGGATAGGCACGCATCCCCTCGTCCGGATACGGGTCTAGCAGCGACTCGACCTCGTCGGCGTCGCCGGCAAGCCAGCGGTCTTCTTCCTCCGGTCCGAGGATGACCGCCATCCGGTGGTGCAGGTCGGCGATCGTGTCGTTGGGCTCCGTCGTCAGGATCGTGAACGTCTCGACGGTATCGGGGTCGGCGTCCGGCTCCGTGCCACCGCCGAAGTCACCGAGACCGGTCTGGGTCTGCGGGGGCGTCCACCGCGTCCAGAGCCCCGCCATCGCGAAGAGTTCGTCGTCGCCGAGCGTGACGCGGTACGGCTGTTTCCCGCCGGATTCGGTCCACTCGTAGAAGCCGTCGGCGGGGACGAGACACCTGCGCTGCTCGAAGGCGTCGGCGAAACTGCGCTTCTTTCGCACAGTCTCCGCGCGTGCGTTGATGAACTCGAACGCTGATCGGTCCTCGGCCCACGAAGGGACGAACCCCCACTCCATCCGCTGGATGGTCTCGGACTCCTCGCCCGTGACGACGGGGAGTTCCTGGCTCGGTGCGGCGTTGTACCGCGGTTCGAACTCGAAGTCGAAGGTCGCGTCGAACCGCTGCTCGATCTCGTCCGGCGGCGCGAAGAGACTGTAGCGGCCACACATACCGATCGCTTCGGCGTCCAGCGCCATAACGGCACAGTCTCGTCCGTCGAAATCAGGGGATCACTCGTCGAGGGCGGCCGCGAGGAGGTTCGCGTCGGCGACGAGTTTGAACAGCGCACCGACGACGCCGCCGAAGAAGAACGTCGCCCCGACGAGAACGATCGCGAGTCCGATGAGCCGGCGAATCATCCGCGCGAGACCGCCGAAGACGTACGGGTCGACGAACATCGAGAGGCCGATCGGGAGCAGGAGCGTCCCGACGAGATAGAGGATGATGAGCCTGCGCATCTCCGGGTGGAGCGCGTAGGCGACGGCCGAGTCGAAGTCGACGGGCGAGCGCGCGAGCGTGTCTTCCGGTTCCGACATGGCCCCCAATGGCAGAGCACACTCATAGTAATTGATGGCTGTTCACCGACTATCGCGCGGCCATCCCGCACGTCAGGCTCCGCATTTGGCCACGGTAGCCGGTCTGTACTGGCGGTAGTCGTCCGATAGCAATGACAGGTGCGACCCCACCTGTGATCGATGGCAACTCACGGGGGAACGCGAACAGATCTGGCGGGGGGCGTGTGGGCGGTCGCACTGCTCACGTTCGGGGCGTTCGACGTCGTGCTGACCGCAGCGGCCGTCGGGACCGGGATAGCCGCGGAGGCACACCCGCTCGTCCGTGCGGGGATCCAGCGGTTCGGCCTGGCGATCCTCCCGGTCTGGAAAGCGGTCCTCCTCGCCGGGTTCTACCTGCTGTACCGGGCGACGCCGCGACCGTACGACGTTGGCGTCCCGATCGGACTCGCGACGACTGGCGTCGCCGTCGGCGTGTGGAACGTGGCCGTGGTCGTCCTCTCGGTCACGTAGGCCCGCTCGCGAAGCGCGGAGCCGCTAGATGGCGAGGAACTGCGTGACCAGCCACTTGGTGGCGGCGCCGGTGATCGAGCCGATCCACGTGAGCGCGACGAAGTGGATGTACGTGTTGATCTTGTGCCCGCCGTCGACCGTGCGGACCATCAGCGCGGAGAGCATCCCACCGAACATGATGATGATGACGAGGAGGAACTCGATGAGCGGGATGTTGTAGGACGCGGTGTTGATGAGACTGCCCGCGTCGAAGCTACTGGAGGACGAATCGAGGTCGAGGCTCATCGAGGCGAGGATGTTGACGACCTGGAGGCCGATGAAGAAGGCGAACGTCGAGGCGGCGGTGATCCCGTAGAGGAGACCGATCATCGTAGTGGTCGCCTGCGTCCGGCGCTGGCGGAGCTGCTGGACCTCCATCATGTTCTCTGAGATGAGTTCGCCCAGCAGTTTGGGGTCACCGCCCATCTCTCGGCCGATGAGGTACATCTCGGAGAACTTCTGGATGAGCGAGGAGCGGCACTCGGCGGTGAAGTGGCGCCACGCCTCGGTCGTCTCGATCCGCATGTTCAGCCGCTTGTAGAGGTTGTCGACGTCGTCGGTCAGCGGCCCGAAGTCCTTCTTGCGCAGCGTCTCCAGCACGGTCGAGGTCGTCGACTGCTTGGCGCCCTCGGTGGCCCCGAGCGCGCGGATGAAACTCGGGAACTCCTCGTCTCTCGCCTTGATCTTCTTCTCCTCGGCGTTGACGACGATCCCCGGGATCAGCAGGGGCAGCGTCGGGATGGCCGCGTAGAACGGCAGCGGGAGGGGATCGACGAAGAAGACCACGTCGTTCAGCGTGAGCGGGCTAACGCCGAGCATCCCTGCGAGCGAAAACAGGAGCAACAGTCCCGAGAGGGCCGAGCCCGCGATCGTGGCGTTGCGGATCTTCTCCTCGACCGGCGAGTCCTTGTCTTCGGGGTGGTACCAGAGGGGGTCGTGGGGCGCCATCGAGCGGATGGCGAGGTAAAACCCCGACTGGACGAACACGTAGAGGACGATGACGGCGCTGACGGTCATCGTCGGGTTCGTCCCCGTGAGGACGGGGAGGACGACCGCGAACACGAGGGCGAACGTCATCGAGAGGATCATCGACAGGTAGAGGTCCTTCATGACCTCCAGGTTGTCCAGCGTGCCCTGGTAGACGGTCTTGTAGTTCTGGATGATCTGGCTCTGCTCGGAGACGAGGTAGTCGTCGAGCGCCTGCCCGGCGCCGAGGGTGTAGCCGAGGCGGTCGAAGAAGTCGGAGACGGGCTCGCTGGGGACCTGTTTCGCCCGGCGGCGGCAGGCGTCGTCGAGGCTCTGGTTCCACGTGTCGACGAGTTCGACGACCCGGCCGATCTCGGCGGCCATCTCGCCGTACTGTTCCTGTTTCGCGAGCTGGCGGAACACCTCGATGCGGTCGATGTTGGTCGTCGACAGGACCGTCATGTGGGTGACGACGAGGTGGAACTGGTTGTTGAGTTCGCTCTTTCGCTGCGAGAGCAGGATCTTCGGGTAGAACAGCGCCGACACGAACATCAGCAGACCCAGCAGGGGGATCGGCCCGCGGATCATCAGCGGGAGATCGAGCAGGACGCTGATGCCGACAGTGACGAGGAAAAAGAGCGCCGAGGGGGCGAGGATGACGCCGAGGTACCGGTTCAGCGGCATCGGCATCTGCTGGTAGGCGTCGATCAGCCCCGAGAGGGCGCTGGTGACGGTGAGTTCGAGGTCGCCCGCGGGTTCGTCTGCTGACGCCATCAGTTCTCCCGATGGATGTCGAAGGGGAGGCCTTCGACGCCGTCGCGGTGGAAGTCCTCGATGAGTTCGTTGACCTCGTGGTAGCCGAGGATGCCCTCCTGGATGGCGCGCTCGATGACGCTCGCGCGGAAGTTCAGATCGTCGTAGATGTCACGGGTGTCCTCGTACCCCAGCAGGGTCGCGATCTGCTCTTCGAGGACGAAGGAGTTGTTCATCCCCTGGAAGACGATCTCGTCCTCGACGGGGTCCCAGTAGAACGACTGCCGGGTGACGACACCGTCCATCTCCTTGGAGTAGCCCTCGATCTCCTGGACGGACGTGACGCGACGCAGGACCTGATCGCCCTGCTTGACCCGGTTCTGGAACAGCGCCACGTCGGCGACGTCCATGAACGTCTCCGGGACGTTGATCGGTTCGCCGGTAAAGCGCTGGATCATCGAAACGATGTCGCTCGCGTGGAACGTCAGCATGACCGGGTGGCCGGTCTGTGCGGCCTGGAAGGCCATCCGACCCTCTTCGCCACGAACCTCACCGACGATGATGTAGTCGGGGCGGGAACGCAGCGCGGCCGCGACGAGGTCGAACATGTCGACGCTGGACCCCTCGTCTTCGCCCTCTCGGGTCAGGAGCTTCTGCCACGTGTCGTGGGGCGGCAGGACCTCTGCGGTGTCCTCCGCGGTGTAGATCTTCGCGTCGCGGGGGATGAACGCCATGATGGAGTTCAGCGTCGTCGTCTTCCCCGACGCCGTCTCCCCGACGACGAAGACGGTCTGCTCGTTCTCGAGACAGAGCCAGAGGTACGCCGCCAGTTGCGGCGACAGCGTACCCCACTTGGTAATCTGGAAGATCGACAGCGGCACGTCGTCGCCCTGACGGATGGTGAGCGAGGGGCCCTTGACCGAGACGTCGTCGGAGTAGATGAGGTTGAGACGCGACCCGTCCGGCAGGGTGGAGTCGACGATGGGGTCGGAGTCGGAGACGGGGTCGCCGATGCGCTCGCCCATGTTCTTGAGCCACTGGTCGTACTCCTCGGGAGTACCGAAGTCGACCGTCGTCGAGAGCATGCCGTAGACGGCGTGGTCGACGTGGCACTCGTGGGGGCCGATGACGTGAATGTCCTCGTTCGCGGGGTCGCGCATGACCGGTTCGAGCGGGCCGAGCCCGACGATGTCGCGGTTGAGCCGGTAGAGGATGTTCTCGTAGGTGTGTTCGTTGACCTCGACCGTGCCGAGGTTCGTGAGCTTCGAGAACCGCGAGAGGACGCCGCTCTCGTCGCTCGCGCCGCTTTTGACCGTCGTCGACTCCTGGAGGAGTTCCTCGATGCGGTCGTCGTACTCGTTGTCGCTGGTCGGCGCGGGCTTGGAGACGCTCTTCTGGAGGAGCTTGTTGCGGACCTTCTCGAAGACGACCTTCTCCTCGTCGTCGAGTTCCGGCTCGATGGCGTAGTACTTCATGTCCTGCCCGACGTCCCCATAGATGTGGCAGAAGATGGGGCCACCGACGGGGTAGAGGACGTTCGGCCGGTGGGACTCGTAGTCGTCGTCGGCCTCCTCGATGAACGTGGGGAACTCCCCGGTGATCTGCTTGAACTTCTTCAGGTGGTCCATCAGGTGGGGCCGCCGCGACGCGACCTGCCTGAGTTCGTCCGAGGGTTTGGGTCGTCCGTGGTCAGTCATGTGTGTGCTGTGCTCCGTGAGTTGGTTATGCGACGCTGCGCGATTCGATCACGATGCCGGTACCCGAACGGACCGAGTACCCGATCGAGTCGCCGACCTGCTCGCCCATCCCGGCAAAGCGGAGGACGCTGATCTGTCGGCGGACGTCGTTGCCGACCTCGACCATCTCCAGTTCGAGGAAGACGTCGGCGATGGCGCGGAACGGCCCGATGGCCTCCTCGTCGAGCGTCGAGGGGTCGACGGTGAGCATGATGACCTTCCCCTGGGAGATGATGTCCCGGAAGAAGGAGATGATCTCCAGGGCCGCCTGGCGCTCGTCGTTCTGGCGGACCAGCGCCTCGAACTTGGGGTCGTTGCGGAGGATTGCGTCGAACGTGTCGATGATGACGACCTCCGACTCCCACATCACCTCCGCTTCCATGAGCCGCTTCAGTAGTTCCTTGCGGTCGCCCTCGTCTTCCTGGCCCGAGAACGTGTTCCCGTCGCCGATGTCGGCGTGCAGGAACAGCATGTTCTCGTCGAGGAGGTGCTCGACCATGCCGTAGTCCAGCGAGTGCATCTGGTCGAGGAAGCTCCCGACCGTCAGCTCCGTCGAGAGCATCGTCACGGTGTGGCCCTCCTCGCAGAGGCCGTAGCCGAAGCGCTGACTGATGGCGGACTTGCCGGCCCCGTAGTCGCCCTCGACGAGGACGATGCTGCCCGGCGGGATGCCCCCGCCCAGCTCCTTGTTCAGTCGGTCGCGCTCCTTCAGTCCCAGCGAGAGTAGATCAGTCGTTGCGATGCTCATGTTCGGAACTCGAATACCTCCTCGTCGCCGTTGACGACCACCTTGACGCGGTGGTCCTCGTTGGTTCCCAGCGATGCCTCGATGTCCAGTCGCACCACCTCGCCGGGGCCCCAGCTCGGCGCGCCGTCGAGCAGGGTCACCACCACGTCCGACTTGAACAGTCCGTCGACGAAGACGTCGACGGCCCGACTGTCGGTGGCGAGCGTCTCCGACCCGGTGTTCTTGACGTGGATCGTCACGTTGTTCCCGTCGTAGATCCCGTCCGAGCCGCTGTCACTGATGATCTCGACGTCGGTTCGCACGTCCTGACTCACCTGGAGCCCCTGGTCGTCGATAGCGTTGCTCAGCTGTCCGACCGTATCGGTGAACACGCCCGCGACGCTCGCGGCGACCAGCATCGACGCGATGAACAGGATCATGTGCGAGACCGAGACGCTAGCCATGGCGAACCACCTCCGCCGTGTGGCCCCCGATGGCGCCGACGTGTAGCCCCAGGCCACGGGCGATCAGTGGCTCGCCGCCGACTGGCGACGGGCCGTCGGTCGAGCGGGCTGGCACGGCGATCATGGTCCCGTCACCACCGTGCTGTCGCTGACACCCGTCTCGCTGGTGACTTTCACCCGAGTCGGTTGGCTCGACTCGTTGAACTCCACGAACAATCGCTCGCCGGGGAGCCAGAGGTCGGTGGCCGCGTCGCCGTCGACGGTCGCGTTGTTCTCCCAGCCGGTCTCGTAGTCGTTGTCGATCAGGACGTCCGTCGGTCGGACCGAGAGGCTGGTCGACCCCGTGTTGTTGACGCCGAGATCGATCAGGTACCAGGTCCGGCCGTTGTGGTTCTTCGTCGTGTAACTCGCCGCATCGATGGCGATCGCCGTGTTCTGCTGGGCGAGCACGTCGTCGCTGTGGGCCTGCTGGGCGTCGGTGACGCGCTCGAAGCTGTTGGTGGCCGCCGTCTGCCACATCCCGAAGGCGATGAACAGGCCGACGAAGACGATGGCCGCCGATCCGCTAACGCTGAAGCCCATCGGCACCACCTCCGCGCCGCCCCGACAGTTTCGAGAGGGCGACGGCCTCGGCGGCGTCACCGTCGAGCTGGCTGATGTACCGCAGGCTCTCGGTGTGGTGGTCGATCGTCAGTCCGCCCTCGCCGCCGGAGCCGTCGAACCCGCGCAGGTACGTCTGCAGGTCCTCGGCGACCGGTTCGGACACCCAGTCGATCGTCTCGTAGTAGTCGATGGCGCGGGCGGCCTCGCGGACGCCCACCTGCTCGACGAGGTACTCCAGCCACTCGACGACGACGAGTTCGCTCGCCAGCCCCTCGGGCATCGTCGTCAGGTACGGCTTGCCGTCGTCGTCGGCGTCGTCCGCTCCGGACGCGTCCACGGCTCCGGTCGCAGTGGACTCGGCAGCCGCCGATTCTGCGTCGGTGTCGGTCGTCGACGCCGAATCGGTCTCGGTCGTCGCCGGTTCCGGCTCCGGGTCCGGTTCGGGCTCCGGCTCGGGTTCCGGCTCTGGCTCCGACGCAGGTTCGGGTTCCGGCTCGGTCTCGATAGCGTCGACCTCGTCACCCAGTCCGTCGTCCTCGCCGTCGAGTCCGTCGTCCTCGATGACCTCGTCGAAGAGGTCGTCGTCGGCGAGGTCGTCGTCCGCCGAGTCGTCGGCGTCCAGTAGTTCGTCGGCGTCGCCGAGGTCGTCTTCGAGCGCGTCGTCCGCCTCGAGGCCGTCCTCCTCTTCCTCGAGTTCGTCGGCCCATTCGGCGTCGCCGGACTCGTACTCGTCTTTCAGTTCCGCGAAGGACTTGCCGCCTTCGCCGTCGCCTGTTGATTCGCTCATGTCCTCACTGTCTCCGTCGAGGTCGTCAGCCCCGTCGTCGAAATCGTCGAAGTCGTCCAGATCGTCGCCCTCGTCGAGCGACCCGTCGTCGAAGGTCCCGCCGTCGTCCTCGAAGTCGCCGAGGTCGTCGTCCATGCCGCCGCCCATGACGTCGTCGACGCTGCCCTCCGGAGAAGCGTCGTCCTCGACGAGGTCCTCGTCGAAGAAGCCCTCCGCGTCGGCGTTGGCGATATCGTCGTCGAGGTCGTCGTCCGACTCCTCGTCGCCGCCGTCGTCGAACAGCCCGAAGTTGCCGCCACCGCCCCCGGCGCCGCCCATCCCGCCGGGCTCCATGTCGTCGGCGAACGGGTTGACGCCGCGGGTCACCATCTCGTAGATGTCCAGCAGCTTCCGCACGTTCTCCTCGACGTCGTCGACCGTCTCGGCGATCTGCTCGTTTTCGTTGCGCACGGTGTTGACGGTCGAGGAGAGGCTGCCGACTTCGGTCTCCAGCTCGTCGAGCCGGTGTTCGAGTTCGTCGGTGTCCGAGCCGCCCTCGTCCATATCGCCGAACCCGTCGTCACCGAACTCGCCGAAGTCGTCGCCCTCGTCGTCCAGCCCGCCGAAGCCGCCGAGCTCGTCGTCTTCGTCGCCCTCGTCGGCCATCAGGCCGCCGTCGGCCATGCTTTCGTCATCGTCGTCGCCGTCGTCGCCGTCGCCGAAGATGTCGATCATCTGCCGGATGCTCATCCCGACGGCGCCGGTAGCCAGCATCGCCACCAGCGCAGGGATCGCCTCCGACGCGCCCGGCGCGATAGGGCCGAACGACTGTGCGACGAGGCTCATTACGTCAGAGAGTCCACTCTGGTACCCTTCAATGTACCGTTTCTGGTATCATTACTGATAACAAATTCGTTAATACGACCTTACCGACGTTGAACTAACGGTCCGACCGAAGAAAGAAACGTCAGACGAAAATTTCGGCAGATTTTCGGCGAAAGCAGTGTGTTCCCTGGAGAGATGCGCGCGCCCCCGTCAGACACGCGTCAGACCTACGTTCCTATCCTATAGTGTGATCGCGTCACGGTTCGCGCTTTTGACGATGAGATCGCCGGTCGCCGCTTCGAGTCGGAGCGACCGGCCGTGGTCGCCTCCGACGTCTTCGCCGACGACGGGGATCTCGAACTCCTCGAGCGTTCGACGGCCCATCTCGACGTTACGCACGCCGATACCCGAACCGTTCTCGGAGAAGTCGAGCATGTCGCTGCCGCCGGCGATCTTCGCTTCCATCCGGTCGCGCTCGGCGCCGTACTCCTCCATCTCGTCGACGAGTTCGCGGATGCCCGAGTCGGCGAACTTGGCGCCGTTTTTCCCTTCCATCTCGTCGATCGAGGGGAGCATGACGTGGAGCAGCCCCGCGACGTCTTTCTTTTCGTCGTAGACTGCGACCCCGAGACAGGAGCCGAGGCCGCTCGTCGTCAGGATTGCGTCGCCGCTGGCGATCTTCGACTCGGCGATCCCGACCTTGATCCGCTCCGGCTGGGCCGTCGGTTCGCTCTCGGCCGTCGTCCCGTCGTACACCTTCATGTCTCAGAATATCTTTTCCACGTCGGCTTCGGTCTCGTCGGCGCGTTCGACGAGTAGCTCGTCGAGCGCCTGCCGTAACTCGGTTTCGTTCGGGAGCGCGTGGATCTCGGCGCCGAACTCGATATCGTCGGTCCGCATCTCCGAGTCGATGATGAACGCGTGCTCCTGGTGTTGGCCGACCTGCGCCGCGAGCGGATCCACGATGGCCCGACCCATGTCGTGGACCAGTCGCGGCGGCGTGTGCTCGACCGACGTCTGTAACACGTTCGCCCAGCCGTCGACGAACCCGGAGGTCATGATGTTGCCGAGCTCCTCGATCGCCATCTCGTGTTGCTCGGTCAGTTCGTCGGCGTCCATCTCGACGGGCATCATCGCCTCGGCGATGTGGACCGCCGACGCCTCGTCGAAGAGCACGAGGAGGAAGCCGCTCGGCACGCCCGTGAACTCGACGACCGTCCCGACGTAGGTGTCCGTCCCGACCTGCTTCGGTACGTCCTCGATGGGAGCGAAGCTCAGCTGGGTCACCTCGGCCTCCGTCTCGATCCCGGTCATCATCTCGACGTTGGCGGCGGCCTGTGCGGTGCCGTCCTTCGTCATCTCGTTGAAGACCTCGAGCTTGTCGACCGGGATCGCGTCGTCCTCGGTATCGGTCGTCTGCGACATCACGTCCGCGAGCGGTCCGTACTCGGGGAACATGTAGATGTAGAAGCTCACGGACTCCCCGACCCACTCGATCTCGCTTTTGAAGACGAACACGTGGTCGCGCTCCTCGTCGCTCGGCGGTTCGGGCAGCATCGCGGTCCCGTCGCCCTCGACGTAGTTCGGCGTGGAGTGCTGGATGGTCGTTTCGAGGAAGTCGGCCCAGCCGTCGATGAATCCGCTCATCATGATGTTGCCGATCTCCTCGACGCTCGATTTCGCCATGTCGGGGTCGTCCGAGCCGCCGGGGACGAGCGAGTCGACGATCGTCTCGCTGCCCGCGCGGTCGAAGACGAGGACCGTGTCGCCCGCCAGTTCACCGTCGAAGGCGAACTGGACGCCGACGTAGTCGCCGCCCGCGAGCTGTTCGCCCACGTCGGCGCGGTTGACCAGCGTGATCTTCGTCACGTCGACGGCGGCGTCCAGGCCGGTCATCTGGCACAGCGACTGGGTCGCCTGCTCGGCGCCCTCGTGGGCCAGACGGTTGAACGTCCCGAGCGACTGGACGTCGATCTTCATGAGGGGACGACGTCCTCGATCGCTTCGATCACGCTCGGTTTCTGGAACGGTTTCGTGATGTACCCGTCCGCGCCGGCCTTGACCGCCTCTTTCATCTTCTCCTCCTGCCCGACGCTCGTACACATGATGACGTTCGCGTCGGGGTTTGACGTCTTGATCTCGTCTGTCGCCTCGATCCCGTCACGAATGGGCATCACGATGTCCATCATGACGAGATCCGGGCTGTGCTCCTTGTACGTCTCGACCGCTTCGACTCCGTTTTCCACCTCCCCGACGATGTTGTGGTCTTCTTCCAGTATCTCGCGTAGCAGGTTTCGCATGAACTCCGAGTCGTCGGCTATCAATACGTCTGACATTGGCCTCTCACCTCTGTGGTACTGTGAAACCCAAGATAAACTCTTCCCGTAAATTATCGTCATTGATAGCAATACGCGGCGCCAACGCGCCGGGATCGGCGACGCGGGGTGCAGTTTGAACGGCCGTCGTGGACCGTTCGATACCGATTGCCGGAGCCCAGAACGGACGTAACGGACACCGGAATACGCGGTGAGGATACAGCGCAAGCGGTCTACGGCGTGAATCCGGCGGTTCGGATCCGTACGGATCCGGCGAATCAGATCCGGAATCCGTCCTCGTCGCCGACGGCGGCGATGAGGTCGGCGATCGAGTCGTCAGGGGACAGCTCCGTGGACTCGAGCAGGCGGCGGAGGCTCGCCGGCGGGTAGCGGACCGGGACGTTCGCCTCCATCAGGAGGATACCGAGGACCTCCTCGACGGGGGTCTTGCCGTCGATCTGCTGGGCGTACCAGAGGACGAGGCTCTCGAAGATCGTCGCCACGTCGTTCGAGACCATCTGTCGCTGCTGGACGGACCCGTCGAAGGTCGCCGTGATGTCGAACCCGTACCGCGACCCCGATTCCTCGAACTGCGTCTCGAGGAACTCGTGGACGTCGCCTTCAGTGAGTTCGGGGGATCGGTCTGTCTCCTCCGTCGCCGGTTCGGCCGGCGACGGGGAGGTCGCGTCGGCCCCGTCGTTTACCGTCGGGACGTCGTCGATCGGGCCCCCGGGAGAGACGACGTACCGGCCGTCGTCGATCTCCGCGACGTGCTCGTCGTCAGTGATGTCGAGTTCGTCGGGCGAGAGGACTCGACCGTCGTCGGTTTCCCCACTATCGTCGGGACCGCTTGCCATACCCTCCGTTATCCATGGTGGATAATAACTTCGTCGCCGCGACGGGGCCTCCGCTGTCCGTCGCTGGAAGCCTATGGAGATCGCTATAGCGCTGGTGCCCCCTCGGAACCGTCGACACCGTTATCCCCGTACACCATAACTTCCATCCGTGTACCGCAGGGACCGAGTATCGGATCTCGAGCGGCCCGATCGCCGCGGGCAGGGCTCTATCGGGTCGTTGATCGTGTTGATCGCGGCGCTGCTGATCGCTGCGACAACGGCGGGCGTGTTCCTCGAGGTCACCGGCAACTTCCAGCAGGATACGGAGGCCGTCGGCGACCGAGGCGCCGACCAGATCTCCTCTCGGATCGTCGTCGTCGGTACCACCGGGTACGTCAACAACACGGCCGAAACGGTCGACAACGTCACGCTCGTCGTCCGTTCGGACAGTCAGCACCTCGACCTGTCCGACGTCGTCGTCGAGTCGCCTGTGGGGTCCGCCAACAGCGCCGGTTCGACATCGGCGATTACCATCGAATCCCTCTCGGACGACGACGGGTCGCTCGATCGCGGCGTGTTGAACGCCGGGGACGACCGGGCGGGCATCCGGATCGAACTCTCGGAAATCGGGATCGGTTCTCTCTCGGCGGGCCAGAGCGAACGGCTCCGCCTGATAGCTCCCGACGGGGCGTCGACGGGCGTTCAACTGACCGTGCCGACGTCGCTTGCCGGTCAGGATACCGTCTCGCTGTAGCGGGGCGGGCCGCTTCCGGGACGGTCAGACCGCTGTCGTTCCGACCCTTGCAGTGAGAACCCCCGTGGATATCGCCGGCGTGACTGATTGGCTACCCAATCTCGAGTGTCATAGAATGGTTTGTAAGGGAGTCGGTTTCAGGACCATCGAGCCTGAATTTCCTGCTCAGTACGTGTGCGTAATGATCATTGTCTATTCCCACGATGAGAATCCGGAAAGCTAGATTCAGAGATGTTTAAACAAGTGGTAGAAAACTGTGTGGTGTATCCAAATCCACTCAGAAGCCAATCACTGGTCTGAAAATGATAGTTTTGGGGGGGAACCAGATGGCTTTTTTGGCCGGTTCATATCCAGGGTATTCTCAAACTGTTATCGGGGTGAGTGATTACTATAATTGGGATGTTTGATAAGTACACTCACAGTTCACCGTTCGTAATATCCTCGTACAGCCGAGCGTATTCCTCTGCGGCGTCTGACGCTGTAAACAACTTGGCTATCCGTTCGCGCGCCTGCTGCGCAAGCGCCTCTCGTTGCTCACTATCGTCATAGAGGGATTCCAAAGCATCTATTAAGCAATCTTCATCACTCGCATCAACGAGTACCCCCGCGTCGCCGACGACCTCACGGAGGACAGGGATGTCGTTCGTGATAACGGGGGTGCCAGCTGCCATCGCTTCCGCGTTCGCCATCCCAAACCCTTCGTAGTGAGAGGGGAACGCAAACACATCAATTGCGTTATAGAATGCATACACATCCGCTTGGTCAGGCAGCCATCCGAGAAAATGCACGTGGTCAGACACTCCCTGGGCGCGGGCACGCGACTCTAAGGCTACACGTCGTGGCCCGTCGCCAGTGAGAACAAGATGTATATCATCGGTGTTGCGCTCAGCGACAAGGCCTGCAATGGCGTCGATGAGGGTACTAAGGTTTTTCTGGGGTACGAGGCGACCGCCCGACCCTATAATGAAACCTGAGGGAAGTTCTGGTGGATCCCGACTGTCAATTGCGTGATCGATTCGGTCAAGGTTTGTGCCGTAAGGGATTATGGCGCGTGTTGTGTTTGCAGCGTTTAAGAGCTTCCTTTCCCAGTGAGGAAAGCTGTCGTTGGTTGCTTGCGAGTTGCTGACGACGACTTCTCGAAGCGTGCTTGAGGCCGCGTTTATGAGCGTTTTCACCGGTCCGTATGCTGTGTGGGGATTGTGTTCCGTTTTGATAACGGGTATATCTAAGAGTGACGCGATGACAGTTGCGCCTGCGCCGACTGCTATCGGATGCACATGCAGGAGGTCTGGCCGGACAGATTTTAGACGTTGATAGAGTTGATAATATCCACGGGGGTCGAATCGAGACGCTGCGTTAAGTCCAATGGGGGACAGGCCGTAGGGGGTTCCCTGTGGCGATCCCCATGCCCAGACATCGAGTTGTACGTCATCAGTTTGGGTTGTGGCGGCTGTTTCGAGCGGTGTGTTTCCCTCCGTAGCCCCAGTCAGGAGAACGACCACGTGCGTCGAATGATCCATAGTGTTACGAACCCATTACTGTTCTTGATGTTAAAATCGCGGAAATACGATCCAAAAAACGGTTGATTTCTAATAAGCCACGGCCGTGGACAGTGAGCGGATATTGGTGTTTCCGGACGACTGTCCCGCGTTGTTAGAGATGTCCCCTGCCCGAGAAAGTGTCATTTCGTCATATATTCACCATACTGACCGAAACTGGGGAGTGAAAAAACGGGCACGTGAACCGGTACCTGAAACTCTGATCCGATTGGCTATCGTCCGGAGAGAACGACAGAGACGGCCAGCTATCGGAGTTGGCGGTACGCGACCGCACCCATCCCAACGAGCGCGACGACGAGCGCGAGCAAGGCTATCTCGACGCGGTCGACCGGACCGCCCAGTCGGGCCGGGACTTCGTCGACAACTTCGACTGTCACCGGGTCGGACGTATCGTACAGTCCTCGCGTCTGCCGGTCGACGAGCTGGACCTGGAAGCCGTGGGTCCCGGTGGTGTTCGCGTCGAGCGGCTGGGAGACCGACGTCGACGCGCCGGGTTCGATCGCCGGCTCGCCGATCGCGAACACGCCCGTATCGTTGCCTGGATGAACGACGTTCAGGACGACTACCGGCGAGGCCGTCCGGTTGCCGACGTTCTCTATCGTCGCCGTGACCTCGCCGCTGTTACCGGCGACGAGTGGATCCTTCGACACCGACAGATCGGTCACACACACTTGGGAGCCGTTCACCACTCGGCACTCGTCCTGGGTCGCCGTTCCGTCCTGGGCTGCACCGACGCCGACGAACGCGGCCAACGCGACAGCCGCGATAATCAGCGCGATTCCGAAACCGTCTCTGGTCGACATACCCCTCGCTATCCCAGAGGATTACTAAAGGCTTCCCGCCGGAGTATCATCGGCGAAATTGTGGCGTCGTTGCCCCTCTCAGGCCGGGAGAATTATCGATCCGTAGCGACGCCACTCGGCGGTGGAGTTCAGGCAAAAAGCCGAAAGAGAAAGCGAGAGCTGCTTACAGCGAGACTGCTTCCTGGTTCGCCAGCGAGTCGGGCACGCGGACGAGCAGGGTCTTGGTCGCGCCGGACGGCGTCGTCATACTGATCTCGGTGGTCGTCCCGGGGTCGAGACGGCCGGGGTCGATGACGATCTTGAAGCGGTCACCGCTGGTTAGGACAGGCACGGTGCCGTCCTGGTCCTGCACGGCATTGATGGCGAACTGCTGGTTCTCGATGGTCTGTTCGCCGTAGGTCAGCTGGTGGCTACCGGACGGCGAGTTCATGTCGATGACCGTCTGGGTCATGTCGATGTCGTCGGCACCGGGGCTGGACGCGACGAGGATGTCGACCTGCGCGACGGCGTTCCCGTCGGTGAGGCTGCGGACGAACAGGAACCGGCTGTCTGTCTTGACGAAGTTGGCGCTCGCGCTCACGGATGCCGAGTCACCATCGGTGTCGAGTGCGACGGAACCTCCGGAGTCGGCGCCGAGCGTCCCCTCCGCGGAGACGGTGATGCTCGAACCGGTGTCCTCGTTAGTGACTGTGAACTCCTCGCTTTCGGAGTTGGGCGAGAACGTTAGCGTGTCGTCGACCGAGACGCCGAGCGTCTGGCTTTCACTGTTCACCAGGTCGCCGCCGGCGGTACTGACGGTAACTTCCTCGCCGTCGCTGATGACGAGGTTCGTTCCACTGCCACCTTCGAGCTGGATGAAGGACTCGGTCCGGGATTCGGCGTCGACAGCGACTGCCAGCGTGTTGCCGGCGGTACCGGGCTCGGTGAACGTACTCGTCGTGAGCGTGGTCTCACCGAAGATGTCGTCGGAGTAAGTGTACTCGAACTGGATGTCGTCAGCGGTACCGTCGGATTCGAGCTGCAGATCGTTGCTCGCGTCGAAGGAGACGGACGAGCCCGTGTCAGTGTTCGTGACGCGGATGTACGTGGTGTCGCCCTCCTCATACTGCTCGAACTCCAGCACGTTGGTGTCAGACACCGTGATCGAGCCAGACGTACTGGAACTAGTGACGATGACCTGGTTGTCACCGGTCGTGACTGATGCGGTCACTGTATCGCCCGAGTCAACCGGGACGTCGCCACCGATAGTTACCAGATCGGCGCTCGATCCGTCACCGCCGGCGACGATGCCTGTCGTCCCGATGACTTGCAGCTGGTTGGTTACTTGCTGACTGCTCTCCTCGCCCGTCTGCTCCGCACTCGACTGCAGGAAGCCGGCGGTGTTGATCAGCACACCGGCGGCGATGGCGGCGACCAGAACCATCGCGATGAACACGATGAGGGTCCCGATCCCGACCTGCCCGCGGTCGTTTCGTTTCTGTGTATTGTCGAACATTGTTGTTCAGTCCGCCCGAGCGCACGGTACGGCTCGGACTTACCACCGGATTTCGAGTTCCCGGTATTAAGCCTACCTTACCAAATATCGATAGTGAAAACAGTATCAAACGGCACAAATGTCGATTTCATCCGCGAAAATGCTGCGTAGAAAGTTTAAAACAGATAAATTCATTCGCGGCCAAACTACAAGTATCTATATCGAATCTTGGAACAGAATTCCGGTTCGGCTCTGCCTGTCACTCGTAGATGACCAGACTGTACATGACGAAGAGGAACCCGAAGGTCGTCAGTCCGCTGTTGACCAGCAACAGCGAGCGCGGGCCGGTGAAGTTCGTGATGAACGCGCTGATCATCGTCGCTGCCGAGCCGGCCACTGCCAGCGAGAACCCCAGCGAGAGGTGGAGCATTGCCTGTCTGGACGTCTGGACGTACGCGCGCATGGCCATCCCGACCATCGTCATTCCGGCGACTACGAAGACGATCGTCGATACGGCGTAGAGTGCTTCGATCACTGTAACCACGTTAATTCGGGACTTCTCGACATCCGGTATTAAATCCACCCTCAAAAATATCCCTCTTGATAATCGGCTGGAAAAACCGGATGAACCGGCCGATCTGGCGGTAAAACGATGGAAGGCGTCGGCCGGCGACTGCGGGCTGGGGACGGCTCGCGTGCGCGAGACTAACTCTCCGAGAGGGTCCGCCACGCTTCGTCGAGTTTGTTCGTGACCTCCGAGCGCTCCTCGATATCGACGGTCAGCGACTCCTCGAAGTCGATGTGTACAGTGTCGACGTTTCGGCGGTACACCTTAATACGCCGCCTGTCGTCCGAGAGGATGTTGTCGTGAAGCTCGAGCAGATCGTGTTCGGTCAGCTCGTCGATCCGTCGGTAACAGGTGGCGATCGGAATCCCCAGTTCGTCGCTCAGCTCCTGGGCGGACTGGGGCTCGTCCGTCGCGTCCAGGATCTCTGCACTGTATTTGTTCCCCAGTGTTTGTAGGATCTCGGCTGAAGCCATCCGTTATCAAAACGTATATTCACCAGAGTATAAATCTATCGCTGCTGGTACGGCCGGATTACGCCGCAGATCCGAACCCTTCGCGATATCCGGAAAACGGCTGCTTCAGGGCCGTATGAACGTATTTCACCGAGTAATAACCGATTACAAACGTGAAAATAGGGCCGCGAAGATTACAGCGGCGTGTCGTCTTCGCTCATCATCGAGAACGCGCTGGCGTTCTGATGGACGCGGATACCCCCCTGGGAGATCTCCATCGGGAAGATGTCCGTCTCGATGTCCTGCTTGCGCATCTTCGCCACCCAGACGTACCGGTTGACGCCCGACTCCGTCGGCGTCTGGATCAGGTAGATGTTTCCGTCGGTCAGGTAGTTCTCCAGCCCGATCTCGGTCTCGGGGAACACTGCACCCTGCTCGTTGGTCATCAGCGTCGTCAGGTCGTTCTCGCTCAGGATGTCGGTGAACTTGAGGAGGTACGTCCGTTTCTCCTGCTCGGTCTCGAAGAACAGCTCGAACATCGCGAGCGAGTCGAGGACGACCCGGTCGTAGTCGTTGTCCTCGAAGTCGTCGAGCAACAGCTCCAGCGACGAGGAGAAGTCGTTCTCCCGCAGCAGCACCTTCTTGTCGTAGACCTTGATGTCGCCGTTCTCGACGTGTTCGGCCCAGTTGTCGAACCCGAGGGACTCCGCGGCTTCCCGGAGGTCCTCCTCGTCTTCCTCGAAGGTGAGGTAGATGCCCTTCTCGTCGAACTGCTCGACGCCGTTGTAGATGAACTGCAGACAGAGGATGCTCTTGCCCGCCCCCGGGTTCCCGCTCACCAGTGTAGTCGAGTTCTTGACAATACCACCGTTCAGGATTTCGTCCAACCCGTCGATGCCGGTTTTCGTTAGTTCGATCATGTCTTCCGTTGATCCCCGCGGCGTTCGGCTTGTGGACCGTCGGTCGTCTTCGGTAAAAAGTCTTGTTCATGCGAGTAGTTACGACGCTGACGCCAACGCCCGGACACCCCCTGCCGACCGGATCTCCGCTCCCGGCCCGGCCGGGTCGATCGAAGCAGGTGGAGAGAGCGGTCTGCGGAACGCCGACTGCCAGTACGCACACACGGGGATGTCGGCGGGACGAGCGGGCGGCGGCTACGGAGTCGGAGTTCGGAGAAACGGAAAGTGTCCGGGAAGCGGTCCGGTCAGGCCGAATGGACGGCTTTCGGATCGACCCAGATGACGAAGTCGTCGTCGCGTTTGACGACCCCGCGGATCGCGTCTTTGTCCTGAGAGGGCGACTCGTCCACCTCGTCGCGGCTGATCTGGACCACCTGTGACACCTCGTCGACGATCCAGCCGGCGGCGCCCTGGTCGTTGACGATGGCCGGGTCGAAGACGATGATCCGGCGTTCGGAACTCTCGCCGTCGATACCGAAGACGACCTTGGGGTCGACGATAGAGGTCGTCCGCCCGCGCAGGTCCATCACGCCGCGGATGTGCGGGGGAGAGTTCGGGACGGTCGTTACGTCGCCGACGTCGACGATCTCGGTGACGTAGTCGATGCTGACGCAGTAGGTCTCCTCGCCGAGGGCGAACTCGAGGACCTGTCCGTCCGTCGCGCTCGTCGACGAGTGCTGGGTGTTGGATGCCATGGCTGGCCGTTGGCGAAAGTGCCCGGGACGGCGACTTAAGGGTGTCTCCCGGGTTATCAGCATTGATTTCGCGGGCGGAGTCTTTATGCCGGGCCTGCCGCAGAGTACGAACACGAATGGTGCCGGCTCCGGCGGGGTTCCGGGGACGTGTTTCGGGCCGTGCCCGAGCCGTCATCGGGGGCTCCACATGGCAGTAGGTTCGTCGCCGCGAGCGGTCGTCGCAGACGACTCGCACTTCATGCGGAGCGTCATCTCCGACATCCTCGAAGAGGGCGGGATCGACGTGGTCAGCATGGCGCGGAACGGTCGCGAGGCCGTCGAGGCCGTCGAAGCGACCGATCCCGACGTGGTGACGATGGACGTCGAGATGCCCGAGATGAACGGCATCGAGGCGACCGACCGGATCATGTCGACGCGACCGACCCCCATCCTGATGTTGAGTGCCCACACCGACGAGAACGCGGACGTGACCTTTCAGGCGCTCGACCGCGGCGCCGTCGACTTCTTCCGCAAACCCGGCGGGGAGGTCTCGATGGAGATGTCCCGCCTGAAGGACCAGCTCGTCGATATCGTGACCTCGGTCGCCGCCGTCGACCCGACCGACTCCTCGGACGTGGCCTCGGCCCGGACCGCCGGAGCGGACGTCACGGCCGACGCGAGCGCGGGGAGCGAATCCAGTGGCGGCGCCGCGGCCACGGGGACGCCAGCGTCCACCTACGTCGACAACCCGACGGTGGTCGTCGGCTCGTCGACCGGCGGGCCGACCGTCGTCGAGCAGGTCCTCTCGGACCTGCCGCTGGACGCGAACCTGCGCGTGCTGGTAGTCCAGCACATGCCGAGCGGGTTCACCGGTCGGTTCGCCGAGCGCCTCGACGCGCGGAGCGAGTACGACGTCCGCGAAGCGTCCGACGGGGCGAAGATCGGCGGCGGCGAGGCGCTCATCGCCGCGGGCGACTACCACATGGAAGTGACGAGCTACCGGCGCGGTCGACTCCGCGTCGGGCTCACGCAGGACCCGCCCGTCAACAACGTTCGGCCCGCCGTCGACGTGACGATGGAGACGGCGGCGGAGACGATCACGGACCCGCTCGCCGGCGTCATCCTGACCGGGATGGGCGAAGACGGCGCCGCGGGCGCCCGCGCCATCCACGACGCCGGCGGGTACGTCCTCGCACAGGACGAAGCGACGTCGGCGGTCTTCGGGATGCCCAAGCGGGCGATCGAAACCGGCTGCGTCGACGGCGTAGCACCGGTCAACGACGTGGCGGCGGCGATACTCGATGCATTCGAGGTGACATAAATGGACGACCAGTATCTCGACGCGTTTATACGCGAAAGTGAGGAGGCGATAACGAACCTGAACAACTCGCTGCTCGATCTGGAGAGCGATCCGGACGACCGCGAGGCGATGGACCAGATCTTCCGGACGGCCCACACGCTGAAGGGGAACTTCGGCGCGATGGGCTTCGAAGACGCGAGCAAACTGGCCCACGCGATCGAGGACCTCCTCGACGCGATGCGCCAGGACCAGATGGAGGTCACCGCCGAGCGGATGGACCTCATCTTCGCGGGCGTGGACCTGATCGAAGCGATCGTCCGCCAGATCGAGTCCGAAGGCGAATCGACGGTCGAAACCGAGGAGACGGTCGCGCAACTGCGCGCCGTCCTCGAAGAGAGCGACTTCGACGCCGAGACCGGCGCCACGGAACCGCAGATGGACGCCGGGGGCGCCGGGTCCGATTCGGCGGCATCTTCGGAATCTGCCGAGGACGACGGCATGGACCCCGAAACGCTCGGTGTCTCGCCCGGTGACGCCGACGAAGGGATCGTCCGCGCGCGCGTCTCGGTCGGCGACGGCGACATGCTCGGCGTCGACGCCATGCTCGCGCTCGACCGGATCACCGACGCCTTCGACCTGCTCGGTGCCGAGCCGGACCGCGAGGCGATCGAGGACGGCGACTTCGACGAGGACTTCGTCCTCGCGCTCGACGCGCCCGACGCGGACGCGGTCGCCGCCGAACTCGACGCGATCAGCGCCGTCGAGTCCGCAGACGCGACGGAACTGTCGATGGCCGACGACGGCAATGACGAAGCCGCCGAGACCGATTCCGGTCCCGCCAGCGACGGACCCGCCGCCGACGCCGAGGCGGACGGCGCCTCGGTCGACGAGATCAAGTCGGTCCGCGTCGACGTCGACCAGCTGGACGACCTGCACGGGCTGGTCGAACAGCTGGTCACCAGCCGGATCAAGCTCCGCCGGGCCGTCGAGACCGACGACCTCGCCGGGGCTTCCGAGAACCTCAACGAACTCGACAAGATCACGGCCAGCCTGCAGAACACCGTGATGGACATGCGGCTCATCCCGCTGAAGAAGGTCGTCGGGAAGTTCCCGCGAATGGTCCGGGACCTCTCCCGGGAACTCGACAAGGACGTCGAGTTCACCATCGAGGGCGAGGACATCGAACTCGACCGCACCATCCTGACCGAGATCTCGGACCCGCTGATGCACATCATCCGGAACTCGCTCGACCACGGGATCGAGGCGCCAGACGAGCGCGAGGAGGCCGGCAAGCCCAGAACCGGGCAGGTCGAACTCCGCGCCTCGCGCGAGCGCGACCACGTGATCATCGAGGTCGAGGACGACGGTGCGGGCCTCGACGTCGAGGGCATCAAGCAGAAGGCCGTCGAAAAGGGCGTCCGCTCGTCGGACGAGATCGAGGCGATGGACGACTCGTCGATCTACGATCTGGTCTTCCACCCCGGCTTCTCGACCGCCGACGAGGTCACCGACACCAGCGGCCGCGGCGTCGGCATGGACGTCGTCCACGACACCGTTACGCAGCTCGACGGGTCCGTCAGCGTCGACTCCACGCCCGGCGAGGGGACCACCGTCTCCCTGCGCCTGCCGGTGACGATGGCCATCGTCAAGGTCCTCTTCGTCGAGGTCGGCGACGAGGAGTACGGCGTCCCGCTGAAGAACGTCGACGAGATCACCAGCACCGACGAGGTCAAACAGATCAACGGCAACGACGTGATCAAGCACAACGACGACATCTACCCGGTCGTCGACCTCGCCGAGCGATTCAACGTCCCCGGGACCGCGGCGAGTCCGAACGCGGACGGCGAAACCGCGGCGACCGACGGCGGCGAACCGACCGACGTCGACGACGTCGCGGCGAGCGCGTCGGGCGCAGCCGCTGGCGCCGGCGAGGCCGTCGCTGCCGCCGCGGACGCGGGCAGTACCGCGGGCGACGGGATGCTCGTCCGCATTCGCGAGTCCGAGCGCCAGATCGCCCTCCGGTGCGACGCCGTTAACAGCCAGGAAGAGGTCGTGGTCAAGCCGCTGGAGGGCATCCTCAGCGGTACGCCGGGCCTCAGCGGAACGGCCGTCCTCGGGGACGGGAACATCGTCCACATCCTCGACGTGGTGACGCTTTAATGACCGTCAAGACGGAGCGATCGACGTGACCGACGCTACGAACACGGGGGACCGACGCACATGAGCCAGGACTCGAAGCGTTCGTTCGAGGAACTGCTCGGGTACATCGAGCGCGAGCTGGACTTCGAATCGGGCTTCTACAACGAGGCGTACCTCGACCGCCGGATCACCGCGCGGATGCGCCGCACCGACGTCGACGATTACCGGACCTACCAGGGCCTGCTCGAAGACGACGACGGCGAGCGCGAGGAACTGCTCGACTCGCTGTCGATCAACGTCACCGGGTTCTTCCGCAACCCCGACGCCTGGGAGTCGCTCCGGGGCGTTCTGCGGACCCTGACCGCGGACCAGCGGTCGGTGTCGATCTGGAGCGCGCCCTGTGCGGACGGCCGCGAGCCGTACTCGATCGCCATGCTGGCGCTCGACGACGACGAGATCGACGCCCGGAGCGTCGAAGTCCTCGGCACCGACATCAACCGCGACATCCTGCGAACCGCTCGAGACGGACAGTACGAGACCTCCCAGACGACCGACATCGAATCGGAGCTCGAACCGCTGTCGGCGCCCGAGCGGTGGGTCGACCGCGATGGCGACGTGTTCACCGTCACCGACCGGGTCAAGGACCTCGTGACCTTCGAGCGCCACGACCTCATCCGCGGCCGCGAGAAGCGCGGGTACGACCTGGTCCTCTGTCGGAACCTGCTCATCTACATCGATTCGGACTACAAGGTGCCGATCTTCGAGACGATCACCGGCTCGCTCGACGAAGACGGCTACCTGATGATCGGGATGACCGAGACCCTCCCCTCGGAGTTCCGCGGCCGGTACGAACCGGTCCAGAAGAAACACCGCATCTACAGACGCGCCTGATGTCACTCTACCAGCTCGAACGCGACGGCGACGTACAGGAACTCATCGGCGTCCTCCGGCGCAGCGACAACCCGGAGCTGCGGGCTCGCGCCGCCGAGTTGCTCGGGAACTTCCCCGAGCACGACGACCGCGTCGACGTCGTCAACGCCCTCTCCGGCGCCGCGGCAGACGACGGCAGCAGCGAAGTGACCGCGGCAGCCGTCGACTCACTCGATTCGCTGGGAGGCGACGCCATCGAGACGCTCATCGCCGACATGGCCGGCGTCGACTTCGGCGAGGGCGCCGACTGGATGAAGGCCAAGGCGTTCACCCGCGCGCTCGACGCCGAGGTCCCCGAACTGCGGATGGCCGCCGCGAACGGCCTCGGCGCGCTCGACGAGCCCGACGCCGTTCCCAAACTCGCCGAGCGGTTCGTCGACCCCGATCCCCGCGTCCGGGCCCGCGCGGCCCGTGCGTGCGGACAGATCGCCGACTCCCGGGCGACCGGGGGGCTCGAAGACCTGCTGCGGGACGACAACGCGACCGTTCGCCGGGAAGCCGCCGAGGCGCTCGGTAACATCGGCAACCGACAGGCCCTCTCGGCGCTGCTCCCGATGTACCAGGACGACAGCGAGCGGGTCCGCCGGATCGCCGTCGGCGCGTTCGGGAACTTCCCCAACGCCCAGCCCGTCGAGTACCTGGTCAGTTCCCTGACCGACGACTCGGCAGCCGTCCGACGGACCGCCGTCTACTCGCTGGTTGAACTGCTGGCGAACGTCCCGACCCAGCAGAGCCACGAGATCCGCGAGACCATCGTGGAACAGCTCAGCGAGACGGACGACCGCAACGTCGTCGTCCCGCTCGTGGAGATCCTCGAGGAGAGCACGCAGGCCGCCCAGCAGCGCAACACCGCCTGGCTGCTGGGCCGGGTCACCGAGGCCGAAGAGCGCGAACGTGTCATCGACGCGCTCGTCGGCGCGCTCCGGGCCGACGACCAGATGACGACCCAGTTCGCCGCGACGAGCCTCGCGGAACTCGGCGGCGAGGCCGTCGAGGACCGCTTGCTCGCGCTCGTCGGTGACAGCGACGCCCCCGCCGAGGCACGCGCGCAGGCCGTCTTCACGCTCGGGAAGGTCGGTGGCGAGCGCTCGCGCCAGCGCATCGACAAACTGCTCGACGAGACCGAGAACGAACAGATCCGCAAGCGCGCATTCTCGGCCATCTCGAAGCTGGGTGGTCGCGCGTGAGTCGCCGCCGTCGCTCACTGGTGGGGATCGACCGCCGAGTCGGTTCCCGAGCGGATGGGAGTGATCTCCAATGAGCGGCGGCGAGCGACCGCTCGCGGACACGAAAGGCCGGTTCGTCCAGGTCGTCACCAACGGCCGGAAGGTCAACGACCTCGAGTGGGTGGGCGGGCGGATCCTCCTCTCGAACAAGCGGCTCGTCCTCGCGAGCAACGAGGGCAAACGGCAGTTCCCGCTCTCGAAGATCACGACCGTCAAGAACCGCAAGAACGCGAACCAGGCGATGGCGGCCGTCTCGGGCTACTTCTCCGTCCAGCTCAGCTCCGACGTGTTCCTCGTCGCTCCCACGGACGTCGACGAGTTCGAGGAGCAGTTCTACACGGCGTTGCTGGACGGGCAGGCCGCCCTCGTGAAACACCCTGCCGTGGAGGGCGGCGTAGTGCAGGACACCCAGTGGACGAAAGGCCGGATCAACATCGAGGGCGACTCCGTCGGCCTCGCGGTCTCCAGCGGCCAGTTCGTCGAGGTCGAACTCGAAGACGTCGGCGCCGTCGAGACGCGGGAGACGACCATCCGCGGCGACGAGCGCCGCGTGCTCGAAATCGAACATACCGACGGCGAGGGGACGAGCGTCCAGACCTACGTCTCCGGCACCGCTCGCCACGTCTCGATCCTCGAATCGCTCGTCCGACAGGGCGAACTCCAGAACGCCACCGACGCCGACCTCGACCAGACGGACACGGAGGTGCTGATGGCCCTCTACTCGGGCGTCTCGCCGTTCGAGATCCCGGACTTCGTCGGGATGGACGTCGAGGAGGTCGAGGCAGTCTTCGACCGCCTCGTCGAGGAAGGCATCCTCCGGAAGAAACGCGTCCGCCGCGACGTCCGCCTCAAGGCCCGCGGCCGGAACATCGCCAGCGACGTCATCGCCGACCAGTAACTCGCCGCGGGTCGTCCCGCAGTACAGCCAGCCCGTCAGCGACCAGCTCGGCAGTTACAGCCCATCAGCTACAGGGGCGTGCCGCCGCGCTCGCCGTCGCTGCCGGTCGCAGCCGCGCCGAGCAGGTCCGCGACGGTCCCGCCGTACTCGTACCCGGGTACCACGCTCTCGACGTAGGTCCCCTCGACGTACTCGATGAACGTCTTCCCGACGGCGGCTGCGCGGTCGGCGTCGCCGAACGAGAACTCGTAGGTCACGACGACGGTGCCGTCCTCGCTTCGCACGTCGAACTCGTCGAGGTCGACCGACGCCCGCGTCGCCTTCGGCGCGTCCTCCAGCCTGCGCTTCATCGTGTCGAGCCAGCCGCGCTGGACGGCGTCGCCGACATCACCGTCGGTGACGGCGCTGTCGAGCGTCGGTACCTCCACGGTCACCGTGAAGTCAGTCGCGTAGTCCTCGCGCTCGCTGGCTGTCAGCGTAGCGTAGAAGTCGGTCGTCGTCAGCCGGTAGCCGTCGTCGGCCAGCTCGAACGCGTCGTGGGCCTCGAAGGCCTCGCGAGCCTCGTCCGGTAACTCGTCGGTCATTACCCCGCGATACGCTCCAGACCGGCAAAAGACCGTTGAGTCGGGACTGGTCGATGCAACGACGCAGAATGCGAGGGATGGGATTCGAACCCATGGACCCCTACGGGAGCGGGTCTTAAGCCCGCCGCCTTTGGCCTAGCTCAGCCACCCTCGCGCGTTCACCACTCCACCGTCCGCGGGAAAAGCGGTTACGGTCCGGGCACGAGTGCGCCCGAGGGGGCCGCCAACGGGGGGAAGGCCGAAGTCGCGGGACCGTCGGGTTCAGACCTCGACGTGGAGGTCCGTGAAGGGGATCCGGACGACGAGCAGCCGTCGGACCGGGCGGCGCTGCAGGCGAACGCGCAGCGCGACCGCGGCGACCGTCCACGAGATCGTAGCGAAGGCGACCAGCGAGATCGCGAGTTCGGGGTACATGAACGCCAGCGCACCGACGACGACCGCGAGCGAAACCGCGAGCGACGCGAGCAGGGTCCGCGCCAGACTGTACTCGGAGAGGGTCTCGGCGCGTGTGGCCGAGGGATGGTTCCGTCTCATCACATCCGGTACTACAGCCCCTGTCCCCATAATGGTAATCTGAAATACATTTCTGTAGGCGCGTTTACTGAACTCCGTTTCACGAGATCCGTTCGCACACGAAGCGGAGAGGGCCGGGGCAGGCGCGATCGGGGAACGTCGCTCGACCGTCCTCGGCCCGGAAGTCGAGGGCGGCCTCAGCTGGTCACGTCGTAGGCGTAGAAGGCTTCGGGATCGGGGAAGAAGTCAGACGGATCTTCGTGGTGGACGGTCCCGAGGTGGGTGTGGTCGAGGGTCTTGACGTGGGTGTACACCTCGTCGCGGTCCACCGCGGTCCGGACGAGTCCCCCGGCGAACCGCATGTCGTACGATCCCGCGACGAAGATGACGACGTCGTCGGTTGTGTTTATCAGCTCGGTCACCATGAAGACGAACCCGCCGCTCTCCAGCTGGTAGACCGCCGTCTCCTCGTAGGCGGATTCCTCGTAGAGTTCCTCGAAGTCGTCGGCGTAGTTGTCGGGGATGACGTGCGAGAGGCCCCAGGAGTCGTCCTCGCCCATGTCCGGGGTGAGCGCCGTCGTGTCGCCCGCGGGGATGGTCAGGGTGTCGTACCCCTTCGACTCGCGGTCGTCGGCCATCGCCTCCATGTCCTGCAGCGTCCGCTGCCAGTTGCTCTTTATCTCCTCGCTGTGCTGGGCGACGACCTCCCGCTCGTCCGGCGCGCCCGGACCGTCACTCTGATGCGGCATACCTGGGCTAATGCGGTTCGGACAGTAAAGGGTGGTGGGCCGGCCCGCTCGTGTCCGCCGTCGCCCGACTCACACCCGGATTCCCAGCCCGAACTCCATGTACACCGAGACTGCGAGGACGAGCAGACTGGTCGCGAACACTTTCGCGTTGCGACCCACGCGCTGGTCGAAGGGGACGCGGTCGTCGCGCAGCGGCGGGATCTCCTGGATGCGCGCCTCGAAGTCGTGTTCGTGCGACGACTCCAGCGACACCCGCTTCTCGTCTCTGTAGGACGGCGTCGGCTGGATCCCGATGCTCCCGAGGCCGAAGAGGAAGATACCGACGAGGAAAACCGCATACTTGGAAGCGACGAGCGTGCCGCCGACGAGGAAGCCGAGCGCGATAGCAGCCGTCGAAACGACCGCTCCCACGACGACGACCCAGAGGACGAACTCGACGTATCGGAGGCGATTACTCGGCATTCATTCGCCGTTCGAGGGTCGCGTCGACGCTCTCGTACTCGTCGCTGTGGCGGTGACAGTAGCTCAGCCGGTTGGTGTCGCTGACCGGGTACAGCTCCGGCCGGGTCGTGTCGCAGACGCTGTCGAACTGCTCGCTCATGTACTCCCGTGCCTGATCGGGGTAGCCTGCCTTGACGTACTCCGCCGCCTGTTCGACGTGCGAGCGTACCTCCGTGGAGACGTCGTCGTCGAACAGGTCGTCGACGGCCTCGTCGATGTCGTCGAACCGCGAGAACGTGCCGGTCCGGCGACGGATCCGGTTCCTGATGCTGAGGTCGATCCGGGTCCGCTCGCGGATCACCTCGCGGAACCGCTCGATCGAGTTCCAGGTGTCGGCGTCCAGATCCGCGTGCGTTTCCGGCCGGATCTTCGCCGGGCAGCGCGTCGTGAACTGACACCCGGTCGGCGGGTCCCGCGGGCTCGGCGGCGTCCCGGGCAGGGTGATCCGCTCCTTCTCGACCGTCGGGTCCGGTTCCGGAATGGCCGACAGGAGCGAGTGGGTGTACGGGTTCGCCGGGTCCGTGTACAGCTCTTCGGTCAACCCGAGTTCCATGATCTTCCCGAGGTACATCACCGCGACGCGGTCGCAGATGTGCCGAACCGCCGAGAGGTCGTGGGCGATGAACAGGTAGGTCAGGTCGTACTCGTCCTGCAAGTCTTCCAGCAGGTTGAGGATCTTCGCCTGCACGGACGTGTCCAGCGCGGAGACCGGCTCGTCGAGGACGACGAACTCGGGTTCCAGTGCGAGCGCGCGGGCGATACCGATGCGCTGGCGCTGCCCCCCGGAGAACTGGTGGGGGTAGCGGTAGTAATGCTCCGGCTGGAGGCCGACTTGCGCGAGCAGGTCCTTGACCTTCTCGCGGCGTTCGCGCGGGCTATCGACCTCGTGGACGTCGAGCGGCTCGCGGATGATCTCGCCGACCGTCATCCGGTCGTTGAGGCTCGAATCCGGGTCCTGGAAAACGATCTGCGCGTTGCGTCGCCACTCTTTCAGCTGCTTGCCCGACAGCTCGGTGATGTCCGTGCCGTCGAACTCGACGCTGCCCTCGGTGGCAGACTCTAGCTGGACCAGCGTCCGACCGAGCGTCGACTTGCCACAGCCCGACTCGCCGACGAGCCCGAGCGTCTCGCCGCGCTGGATGGTGAAGCTCACGCCGTCGACGGCCTTGACCGGCGGGTCGGCCAGCAGGCCCTGCCCGCCGTAGTACTTCTTCAGGTCCGTCACCTCGACGAGCGTCTCGCTCGTGGTCGCCGGGTCGGAACGACCTCGCTGCTGGGAGATTTCGCTCATCGGCGGTCACCTCCGTCTGACTCGTCTGACGAGCCTCGCACATCTCCGATGTGCTCACCTCCGTCGGCCGCGACGTCGCCGCTCTCCTCACGGGTTTCCTCGCTCTCCGAACTCAGTGGATCGTCCGACTCTCGGGCGATCCGCTGGTGGTAGGTGACGGCCTCGGCCGTCGTCTGATCCTCGGGGTAGAGGAGACAGGCCGCGGTGTGGTCGGTCTCGCCGTCGTTTACCTCGACGAGCTGTGGGTGAACTTCGGTGCAGTCCTCGAACTCCTTCGGGCAGCGCGGTGCGAACCGGCAGTAGGTCGCCGCCTCGTTCGGCGTCGGCACGTCGCCCTCGATGGTCCGCAGCCGGTCCTCGTCGGCGTGCTGGCCGGGGATCGCGTCGAGCAGCCCGTTCGTGTAGGGGTGTCGCGGGTTCGCGAACAGCTCCTCGGTCGGCGCCTTCTCGACGATTTCGCCGGCGTACATCACGTTCACGCGGTCGGTGACGTCGGCGATGACGCCCATGTCGTGGGTGATGAAGAGGATCGCCAGCCCGCGTTCCTCCTGTAGGTCGCGGAGGAGTTCGAGGATCTGGGCCTGGATCGTCACGTCGAGGGCGGTCGTCGGTTCGTCGCAGATCAGCACCTCCGGGTCGCACGCGAGCATCATGGCGATGACCGCCCGCTGGCGCATCCCGCCGGAGAACTCGTGAGGGTACTCCGAGAGCCTCCGGGAGGCGTCGGGGATCTGGACCGCTTCCAGCAGGTCGACCGCCTCTTCCCGCGCCTCCTCGCCGGTGATCCCGCGGTTGACCCGCAGGGCTTCCCTGATCTGGTTGCCGACGGTGAACACGGGGTTCAGCGACGACAGCGGGTCCTGGAAGACCATCCCGATGCCGCTCCCGCGGAGGTCCTGATACTGCTTGGTCGAGTAGCCGGTGATCTCCTCGCCCTTGAACTTGATCGACGACCCCGACAGCACCTCGCCGGGTTCCTCGACGAGGCCCATGATCGACCGCGCGGTGACGCTCTTGCCGGACCCGGACTCGCCGACGATGCCGACCGTCTCGCCCTCGTACAGGTCGAGGTCGATCCCGTCGACCGCGCGGATGGTCTCGCGGTCGGTTCGGAAGACGGTCCGCAAGTTACGGACCGAGAGCACCGGTTCCTCGCCCTCGCGACGGTCGGGAACGCGGCGTCGCTCGTCGCCGGATGTGGGCGCGCTCATCCTGCGGCACCTCCTGCGGCCGCTTCCTCTTCAGATCCTCCCTCGCTCTCGGGGTCGATCGCGTCGCGGATACCGTCACCGAACGCGTTGAGTCCCGTGACGAGGACGACGATGAGCATCCCGGGGATGAGCGCGATGTGCCACGACTGCGTGGACACGTAATTGCGGCCAAGCGAGATGGCCCGACCCCACGCGGGGGTCGGGGGGTTGATCCCGAGTCCGCTCCCGATGAACGAGAGCGCCGAGAGACCGATCACGATACCACCGACCGACATCGAGCCGTAGATCAGCAGGTACGGGAGTACGTAAGGTAACATGTGTTTTCGCATCGTGACGCTCGGCCGCTGGCCGAAGCTCTCGGCCGCGTCGATCCACTCCTCCTCGGAGACCTGCAGCGCCGGACCGCGGACTGCCCGCCACAGGTTCGGCCAGCCGGTGAGCCCGAACACCAGCGCGAGGAGGAACCCGCCGTTGAACACCCCGGAGAGCCAGTGCCCCTGGAACACCATCGCGACCATCAACAGCAACAGTAACTGCGGGATCGACGTGATGCCGTCCGCGGTGAGGATCGTCGCCAGGTCGACGATGCCCTTGTAGTACGCGGAGGCGAGCGACATGATGACCGCGATGATGGCGGACAGCGTGATCGCGAGCATCGAGACCGTCAGCGATATCCGCGCCCCCACGACGGAGAAGGTGAACAGGTCCCGTCCGTTTGTCAGCGTGCCGAACGGGTGGAAGCGGCCGAAGTCGTCGTAGGTCATCGGGGCGACGTTCTGGTCGCCGTTCCCCTTCGACTTCGAGTTGAAGTTCGCGTCCCCGACGAGCGCCGTCTGCACCTCGCCGCTCTCGGAGTCGAAGTACTGGAGCTCGTGGCTGTACGGCGACTGGATGTTTTGCTCGACGGTCGTCGGTCCCAGCGCCGGCGCGAACAGCGCCATCGTCGTGAATATCAGGACGACGACGATGCCGAACTGCGCCCAGCGGTGACTGCTAAGGCGGTCGACGACGTCGTCGCGGGGCGTCCAGTCGGCGTTCCGGTAGTGGTCGCGGAAGACCTGCCAGCCGCGGTACGCCCAGAAGGAGAGAACGAACGCGTAGACGTAGACCAGCATCACGCGGATCGCCCACGCGACCGCGGGTTCGAGGCCGAGGAACGTGTTCTTCCAGGGACCGTTCGGTCCGGTCTTGTACCCCTGATTCGGGATCGTCTCCCGGGACAGCAGCGTGGGGATTCCGTTCGCGGTGCTCCGCAGGCCGTCGAGAAACGCGGAGACCGACTGCTGGACGCCGAGGATCGTCTCCGAGGCGGCCGGCGAGAAGACCCCGATCAACACCTCGAAGAGCGCCGTCGTCCCCACCCACAACGCGTCGAGGACGAGCAGCAGGCCCGCGGCCAGCGCGCCGAACTCGAGTACGATCAGCACGAAGGCAACCGCGGCCCAGGTTGCAGCGGGCTTCGGATTGGCCGCGATCCGTTCGCGGAGCGTCGTCTCGTCGCGCAGGTCGCGGTCGCGGGTCGTATCAGTGACAGTTGCACACATTGTTTCTCACTCGTTCGTGCCTTCCAGCCCGATCCGCGGGTCGATGAACGTGTACGCGATGTCCTGTGCGATGTTGAAGAAGACGAGTATCAGGATGAACACGTAGGTCAGCGCACCGATGATCGGGATGTCCGACGCGAAGATCGCCGCGAGATAGAGGTTGCCCATCCCGCGGATACCGAACACCAACTCGACGAGCAGTGACCCGCCGATGAGCAGGTAGAACTCACCCATGATGACCGGCAAGAGCGGGATGAGGGCGTTCCGGGCGACGTGTTTCCCGATGATCGACCGCGCCGAGAGACCCTTCGCCTTCGCGGTGTCGATGTACGGCGCGTTGATGCTCTCTAAGACCGCGGTCCGGCCGATACGAACTTCGTTCCCCATCGACGACGAGCCGAGAACGAGCGCGGCGGGTAAGATCCACTTGAACGCGACCGCCCAGTTGTAGAAGTTCGGGACGGGTATCGATAGTCCACCGGCGATCTGGTAGCTCCCGAGCATGTTGCCGAGGGCGTCGGGCGTCCCGATCACGTCCGTCGGTATCAGGAACCCCCGGTAGAACGACAGCAGGCCGCCGGCCGAGAGCAGGCCGGTGAGCATGACCGCGAGCCAGAAGTTCGGCATCGCCCGCCAGACGATCCCACCGAAGGAGGCGGTGTAGTCGCCCCACGTGTTCGATCGGAGGCCGGCGTACAGCCCGATCGGGATGCCCAGGAAGAGCGCGACGACGACCGACCAGAAACCGAGCCAGATGGTTGCGGGCATCCGCTCCAGGATGAGTTGTCCGACGTTCTGTCCCCGCGTGACGACCCACGACTGGCCGAAGTTGAATGTAGTCGTCTCCACGAGGAAGTTCTTGTACTGGATCAACAGGGGTACTTGTGTTCCGTCCGGGTATCTGAGTCCGAGCGCGACGGCGAGTTGCCTGGCGGTCTCCGGGTCGGAGTCACGGCCCAGAATTGCCGTCATCGGGTCGAACGGCGACAGATAGAGGATGATGAATGTCATCGAAAGCCCGAACAGCACCACTGGCACCCCGAGGACGAGTCGTTTCGCGAGATACAGGAGTTTGTTCATGACGTGGTCTCCGTTATTCGTGTAGCTGCCGTGCTATCGGTGCCGGCGAGTAATACGTCCGTCGAAAGCGTTGAACGGTCATCGAAGCCGCCGGGGACGAATGCGGCGTTACTCCGACTGGTAGTGCTGGTCGTACGCCTCGATGCCGCCGGGGAAGATCTGCGGGGGCGTCAGGTGATACGCCGGCTCGAAGCGCTCTTTGAACACGTTCTCCATGAACTCCGGCTGGTTGATGACGTACGCCATCGCCTGCCGGACGGCACGCGGGACCTCCTCCATGTTGAACCCGACGTAGTAGGTGCCGATCTCCGGGACCTTCGCGAGGTTGACCGTCTCGCCGTTCTCGAGGTCGTAGGTACCGATCTCACGGCCGATGTCGTCCGTCTCGTCGATGGACACGGCGTCGGCCTGGTACTGGGAGGTCGGGACGCCGCCGAGGTCGGCGTTCTGGTTGAGGAAGCGGTTGTATCTCGCCTGGTCTTCCGAGAGGATCGCAGCGTCGATGCCGTCGAAGCTGGCACCGTCGCCGTGGTAGTCGTCGTAGGTGTCCAGCACGATTTCCCCACCGTTACCGGACTCCCAGCTGCCGAACTCGAAGGGACCACAGCCGACCGGGCCCTGGGAGAACTCCTCCCACTCCATCTCGCCGTCGTAGCCCTCGATGTCGCCGACGATGCCTTCGGGCACCGCGGAGAACGCCGAGTACGCCAGCACGGACAGCGAGAACGCGAAGGGCTTCTCGGTCGTGATCTCGAGCGTGTAGTCGTCGACCGCCTCGGCGGCGATGGAGTCCTGAACGACGTTGCCGTCGTCGTCGGTCTCGTGCTGGATGTTCATGACGCTCTCGGCGAACCGACCGTTCGTCGATTTTTCCGACGCCATCAGGCGCTTGATCGAGTAGACGAAGTCCTGCGCGGTGACCTCGTCGCCGTTGTGGAAGGTCGCGCCCTCCTTCAGCGTGAACGTGTAGGTGCGGTAGTCGTCGCTGAGTTCGTACTCCGTGGCCAGCAGGTTCTCGACCTCGGTGGTCCCGTTCCGGTAGTTGGTCAGGGCGTCGAACATGTCCATGATCTTGCTCCCACTCTCCGTGTTCCCGGAGACGATGGGGTCGAGACTGCTGAACGTGCCCGAAATCGTCGCGAGGCGGTCTTTGCCCTCGATGCCGGAAACCGAGACGTTGTGCTTTGCGCGCTCCGGACCCATCGGTCCCGGCGGGTTGTAGTCGACGTAGTCGTACCACATGCCCTCGGTGACCGACTGGTAGATCGGGATCAGGGCGGCTTCCTGCCACATGCCCTCTTCCATGTTCACCGCGGCCTCACCGCGGGTCTGGGCGGCCTCCTCGCTGTCCTCGGGGTTGTCCTCGATCCGCTTGAACTGCTCGGTCATGAACTCGCGGACTTCGGGGTCCGCTTCGGCGTCCTCCGACCAGAAGAGGCGTGCGCCGTTGGCCGAGGAGTTCTCGCCGTACATCGTGTTCTCCGGGTCGATCAGCTGGACGAAGTTCTGGGGACCGGGATAGTCGGCGATCCACCCGAGGGTGTACGCCTGGTGGTTCCCGTTCCGGGTGGCCTCCAGCAGCGGCGAGAACGCCGCTTCGCTCTGGTTCATGTCGATGTAGGCCGACTCCAGCCGGGAAGCGATCGTGTCCGCCATCTCCGTCCAGGTCGGACTCTGGTACTGGAGCCAGTCGAGTTCGAAGCGGTTGTCCGGACCGTATCCGGCCTCTTCCATCACCTGCTGGGCCTCCTAGACCTTCGTCTCGCCGACCCCGTACGGATAGCCGTCTACGTTGACCGGACCGGTGTCGGTTCCAGTGTTCGTTTCAGTCTCCTGATCGCCGCCGTCGTCCGGCGTCTCCGTTTCGTTTCCGCCCGATCCACACCCGGCGACTGCGGACGTCAGCGTCGCCGCGCCGGTCGCCTTCAGGAATCGTCGTCGGCTAGTTTCCGAATCGTCGGTATCACGAGGCATACTGTGTCATAGCCGATCATACTACTTAAATTGCGGTGGAACTTGCCGAAGCTTCCTTCGCTAATCGCCTGACTACGGCGGTCGAAAATTATCTTAAATTATATTCAACCCCATAGTATTATAACAGGAAATGAAGTGGATGGAAGGGGATTATCCAGCCATAGCAAGGGCTCAAGATATTAAAAGAGTATCGAGAGGCGGCCGACGAACGTCCGATATTATCGGCGGATGTCGACCGACTCGAGGAGAACAGTGTCGATCGGTCGATCGCTGGGGTCCGTCTCGACGGAGCCGATCTCTTCGACGACGTCCATCCCGTCGATCACTTCGCCGAAGACGGCGTGTTTGTCGTCGAGGTGCGGCTGGGCGTCGAGCGTGATGAAGAACTGCGAGCCGTTGGTGTCGGGGCCGCGGTTGGCCATCGAGAGCTTACCCCCCTCGTCGTGGCGCAGGTCGTCGTGGAACTCGTCGTCGAAGGTGTATCCCGGGCCGCCGCGGCCCGTGCCGGTCGGGTCGCCGACCTGCAGCATGAAGTCCTCGATGACGCGGTGGAACTCGACGTCGTCGTACAGCGGGTCGACGCGCTTCTCACCGCTCTCGGGGTCCTCCCACGCGCCTTCGCCCGGGCCGATCTCCGCCTCCTCGTAGTCGGACTCGGTGGCGTGGTCGACGAACGCCTCGACCGTGTTCGGCACCTTGTCCTCGAACAGTCGGACTTCGATGTCGCCTTTGGACGTGTGGAGTGTCGCAGTCAGATCGTCACTCATAGTTCGACTGAGCGCCGGCGCGAAGAAAACGCTGGTGGTAGCGCCCGCCGGCGGCCACTCCATCGGTATCGGCCACACCGGCCGTTCACATCGACGGCCCGACGCGCGTGATCGCCGACGATTCGAGACCGTGTTCCTCCGCACGTACCCGCTCGCCGCTCGCGACCGCTCGTATCCGGTCGAGCAGGTCCCCGGCGGACGCTTCCGTCGCGTCCACGTCGATGTCGTCGCCGACCGCCGCGAGCGTGGGCTCGTCGCCGGAGACCTTGAGGACCGGCGCGACGGGGTGGCCCGTCGGCACGCCCTCGCCGGTGACGTGGATCACGATCTGGGCCCCGGCCGCGACGAGCCCGGTGGCGGCCTCGGCGAACCGCGACGGAGCATCGACTACGGCCAGCCCTTCCTCGTGGGTCGCCCGTTCGCCGTAGGCGAGGACGTCCCGAACCGGCCGATCGCCCCACGCCCGCGTCACCGCGTCGAACTCGTGAGCGGCGGCGTCGCGGCCGACACGCGAGGCACGGGCGGGCTGGTCCCGGTGGCGCTCGATCAGCTCCCGGACGGCCGCCGCACTCTCGTCGTTCCCAGCCCGCGCTCGCGCGGCCTCCGGGTGGGTGACCATGCGCTCGCTCCCCGCCGCGACGACACGAGCGCCCGCGTCGACTAATTCGTCGACCACGGCACCGACCAGCGGATCGGCAGTTTCCCGGGTCGACTCGTCGAGGTCACCGGAGACGACGCCGACGGTCAGATCGGAGAGATCCGCGGTTCGCTCGTCGCCTGATCGCTCCGCGTTCCGGAGTTGTCCCGCCGCTTCGACGCCAGTCTCGACCGCCGCCTCGGTCCCGCCGGCGTCCTGAATCGCGGTTTCGCGGACCGGAACCCCGCGGTCGGCCAGCGCCGCGGCCACGTCGTCGCTCTGGATCGATTCGCAGCCGAGGCCGACGACAACGGTTCCGGCGACGTTGGGGTTCGGCCCGACGCCGAGGAACGCCCGGCGCGTCTGCGCCTTGTCGTCGCCGATCTGGGCACACCCGTGGTCGTGCGGCGCGCTCACCGCGCCGGGCACCGCCTCGGCGATCCGGTCGGCGACGATCCGCGAGCAGATGACCGACGGGAGCACGAGCACCCTGTCGCGCACGCCGACGCCGCGGTCACCGCGGTCGATTGCCTCGAACCCCTGCGTCAGGCTCACGACGTGTCACCCTCGTCAACGTCTTCTGGTCCCGCTCCGGCCGTCGCGGACTCCCCTCTGCCGTCCGCCGCCACGCGGTCACCTCGGCCCCGCGTACTCTCGCAGTTGTGGGTGTGGACCCACTCGCCGCGGGCGATGTCCTCCGACGCTTCCCCGACGATCTCGCCGTACTTGCGGACTTCCTCGCCGGCCTCGACGTCCGTGAGCGCGACCTTGTGGCCGAACGGGATCTCGTCGGCAACGGTCAGCGGCGGGTCGGCGTCGTCGAGACGGTCCCCGGGTTCGAGGTCCTCCAGTGCCGTCGCGACGTTGTCTTCCGCGGCCATCAGCAGCGCCCGACCGTCGAGCACCTCGCCTTTCATCGCCCGCCCTCCGCGGCCAGTTCGCGCGGCTGGCGCTCGTTTATCGCGAATTCCTCCAGCCGCCGGGTCTCCGCTGCCGTCTCGGCGCCGTCGGCGACCGACAGCAGGGTTCGATACACGCGCTCGCCCGCCTCCGAGAGCGGTTCGCCGTCGATGACCGTGCTCGCGTCGACGTCCATGTTCGACGCGAGGCGCTCGGCGGTCCGCGGGTTGCCGGTCACCTTGATCACCGGCGCGATGGGGTTCCCGGTGGTCGACCCGCGGCCGGTCGTGAACGCGATCACCTGCGCGCCGCCGGCGACCTTGCCGACGACGCTCTCGACGTCGTAGCCCGGCGTGTCCATCACCGTGACGCCGCCGCCGACGGGCAGTTCCTCCCCGTAGTCGACGACGTGGCGGATGGGCCGCGTGCCGCACTTGGCGATGGCGCCGAGGCTCTTCTCCTCGATGGTCGTCAGTCCGCCCTCCTGGTTGCCCGGCGTGGGTTGGGCGCCGCGCATGTCGACGCCCATCAGGTCGGCCAGTTCCTCGCGCCGACCAACGCGGTCGTAGAGCTTCTCGCGCGTCTCCTCGTCGACGCAGCGATCGGCGACGACGTGCTCGGCGCCGATGAACTCCGGCGTCTCGGAGATACAGGCCGTTCCGCCCGCGTCAACGAGACGGTCGGACGCGTCGCCAACTACGGGGTTGGCCGCGATGCCGCTCGTCGCGTCGCTGCCGCCGCACTCGACGCCGAAGACGAGTTCGCTCGCGTCGGCTTCCTCGCGGGACTGATCGCCGACCTCCGCCCAGAGGTCCGCGACGGTTTCGGCCCCCGCGTCGAGCGCGCCTGCCGTCCCGCCGGCTTCGCGGACGGCCAGCGTCTCGACGGGTTTGCCTGACTCCGCGACGTCGTCGGCGATCCGTTCGGCGTCTAGGTCCTCAGTCCCGAGTTCGACGACGAGCGCCGCACCGACGTTCGGGTTCTTTCCGATCCCAACGAGGACCGATCGGGTACGCTCGCGCCCGGCGTCCGGCTGGCTGGTGCCCATCTGGTGGGGCGTCGCACGCGCCCACCGGCCGGCGTCGCCGGCGATGCGGTCGGCGACCGGGCTCGCCGCGACCGACGTGGGCAGGACCGCGACGTGGTTGCGGACGCCGATCCGGCCGTCCGGTCGGCGATAGCCTCGAAAGGTGTCCATGGGAGTGGATACCACTGTGGGCGCAAGAAACTATCGCGCCCGGCGGGAACTTCCGAAACCCGGCGGAATCAGCGACTTCGGTTCAGAACGCCTGCAAGTCGTCGAGGACGTCAGCGGCGTCACCGCTGTCCAGTGCGTCGCGTGCCATCTCTAGCCCTTCGTCCAGCGAGTCGGCGTCCTCGCGGGCGTAGATCCGCAGCGCGGCGTTGAGCGCGACGGCGTCGGCGAACTGGTCGTCGCGCTCGCCGGCGAGGACTGCCTCGGTGATCTCCGCGGACTCGGCGGCCACGTCGTCGACGCCGAGGTCCTCGCTCTCGAAGTCCATCCCGTAGTTGGCGGTCTTGATCTCGAAGTCCTCTAGCTCCTCGTCGCCGCGGTTCCACTCGCCGACGACCGTCGTCCCCGGCCGCACGTCGTCGTAGCCTTCCATCCCCTGGAAGAACAGCGTCCGGGAGACGTTCTGGCGCTGGGCGGCCTGCAGCGTGTCGGTCATCTTCGTCGCGAACGCGAGGTGGTAGAAGGAGCCGAGATGCACGTCCGCGTTCGCGGGGTTGGCGAGCGTCTCGACGGTGTTGACGAACGAACGGACGCCCATGTTGTCGCGGCGCTCCCACAGCGCGTGGACGCCGGGGTTGAACTCCGGCTGGTAGTAGAACCCGAAGCCGACGTCGTCGACCATGTCCGCGCTCTCCTCGGGCGCGATCTCCGTCCGGACGCCGAGTTCGTCCAGCACGTGCTTGTAGGCGTCCTGTTTCTGCGTCGGAACGCGGTCGCCGCTGTGGACGACGACTGGCGTGCCCGCGGCCGCGGCGACGACGCCCGCCGCGACGCCGAGGATCGCCGAGCGGCCCTTGCCGTCGTAGTTGGCCCCGCAGTCGACGGGATCGGCGTCCGGTTCCGCCGTCTGGACGCTCTCCTCGCGCATCACGTCGACGTAGGCGGCCAGTTCCTCGGCGTTGTTGCGCTTCCAGCGGTTGGCGAGCCAGAACGCGCCGAGGGTCGTGTGGTCGGGTTCGCCGGCGAGGATGCGCTGGAACGCCTCGCGCGCCTGCTCGCGGGTCATGTCGTCGGCCGACTTGTGCCCGGACCCGACGACCTCGGTCATCAGCCGTTTCAACGGCCAGTCGCCGAACTCCTGCGTCGCTTGAGTCATACGAACTGATTCGGACTGGCGATTATAAAACGCCCCGCTTCCTGCGGTCCGGCGGGAGCGCGCCCGACGTTTTTTGTCCGATCGTGACGTACCCTGAGGGCTTGGTCTCGGTGGAAACTGTATCAGTGGGTTCGAACGCCGCCGATCAGCCTGGTTGGCCGTGAACGCGACAGACGCCGTCTCCCGGACCAGGTTTATCAGGTGCGCCGGCGACACGGCGAGGTATGGAGTACACGACCCTCGGCGACACGGGAATGACGGTGAGCCGGATCTGCCTCGGCTGTATGAGTTTCGGGTCGAACGACTACCGCGACTGGGTGCTCGACGAGGAGGACAGCCGGCCGATCATCGAACGCGCGATCGACCTCGGGATCAACTTCTTCGACACCGCGAACGTCTACTCGAACGGCGAGTCCGAACGCGTCCTCGGGAACGTCCTGAACGATTACGAGCGCGACGAACAGGTCATCGCGACGAAGGGCTACGGGGAGATGGACGAGGACAACCCGAACGCGAGCGGGCTCTCGCGGAAGGCCATCGAGCAGGAGCTCTCGAACAGCCTCGACCGGCTCGGCGTGGACACCGTCGACCTCTACCAGACTCACAGGTGGGACTACGACACGCCGATCGAACAGACGCTCCGCGCGCTCGACGACGCCGTTCGCCGGAACCAGGTCCGCTACATCGGAACCTCCTCGCAGTGGGCCCACCAGTTCGCTGACGCGCTCCACGCGAGCGACCGTCTCGGTCTCGAACGATTCCAGACGATGCAGAACCACTACAACCTCGCCTACCGCGAGGAGGAACGCGAGATGCTCCCGCTCTGTGAGCGCGAGGGGATCGGCGTGATCCCGTGGAGCCCGCTCGCTCGCGGCTATCTCACGCGGCCGCACGAGGAACTCGCCGAGACGGTCCGCGGCGAGTACATGGAGAACAGCCAGTTCGCCGAGCGGATCGCCACGTACCGCGCGAACGGCGGCGAGGAGATCAACGAACGCGTCGAAGAACTCGCGGCCGAGAAGGGCGTGACCATGGCCCAGATCTCGCTGGCGTGGCTCCTCCACCAGGACGCCGTCGACGCGCCGATCGTCGGTACCACGAGCGTCGAACACCTCGAAGACGCTGTCGAAGCACTCGACATCGACCTCTCCGACAGCGATCTGGAGTACCTGGAAGCGCCCTACCGCCCGGTCGAGATCAACGGTCACGACTGACGCGCCGGTCCCGGCGGCGGGCGCCAGACGCTGACGACGCGGAAGTGCCACGGAACCGACGGTCCGAAAGGGATAGGGCGCTGTGTTCCTAACTCCCGCCGAATGAGCCAGGGAACGGGCGACTGGCGGTCGCAGGTGGACGCGGTCGACGCGGCGCTGGTCGACGGCTGGCAGAGCGGGTTTCCAGTGACGGAGCGACCGTTCGAGACTGTCGCCGCCGACGTGGGCGTGGACGAGGGCGAGGCGCTGGAGCGGGTCCGGCGGCTCTACGACGAGGGTATCTTCCGGCGGTTCGGCCCCGTCCTCAACCCGCCGGTCATCGGCAGTTCGACGCTGGCGGCGGTGAAAGCGCCCGTCGACCGCTTCGACGAGATCGCGGCCGTCGTCAACGGCTACGAGCAGGTCAACCACAACTACGCCCGCGACCACGAGTGGAACATGTGGTTCGTGGTGACCGCCGCCTCGAAGGAGCGCCGCGACGCCATCCTCGCCGAGATCGAGGAGCGGACCGGCTGCGAGGTGCTCGTCCTCCCGATGCTGACCGACTTCTACATCGATCTCGAGTTCCCCGTCGTCAACACCGACCGCTTCGCCCGGGAGAGCCTCGCCGAGACGGACGTGGCGGCGACGACGATCAGCGAGCAGGCCGCCGCCGATCTCACGCCGCTGGACCGGCGGGTCCTCCTCGAAGTACAGGACGGCTTCCCGCTGACGGCCACGCCGTACCGCGACGTGGCCGAGGCGGCCGACGCGCCCGTCGAGGCGGTACTCGACAGCGTCGAGCGCCTGCTCGCCGACGGCTGCATCAAGCGGATCGGCTGCGTCGTCAACCATCTCGTGACGGGCTTCGACGCCAACTGCATGGTCGTGTGGGACGTACCCGACGGCGACCTCGACGACCGCGGCGTCGAGGTAGGCCGGCTTCCCTACGTGACGCTCTGTTACCACCGACCCCGCCGGCCCGACCAGGAGTGGCCGTACAACCTCTTCACGATGATCCACGGCCGCGAACAGGAGGCCGTGGACGCGAAAGTCGACGAGCTGGCCGCGGAGCACCTGCCATACGACCACGAGCGGCTCTACTCGACGGAGACGCTGAAACAGACCGGCGCGCGGTACGAGGACCTGGTGGCCGACGACGGGGCCTGACACGGCCGATTCCTATCTACCAGAACACAATAATTGACGGAAGGTTTTTGCGCACCGTTGTTCCATATGTCCACGTTCGAATGACGGGTACCGAGCGGGCGGTCGTGCTGATCGTCGACGACGAGCCCGCAGTCGCCGATTCGTACGCCGCGCAGATACGGGAACGCTACGCCGTACGGACCGCATACGGCGGGAAAGAGGCGCTCACGAAACTCGACGAGGAGGTCGACGTGGTACTGCTCGACCGGCGGATGCCGGACGTAGTGGGCGACGACGTGCTGGAGACGATCCGCGACCGAGGGCTGGACGCGCGGGTCGCGATGGTCACGGCCGTCGACGCCGACTTCGACATCGTCGACATGGAGTTCGACGACTACCTCGTCAAGCCGATCGGTCGCGAGGAGTTGCTTGAGACGATCGATCGGCTCCTGCGCTGTGCCGAGTACGAGCGGACGCTCCGGGAGTACTATCGGGTCACCCGGACGGCCGTCGCACTCCGGACGTCGAAGGACCGCGCCGCCCTCACGGACAACGAGGAGTTCCAGCGACTCGAGTCCCAGCGCGCGGAGTTGCGGGATTCGCTGTCGACCGCGGCCGAGCGCCTCGTCGACGAGGACTTCGAGGCGCTGTTCCGCGATCTGGAGGAGTGAGCGGCACGGTCGTCGTGGTCGGTGGGGCGTCCGGATCGGCAAGACCGACGGGCCTCACGCCGTGCGCTCATCGCCTGACGATCTCGAGGCGCCGTCACCGAGCGTGGCGAATACTCGGCTTTTCGAAAACACTATTCGGGGAAAGTCCTAAGCGGGGCGCAATGACTCCGCAACTGCCGGACGTCCAGGCGTCGAGCCCGGACGTGACCGTCGGCCTCAACCGCGTCGGCGTCACCGGCGTCGAGAAGCTCGTCGAGATCGCACGCGAGGACAAGCGTCCCTACGTGCTGATGGCCGAGTTCGAGGTGTTCGTCGACCTGCCCAGCTGGCGGAAGGGCGCCGATATGAGCCGCAACATGGAGGTCATCGACGAGACGCTCGAAGCGGCCGTCAGCCGCACCGATTACCGCCTCGAAGACATCTGCGGCAACGCCGCCGAGCGCCTCCTCGAGAAACACGACTACACCGAGCAGGCGGAGGTCCGCATGGAGGCCGAGTTCGTCACCCGCGAGCAGACCCCGGAGAGCGACCTCCCCACCCAGTCGACCGCCGACGTCATCGCCTCGGCGACCGCCACCGAGGACGGTACCGACGAGGAGATCGGCGCCAGCGTCACCGGGATGACGGTCTGCCCGTGCTCGCAGGGGATGTCCGCCGCCCGCGCCCGCGAAACGCTCCGCGAGCAGGGCGTCGACGACGAGACCATCGAGGAGTTCCTCCGCGAGGTGCCCCAGCCCGGCCACTCCCAGCGCGGTCACGCGACGATTACCATCGAGAGCGAGGGCGGCCCCGACGTAGATCTCGTCGACCTGATCGAAGTCGCCCGCGACTCGATGAGCGCGCGCATCTACAACCTCGCCAAGCGCCCCGACGAGGACCACATGACCTACCAGGCCCACCTCGACGCGAAGTTCGTCGAGGACTGCGTGCGCTCGATGGCCGAAGGCGTGGTCTCCGAGTTCCCGGATCTGGACGACGACGCGGTCGTCTACATGGAACAGTCGAACGACGAGTCCATCCACCAGCACAACGCCCACGCCGAGCGGATGGCCGACGTGGCGACGCTCCGCTCGGAGATCAACGGCGACGACTGAGAGGCGAAGGGCAGTTCGTTTCCGCAGTCAGGACGCCGATTCTTCGCGGTCGTTCGACCCGTTCTCCCGGTAGATGAGCACGTAGAACAGCGGGAGCGTGATCAGCAGGGCGCCGAAGGTGTTTCTGGGCTGGGCGAACACGTCCGGCGGGGCGAAGACCGTCCCCGCCATCATTGCGCTCAGGAGCGCGAGCAGCACGGTGAGCGCCAGTCGCTCGCGGTCCGACTGCGGGTGGGCGCGCTCGTCCCGGCGGGAGACGTACCAGACCAGCAGCGGCGGGAGGAGAGCGACGAGGAGCGCCGCCCGGACGGGATGATCACTCTCCCGGGCGACCGCGTCCAGGTACACCCACACGGCCAGCGTGGCCCACGCGAGCAAGGGGATCGCTGCCGCCGCGACGAGCGTCACCGTCGACTGCAGGGGTACCGAAGCGGTCACACCGACCGAAGCCGCCGGAACGGATAGCACGGCCTCGTGTATTCGCGGGGGCGTCCTAAGCCTTCCCCGTTGCCCGAACGCGCCGAAGATTGAAGCCCCGAGCGACTCGTATGTCACACATGGGCAAGCGAGTGCTCGTCCCGGTCGACGGGTCGGAGCAGGCACACAGGGCGTTCGAGTTCGTCACCGAGGAGTTCGACGACGCGGAGGTGGTCCTCCTGCACGTCGTCAACCCGGCCGAGGCGGGCTACAGCGCGCAGGCCTCGCTCCCGAGTTTCTCCGAGGAGTGGTACGAGAACCAGAAGGCCGCCGCCGAGGAACTGTTCGACGAGATCGACGACCTCGCAGCGGACACCGACCTCTCGATCACCCGCGAGATCGAGGTCGGCAAGCCGATCCGCGTCATCGTCGAGTTCGCCGAGGAGAACGACCTCGACCAGATCGTCATGGGCAGCCACGGCCGCTCCGGGGTCACCCGAATCCTCCTCGGGAGCGTCGCCGAGGCCGTCGTCCGGCGCTCGCCCGTCCCCGTCACCGTCGTCCGGTGAGCGGAAGCGAGCTTTCTCAGTCGTCCCCGGCGTGGCGGACGATGTGGACGTCGTAGCGTGGATCTTCCGAGACCGGCGCGCCCACGCTCGTGACCGGCGTCGAGACGCGCCCGGCGTTCTCGCTCCCGATGAAGACGATTTCGGCCCCCACGTCCTCGGCGACCGAACGGATCGTCCGCACCACGTCGGTCGTGACCGACGCGACGGAACTCACGTCTGCCGGCCGCTCGCACCGGAACGTCACGTCGGGCGCGACCGCCCTGATCTGCGTCTCCAGCCCGGACTCGATCTCGTCGGGGTCGTAGCGCTCGCGCTCGTCGATCCAGCCGCGCTCGACGGCGAACTCCCGTTCGTCGAGCGGGATGACGACCAGCGCGACGACCTCCTCGTCGGTCATCGCCGCGAACTCGGTCGCACGCTCAAGCGCCGCCTCCGCGAGCGCCGACCCGTCGAAGGGAACCAGATAGGTCATGGGACGAGGTGCGACCGCCCGAGCCTTATAATCGGCGGCCAGCCATCTGCGGCGTCGGCAATCCCGGAGTCTCGCCCGAAGCGACAGACGAAAGGTCCGTCGCCGCTCATCAACCGGTATGGCGGACGATGGACCGGTCGATCCGGCCACGATCGGCGAACGCGACGCGCCCCCCGTGGAGGAGAAGCCCTACAAGATCATCTTCGAGGCGAACAAGTGCTTCGGCGCCGGGAAGTGCGCCGAGGTCTCCGACAACTGGAAGCTCGACCTCTCGACGGGGATCGCCAAGCCGCAGGCGTACTTCATCGGCGAGGAAGACCTGGACGAGAACGTCCGTGCCGCGGAGATATGCCCCGCGAAGAAAGACCGCGGCGTCATCCACGTCGTCGACCGGCGCACCGACGAGGAGATCGCCCCCGATCCCGAAGGCGACGGCACCCTCTCGGTCGACTGGTGAGAGTGCGAGTCAGCTGCTAACTTTGGGCTAAATGCGGTGCAGCTGTTTCTGGTCGATTAGGTATGACCGGGAGCCGGATCGAAGCGACCGCTGCTAACAGCAGGCGATGAAAGCCCTCGACGCGCTCGCTAGGAGTTACTGCTACTACAGAGTGTACCGAGCCTTGAAAGCCCTCGACGCGCTCGCGGTCGCTGAGCGGGATATCCGCGCTCTCCGCACCGCCCGCGCGGATAGTGCCCGCTCAAGCGACTGAACTGCACGCGAGCGCGCCTCGCCCTTTCAGTCCACCAGGAACAGCAGAACTGCCCAGCACCGCAGACAGCCACACGCCTCCCCAGCCGATTCGCTCCCTTCGGTCGCTCATCCCTCGCGCACTTCTGTCGCGAGACGAGACTCGCGACAGCGCGCGCCACCGCGCTTCGATTGCTGGGTTCCCTGTAGCAAGCATCCGGCGCGCGAGGCGCGCCGGTTCACGCGAGCGGCTCAGCCGCTCGCGCTTTTTCACCCATGTTTTTGCCGTCCGGGTTCCCCGCAGGCGCGCTCCGCGCGCCGAGGAAACCCGGATGGCAAAAACATGGGTTCTAGAAGATATTCGCCTGCTCGTAGACGGAGATGCCGTCGAGCGTGATCTCGTAGGGCTTGGTCTCGCGGGAGTGGTTGGCGTTGCGTATCTTCTGGATTTCGACGGCGAGGCGAGTCTCCTGGGTCTCAGAGCGGACGTAGCGGAGGAGGAAGACGGCGTCGGTGAGGTACTCGATGATGCCGTGGCGTGAGGCGTAGGGGTTGTCTTCGTTGGCTTCGCTGGTGAGGACAGTGGTGACGCCGGCCTCCTTGAGGCTCTGGGTGAAGTCGAAGACCTCGGTCCGGCGGCGGGAGACGTCGTCGTACATCATCTCAAGCAGGGAGACCGAATCGAGGACGAACCGGTCGGCGTCGAAATCGGCGATGAGTTCGGGGAGTTCGCCGCGGATGTTGTCGAGGCTGTTGGCCATCTCGACGGGGTCGAGGTCGATGACCGCGAGGTTTCCCTCCTTCTCGTGGCGCTCGAACTCCCAGCCGCGCTCGGCGGCGGTCGCCATGATGTCGTCGTGGGTCTGTTCGAGCGTGATGAAGACGCCGCGGTCGGTGTCCTCCTTCTCGAGGCCGTGCTGGAGGAACTGGAGGCCGAAGGTCGTCTTGCCGGTGCCGGCGCCGCCGACGATGACGATGAGGTGGCGCAGCGGCAGGCCACCCTGGATCATGTTGTCGAGGCCTTCGATGCCGAGATCGAGACGGGGGATGTCCGACTCGAAGTCCTCGTCGTCGAAGTCGCCGTCGCCGCCCGCACCCCCCATCGCGTCGGCGAAGCTCTCGTCGAACAGTCCGCTCCCGTCGCCGCCGCCGAAGTCAGCGCCGCCACCGCCGAACTGGTCGGCGGCGTCGAAGTCGGCGCCGCTTCCCGTATCGCCGAACGCGCTCTCGCCGCCGGTTCCGACGTCGCCGAAGGCGCTCGCACCGCCCTCGCCGTCCGAGTCGTCGAACGCGCCCTCGTCCGCAGTCTCGAAGGGGCTGTCGTCGTCGGTATCGAAGGGCGACTCCGCGTCGATGCTGTCGCCGCCCGTCGCGGGGGAGCGCTCGTCCGTCCCGTCCCTGTCGGACGCTTCGTCCGCCGGGGTCGCGTCGGAGTCGTCGGGCTCCTCCTCGGCGAGCGCGCTCTCGAACCAGTCCTCGTCTGCGTCGTCGCTCATCGGCCTGACGCCCCCCGATCCGGGGTACTCATGGCCGGAGGTCAATCTCCGCACGCATTAATGTTGCCCGCCAGCTATCGCGGCTGATTCGGGCGGGGGTGCGCTGAAAACGGAAGGCGTGGGACCCGAGTCCCTCGTCGGGCCGACGGACGCCGAAGGGGTCGTTTATTGCGGAGGGGAGCCAAGTCGGGGCAGATGCGAGTCGGAATCGTCGGGCAGCGGGGCAACCGCCGCGCCGCGGCCATCGTCGCCGACCTGTACGAGCGCCTCGACGGGATGGGCGTCGACATCTCCGTCGACGAGGAATCGGCAGCGGACACCGCGGTCGAGCAACTCGACCATCCCGACCCGGACGACGTGGGCGTCCCCGTGGACCGGATGGACGAGTGCGACCTCGTGGTGAGTATCGGCGGCGACGGCACCTTCCTCTTTGCCGCTCGCGCGGCGGGAACGACGCCGATCATGGGCGTGAACCTCGGCGAGGTCGGGTTTCTCAACGCGGTCTCGCCCGAGAACGCCGTCGGCGCCGTCACCGCGGAAGTCGAGGAGTACCAGGAGCGCGGGGCCATCGAGACGCGGGACATGCCGCGCGTCGAGGCACGCGGTGACGGGTGGTCGCTACCGCCCGGGCTGAACGAGGTTGTCGTGCAGGGACCGCGGCGAGGCCACGGCGGCGGCGCGGCGTTCGAGGTGCGCGTCGACGGCTCACTGTACACCAGCGGGCAGGCCGACGGCGTCCTCGTCGCGACGCCGACCGGGAGCACGGCCTACAACCTGAGCGAGGGCGGGCCGCTGGTCCATCCGAACGTGTCGACGCTCGTCCTCACGGAGATGTGCGGTGAGGAGTCGATGCCGCCGCTGGCCGTCGACGTCGACAGCACCGTGACGATCCGGATCACCGACGCGGAGGGGGGATACGTCGTCAGCGACGGTCGCGTGCGGCAGGAACTGTCCGCGCCCGCGCAGGTGACGCTCGAACGCGCCGAGCGGCCGGTCCGGATCGCCGGCCCGCCGCTCGATTTCTTCGCCGCGCTCGGCAAGATCGAGTGAGCGAGAGCGGTCGAACTGGGAGTCGGAGAATACGGAGAACGGCGACGCGAACCGGCTGATTACTGCTGGGCGGTCGTGTAGAGGACGGGTGAGATCACCAGCAAGACGAGGCCGAGGACCTTGTACTGGAGGATGCTGCCGAGCAGGCTCAGCTCCTGTGGCGAGTACATGCTAGCGGGCGCGAGGAGAAAGAGCGCGCCGAAGGTGATGAGGTGCAACGTCAGCAGTTTCCGGGACCGCTGGGTCGCGACCGCGAACAATCCCAGAACGAACCCGACGATGAGCGCGTCGCCGAAGTTCACCTTCAGCAGGAACGAGTCGACCACCTGCAGCGGGATCGCGAGCATTCTTGTTCCGAAACTGGCCGTGATACAGTCTTTAAACTTCCGTTCCCGACGCGAAACGCGGACGAATCGCGCCGCGACGACCGAACACGTGGGGCTACCGGCCGGTGTCGTACTTGTAGGTCGCCTCGTCGGGGTCGATCCCGAAGTCCTCGGGTCCCTCTTCGGGCTCCTGGTCGTCGCGGGCGGCGGCCGCGCCCTTGAACGCCTCCCGGAGGCGGTCGGGCATCCGGAACCAGTCGGGCTCGATCTGGAGGGGGACCGCCTCGGGCGCGACGCCCTCGCGCTTCTCGTCGAGGCGCTCGGCCAGCCGGCCGGGGAGCCGCGACTCCTCGATGCGCTCGAAGCCGAACTGCGCGAGGTAGTCGGGTTCGTCGGTCAGCGAGTAGACGACGTCGAACCCCTCGCCGCCGGCCGTGTCGACGAGCCGCTCGACGACGTGCGCGCCGACGCCCTGCCCGCGCCAGCCGTCGAGGACGCCGATGCTCGTCAGTTCGCAGACCTCGCCGTCGTCGGTCTTGTGCACGCGATAGCGCCCGAACCCGGCCTTCTCGCTGGATTCCTCGTCGATCGCGATGACGTAGTCGCGCGAACGGAACGCTGTCTCGTCGAGCCCCATCGCCTCGATGTGGTCGAGCAGCCAGGCCTCGTCGCGGTTTTTCGCGTCCCGAACGTACATGTGCTACCCTCAGACGGCCACGTGAAAAGTCCTTGCGGGCGACATACGCGCCCCGTCCTGAACACCGACTCCGGTAGCCGACGAGACGATACGAGGGCGTCGGCAACCCGGAACCACACGATCGTTCGGGCAAGTGATTTGTGAGCGCTGAGCGAACCGTCGGGTATGGCGTCCGACTCACTGGCCGACATCGACGAGGTGGTCCACCGGCCGGACCGGGAGTTCGTCGAGTCGACCAACGTCTGGGAGTTCATGCAGGCGTACGACATCGACGACTACGAGGAACTCGTCGACCGGACGACGCGGGCGGACCCCGGCCGGCCCGCCTCGGGCGTCGACTGGTTCTGGGACGCGATGACCGACTACCTCGACGTCGAGTTCTTCGAGCCGTACGACCGGGTGCGGGACGACTCCGAGGGCCCCCAGTTCTCCGAGTGGTATCCCGGAGGGACGACCAACGTCGCCCACAACGTGCTGGACCGTCACGCCGCCCGCGACGCCGAGACGCGGAACAAGGTCGCCTGCATCTGGGAGGGCGAGCCGGTCGACGCGGACGGCAACGCGACCGAGATCCGGGAGGTGACCTTCCACGAACTCCACCGACAGGCGAACCAGGTGGCGAACTACCTCGATTCCCGGGGCGTCGGCGTGGGGGACACCGTCGGGCTCTACATGCCGATGGTCCCCGAAGTCGTCTCGATTCTCTACGGCTGCTTCAAGGTCGGTGCAATCGCCGTCCCAATCTTCTCGGGGTTCGGCGTCGACGCGACGGCCACCCGCATCGACGACGCCGAGTGCGCGGTGCTGTTCACCGGCGACGGATTCTACCGCCGCGGGAGCGAGGTCCGACTGAAGGGGACCGCCGACGACGCCGTCGCCGAGGCCGGTCACGTCGAGGAAGTCGTCGTCTACGACAGACTGGGCTCCAGGGGAGACGAATCGCGACACGACATCCCGTGGACCGAGGGCCGAGACCACTGGTGGGAGGAGGCCGTCGAGACGCAGGACGACGAGTTCGAGACGCGAGAACTCGGCGCCGAGCAGGAGTCGATGCTGTTGTACTCGTCGGGGACCACGGGCGAACCGAAGGGCATCGTCCACACGCACGCAGGCGTGAACGTCCAGTGCGCGAAGGAGCTGTACTTCGGCTTCGACCTGAAGCCCGCCGACCGCTTTTTCTGGGTGTCGGACATCGGCTGGATGATGGGGCCGTGGACGCTGATCGGCAACCACCACTTCGGCAACACCGTCTTCGTGTACGAGGGCGCGCCGGACTACCCCGAACCCGACCGCTACTGGGAGATGATCGACCGCCACGGGATCACCCAGTTCGGCATCTCCCCCACCGCGATCCGGGCGCTGCGCAAACACGGAGATGAGTGGGTCGACGGCCACGACCTGTCCTCGCTGCGCCTGCTCGGGTCGACCGGCGAACCGTGGGATCCCGAGTCGTGGCTGTGGTTCTACGAGAAAGTGGGCGGCGGCGAGGCGCCGATCATCAACATCTCCGGCGGCACCGAGATCTGTGGCTGTTTCCTGATGCCGATGCCCATTCAGGACCTCAAACCCTGCACGCTCGGCGGTCCCGGGCTGGGGATGGACGTCGACATCGTCAACGCGCAGGGCGAGAGCGTCGCCGACGACCACGAGCGGGGCTACCTCGTCGCCCGCGACTCCTGCCCGTCGATGACGAAGTCGCTCTGGCAGGGCGACGAGCGCTACCTCCGCGAGTACTGGTCGACGTGGGAGAACCTGTGGGATCACGGCGACTGGGCCCAGCAGGACGAGGACGGCTTCTGGTTCCTCCACGGCCGGGCCGACGACGCGCTGAACGTCGCCGGCCGGAAGGTCGGCCCCGCGGAGGTCGAGGGCGCCGCCATCGAACACGAGGCCGTCAACCAGGCGGCCGCCGTGGGCGTCCCCGACGACACGACCGGGACTGCCGTCGTCCTCTATGTCGTCGTCGAGGAGGGGTTCGAAGAGAGCGACAAGCTGCGGGGGGAGATCAGAGAGCTGGTCGGCGAGGAACTCGGCAAGCCGTTCCGGCCCCGCGAGGTGCTGTTCGTCGACGAGTTCCCCAAGACCCAGAGCGGGAAGATCGTCCGCCGCGCCATCCGCGGAACATATACCGGTGAGGACCCCGGCGACATGTCCAGCATCGAGAACCCCGACGCGCTGGGAGAGGTCGATGCCGCGCGGTAGCGGGCGACCCCCTCGGCTCGGGACGCCACGCTACAGGTCGAACAGGTACGCCCGCCCGGCCCGGTCGTCGTGGATGTCCGTCGGCGCCCCGACGAGTGCCGTCCCGTCCGCGAGCGCGACCCCGGCCCCGAACTCGTCGACCGGATAGCGCGGCTCGCCGACGAGCCGCATCGTCCGTTCCAGCCCGCCCTCCGTGTACTCCAGCCCGGCGACCTCGCCCGCAGCATCGTCGTGCGGGAGTCCGACGAGGACGGTCGTCCCCTCGACCGCGAGCGCGCTGATGTGGTCCGGCTCCTCGGGCTTGTCGGGCGGGGCGAACGTCGCTCGCTCGGTCCACCCCCTCGCGGTTCGCTCGAAGACGTAGATGGGGTCGGTTTCGTCGTGTCTCGTCGCCGCGACGACGGCGATGTCGCCGTCGAGGGCGACCAGCCCCCCGAAACCGGTATTGTCGGCGTCGATCGAGAGCGTCGTCTCCCGCTCCCACGTCCCGTCCGAGCGCTCGTAGACGTACACCGCCCCGTCCCGGTCGTGCTCGCCGCCCGCCGCTGGGGCGCTGACCAGGAGCGTCTCGCCAGAGATGGCGAGCCGCCGACCGAACAGGCTGTTGGCATCGGAACTGAAGGCCGCGACCTGTGACCATTCGTCGCCCGACCGCTCGAAGACGAAGACGTCACCCCGCCAGTGGACCATCGGTCCCGGGTTTTGGACGGCGCCGACGACCAGCGTTCCGTCGTCGTAAGCGACCGACTTCCCGAAGTCGACGTAGCCGTCCTCGGGTGGGTCGGTCGGGGTTATCTGTTCCCGACGGGACCACTCCCCGTCGCCTCGCTCCACGACGTTGACGGAGCCGTTCTCCGTGAGCGAGACACCGCCGAGAAACGCCGTCTCGCCGTCGAGTGCGATCGACGACGAGTATTCCGAGAACCCGCTCCCCGCCCCCTGTGACGACAGCGTCGCCGTCCGCTCCCACCCGTCGTCGCGCGACTCGAAGACCGAGAGCGGTCCCCCATAGACACCGACCAGCGCGACGCCGGACGACAGCGCTACCGAGTCCCCGAACCACTGCGGATGCGGTTCGGAAGACGGCGTCAGCGCCGCGGTCTCGACCCGTTCAAACGGTGGCGTTCCGGTCGGCGTCGGAGTGGCGGTCGCCGTGTCCGTCGGCGTTGGGGTGTCGGTTGGAGTATCCGTCGGCGTCGCCCGCCGTGTCGGAGTCTTTCCCGGTTCGGTCGGACCGGACGGCGAGGACGAGACGCCGCGATCCGGCGCGAGCGTCGCCGAAGGGGTGCGCGTCGCCGTGTCAGCCCCCGATTCGCCCGAGAAGACGCCGCGACAGCCCGCGAGACCGGCCGCCGTCGGTACGGCGACCCATCGGAGCAGATCACGTCTGGAGACCATCTATCTCGTCAACAGAACGAAACGTGATAAGACCGGGTGTTGTCGGTTCCGTGTCTCAGCCGCGGTCGAGCACGGCGTTGCAGTTCGGGCAGTTGGTGTGGCTGGCGTCGGCCGCGTAGGTCTCCCCGCAGATGGGGCAGAACTCGCTTTTCGTCGCGTCCTCGTCGGAGGCTCCGGTCGCCTCCTCGCCGACCGACCGCGTCGCGTCCGCACCGACGGCCGCGTCGTCCGCGTCGTCCGGCGGCGTGAACACCCGCGTCTGGCTGACGTTCTCCGCCTGCTCGTCGGCGTCACCGCCCGTCGAAGGGGCCCCGGCAGACGAGTCGTCGCCCGACGACGGACTCGGGGAATCGTCTGTCGCTGCCGATCCGGAGTCACCCGGCGCCACTTCGGTCTGGCCGCCTCCGCCGTCAGCGGCGGTTCCCATCGCGAGGCGGTCGGTCGTGCCAGGTCGGACGACCTTCGGGTAGCGCTGGCCGGCGCGGATCTCCGACCGCGGTACGTCGGGCCGGCGGATCCGCACGAGCAGGCTGGCGAACAGCTGCACCCACACGTAGGCGAACGCGAGGACGGCGGGCGTGGCGACGGCCGCCAGCGGGAGCGCGGGCGCCGAGACGCCAGCGCGGCTCACCGTCCCGAAGGCGACGTCGGCGATCCCGTAGCGGGCAACGACAGCTTCGACCAGTGCGGTCTGGCCGGCGAGGTCCGACGCGCGAGTGACCGCAGCCGTCGTCGCGACGACGGCCGAGACGAAGAGTAGCCCCTGCAGGAGCCGCGGGACCGAAAACGAGTAGACGCGGTAGCCGTAGGCGACGGTCCGCACGAGCAGGAGCGTGTTCGCGACGGCGAGCGCGGCGAGGACGTACCACGTCGCGACGCCGCGGACGGCGCCGACCGCGGCGGCGACGAGAAGGAGGGCGAGCGGCGGGACGAGCGCGACCAGCGGCCGGTCGAACCGGTAGCACTGCTCGACGTTCCCGCGCAGGTTCGTGACGTTCCCGACGACGTACCGGACGGCCGCGACCGACGGCAGGAGGACCCAGAGCACCGCGAACGTAACTGCAAGTGTGGCCGCCTCCGTCGACCAGGGGTCCACCGAGTACGAGCCGAAGGCGACGTCGGCGGCCTGCGAGACGGCGACGCCGGTGCCGGCCAGCCAGATGAGATACCCGGCGGCGCCGAAGACGAGCCCGGCGAAGAGCCACCGCTCCTCGTCTCCGAGGAGACGGATCGACCTGCCGAGTTCGCGTCTGGTGTCTCTGGTGTCCATGCTCGGGTTCGACCGCGGCGGGTCTCAGGGCGCCTGAACGCGCATCGTCGCGACGCCGGAGAGTTCGATCCGGTCGCCGGGCGAGACGGGGACGCGCTCGTCCTGATCGAGCGACTGGCCGTTCACGACGGTCGGGTTCTGCCCGAGCGCGACCAGGTGGAACTGGCCGCCCTCGCGGTCGAACCGGACGTGCTCCCGGTGGATGCTGAGCGCGTCGTCCTCGTCGCCTCCGGTGTTCATGACGATACTGCGGATCGTTCGACCGACCGTATCCCCGTCCCACACTTGAACCTCGCGGTTACGCACGACGAGCACCAGCGATTCCGGAGCGTCACCGGCCGAATCGTCGGAATCGTCCGTCGACTCGGTCGCGGCGACGTCGCGGTCTGCCCTCCCGGGATCGGCAGCCGCTTCGTCGCCGGCTGCCGCCTCGCTCTCCCCAGTGGAATCGGCGTCAGTGCCCGCGTCCGCTTCGGATTCGTCGGTCGCGGCGGCCGCATCTGTCCCTCTCGAGCGGTGCGCATCGAGGTCCTCGCCGCAGCTCGCACAGAAGTTGTCCTCGGGCTCGACGTCGGCGTCGCAGGACGGACACGCCGTCAGCGGGCCGGGTTCGAGGTCCGAGACGTCCGCGCCGCAGTTCGCACAGAAGTTGTCGTCGGCGGCGACCGCCTCGCCACAGCCCGGACAGGAAAGATCCGGTTCGTCGTCATCCGTCTCGTCCGCCGACCCTTCGTCGGCGTGGTCTCCGGACGGGTCGTCGGGCTCGGACGACTCGTCGGCTTCGGGTTCCGCATCGTCCGCGGACTGAGCGTCCGGCTCAGCGTCGGCCGCCGAGGCCGGCTCGCTCGCGGCGGATTCGGCGGACACGCCGTCCGTCTGTTCGGCGGATTCGGGAGCATCCGTGGGCTCGTCGCCATCGACCGGTTCGTCCGGTTCGACGGATTCGCCGTTTTCGGCAGGTTCGGCGGTCTCGGCCGACTCGTCTCCCGATCGATCGACCGCGTCGCCGGCGTCGTCGGTCCCGGACTCGGCGTCCGGGGTCTGGTCGTCGAGTTCCGTCTCCGGCTCCTCGAGTTCCGACTCGCGGGACCCGTCGTCCGTCCGGCCGTCGTCTCCCTGTGATCCTCCCGTCTCCTCGGCCGCGGCGGCTTCGTGCTGCCACTCCCCGCAGTCCGAGTTCGTACACCAACCCCCGGCGGCGGTCGGATCGAACGCCTCGCCGCAGATGGGGCATTCGACCGACTCGCTCGTACCGTGCGACATAGCTGTCGGAACATGCGGGCGTGCCATCAAAACAGTTGCCCTCACTCGCCGCGCGTCACCGAGTTACTGACAGCTACCGTACCAGTCGACTGCGGCGAAGCCGGCCGTCAGTCTCGCCCGCTGACGACGGTCCGCCGGTCTTCGAGCGGGGGTTCCGCGCCTGCGGCCCGTGGCGGCGGGTCGTCGGGCGTCTCCGGGAGCGTCCCGTCGCGGAGCAGGATCGTCGAGAGGTTGTCCTTGCCCCCGCGGTCGTTCGCCAGCTCGACCAGCCCGGCGGCCGCGGCGTCGAGCGACGGCGCCGAGAGGACGGCGTCGCGGATCTCCTCGTCTGTCACGGCGCGGTCGCGCACCACGGCGGCCATCTCCTCGTCGCGGTCGGCCTCGACGTACCACTCGTAGAGCTTCGCGGCCTCGGTCTGGGCGTCGAGCAGGCCGTCGCTCGTGACCAGCAGGACGTCCTCGCGGTACAGCGGCACCGTCGCGGTCTCGACCTCGACCGTCGCTGTCTCGACGTCCTCGCGCCCGCTGCCGCCGACTGCGCGGGTGATCTCGTTGCTCCGCGGGTGGACGAGCGCTTCCACGTCGTCGATCCGGTCGGCCTCGCGCAGGCGCTGGACGACGGCGTGGTCGGTCGTGAGCGGGACGATCTCCCCCCGGGCGGCGTTGATGAGGTAGGCGCGGCTGTCGCCCACCCAGCCGTAGTGCAGCGACCCCCCGACGACGACGCCGGCGACGATCGTCGCGTGGGCCTGCTGGCCGCTCTCGGATGCGTATTCGAGCACTTCCCGGTGGGCGGCGACGATGGCCTCGGCGACCGCCGATTCGAGGTCGTCCGCTCGGGGTTCCGGCCCCAGTGGTGCGTCGACCGAGACGTCGAACCCCGCCGGGTCGCTCCGGGCGGCACCGACGGCCGTGCCCGAAAGCCGCTCGCAGACCGCCGTCGTGGCGATGTACGAGGCCGCGTCGCCGGCGTCGTGGCCGCCCGCGCCGTCCGCGAGCGCGAACGCCGCGGCGCTCCGGTTCGTCGCCGTGTCGTCGGTGGTGTCCGCCGATCCGTTCCCCTCGGATTGCTGTTCGTCCCCTTCGGCCTGGTCGTCGGCGTCGTCGGCGGCGCGGTCGCGCTCGTACCCGCGGAACCCCTCGCGGTGGCCCTGTTCGAACACGGAGACGGCGACGCTGTCCTCGTTGATGCCGTCGTCGCGCTTGTGCTCGCCGACATCGTAGTGTGTCGCGTAGTTCACGTCTGATCACTCTCGAACTCGAACGTGACGCCGTAGCTCGGGTGGACGAGGGCGATCAGGTCCCCGTCGCGGAGCCCGTAGACTTCCGGCGGCACCTTCCCCTCTCGGTCGGTCGCGTCCTCGCCGCGGGCTTCGAGGCGCTCGCGGCCCTCCTCGCTGAGGACGCGCTGCCAGCCGTTGCCGGTCTGGACGTAGGTCCCGTTGAGACTGCGGTCGCGGATGAACCACTCGCCGTCCGCGTCGGTGTCGAACTGGACCTGCACCGTCGAGATGTACTCCCCCTCGTCCTCGACGACGATGGACGACCGCGGCCCCTCCGCGCGGCGCCGCCCGATCGTGTCGCCCGGATAGACGGTGAACGTCTCGCCTTCCTGCGTGTAGCGGACGGTCGCGGCTGGCGGCGGCGCCGGGTCCCGGGCTTCGAGCACGCGCTTCATCGCCGTCGCGTTGCGGTAGCGGTCCTCGTAGTCCGTCCGGGTCGCCACCTCGACGATCTCCGCGAGGTAGGGCTCGCACTCGGCGCCGAAGTCGCGCGGGTCGACGCCGTCCTTGCGCGGGACCGTCCCCTTGAGGAGGTAGAGGAGGATCTTCCCGACGGAGTAGACGTCCGACCACGGCCCCTGGCGCATCTCCGTCCGGTCGGCCTCGGCGACCTCCCGGGGCTTGTACGGGCCGACGATGGTCGTCTGGTCGGCGGCGTCGTCGGCCGCCTCGCCCGTGGAGAAGCCCGTCGCGGTGTTGAAGTCGATGAGCACCGGCGTCACCGTCCCCCCGCGGTGGGTGATCATCACGTTGTCGGGCTTCAGGTCGCGGTAGACGATCTCGTTCTCGTGGAGGAAGCTCATCGCGTCGCAGAGGTCGATCCCGATCTGGCGGACCTCGTCGACGTCGTCGAGCGGGCCGGTCCGGCGGATCGCGTCGTCGAGTTCGTACCCGTCGACGAGTTCGACGACGAGCACCGACGTACCGTCGTCCTCGGCCACGTCGAGCAGCGACATGACGTTCGGGTGGCCGCCGACCGCCCGGATCGCCTCCAGCGTCTCGGCCTCCTTCTGGAAGTAGGCGGTGACGATGTCGCGGTCGTTCTGGCTCCCCTCGTAGTTGGGGTACTTGACCGCGACCGACTCGCCCGTCTGGGTGTCGGTCGCGCTGAAGACCTTCGCGAACCCGCCCTCGCCGATCACCTCGCCGAGTTCGTAGCGGCCGACGACCAGGTCCCCCTGCGACGGCGTGCCGCTCATTCTATCCGGGAGTCGTCGACGATCCGCGTCGCGTCGTTGCGCTCCTCGCGACCGCCCTCGCTGACGAGGCGGGTCTGGCGCTTGGCCTCCTCGACCGCGTCGACGTCCTCGCCGTGGATCCGGGTCATCTTCTCGACCTCGGTCGCGGCCGCCTCGACGTTGCCCTTCCCGAGTTCCGTCCGCACGACCGTCTGGCGGTGGTCGACCGACACCGACTCGTTGTGCTCGGCGAGCAGCGCCGTGTCGTCGGTGTACTCCGCGACGATCTCGTCGGTGGCCTCGCGGCCCGACGCCGTGAGCGCCACGTCGACCAGCGTCTCTTCGCCGAGTTCCTCGCGGGCGGGCGCGTGGACCTTCAGGACGACGCGCTGGGACTCCCGCTCTGCGAGGTCGGGGAGCGGGACGCGAGCGGCGTTGCCCCGCCAGTCCACGTCGACTTCCTGAGCCTGCGGGAGCGCGCGGTACACCTCGCTGACTTCGACGCCCGGCGCGGCGTCGAGTCGGAGGCTCGCGTCGGTCGCGACGACCGACTGGGCCTGCTCGACGGCGGCGCCGAAGAACGATTCGATGTCGCCGGGCGATTCGAGGTGGGTCCACTCCCCGCGGGCGGCCGTCCCGAGCGTGCGGATCGTCTCCTCCTCGTAGTCCGTCCCGATGCCGGCCGAGAGGATGCGGATGCCCGACCCGTCGATCTCTTTCGCGAGCTGCCGGAAGTCCCCGGGCTCGTGGGAGTTGTCCTTGCCGTCCGAGAGCAGGAGGATGCGGCGGACGGCGTCGTCGGTCTCGGGGCGGTAGCCCAGCGAGTCCAGCGAGGTCCGCGCGGTGTCGAGGCCGTCGTACATGTCGGTGCCGCCGCCGGCGCCGAGGTCGTCGACGTGGCTCATCGCGGCTTCGCGGGAGGTCTCCCCCCAGCGTGTCGGCCGCATGACGACCGACGCGTCGGAGTCGAACGCGACGATGCCCACGTAGTCGTCGGGTTCGAGCAGTCCGAACACCCACGAAGCGCCCTCGCGGGCCTGGTCGAGTTTCGCCCCGTCCATCGACCCGCTGGTGTCCAGACAGAGGACGATGTGGCGCTCGCTCACCCCCGATTCCGCCCGTGCACCCGGTTCGACGTCGACCGTCGCCGTCAGCGTCGTGCCCTCGGCGGGGACGTACGGCCGGTTGACGTCGGTCTCGATTGCTACCATCGTTCGCCCAGTTGCTCCCCGCCCGTATGTACTTTTATCCGAGTCGCCGAACCGCGGGGCCCCACAGGACTGCCCACGGCGGGCCACAGGGAAGATGCGCTCGACGGGAACTACGCGAACAGGCTCTGGATTACATCGCCGAAGCGCACCAGAACGAACCCGCCCAGCAGCATCGCCAGCAGCCACAGCAGCGTGATGAGCACGCTCCTGCGCACGAACGGGTCCTCGATCCAAGTTGCCATACACCACGGTACGAGCGCCGGCCTTCAAAAAGACTCGCGTCGGCGCAGGTGGTTGCTGTCCGGCGACACCAGCGACTCGGCCGACTTTCCGCCGCAAACCAAACTTTGTACTACAAAGTTACTCTGCTGCGCAAACTTTATTGGAATAGAAACTAGTTTTCGTTTCGGGACGATGTTCCGCCCGAGACACCCCCCGCTCGAACCCCACAGGACAGCGACGACTCCACCGAATCCCGAGTCAAAGACGCTCAGTCGCCGGCAACAACCCATTCAACGCCGGCCCGCTCGGACACTCCGCCGCCTCCCACGGCAACCGGGGGTGACCGGCTAATGAGCGCCATCGAGATCGAGCACGTCTCGAAGCGATTCGGCGACGTGACCGCCGTCGAGGACCTCTCGCTGTCCGTCGAACAGGGCGAGGTCTTCGGCTTCCTCGGCCCGAACGGCGCCGGGAAGTCGACGACGATCAACGTGCTGCTGGGCTTCCTGACGCCGACCGCGGGATCGGTCCGCGTCCTCGGTTCGGACGTGACCGCGAACCCGCGGGACGTCCGCCGGCGCGTCGGGCTCCTTCCGGAGGGGTTCGACGGCGTCCCGAACCTCACCGCCCGCGAGCACGTCGAGATCGCCGTCGAAACGAAAGGCACCGACGACGACCCCGACGCGCTGCTCGACCGCGTGGGACTGGATCCCGACGACGCCCGCCGGCCCGCTGACGACTACTCGACGGGGATGCACCAGCGGATGGGGCTCGCCGTCGCGCTCGTCGGCGACCCGGATCTCATCGTCCTCGACGAGCCCTCCGCCGGCCTCGATCCCAACGGCGTCCAGCTGGTCCGTGACATCGTCCGCGAGGAGACCGAACGGGGCGCGACGGTGTTCTTCTCCAGCCACATCCTCGACGAGGTCGAGCGCGTCGCCGACCGCGTCGGCATCCTGCACGACGGGCGACTCGCCGCCGTCAACTCCGTCGAGAACCTCCGCGACGAACTGGGGATGGGCGCCGTCGTCGAAGCGACCGTCGAGGGGACGCCCGAGATCGAACAGGTCGCGGCGGTCGACGGCGTGACCGACGTGACGGCCGAGGACTCGGTTGTCCGGGTCGGCTGTGCGACGCCGCGGGCGAAGATGCCCGCTCTCCGCCGGATCGAGCGGAGCACGACCATCACAGACATCACCATCGAGGACGCCTCGCTGGAGGACCTGTTCGACGCGTACACTGCTGGCGACGACAGCGCCGGGGTACCCGAAACCGACGCATCGAGCGAGCACGCCACGGCTGCAGGAGGTGAACCGGCGTGAGCGCCGTCACCGTCGCGCGGGCGGACTTGCTGAGCATCCGCCGCTCGTCCGTCGTCGTCGGCGTCGTGGCGACGTTCGCGCTGGTCGTCGGGCTGGCCTTCCTCGGGTCGAGCGAGGTGCACCCTCATCCAGTCAGGACGACCTGGGGCTTCACGGCGCTGGTCGCGTGGGGGTTCCCGCTGCTCCTCGCGCCGCTGACGTACCTCGCCATCGCCGGCGACCGGTCCCGCGGATCGATTACGTATCACCTCGGGCTGCCGAACTCCCGGGCCGAGTACTTCGCCGGCAAGTACGCCACTCGGGCGGCCGTCGCCGTCGTGACGATGGTCCTCGGCGTCGTGGTCGCGTTCGCCGTCGCAGTCGCTACCTACGAGCACGCGCCCGATCCCGCCCGCTTCCTGACGCTGGGCGCGCTCTCGACGCTGTTCGCTCTCTCGATGGTCGGGATCTTCGTCGCGATGTCGGCCGTTGCCACCTCGCGCTCCCGCGCGATGATCGGCGTCCTCGGTGCCTACTTCCTCCTCTCGGCGTTCTGGATCGGGCCGCTGCCGGCCCTGAACCTCGAAACCGTGCTGGACGCACTGGCGTCGATCCCGGGCGTGACGATCTCTGAGTCGGCGCGCGCGCTGATCGGCGCGCTCTCCCCCGCTGGCGCGTTCTTCAACACCCTCCCGCGGCTCGTCTGGGCGGACGCCCCCGGCCAGTACGAGGTGTTCGCACAGTTCGACGGCGACTCCGAGTACCTCGGCCACAAAGCGTGGTTCAACGTCCTGACGATGGCGATCTGGGTCGTCGCCGCGCCGCTCGCGGGCTATCTGCGCTTCCGCGGGGCGGAACTCGGGTGAACGACCCGCCTCTCGACTGCCGGTCCCCGCCGGCGCTTCCGGAATCGACTTACCGGCCCTCCGACAATACCGCGCCAACGCATCGATCCACGCATGACCGCACGACGCTCCCGCGCTCGGGCGACCGCACCGGGTTTCGCCCGCGCTCGCCCACCCCGGCCGAGAACCGCACCGCCAGCAGCGGGCGGATCCACAGCAGCGATGCCCCGACGGCGGGGTGGTCGCGATGAGTGACGCGACTGACGAGGTCGACCCGGAGGACCTCCAGCGCCAGCTCTCGGATATCAAGGGTGCGATCGGACTGGCGGAGCAGTACCCGGGGCGAGCACGCCTCTGGCTGGTCGCCGGGCTGTTGATCGGCTTCGCCGCGGTACTCGTACAGGCGACGTTCTTCTTGTACGAGTCGCTCGGCGGGGCCGCCTACACCGCGATCTGGGGCGGGTTCTGCATCGTCGCGGTCGCGACGCTGTGGCTCGTGTCGACCCGGTTGCCCCAGCGTGAAGCGCCCTCCGGAGCACCGAGCTGGCGCGTCATCTACGGGTCACTGGCGGTGTTCCTGTTCGGGATCGCTGGCGTCGCCGGCGACGCGGCCACACAGGTCGGCGGCCTCGACCGCGCGCTGCTGTACTTCGGACTGGTGCTGGCGACGATCGGTCTCGCGCTGCTGGTGACGGGCGCCGTCCTCGTGAGTTACCGCGTCCGGCGCCGGGACCGGATGGTCTTCTACGTCGGCGGCGCGTGGGTGCTGGTGTACGCCTCGTGGATCCCCTACGTCCAGCTCCTCCGGTGGGTGGGCGTGGGCCTCTTCGGTATTCTCTTCGCCCTGTACGCGATAGCCGCCTACGTGTACCTGACGCGGACCTGACTCATGGACTTCGACAAACTCGTCCACCAGCCGACCCGGTTGCAGATCTTCGCCCACCTCTACCAGCACGGCGAGACGAGCTTCCCCGACCTCAAGGAGGCGCTGGACGTGACCGAGGGGAACCTCGCCAGCCACATCCAGCGGATGGAAGACGCCGACTGCGTCGCCGTCGAGAAGCAGTTCGTCGACCGCAAACCCCAGACGACCTACGAACTGACCGACTTCGGCCGCGAGAAGTTCGAGGAGCACATCGGGACGCTGGAGTCGCTGATCGAGGACCTGGACGGGTAGAGTCAGCGGCCGACCGGCGTCCGGTCAGTAGACGATTCCTTCGACCTCGACCTCGCCGTCCGATCCCACTGTCAGCGTCACGCGCTTGTATCCCGGAATGTCCTCGCTGTACGCCTCCTCGCCGTCGACGAGCAGCCGCACTCGACAGGACTCGGCGTCCTGCTTCCGCTCGACGAGGACCGACTCGCCGGGTTCGACGGCGAACGCTTCACTGCGGCAGTCGGCTTCGAGCGTCACGTCGCCCGAAAACCTCGAACTCACGTCTACTTCGACGATCTGCGAACCCTCGCACATGTCCGGCCACTGGCAGTCGTCGGTCGCGGTCGGAGCGGGGGACGTGGGTTGCGTCGTCGCAGTCGTCGGGATGTCGGTTGCCGTTTCGGTCTCCGTCGGCGTGGAGTTCTCGGTCTCGTCGTGGCTCGCGGGCGTCTCCGATCCGCGAGTGCGACAGCCGCAGAGCGAGGCGGAGAGGGCAGTCGCGGCGAGAAATCGGCGGCGGTTCATACAGGTAGCGCAGACGGTCACGGGAAGTGTCTTGTGGAGAGACAATCCAGTGCGTGATCACAACGTGAGCAGAAACGAACGACCACGCATCCGCCTGCCGAGAGCGTGCGGTTCATTGGACGCGAGCGAACGGAGTGAGCGACCCCGAAGGCGAACCGCAGGTCGCAGGGGTGCATCGGAACCCTGGAGTCACTGATCGGGGAGCTGGACGAGTAACGCGTTATACCCACATTTTTGCGTCGGGGATCGTCCTGGAACTGGAAAACAGTCACCTAGAAAGTCAGATATTTTTACATAATACTGTCGGTTTGTTCGATGGATTTTGGGTTTCCGGTCGGCCCATATACGCCTCCGCGAGTGGTTCCGGACATGGCCGCCGGATCGACCGCCCTCGGAGAGCAAGAACCGCTCGTCAGCCCGCCGTCCCATCCGGTCGGATACGTCGCCGTCATCGCGGCCGTCGTCACGGCGGCGTTTCACCTGCTGCTCGCACCGCAGTTCGTGGAGTTCGACCAGACGCTGGGGGTCCTCTTCGTCCTGAACGGCGTCGGCTTCCTCGGCGGGATCGTCCTGTATCTCAGCCGCTACTGGCGACGGGAGCTCTACCTCGTCGCCGCCGGCTACGCCCTCGTGACGTTCCTCGCGTTTTTCGTCTACGGCGGCTTCGAAGGCTTCGCCTCGGCGTTCTACGTGATGGGCGAGCTCAACTGGGACGCCGTCTGGTCGAAAGCAGCGGAAGTCGTGCTGTTCGTCGTAGCGCTGTATCTCTACGTGGAGGACGATTCCTGATATCGCCGCGGCGCTGAGGGAAGATTCACGATCCATGTCCCGTGAGCGGGACATCTATCCGGACAGGTGAGTCCCACTCAAACCAGTCGCCAGACCTATCCGTTCCCAAACCAAATAGTAGATCATGAGATGCGAGGACCCGCTCGAAGAGACACAGCGGACACTCTCGGAGCACCTCGACGCGGCGCTGGAGAACGCGACCGACGAGACGGCCGTCTTTCACCTCCGCCAGGCCAGACAGATGGCGACCGACCTGCCGGCGCTCGTCGCAGCGAAGACTGACGAGCACGCGGAGTGATCCAGACGGGGCGTCCCACAGTGTTTGGCCTGCGGTGAGTTCGCCGGCGATTTCTGTCGATGGATACCTCGCGAGCCGACGGCTCGTGACGGTCCATCGTAATCGCGAAACGGCCGGAGAGTGCCGCCAGCACCGTCACCCAGTGGAGGTGCCGCGGGCGAAAAAGACAGAACCGAGGTTTACATGTAACCGAGGTCGCGCAGGCGCTCCATCAGGTCCTCTTTGTCCTGGGCGCGGCCCGCGCGCTCGGTCGTCGACTCCAGATCCTGCTGCCAGGCGGGTTCCTCGGCGGCCTTGTCGGTCGAGACCTCGGAACCGAGCGAACGGAACCCGGCGAAGTACTTCGGCGAGACCGGAATGTCCTCCTGAGAGACGCCCTCGGGGAGGTCGTCGTCGGTCTCGGGGACGTAGCCCTCCTCGGGGAACTCCTCGACCGTGTCCGGGACGACGAAGTTCCAGAAGGCGTCCCAGACGGCGGCCTCGTCGAACTGGAGGATGGTCTGGATGCGGTCGTGGGGCGGGTAGATGTCCGGGTCGTGACGGGGCGAGAAGAACGTCTCGTCCGCGCGGGACTCCTGCTCGTCCCAGCGGATCCCGGAGATGATGCCGTCGACTTCGTGTTCCTCGATGGCGTCGTTGAGCGCGACGGTCTTGAGCAGGTGGTTGCCGACGTAGGTGTCCAGCAGGAACGGGAAGCTGTCCTCCTCGTACTCGAGGATGTCGCGGACGTGGTGCTGGTTGTGCTCGGAGAGCTCGTCGATCGGGATGTCGTCACCGGGTTCGAGGCCGTGCTCGTCGACGTAGTCGCCGACGTCCTCGTTGCGCGCCCAGATGACTTCCAGATCCCACTCGTCGGCCCAGTGCTCGACGAAGTCGATCAGCTCGTCGAAGTGCTGGTAGTGGTCGATGAAGACGACCGGCGGGACCTCCAGGTCGAACTGGTCGGCGACTTCCTTGACGAAGTACAGCGTCAGCGTCGAGTCCTTGCCGCCCGTCCACATCACGACCGGGTTCTCGTACTCCTCGAGGCCCTGTCGGGTGACCTCGATGGCTTTCTCGATCTTGTCGTTGACGTGGGGGTAGTCGGCAGGATCCTCGCCTTCGCCGGCGGTGTAATCGACGTTCAGGTAGTCGGGGAAGTCTGCTGACATCGGTAATGACATCTAATTAGTGGCCGGGTTAAGTTCTTTTTGGAGAACCTGTCGTCTGGCCCTTGCGAACAAGTCACGCGAAGGAGTGGGGACGTTCGTGTCAGTCGATGCAACGATATGGGTCGGGGTCGAAGTCGGCCGTGATGACCGCGAGCGCCGGCGAGAGCGAGCACGACGTGGGGGACGAGCGACCGGGTCGGTCCGCGTACGACAGCGTCCGGTTCAGGCGCTGGTTCGGCTGGCACCTTGTGGCGGCGCTGGCGGTCTTCTTCGCGAGCGCGTTCGCGGCGTACGCGCTCGTCGGGACCATCCCCATCGAGCAACTGGAAGCGCTGCTGGAGGACGCGCAGGCTGGCTTGCCGAGCGACAACCCGCTCCCGGAGCTGTCGTTCGTCCCGCTGCTCGTGAACAACCTGCGAGCGCTCCTGTTCATCGCGCTCGGGGCCGTCACGGGCGGATTGCTCTCGCTGTTCGGGCTGGTCGTGAACGGCGCCCTCGTCGGCGCCGTCGTTTCCTTTGCGGTCCGCCAGACCTCGTGGGCGGTCGTTCTCGCCGCGTTGCTCCCGCACGGTATCCTCGAGCTCTCTGCCTTCTTCGTGGCGGCGTCGATCGGCCTGCGTATCCCCCACCGGGTCGTCCGATACCTCCTCGGGTGGGACGAGACCCCGCTGTCACGCGTCGAACTCTTCGAACTGGGGGTCCTCGCGGTCGTGCTCGTCCTGATGATCGTCGTCGCCGCGTGGATCGAGGTCAACGTGACGCTCGACGTGGTCGAATGGGTCGCTGGAGAGGACGCGCTCGGCCCTGTTAGCCCTTGAGAATGTGAATTTTCCTTCGGTGGAGTTTTACGTTTCACGACGGAATCTGGGACTGATGACTCCGGCAGGTTCCGACCGAGCGGAAGACGCGGCTTCGCTCAGCGAGGCCGTGGTAACGTCGGTCGCGACACACAAGGACGTCGAAGTGATGTCGCTCCCATCGCTGTACGGCGTCCTCGACCCGGACGCCCTCGATAGCCTCTTCGACACGCCCGGTTCGAACCCGCACGGGCGCGTGACCTTCGACTACGCCGACTGTACTGTCGTCTGTACCAGCGACGGGACCGTCGACGTCCGCGACGCGGAAACGTAAGCGACGCAAGCGGAGAAGTCACTCGCAGTTTTTTCTCCTGAACGCCGGTGAGAACGGACTGCGAGCGACAGCGCCGCTTCGGTATCAGCCCGAGATGAATTCGTTGTCGCGCCAGTTGACGCCCTCGGAGTCCTCGTCTTCGCGAGGGTCCTCGACGACGTTGATCGAGGCTGGCAGGTCCTCGCCGTCGACGATGCGGACCGCTTCGAGGTCGTCGTCGTCCGAAGAGATGATGGCGGTGAGCGTGCCCTTCTCGGCGATCCGGGCGATGTCACAGAGAACGTTGAACATCTCGTACTGGAGCGTGCTGTTCTGCAGGACGGTCTCGCGGTCGCCCTTGAAACAGGCGTACTCGACGAGTTCCGACGGGGGCTCTTCCTCTTCCTCTTCGAGGGCGCCCCACTGCGGGCCACCGGCGGTGTCGGTGGTGTGGACCGGCCCGCTGTCGTCCTCCTCCTCCTCTTCTTCGATTTCCTCGTAGACTCGATTCTCCGTCACGCTGGCCTTCAACTGGGCCGTCGGCGTGTATTTGCTGATGCTCTCGTCGACCGAGACCGCGCTGATGATGAGCGTGTTGTTCCGGCGCGTGATGTCGACGTCCTCGACGTTATCCGGAAGATCCGGGTCGTCGAAGAAGTCGTACACGTCCTCCAGGGGCAGTTCCAGTGTCGAGTGGAGTCTGTATACGCGGCTCATATTTATGGGATCGCCGGCCGTCCGCTGACGACGGTGCTACACACCTGTAGAACTCCCACCCATATAGGGCCTACCCTTCCGACCAGCGGCCGTCGACGGGCGCGTCCCCGGCGAGAAGCGCTCCGCCGCCCGGGTATCGCGTGGATTTTTGACCGTAGAGGCCGGAGGGCGACTCGTGAAAGAGTACGAGCGCAAACAGCTCCTGGAGCGCATCGGCCGGGAGGGGGCGACGGTGGGCGCCGAGATCCCCGACCGTATCGAGGTCCAGGGGGAGCCGGTCGAGTTGCGCGAGTTCGTCTTCGAGATCAAGCGTAGGGACACGGTACCGGCGGGTGAGCGCGAGCGCGTCGATCAGGCGAAGACGAACCTCCGCCGCGAGCGCATCCGCCGCAAGGAACTGATCGAGGACGGCGATATCTCCCGCAAGGAGGGTGAACGGCAAGCACAGGCGATCATCGGGATCGACCGCGCGCTCAACGCCCTTGAAAACCTCGGGCCGACGAACCTCGAAGCCGAGATCAAGGCCCAGGAGACCGCCGACAAGAAGCGCTGGATGAGCTTCCTCAAGCAGGCGCTGGGCCACGACCAGGACAGCCAGGGCTCACACCGCTCGTCGAGGTCACCATGAGCGTCAACGACGACATCGCGGCCCGCTTGGAGGAGTTCGCCGACCTGCTGGAGGCGCAAGACGTCGAGTACAAACCCCGGGCGTACCGCCGAGCCGCCGAGAATATCCGGGAGTACCCCGACGACGTCGCCCGGTTGGCTCGCGGCGGCGAGGACGCGCTCGACGACATCGAGGGCGTCGGGGACGCCATCGCCTCGAAGGTCGTCGAGTACGTCGAGACCGGCGAGATCGCGGAGCTGGAGGAGCTTCGGGAGGAACTGCCGGTCGACATGGCCGAACTCACCCGCGTCGAGGGCGTCGGCCCGAAGACCGTCGGGTCGCTCTACGAGGCGCTGGGGATCGAGACGCTGGACGACCTCGAAGCCGCGGCGGAGGCCGGGGAGATCCAGGAGGTCAGCGGATTCGGTGCCAAGACCGAGCAGAACATCCTGGAGAACATCGAGTTCGCCCGCGAGGCGACCGAGCGTGAACTGATCGGTGAGGCCCGCCCGCGCGGGGAGAGCGTGGTCGAGTACCTCGCCGACACCCCGGAGGTCGACCGGATCGATCTGGCGGGGTCGCTGCGCCGCTGGAAGGAGACGATCGGCGACGTGGACGTGCTCGTCGCGAGCGACGAGGGGCAGGCGGTCGTCGACGCGTTCACCGACTGGCCGGGCGCCGACGCGGTCATCGAGGCCGGCGACCAGAAGGCGAGCGTCCGCTCGGGCGACGTACGGGTGGACCTGCGAGTAGTCGACCCGTCGGAGTTCGGGAGCGCGCTCCAGTACTTCACCGGGAGCAAAGAGCACAACGTCAAGATCCGCAACGTCGCCATCGACCGCGACCTGAAGATGAACGAGTACGGCGTCTTCGACGTCTCCGAGGTCGACGATCCCGACGCCGACCAGCGGGTGGGCGAGCGCGTCGCCGGCGAGACCGAGGAGGGGATGTACGAGGCGCTGGACATGCCGTGGATGCCCCCCGAGATCCGGGAGAACTGGGGCGAGATCGAGGCCGCGCGGGACGGCGAGTTGCCCGATCTGGTCGACGAAGGCGACGTCCGCGGGGACCTGCACGTCCACTCCGAGTGGTCCGACGGCGGCAACACGATCGCGGAGATGGTCGAGGGCGCCGCGGCCTTCGGCCACGAGTACGTCGCGATCACCGACCACGCGACCGGGCCGGGGATGGTCGGCGGCGTCGGCGTCCCCGACGACGAGTTGCGAGAGCAGATCGAGGAGGTCCGCGCGGTCGACGAGGAGGCGGACATCCCGGTGTTCAGCGGCGTCGAGGCCAACATCTCGACGGACGGCGATATTTCGGTGGCTGACGACGTGCTGACCGAACTCGACGTCGTCGTCGCCTCGCCCCACGCCGGGCTCGACGGCGACGGCACCGACCGACTGGTCGCCGCGGCCGAGCACCCGGAGGTCGACATCATCGGCCACCCGACCGGCCGGTACATCAACCAGCGGCCGGGACTGGACGTCGACGTCGAGCGCCTCGCGTCGGTCGCGGCCGATCACGACACTGCCCTGGAGATCAATGCGAACCCGGCGCGGCTGGATTTGGCGGGCAACGCGGTCAAGACGGCGGTCGAAGCGGGCGCGATGATCGCGATCAACACCGACGCTCATCAACCGGAAAGCTACGAACTGGTCCGGTACGGCGTCCATACGGCCCGTCGCGGCTGGGCCGCGGAGACCGACGTACTCAATACGCGAGACGTCGAAGGCCTGCGCGAGTTCCTCGAATGACCGGCGACGAGCCAGACCTCGACGAGCGCGCGCAGCCGGCGAGACCGAACACCGTGACCACCGAGGAGGAGATCCCACAGCGGCCGTCGGCGGAGACGGCGCTGCTGCTCGACACGATGCTCGGGAAGCTCGCCACGTATCTCCGGATGTGCGGCTACGACGCCGCCTACGCGGCCGAACGCGGGGTCGAGGCCGACGACGACGTGCTCGCGCTCGCCCACACCGAGGGCCGCGTACTCGTCACCCGCGACCGCGACCTCGCCGAGCGCGGCGAGCGGTCGCAACTCCTCTCGACCCGCGAGGTGACCGAGCAACTTCGCGAACTCCGGCGGTCGGGCTTCGACGTCGACCTCGCCGCGGAGCCGGCCCGTTGCAGCGCGTGCAACGGCCCGCTCGAACGGGTCGACCGGACGGAGCCCACGCCGGAGTACGCGCCGGAGACCCACGAGGAGACCGTCTGGCGCTGTCGCAACTGCGGGCAGCACTTCTGGAAGGGCAGCCACTGGGACGACGTCGCTGCCACCCTCGACGACCTCTGATCGGCGCCTGGGGCGGAGCGTTGCGGCCGGTCGCCGGCCACTCACCGGCAAGCAACACGGCTTAATAGCACATGTCCCTACCGGCGGACGAATGACGTTATCGGACGAGGCCCGCGAGCGACTCGCGGACGTGGTGGCGCTCCAGCCGACGAAAAACGCCGACCTGCAGGCCGAGTGGGACATGGACAGCGGGAGCGACGTCCACCAGTACCTCGAATCCGAACTGAAGGACTACTACTACCGCAACGAGGACAGCCTCATCTGCGCCACGCCCGAGGCCAACGAACTCGTCGGCGACGACGTGGAGGGCGAGATCAACGAACAGGTCGTCACCGCACCCCCGCTTCAGGCGGCAGTCATCGATGTCGTCCCCGACCACGACGCCGAACCCCAGAGCGTCGTCGCGACGCTCCACGACCTCCGCGACGCGGGATTCGAACCCGAACCCGACGTCGACGACGTCCGCTCCGCGCTGCGCTCACTCACAGAGAAGGGCGTCGTCGAACGCGTCCAGAAGACGGTCCCGACCTACCGCCTCGCCGTCGAACGCGACGCGCTCGACGTCGAACGCGTCGACGAGTAGCGCGCCTCGTTTTCGCCCGGCGTCAGTCGTGACTGGTTCGACCAACCAGCGTGCGGTGGCGCGCGCTGTCGAGCGTGTCCGCGCACTGCGCGGGCCGCTCGAAATAGCCGCGCGAGGGATGAGCGAGCCAGCGGCGAGCGAATCGGCTGGGGAGGCGCGTGGCCGTCTGCGGGGCTGTGCTGTACAAGCGTGGTGCTGCTCCTGGTGGACTGAAAGGGCGAGGCGGGCTCGCGTTCACTTGGTCGCCTGAGCGGGCCACTATCCGCGCGGGCGGTGCCGAGAGCGCGGATATCCCGCTTCAGCGACCGCGAGCCCGTCGAGGGCTTTCATCGCCTGCTGTTTCCTGCCGTAGTGTCTCTAGCTAGCGAGCGCGCCGAGGGCATTCAACACCCAGCGGTCTCTAGAGGTCCGCCGTCTTCGAATCCGACAGTCAAATCAAAAACTACGACTCGCCGTCAAATCCCGGCCGATTCCGCCGTCGTTGGCGGTCGAGCAGGCGCTTGATACCCTTGCCCGGGCCGCCGGAGATCGGCCAGTCACGCGAACGCCAGACGGGCGGTTCCGGTTCGAACGCCGAACACGAGCCCGAGCACTCGCCGGCGGTCTGGTGGCACTCCTTCGCGGCGCAGTACGGGAGGAATCCCGGCCGCTCGTCGGTGAGTCGGAAGTGCCGGCAGTCGGGGCGCATGGTGTCGGCGTAGGCGCGCCAGCCGCGGCCGAACGCCCGCTCGGCGAGTTCGAGGCGCTTGTCGCGCTTCCACTCGGGATCGGCGTACTCGAAGCGGGCCGCCGAGGCGTCGTGGGTGCCGCCGGAGGGGCGTTCGAGGATTCGCGTCCCCGGGTCGGCGACCGACAGCGTCCGGGGGTGCCAGGAGACGCTGGCGTCGCCGTCGGTGTCGACGGTGAGGATGCCGGCCTCGACGGGGACGTCCTCGATAAGCGCCGGCTCGACCGTCTCGCCGGTTTCGGTCGTCGCGACCCACACTTCGTCGGCCAGCGCGAGCGCCACGTCCCGTTCGAGTTGCGGGGCGAGCGCGCGGGCGGCGCTGGCGTCGAGATCGGGCTTGTTCTCGATGGCGACGATCCGCCGGATCCAGTCCGGGTACGGCGCGATCTGCCGAATCTGGATCCGGTTGTTCCGCTTGCGGGACTCGACGGCGCCGCGGTCGGCGGCGCGGTGGATCGCCTCGCGGACGTACCGCCACGGGTATCCCGGGTCCGGCAGCGCGTCGCGGTAGTAGGCCCACTCGGCCGGCGCGTTGCGGACGACGTGCAGGAGATCCGAGTCGAGTTCGTCCGGACCGAAGCGCGACCGCTGGCGCAGGCCGTCGGGATCGCACTCGACGACGACGGTGTCCCAGCGGCGGTCTCTGGTCCCGATCTGTCGGGCGACGACGGCCGCGGCGTCGCCGGTGAAGACGCCCTCGGGCGGCCACTCGCGTTCGGCCCACTGGCAGACACACAGCTCGAAGACGAACTCCGACCCGCCGAAGGCAGCGCCGTCCCCGGGTGACACGACCCGAGATAGGCGGTGGCGGCCGCTTATAGGTTTCGCGAGCACAGGCGCGGCCGTCGATCTGTGATAGAGTATACACGACAGCATTTATATAACATCGGCTGAAGAAACTGGCACATGGTTGGAAACCTGTTGGGAAGTGGAATCGGCACGATAGCACTGCAGACGAGTAGTGACGCCGCTGGCGGTGCGCTGTTCATGATGATCCTCGCCTTCTTCGGGGTCATGATGCTGATATCACTCGTCAGCCTCGCGGGGATGTGGAAGGTATTCACGAAGGCGGGCCAACCCGGCTGGGCCGCCATCATCCCGATATACAACACCTACATCCTGGTCTGCGAGATCGCTGACCGCGACGTGGTGTGGCTGCTGCTGAGCCTGTTCATCCCGTTCGCGGCCATCATCCCGTTCATCGACATCGCGAAAGCGTTCGGGAAGAGCACCGGGTACGGCCTCGGCCTGTTCTTCCTCAGCTTCATCTTCTTCCCGCTGCTGGGCTTCGGTGACGCCCGCTATCGCGGTGCGAGCGGTATCTGAGCGGCGGAGACCGAAACAGCGTTTTTCACTCGTCGTTGAGGACGCTCCCCAGCGCCCCGCCGATCATGTAGCCGACCGGCGAGAGGAAGATCAGTCCGAAGAGATTCATCAGTGCGCCGAGCCCTCGTGCGACCATCATCATGCCGGCGTCGGCACCGGTCGCTGCGCCCATCACGCCGCCGAGGAGGGACGTCGCGGGGATGTAGACGACGTTGAACGCCACGGCGGCGATCATGCCGGTGACGACGGTGAACTTGACCGCGTCTCCCGCGTCGGTGATCGAGGTGAACGCGACGACGACGAGGGCGCCGAGGAGGACCTCTTTGAACAGCGGGACGTACCTGATGAAGTTGACGATGGGGACGAACCCCGTGACCAGTAACGCGACGAAGATCGTCGCGACGGACTTCTTGAACGCGTCGTCGTCGAATCCGAGTATCATGACGACCCGCCGATATTCCGCCGACCGCAATGACTCTACTGGATTCGGACACGTCGGAGTAGCGTCTCGCCGGGGAGCAGCCGACGCTAACCCGGAACCCGACCGCTCGCTACCGACTACTCCCGAAACGATGGCACTGCTGACGGTCCATTCCCGGGAGACAGCGTGCTCGCGCTACTACCTCGCCGGCGGTCGATGGAGTAGTCAGCCCGCACCAGCCCTGTCTGGCCCTACTCCTCGTCGTCCTCGTCTGCTTCGAGCTTCTCGTCGAGGAACTCGTGGGCGTCCTCGAGGATCTCCCGTGGACCGTCCTGCGTGACGGTGTTGATGGCCTGTTCGTAGTCGCGCCACTGGAGGTCGCGGTGCTCGTGGGAGAGCTCGGCCGACGCCTCGAACGACCGGGCGATGAACAGGTGTACGGTCTTGTGGATGGTGTTACCGTTGGCTTCGAACACGTAGTCGTAGTCTTCTCGGAAGCCGTCCAAGAGCCGGAAATCACCGATTCCGGCCTCCTCTTTCACTTCGCGGATGGCGGTCTGCTGAAGCTCCTCGTCGCCCTCGACGCCCCCTTTCGGGAACTCCCAGTCGCCGGGGCGACTCTTCAGGAGCAGGTACTCCCGCCGGCCACGCGTATCGCGAAAGAGGATGGCTCCCGCGCTCGTGGCCTCTATCATGCCGATACGTACTCTATCACACCTTAAGTGAATATCGGAGCGTCGGTCAGCCGGGGCGACCCGCCGGTGACGGGCGCTGCGGCGGCAAACGCATCCCTTATCCGCCGCCCCGTCGACCGAACGGATATGCCGTTCGTCACGAAGCTCACGTTCACAAGCGGGGACCGGCGGCTCCTCGACGACATCGTCGACGGCGTCAAGTCCGCCGCCGAGCGCAAAGGCGTGGAGCTGAAAGGTCCCCACCCCCGGCCGCCGACCGACCACCGGGTGCCACAGACCAAGCGGCTCTCGGCCGACGGCGGCGCGTTCGAACCGTGGCAGTACACCGCCTACACCCGGACCGTCGAGATCCACGGCCACGACGAGTTCGCCCGGTCGGTCGCCGGCGACGACTACCCCGACCGCATCCACGTCGAGGCCGAGATCGAACAGGTCTGACCGCACGCCGCCGCCGCGCCACCGGTTTTCGCGTACGACCGGTTTTTCTGCACCAGCCCGTCAACCAGCCCGTCGGCCTCCGACACTCCCCTCCGAAACCGTCTACACCGTCGGCGTCCTCCCACCGGCCATGAGCCAACCGAGCCGCGACCGTCTGGTCGAGTTGCGCCGCGCGTTCCACCGCCGTCCCGAGCCGGCCTGGCGGGAGTTCTGGACGACCGCCCGCATCGTCGAGGAACTCGAATCGCTCGACGTCGACGAGGTCCGCGTCGGCCCCGAGGTACTCGCCGCCGACGAGCGTATCGCGGTCCCGGACGAGGGGGAACTCGACCGGTGGTTCCAGCAGGCGCTCGATGCAGACGCCGACCCCGAGACGCTGGAACGCCTTCGGGGTGGTCTCACCGGTGCGATGGCAACCGTCGAAGGCGGCGACGGCCCGACGATCGGCCTGCGCGTCGACATCGACGGCCTCCCGCGCGAGGAGTCGAGCGACGACGAGCACGCTCCCGCCCGCGATGGCTACCGCTCCGAACACGAGGGGGCGATGCACGCCTGCGGTCACGACGCCCACGCGACCATCGGACTGGGCGTGCTCGAAGCCGTCGCGAACAGCGACTTCGACGGGCGGCTCAAGGTGTTCTTCCAGCCCGCCGAGGAGGCGATCGGCGGCGGCAAGCCGATGGTCGAGAGCGGCGCTCTCGACGACGTCGACTACCTGCTCGCCGTCCACGTCGGCCTCGACCACCCGACGGGCGAGGTCGTCGCGGGCATCGAGGGGTTCCTCGCGGTCCACCAGTTCCGCGCCGACTTCTCGGGCGAACCCGCCCACGCCGGTGCGCGGCCCTCGGAGGGTCGAAACGCCGTCCAGGCGATGGCTGCGGCAGTCCAGAACCTCTACGCCATCCCGCGCCACGAGGGCGGTGCGACGCGGATCAACGCCGGCAAGGTCGGCGGCGGGAGCGCGACGAACGTCGTCCCCGAGGAGGCCCACATCGTCGGGGAAGTCCGCGGTGAGACGACCGAACTGATGGAGTACATGCGCGACCGCGCCTATTCGGTCCTCGAAGGCGCGGCCGAGATGTACGAGTGCGACGTCGAGATTACGTCGGAAGGCGAGGCGCCGGGCGCGGAGAGCGACGACGTCGTGGTCGACGTGATCGAGACGATCGCCGGACGCACCGACGGCGTCGACTCGGTCGTCCGCAACGACGACCTCGGCGGGAGCGAAGACGCCACGTACCTCATGCGGCGCGTGCAAGAGAACGGGGGCAAGGCCGCCTACGTGGGCATCGGGACCGACCACCCCGGCGGTCACCACACGGCGACGTTCGACGTCGACGAGGAGTCGCTCTCCATCGGCGTCGACACGCTGACCGAGACGGTCCGCGCGCTCGCCAGAGATCGTCCCTGACCGGGCGCTGGGCGACGCGGAGAGAAACGACCGGGATAGCTCGGTGGCGTCTACGCTGCCGGTCCCTTCCAGCGATAGAGAATATTCCCTTCGGAACCGTCGGAACTGGTCCAGACGACCGTCACTTCCGTCTCCGAGAGGTTTAGGCGGCCCCCCGGACAGACGTTGCCGGCCGTGACGTCGGCCCGCGTCCCCGCCATCACGTCCGACGAGGAGACGCCGAGTTCCCGCAGGTCGAACCGATCTGAGACCGTCCCGTGTGCGAGGCAGTTCGCGTTCGATACCTTCACCTTCACGTTCTCCCGGGCGACCACTTCGCCGCCGGTGAACTCGATAGCGAGTTCGTGGCCGCCGCTGTCGACCTCGAACTCGCCGGAGATCGCCACCGTGGGCGCGCCCATCCCCGACAGTGAGTCCTCGTACCCCATGAAGAACGTCGCCACTGTCGCCGCGAGGAGCACCGTGATCGCGACCATCAGGATGACCCCGATGACCGGTGATACCGCTCGCTCCGAATCTCGTGCGTTCATGATCTTCCCCACACGCGCCCCTGCGACCGCGGGCCCCGTCTGCGAAACCGGACTGCCACCCCGACGGGTCGCCCCCGGACCGTTCCCGTACGGCGCGTCCTATGTTCAATTAGTTGATCTTTGCATATAAATGTTTGTCAATGGGTAGCGATTTCACATTCTCAGACAGATCTCCGGCAGACCGACCCGGCGCGATAGTGGTTGCAACGCCGGATCAGACGATCAATCGACGGGTGGCAGGCCGAATGGTGGGCTGTCGGGACCGAGATAGGTTACGCAGGCTGAACGAGTACGTCGACCAACCGCAGGAACGCGGTCCGGATCGAATTCCGGTGAGAACCGGCGGTATCGACTGGGAAAGACGGTGAAGCGGACCGAGCCGACGGCGTCAGTACTTGGGGTCGGCGCCGGTGGTCGCGTAGACGTCGTCCATAATCGCGTCGCGGTCGGTCTGCCAGTCGGCGAACGCGGCGCGGCTGTCGGGATAGTCCTCGTAGTGGTCGAGGACGCGCTCTGCGAGCTGTTTCGTCTCGTAGAGGTCGTAGATGGTGCCCCAGTGGCCGACGGACTTCAGCGCCGTCTTGAGTTTCAGCCAGAGGCCGATCTCCGTCTCGCCCTCGTAGAGGCCCTCGGCGATCTTCTGGGCGGGTAGCGCCGCCAACATCCCCATCAGGTCGTCGATGTCGTAGGCCGTCACGAAGATGTTGTAGACGTCGAGCGTGGCGAAGCGCGCGCCGAAGTGGTCCATCACGTTCTTGTTGTACTCCCAGAGGCGGTCCTCGCTCACGTCGCCGGCTTCGATGGCCTCGATGGCCTGCTCGCCGGCGTACTGCCCCGAGTGGGCAGCGCCGCCGATGCCACCGCCGGTCGTCGGGTTGACCAGCCCTGCGGCGTCGCCCGCAGCGATAAAGCCCGGGGCGACCGCCGAGTCGTACGGTCGCCGGGTCGGGAGCGCGGCGCCGAGTTTGTCCTCGACCGTGGCGCCGTCGAACTCCTCGCGGTCCCGCAGGTCCCGTTTGAGGTCGTCGACGAGCTTCATCGGCTCCTCGGTCATCTGGAAGCCGAGGCCGGCGTTGATCTCGGTGTCGGTCCGCGGGAAGTACCACAGGTAGCCCGCGGCGCGCTCGGTCGGCTTGAACACGAGCGCGTCGTCCCACTCGACCGGCTCGTCGACGGTGACGACCTCCCGATACGCGGAACAGAACTGCTGGTAGCTGACGTTCGTGTCGAATGTCGACCCGTCGAAGTCGATGTTGTCCTGCAGGATCGACAGCGCGCCGGCGCCGTCGATGACGATCTCCGCCTCGTAGTCGACCTGCTCGCCCTTCCGCATCGCGCGGACGCCGGTGACGGTCCCGTCGTCGTCCTGGGTGACGTCCTGCACGAGCGTGTCGTAGTGGAGCTCGGCGCCGGCCTCCTCGGCGCCCTCGATGATCCGGCGGCCGTACTCCCAGCGGTCGATGACGGCCAGTTCACCGGGCACGGGGATCTCCAGGACGGTGTCCTCCTGGGGGATCTCGAAACGTCCGTGGTCGACGGCGGTGTTGGTCATCGCGGGTTCGATCTTGGACTGGGGGATCGCGTCCGGGAACGAGCCCGCGCCCTTGAGGGCGTCGCCGCAGGCGATGTGGCCCCCTTCGTCCTCGGGTTTGCGTTCGAGGACCGCGACGTCGTAGCCCTCGTTGGCGACGGTCGCCGCGGCGTAAGAGCCGGCAGTCCCCGCCCCGACGACGACGACGTCGTACTCGCGTGTAGTCATGGTCCACGTTTCGCGGGGGAGGGAAGAAAACTCTTTACCAACGCTCCGACCCACAGCAGCGGGTTTCCGTCGGTCTCTCGGCGACGCGGTCTGCCGACGGGCATAAAGAGTTTAGGCGGATACCACCGAACCCGTGGCCATGACCGACTACACCGTCGAGTTCGCGGGGACCGGCGAGGTGATCACGGTCTCCGACAAGGAGACCATCCTCAGCCGGTGCATCGAGGAAGGCATCGCCCAGGAGTACTCCTGCCGCGTCGGGATGTGTCTCGCCTGCTCGGCGAAGATCGAGGAGGGCGAGGTGACTCAGCCCGCCGCCCGCGGCCTCACCGACGAGGAAGCCGAGAACTACGCGCTGACCTGCATGGCTCGCCCGCAGTCGGACCTGGTCCTCCACCGCGGCAAGTACCCGCCCAGCATCGAGGACGACGTCGCCCGCGCCGCCGGCGCCGACCCCGCCTCCGCCGACGACTAACTGATGAAAGCTCTCCGAGCCGTCGGCGTCGCACTCTTGAGTCTCGTCGACGCGTTCGTGCCCGCAGTCGTCGCCGCGCTCGCGACACTGGCGTTCACAGCCGACGCGACAGTCGGCGTCTCGAACCCGCTCCTGTGGACCGGCGCCGTGGGCACCGTCGTCTTCGTCGCCGTTCTCGCCGTCGGGTTCGTCGCCACGCTCCTCGGATATGGCCCGTTCCCCGCCACTCGTGCGACGAAGCGGCTCTGGCAGTGGTGGCATCGACCGTGGTTCACCGGTGGCCGTGGCCGGTAGTATGCCATCAACCCACTCACTGGCACAAACGCTATTCGCGCGGCGGCTGACCGACCGTCCATGAGCGACGGCGCAGGGGAGTTCACCACCCCACCCGCAGCCGAACCGGGCGACCGAGTCGCAGTGATCGCACCCTCCAGCGGCGCGGCCACGGTTTTCCCCGACGTGCTGGAACTGGCGCTCGAACGACTCCGCGACCGGTTCGACCTGGAACCGGTCGTCTACGACACCGCCGAGGCCGCTCCCGACGAACTCCGTGAGAATCCGGGGCTGCGTGCCGCGGACGTCCACGAGGCGTTCCGCGACCCCGAGATCAGCGCCGTGTTCGCGACCATCGGCGGCGACGACCAGGTCCGCGTGCTGAAACACCTCGACGGCGACCTCCTGCGGGAACACCCGACGCGGTTCTTCGGGATGAGCGACAACACCTGCCTCGCGAGTTACCTGTGGACCCAGGGTGTCGTCTCGTTCTACGGCGGACAGCTGCTCAACAACGTCGCCATCGCCGGCGAGTTGCCCGAGTACTCCGAACGCTCCCTACGGCGGGCGCTCTTCGAGGAGTCATTCGGCGAACTGGAACCCGCCGAGACGTGGACCGACGACGTCGTGGAGTGGGGCAGCGACGCCTTTCCCGAGCGGACGCCCGAGTACGAGGACAACGGCGGTTGGCGATGGGACGTGCCCGACGAGTGGACTGGCGAGGCGATTTCGGGGCGACTCTGGGGCGGCTGCCTCACGGTGATCCAGTGGCTGCTCGCCGCCGACCGGGCGGTTCCCGACCCCGAGGCGCTCAACGGTGCGGTGCTCGCGCTGGAGACCTCCGAGGAACTGCCGACCGCCGAGGAGGTCCGGCGGATACTGACCTGTTTCGGCGAGCGCGGCTTGCTCGAGCAGTTCGACGCCGTCGTCGTCGGCCGCCCGCAGACGCGCAGCCGGGAAGACCCGCGGAGCGACGTGGAGCGAGAAGCGTACCGGACCGACCAGCGGGAAGCGATCCGGCAGTGGGTCCGAGAGTACAACCCCGACGTACCGATCGTCTTCGACCTCGACTTCGGCCACACGAACCCGAACGCGCCGATTCCGATCGGCGGCCGGATAGCAATCGACCCGAGCGAACAGCGTATCCGGTTCCCTTGAGCGGCGGCAGAAACGGCAGGATCGGTCGCGATACCGACAGTCGAGTCAGTTCCCGGTGACGATGTCGGCGACGCGGTCGCGGTCGAACAGCTGTTCTTCTTCGGGGATCTCGGGGTAGTCGTCGCCGTTCTCGTACCCGGGCCACTCGCCGAAGACGTCGGGGTAGAGCTGCTTCGCGGTCATCTCGATCTGGAAGAGGTTCATGAGCGGGCCCTGATAGCGCATGCCCTGCGCGTAGACGCGGTCGTTCTCGACCGCGGAGAGAGTCTGGCCGACGGAATGCGACTGGAGCTGCTCGCGGACCGAGTCCATGTCGTACCGCGGCGTCATGCCCCAGAGGTGGAGGATGACGTCGGGGTCGGCTTCGGCCATCGTCTCGTAGCCGACCGAGCCCCAGAGGCCGTCCCACTGCTCGGTCCCGAAGGCGTCGACAGCGCCGAGCGGCCGGGTGTCCGAGAGCCAGAAACCCGGACGGTTCAGGTGGTACGTCCAGAACTGGCCGTCGCCGAGCGTGACGCGCACGGCGGTCGGCCGTTCGTCTTCCGGCGGGAGGTCGGCCTCGATCGTCGAAAGGAGGTCGTTGTGGACGGCGTTGAGTTGCTCGTAGCGCTCCCGTTCCCTGAAGACGTCTGCGACGTGCCCGAACAGCTCCCAGAGCGTGTAATACTGGTAGCTGTCGGCGTAGGCCTCGGGCGGGTCGCTGTGGGTGCCGCTGTAGAAGTTCCCGAAGAACGGCCCGACGTTCTCGGTGATCTCCTCGACGTCGCTGCGGCTCCAGTTCTCCTGCGTGCTCGCCCAGGAGGGGTCGAGGAGGTGGACGTCGCTGTCGAGGCTGTAGAAGAACTCCTTCGAGAAGTCGTCGTAGGGGTTCGGGAGCCCTTCCCAGTCGAAGGAGACGCCGTCGAGGCGCTCGTAGTAGTGGTTCATGGTCGGGCCGCCCATCTCCGGCACGAACATCGAGTTGACGGCGTCGCCGTGGCCCAGCGCCACCAGCATGTCCGCGTACTGGTTGTACATCGTGAAGACGTTCTCCGGGACCGAATCGAACGCCACCTCGCCCGCCGGGGCGAGCGTCGCGGTGTGCGGCCCGTCGTCGGCCGCGGTCGATGTCGACTCCTCGGTCCCAGTCGACATGGTCGCGTCCGCCGGTGTCGGGGTCTGTGTCCCGTCGCCCGCAGCCGGCTCGGTAGCGGTCGGTTCGTCGGTCGCGGCGCCCTCGGGCGTCTCCTCGCCGCTGTTTGCGCAGCCGGCGAACAGCACGCTGCCGAGGAGTGCGCTTCCACCCGCGATGTACTGTCGGCGCGTCGGTCGGCTCTCGTCCCTGTCGTCCATGGATTAGGCAAGCCTAAATCAACGGATAGTAGTTTCGGATCGCGGCCGAGAGGGACTCCGCGGGGGCCGAACGCGTTCGTCAGTCCTCGTCGATGGGGTCGAAGGCGTTGTCCCGCGTCGGGAACTCGCCGGATTCGACCTCCTCGACGTACTTCGAGACCGCCTGTCGGATCTCCGCGTCGAGGTCGGCGTACTGCTTCGAGAGGCTGTACGGTTCGGCGCCGAGACCGAGTACGTCGGAGACGACGAGCACCTGTCCGTCGACGTACCGGCCGGAACCGATACCGATCGTGGGCACGTCGACGGCCTCGGTCACCTCGCGGGCGACGCCCTCGCTGACCGTCTCCAGCACGATGGAGAACGCGCCCGCTTCTTCCAGCCGCTGGGCGGTCTCGACGAGCGCCTCGCCCGGCGAGGACGTGTCGGTGTCGCGGCCCTGGACGTAGGCGCCGCCGATCTCGTTTTTCCGCTGGGGCGTGAGTCCGACGTGGCCCTGGACCGGGATGCCGAGTTCGGTGAGTCGATCCACGATCTCGATGGTCGTCTCGCCGTAGGGCGCTGTCTCGAGTTTCACCGCGTCGGCGTTCGCCTCCTTCAGGAATCGGCCGGCGTTCTGGACGGACTCCTCCATCGACGTGCCGTAAGTGAGGAAGGGCAGGTCGGCGACGACGAACGCCTCCTCGGTCCCGCGGACGACGGCGGCGGTGTTCGAGAGCGCTTCCTCCAGCGTGACCGGCAGCGTGTCGTCGTAGCCGAGGTGATTGTCGCCGGCGCTGTCGCCGACGAGGATCATGTCGACGCCGCCGCGGTCGACCTGCCGAGCGATCGGCGCGTCGTAGGCCGTCAGCATCGTCAGCGGCTCGCCCGCGTCGTACTTCTCGTAGAGGTCGGGGATGCTGTTGCGAGACATCGCGATTGATCGCTTTTCGGCTGCCTCCCGTTTATCAGTTGCCGAGCGACGCGAACGGGTCTCGGGTGCGCAAAACCCGGGAACCAGACGTCTGGCGCGCGCCGTCGCGCGCTTTTATGCGCGCGACGGAGTCGTGCGAGGGATGAGCGATGGAGCGAGCGAGTGAGTGAATCGGTTGGGGAGGCGTGTGGCCGGCTGCGGTGTCGTGCGGTTGTCGTCCTGGCGGACTGAAAGGGCGAGGCGGGCTCGCGTTCATGCAGTCGTCTGAGCGGGCACTATCCGCGCGGGCGGTGCGGAGAGCGCGGATATCCCGGTCAGCGACCGCGAGCGCGCCGAGGGCTTTCATCGGTTGCTGTCCGCGGCAGTTGAATCAATTGCTAGCGAGCGAGGCGAAATAACCGACCACACAACGGCGCTGACCCGAGACACTCACGCGACGACAGACGACTCTCGCCCTTCCAACCGTCCAATCACGTCGCGGATCAGGTCGGCGTCGGCTCTGTGAGTTCCGAACACCACCTCATCCGCGTACTCCCCGACCTGCCGCGCCAGTCCGGCCAGCCGCTCGGCCTCGGTCCCGGAGGTCGAGAACTGGAACGACAGCGAGGCGTCGAGATCGCCGATCTCCGAGGCAAACCCGCGGGCCAGCGACTCGACCCAGTAGGTGGTCTCGTAGCCGGTGCCGCAGAGGGGAACCAGAAATCCGTCGACGTGGTCCGAGAGCGCCGCGGGGTCCAGCCCGGCGCGTTCCCGCAGGTGGTCCGGATACGGGTCGGGATAGAGCGTCGCGACCACCTCACCGTCGACCCGTTCGCCCGCGTCGGCGACGAAGTCGGTAATCACTGCAGACCGCCACGCGACCCGATCCCCGAACTCGCTCTCGCTGAACAGCCGCTCACACCGTTCACACCGGCAGAAGTCGTCGCCGGGGAGCCCCGGTGTCGTGAGGCGCACGTCGCCGACGGTCCCGACTTCTTCGATCCGTTCCAACAGCGCGGCGCGGTAGTCGGAATCGGTCGGGCAGACGGTCCCCCAGTGGTGGCCCTCGACGTCGGGCGCGGCGCGGGTGCCGTCGTCCGTCACGGCAGCACGCTCGGGCGACTCCCGGACCGTCTCGGTGTCACCCCAGCAGGCGACGGAGTTGACGACGCCGTCGACGGGGTTGCGGCGGGCGCCCGAGACCCGCTCGGCGAAGTAGAACGTCCGGTCGCCGACGCCCTCGCGAGCGAGGTCGGCGTCGGCGGTGAGGATGCCGTACATGGCCGACCGTCCGCCGCGGACGGGCTTAAAACCGGGCGACCGGCGGTCAGTCGAGCCGCGACCAGTACAGCGACAGGTCGAGCGTCGTGTCTTCGAAGTCGACGGTTCGCTCGCCGACGCAGGCGTAGCCGAGCGACTCGTAGAACCCGCGGGCCTGCTCGTTGTCGACGCCGGTGTTGAGGACGAACGCCCGGTAGCCCGCGCGGCGAGCGCGCCGTTCGAGTTCCTCGACGATCTGGGTCGCGAAGCCCTGGCCCTGCATCTCGGGCTCGACGCGGATGCGCGAGAGCTCGGCGGTCCCCGCGGTCGCGTCGAACTGCTCGGCCATCCAGCCGTCGAGCGTCTCGTAAGCGCCGGTGGCGACGATGCGGGTCTCGGACTCCGGCGTGGTTTCGCCGACCAGGAACTCCCCGCCGTCGTTCAGGTAGTGGCCGCGCACGTCCAGCAGGTCCTCGTCGGGCGCGTCGGGCACCCACTCGGGCGTCTCGGCCATCGCGACGCGGTTCAGTTCGCGGACGCGCTCGCCGTCGCTCGGCCGGTAGCGGCGGATCCGTAGCGTCGACATGTTCATGTCGAAGCCACCGCCGCGTCATCGTAGACGGGGAACTGGCGGCACAGTTCGGCGACCGTTTCACGGGCGTCCTCGCGAACACCCCCGTCGCCGGGCGCGTCGAGCACGTCCGCCAGTGTGTCCGCGAGTCGCTCGGTCGCGGCCGCGTCGAACCCGCGGGTCGTGACGGCGGGCGTGCCGATCCGCAGGCCGCTCCCGACGGTCGCGCTCCGGTGGTCGCCGGGAACGGTCTGCTTGTTGGCGACCAGTCCGACCGATTCGAGGGCTTCCTCCGCGCGAGCACCGGTCAGGTCGGGGTAGGTCTCCCGCAGGTCGACGAGGACGAAGTGGACGTCGGTGCCGCCGGAGACGAGTTCGAAGCCCCGGTCCTGCAGACGGTCGGCGAGTGTCCACGCGTTCTCGACGATCTGGCGGGCGTACACGTCGAATTCGGGAGTCAACGCCTCGTCGAAGCCCGCGGCCTTCCCGGCGACGTTGTGCATCAGCGGGCCGCCCTGACAGCCCGGCATGACCGCCGTGTCGACGGCGTCGGCCAACTCCTCGGCGCAGAGAATCATCCCGCCGCGACCCGACCGGATGGTTTTGTGGGTCGATCCGGTCACGACGTCGGCGACGCCGACCGGCGAGGGGTGGACGCCCGCCGCGACCAGTCCCGTCAGGTGGGCGATGTCGGCGAGGTGGTAGGCGTCGACGCCGTCAGCGATGGCCTGCATGCGCTCCCAGTCGACCTGCCGCGGGTACGCCGAGTAGCCGGAGACGACGATGTCGGGGTCGGCTTCCTCGGCGCGGGCCTCAACGGCGTCGTAGTCGAGGCGGCCCGTCTCGGGGTCGACGCCGTAGTGGACCACGTCGAAGTGTTCGTCGACCGCGGTGTACGGCTGGCCGTGGCTGAGGTGCCCGCCGTGGCTCATCTCCAGCGAGAGGACGGTGTCGCCGGAGTCGAGCAGCGCCTGGTAGGCCGCGAGGTTGGCCTGCGTCCCCGAGTGAGGCTGGACGTTGGCGTGCTCCGCGCCGAACAGCTCGCGGGCCCGCTCCTGTGCGAGTCGCTCGACCCGGTTCGCGTGCTCGCAGCCGCCGTAGTAGCGCTCCCCTGGATTCCCCTCGGCGTACTTGTTCGTCAGCACTGACCCCTGGGCTGCGAGGACGGCCTCGCTCGCGTAGTTCTCGCTGGCGATCAGCGAGAGGGTCTCGCGCTGTCGGGTCCGCTCGTCGGCGAGCGCGTCCGCCAGCGCGTCGTCGACGGGTGAGAGATCCGTTGTCATACCTAGACGGTTGCGGGATACCGGTAAAGCCACTGTGCAGACAAAGCCCTGGATGACGTGACAATTGACACAATCGCCACAGTGTCGTCGTCGTCGCCAAGCGACCGCGCTACGGCCGCGATTGTACCGTTCAGTCGTCGAGGAAGTACTCGATGTCGTCGACGGCGTCGCCGTGGGCGTGGTAGGCGTCCTCCGGCACTTCGTCGAACCAGCCCAGTTCAAGGTCCGACCACTCGCCGAACACGGGATCCTTGGCCATCGGCTCGCCGCTGACGGGTTCAGTACCGATCACGGCGTCGAAACTCGTCGTGGTGCGCTCCGAGTCTGACCGTAGTTCGTGCGTAATCTCGGACACGCGGAGCACCTCGCTGGCAGTCACGTCGACCCCGGTCAGGATCTCGCCGATCTCCTCGGTCCGCGCCGACCAGTCACCACCGTCGTCGACGTGCCCGTACGGGAGTCGCCAGCCGTGCGGGCTGTTCATCAGCAGGACCGCACCGGCCTCGTTCGTGATGCCCACGGCGAGCAGTCCCGCGATGCCGTCGAAGTACTCGAAGGCGTCCTCGCCGTCCGTGGTCGTCGCCGCGCTGAACTCGACGTCCGGATCGCCCCGAAGCGTCGCCGGATCGCGTAACTCGTCCATACCGTGAGCATTGCCGGCCCCGGTATTTGGTCGTTAATGCCTCGGGTCCGGGACAGGAAGCACGGATCCGTAATATACGGTAACAAGCGACATATACGGTCGAGACGTAGGGAGAAGAACGTGGGAGTATGACAGACCAGTGGAGCGAGTCCCGGAGAACGGGGCCGAGGGCGGATCGATGGCAGAAATAACGGAGATCACCGAGGAACGCGGGCAAACGTACGTCTGCAGGACGTGCGAGGTCGAGTTCGTCGTCCCCCGAACGGAGACGGCGGTCTGCTGTCCTATCTGTCGCATGAACCGGATACGCACGGTAGATTGAGCGGTTCGAACAGCGTCTCGCTCGAGACGAGTCTTCGACGACCGTCCCGGTTACCACTCGAAGTCGCCGAGCGGGTCGTCGGCCTCGTAGTCGTCCCAGAATTCGCCGGCGCGGAACTCGTTCGCGGGGTGGAGCCGTTCGGGGGGTTCGGCGAACCACGCGGCGCCGTTGAGTTCGCCCGGCTGGACGGCGATGTGTCCGCCGGCGTACGCGGCGTCGAAGAAGACGTAGAGGGCGTGTAGCCGCTCGTCGTGATCGCCCGCGGAATCAGTTCTAAAGCGGCGGAACAGGAAGCAGTCGGTGATCTCACAGTCGATCCCCGTCTCCTCGCGGACCTCCCTGACCGCGGCCTCCTCGTAGGTCTCGCCGTCCTCGCGGCCGCCGCCCGCCAGCCCCCAGCGAGTTGCGCCGCGGCCGAGGATCATCAGGACCCGGCGACCGTCCTCGATACCATCGGGCATCGATTCGGTGAGCGCCGCCGTCTGCTCGGGTTCGCGAACGACCCACGCGTACGCGCCGCCGATGTACCCGCTCCTCGACCCCTCACGCAATCGCTCGAACCGGTCCGGGGGAACCTCCTCGTCGACCTCCTCGACGGTCACCTCACCGTAGTCGTCGCGTAACCGCTCCATTCGCCGCTCGACGGTCTCGCGGTTGACGTGCTCGGAGGGCATGGACTTCGGTCGTTGCGGCCAGCGAAGTAAAACCTACCGGCACCGTGCGAACACCGCTCGAGACAGGTGTTCGGTCAGGAACTGGGCATTCTGTCCTGAGTGACCGAGAACTCGATCGAACCCGTATACTCGACGTGGATCTCGGTGAACTCTCTGTCAGCGAATTCCCGTCGCTGTTCCGGTCCACCTCGAACGTCGAACGTGAACTTGACCGTCTCGGTGCCGAACACGTTCTCGTATCGAGCGTTCGGACCGTCTTCCGGATAGAGGAGTTCGGAGAACGTGTCGGTTTCGTCGAAAAGCGTCTCCCCAGTAGAAGCGTTTTCGACGGTAATCGTCGCGGTGGCGTCTGTGTCTCGAACCCAGATCACGATGTCGTTCGTACCGGGATTCTCGGTCGTCCCCGAACGTCGTCCACACCCGGCTACGGACCCTATCGATCCGGCCCCTACCATGGTCAAATACTCGCGGCGGCCGATCGTCTGCCGAGCCATCGGGTACTTCTTACAATTATATCATCTTCGCTCGGTATCGGTCTGTCGGTGGAGAAGGACTGGTCAGAACAGCAACACAACCAGTACGTCGAGTGAGGGCGCGTCGGGTTCGACGATAGGTTCGCTATTATGCGTCCGAACCTACCTCCAGTTGCGAACACCGAGGGGGGCCAGCACCGTCACTCGATCTCGGCCAGCGAGTCGAACCCGCTCCAGCACTCGCAGTCGAGGTCCTCGATGGAGGAGACCTCGTCGGGGAGGTTCGAGATCGGCATTCCGTCGTCGAATCGGTCGCACTCGTCGGTGTGGACCGAGAAGTCGTCGCTCGCCATGACCGGCATACCCCGCACTGAGGACGGCGCCCACCAAAAAGCCCGCGTTGCGATTTCACGGGAGATAACCGGCGGACTGCGGGCGGTTCTCGATCAGATAGTCAGCGCGGTGACGACCGCCGCGCTGACACTGTCGGCTGTGTCGGGACAATCGTTTTCCCGGAGGGCCGAGCAGGGGCGGGTATGGAAGTCGCCGAGCGCGTCCACCTGATCCCGGTGGGCTACGAGAACGACCGGATCGTCCTGCCGGCGGTCCGGTTGCGCGCCGACCGCGTCGTCCTCCTGCACTACGAGGACGACACCGACCACCCCTCCTACGCGGAGACGGTCCGCGACCGCTTCGACGACGAGGGGATCGACCACGAGACGGTCCCCTGCGACATCTTCGACTTCTACGACTCCATCGGGACCGTCGCCGAACTGGCGACCCGTTTTTCGGACCACGAGGTCTACGTCAACCTCGCCTCGGGGTCGAAGGTGACGGCCATCGGCGGGATGATCGCCTGCATGGCGACCGGCGCGACGCCCTACTACGTCCGTGCGCAGCGCTACGCCGCCCAGACCGACGGCGACGTTGCCGAAGGGATCCGCCAGATCACCGAACTCCCAACGTACCCGATGGAAAGCCCCGAGCCCCAGCACGTCGCGGTGATGGACTACCTCGACCGCGAGGACGGCACGCGCAAGCGGGACCTCATCGACTTCGGCAAGGAGGCGAGCCTGCCCTTCATCGCCGAGCGCGACGCCGCCAACCGGAAGAGCGAGTACCGCCTGCTCGACAGCCACGTCCTCGGCCCGCTGGATCAAAATGGCTACGTCGACCTCGAAACGGTCGGCCGGTCGACGCGCGTCTCGCTGACCGAGAGCGGCCGCAACACGCTCCGGGCGTTCCGCTACCTCATCGACGAGGACTGAGAGGACAGTGTTCAGTTCGTCGTGCGAACTGATCACCGCTCTCCTCCCGACGATCCACGTCCAATACATCAGTAGACGGCGGCAAAACACCACTGCGTTAGCTCAGCTGTCTGACTTCGGCGAACGATCCAACGGGGCCGTACTAGTCCGTCTCCACGTCGACTCGGTCTCTCACGAGGTCATATTGCTCTTTTAGATCCCGATAGATTGGTTCGTCTCCGATGTACGGTTCGGAGTTCTCGATGAAGAATTCCATCTTCTCTATTACATTCCGTCGTAGTTCTTCCGAGTCGCCCTTGTGGTAGTAGTTACTGTTGTCGAGAGTATCTGCAGCCTTGATGAGCACCGGTTCTCTCCCCATTTCGAAGCAGCGGTTCAGCGTATCCTTGTATCGCTCCGTATAGTCCTCTATCTCGCTATCGAAACTGGTAGCCTCCACGATGTCAGAGACTTCCTCCCCGAACTCCGACGCGATGTCCTCTTTCTTGACGGCTGTGTCCTCTATCAAATCGTGTAATATGCTAGCAACAACGACACGCTCTTCGTACCCTCGATCGTACAGTTCCATTCCGACCCGAATGCTGTGGAGGATGACTGGCTTCGGGTTGTCGCCAGACTCCTGAAAGGAATTGATCAGATAGACGATCGCTCGCTCAATCTCTTCATCCTCTTCTTTGTCCCTAATAAACTCCTCGTCCCGATCCAATTCACTCATATATGAATTGGTGGTAAAGACAGATATATAACATTTTGTGTATGAAATAGAAGTGTGGAGGTCGGGCCCCGCCTCCGTGAGGGAGTTTGCTCGAACCTCTCGGTCACTCTCTGTACTGACCGGTAACTGCTGACAGCGGGCGAACAGTTTTGGTGCCGGGGCGTCGACTCCGCCCATGCGCGCTGCCGCCCTCTCTCGGACCGTCTCCGCCCCGCCGAAGACCGTCGCGTATCGACTCACGCCGGAACGGGTCGTCGAGGCCGAAGGCGAGTTCCAAGTTCTCGACGTCTCGGCGGAGGACGGTCGGACCGTCGTGACCGTCTGGCCGAACGGCCGCATTCTCGCACCGCGGTTCGTCTTCGAGGACCGCCCCGACGGGTTCGTCTACCGCCGGATCCCCGAGGGAGACCCGCTCCTCCGGGCCGAGACGACCGTCGCGTTCACGCCCGACGGCGACGGGACGCGCGTCGACGTGCAGGCCGACGTGACGACGCGAGTCCCCCTGCCGTTTGTCGAACGCCTCGCCGCGCGCCGACGGCGCCGTGCGGTGAGACGCTTCGTCGACCGACTCGACGCGCTCGTGGCGTGAACGGCCGCTCGAAGACGGCGACGCCGCTGGAAGTCGTAAACTAATTGATGGCCCTGTGAGATGCGAGCGTATGACTTCCGAAGCAGGCCCCGCCGAGGAGCACCGACGCACTCGCCGACTGGAGACCGGCTGGCGGTTCCACCGCGGCGACGTCGACGGTGGCGAGGACCCCACGCTCGACGACGGCGACTGGGAGGCCGTCGAAGTTCCCCACGACTGGAGCATCGAGGGGCCGTGGGACCCGGACAATCCCGGCGACCAGCAGCAGGGCTTCGCGCCCGGCGGAGTCGGGTGGTACCGCCGGGAACTGCCCGAGGACATCGAAGGCGACCCGACGCTCCGGCTCGACGGCGTCTACCGCAACTTCGACGTGTACGTCGACGGCGAACACGTCGGCCACCGACCGTACGGCTACTCGACGGTCACCTACGACCTCGCCGAGTTCGGCGTCTCCGGCGGCGAGACGCTCGCGGTCCGCGTCGACAACGACGGGTACCCCCACAGCCGCTGGTACACGGGCTCGGGCATCTACCGCAACGCGTATCTCATCGAGACCGACGCGGTCGCTATCACGCCCTTCGGGACCGACGTGCGCACGACGGCCGCCAACGGCCGCCGCGCCGAGGTGCAGGTGCTCACCGAGATCGAGAACGCCGAGGGCGACGCCGCCGACTGCGCGCTGGAGACCGACATCGTCGACGAAGACGGCGAGATCGTGGCGACCGCCGGGAGCACGGCCACCGTCGAGAGCGGCGAGGCCCACGAGTTCGAGCAGCGCCTCTCGATCGCCGACCCCGACCGCTGGACGCTGGAGGACCCGACCCGCCACTTCGTCCGCAGCGTCGTCTACCGCGACGGCGAACCCGTCGACGACTACGTGACGCCGTTCGGCATCCGCACCTTCGAGTGGACCAGCGACCAGGGCTTCTACCTCAACGGCGAGCCGGTGACGATGAAGGGGGTCAACCTCCACCACGACGCCGGCTGTCTCGGCGCCGCGGTGCCCGAGCGCGCCCTCGAACGCCGCCTCGAGACCCTGCAGGACATCGGCTGCAACGCCATCCGGATGAGCCACAACCCGCCCCAGCCCGAACTGCTGGATCTGTGCGACCGGATGGGCTTTCTCGTCATCGACGAGGCCTTCGACAAGTGGCGCCACGAGGGCGCCGACGAGTGGTTCGACGAGTGGTGGCGCCGCGACCTGGCGGCGATGATCGACCGCGACCGCAACCACCCGTCGATCGTCTGCTGGAGCGTCGGCAACGAGTCCTACGACCAGGGCGCCGAGTCGATGCTCGACGATCTGGCGATGCTCACCGAGGCAACCAGCGAGATGGACCCGACGCGGCCGGTCACCTACGGCGCGGCGCCGTGGGGCGGCGACACCGCTGGCATGGTCGCCCAGCTCGAAGACATCGGCGAGCACGTCGACGTCCTCTCGTGTAACTACCAGGAGCAGTGGTTCGAGGACTTCCGCGACGCGGGCCTGGAGAAACCGATCATCAGCTCCGAGGCCAAGCCCTTTTTCCTCGGCGGCGAGGACGAGGACATCGGCTTCATCGCCGAGAACCCGTGGTTCGGCGTCGCCGACAACGACTTCGTCGCCGGCCAATTCATCTGGTCGGGGATCGACTACCTCGGCGAGTCCCGCGAGTGGCCGAACAAGGGCTGGGCGACCGGCCTGATCGACACGACCGGCGAGCCCAAGCCCGAGACGGGCTTCCACGAGAGCGTCTGGTCCGACGAGCCGATGGTCCAGATCGCCGCGTTCGACCCGGATCGCGAGCGGCCAGCCGGCCGCCCCAACTGGAGCTGGCCCGCCGTCTCCGAGCACTGGACGTTCCCCGACCGCGACGGCTCCCGCGATTTCGTCCACCTCGTCACCTTCACGAACGCCGAGACCGTCGAGCTGTACCGCAACGGCGAGTGGATGGGCGAGCGCGACCTCGCGGACACCTCCGACCGGATGATCGAGTGGTACGTCCCCTACGAGCCGGGGGAGGTGCGAGCAGTGGCGAAGGAAGACGGCGAGGTCGTCGCCGAGCACGAACTGGAGACCGCGGGCGAGCCCGCGCGGGTCGAACTCGACGCCGACCGCGAGACCATCGTCGCCGACGGCCGCGACCTCGTGTACGTCGAGGCGACCGTCACCGACGACGAGGGCGTCCGCGTCCCGCGCGCTGACCACGAAGTGACCTTCTCGGCTTCGGGCGCCGGCGAGATCGTCGGCGTCGACAACGGTGACCTCGACAGCAACGAACCCTACGTCGCCGAGTCGCGCTCGGCCTACCACGGCACCTGTATCGCCGTGGTACAGGCCGACCGCGAGGGCGGCCCGCTCGAGATCACGGCGGAAGCGGAGGGCCTCGACGGCGACAGCGTCAGCGTCGCCGTCGGCTCGGACGACTGACGGCGTCCGAGCTCCCCGTCCGAGTAACGACCGCTGCCGATCCACTGGCGCACGGGCTGGAATCGGATTTCCTGAGGTCGGATCGGCGCGGAAGCAGGCGTTTCTGTCGCGATATCGCGGTATCACAGCGTTCCGATATTCGGTGGGTAGAGCGGTGTAAGCGGTCTATTACAATGCGGGAATGCGGTGAGGGTCCGGACAGCAACCCATGCACACGGGTAACTCCGCGTCCGACGGTCCGGACGATCGACAGTCGGCGACCGACGGCGACCACGCGGTCTCCAGACGCACCGTCCTCCGGGGAGCGGCCGCCGCCGCCCTCGGCGGCACCGTGCTCGGCTTCACCTCCGGCGGCGCCCGCGCCGACCACGCCCCTCCGTCCGACTGGACGACGATCACCCTCGACGCCGAGGGCGCAAGCCACTCGTTCGGGAGCGCGCTCGCGTTCGACGCCGCGGGCGAGACGCTCGTCGTCGGTGACTCGACGCGACAGGACGGGGACGTCCCCACCGGCGGCGTGTCGGTGTACACCGCCGGAGAGAACGGCTGGAGCCGGGAGACGGTCCTCGATCCGGTCTACAGCGCGGAACTCGACTACGTCGGCGCGTCGGTCGCCGTCGACGCCGCCGGTGAGACCATCGTCGTCGGCGCCCCCGGCGAGGACGCGCTCGCCGGACAGTGCGGCGCGGTCTCGGTCTTCGTCCGCGAGGCCGGCGCGTGGAACCACGCGGCGAAACTCACGGCGGGGGACGAGGCGACCAACCGGGACCGCCTCGGCAGGGCCGTCGCCGTCGACGCCGCCGGCGAGCGGGTCGTCGCCGGCGCGCCCGCCGACGACGCGGACCCCGCGAGAGCGGGCGCGGCCTACGTTTTCGACCGCACCGAGGAGAGCGACGGCGACACTTCGTGGACCCGGACGACGAAACTGGAGCTACCGGAGGGCTCGGCCGGCGACATGGCCGGTGCGTCGGTCGCGATGGCGGCCGACGGCTCGACGGCTGTCGTCGGGGCGCCGGGCCTGAACGACGGCGCGGGTGGCGTCGCTGCGTTCACCGACGACCCGTGGGGCCACGTCAGGACCGCCGAGAACTCGGGGGACACCGCCACGGCGTTCGGTCAGGCCGTCGCGACCAACGGGACCGACAGCGTGCTCTGTGCGCCGCAGGCACCGCAGTCGTCGAGCGATGGCAACGGCGACGACTCGAACGCCCAGAGCGGCGCGGTCGGCTACGCGGGGGTGTACGGCGGCGTGTCGCTGGCCGCCGTCCAGGCGCTGTCGGTGGACGGTGGAACGACCGGCGAGCGCTTCGGGACGGACGCGTCGCTCGCGCTCGACGGCGACTGCGCCGTCGTCGGTGCCGTCGCCGGCGACTCGGCGGGATCGGACGACGGCGGGACCGAGGACGGTGAAACGGAGGATGTCCAGAGCGGCGACGGGTCGACACCGGCCGGCGGCGCTCTCGTCTTCGCGACCGGCGAGGACGGCTGGTATCACACCAGCCGCCTCGGACCGACCGACACCGGTTCTGTGTCGCGGTTCGGTCGGGCGGTCGCGGCCGACGGCGACGGGCACCGGATCGCGGTCGGCGGGCAGCGGGGGACGGAGGCGAGCGAAGGCGGCGTGAGCGGGACCGACACGGAGGCCGACTCCGAATCGTCGGCGACGGGGACGGTCACCGTGTTCACCCGCGAATCACCGGAGATCACCATCGATATCGAACCCGACGAGGAGTGGCCCGCGACCGTCCCGTACTCGGACGGCGGCGAGGTCGAGGTCTGTATCGAGCACACCGACGGCTTCGATCCGGCGGCAGTCGACGTGGGGACCCTGCGGTTCGGTCCGCCGCGAGTGGTCGACGAGGGCGACGGCGCCCGGGCGGTCGACGCCGGCAGCGTCGAAGACGCCGACGGGGACGGCGACGCCGACCTCCTCGTGCGCTTCCCCGCGGACGACGCCGGGTTCGACCCCGACGACTTCGCCGCCAGACTCGTCGGCGAGACCATCTACGGGACCCCCATCTCCGACCACGACTTCGTCGTGACTTCCGAGGACGGCGAGAGCAGCGAGGGCGACTCCGCCGGCAACGGGACCGGCGGATCCAGTGGCGGAGGTTCTTCCGGCAACGAAACGGGCGGGAGTTCGACTGGTAACGAGACAAGCGGGGACGCCGGGGGCGAAACCACGCCCGGAGGTGACCAGACCGACGGCAATCAGACCGACGGTAACCAGACCGGCGACGGCACGGACGGCGGCGCGCTGTAGCGCTGCCACCGGGTCGTCCTGTCGCGGCCGGTTACGCGAGCCGCTGGAGTCGCTTCCGGATCGGTGACTCGCCGGTTTCGATGCGGCCCATGGCCTCGATGGCGACCGTCGCCGTGGCGAGCGTGACGGCCCAGACGACCGACTCGCGGAGGGGGATCGACTCCGGGAGCGCGAACAGGACGGCGATGCCGACCAGAACGACCGCGAGGACTGCGGTCAGGCTCACGGCGTAGCGGAGGGCGGTGTGTTCGATGGCTGGCTCCGGCATGTCGAGTGGTGGTTGAACCCCGGGCGTGATAACGGGACCGCCGCCAACGGTTAAGGGTCGCCGTGCGAACATCCCACGTATGTTCGACCCCGACGACCTCGCGGCCATCCGGGAGGCCCGCGAGGAGTGGGAGGAGGAAACCCGGGGGCCGACCGTCGACCGCTTCGGGGAGCGCGAGGAGCGGTTCCTGACCGACACCGAAGGACAGGAAGTGGCCCCCATCTACACGCCCGCGGACGTGGCCGACCTCGACTACGAGGAGGACCTGGGATTCCCCGGCGAGGAGCCCTACACCCGCGGCGTCTACTCGACGATGTACCGCGGCCGATTGTGGACGATGCGCCAGTACGCCGGGATGGGCACCGCGACCGAGACAAACGAGCGCTTCCACTACCTCATGGACGAGGGCCAGACCGGCCTCTCGATGGCGTTCGACCTGCCGACGCAGATGGGCTACGACTCCGACGCGGGGATGGCTGCCGGCGAGGTCGGGAAGGCCGGCGTCGCCATCGACTCCCTGCGGGACATGGAGACTGTCTTCGACGGCATCCCGCTGGACGAGGTCTCGACCTCGATGACGATCAACGCTCCTGCAAGTGTGCTGCTCGCGATGTACATCGCCATCGGCGACCAGCAGGGCGTCCCGCGCGAGGAGCTCCGCGGGACTATCCAGAACGACGTGCTCAAGGAGTACATCGCCCGCAACACCTACATCTACCCGCCCGAGCCGTCGATGCGGATCATCACGGACATCTTCGAGTACTGCGCAGCGGAGGTGCCGAAGTTCAACACCATCTCCATCTCGGGCTATCACATCCGCGAGGCCGGCTCGACCGCCGCCCAGGAGATCGCCTTCACCCTCGCCGACGGCATCGAGTACGTCGAGGCCGCACAGGACGCCGGACTGGACGTCGACGAGTTCGCCCCGCAGCTCTCCTTCTTTTTCGCCTCGTACAACAACATCCTCGAAGAAGTCGCGAAGTTCCGCGCCGCTCGCCGGATGTGGGCGGCGATCATGGAGGAGCGCTTCGGCACCGAGAATCCGGCGTCCAAACAGCTGAAGTTTCACACCCAGACGGCCGGGTCGACGCTGACCGCCCAGCAGATCGAAAACAACGTCGTCCGGGTCGCCTACCAGGCGCTGGCGGCAGTGCTGGGCGGCACGCAGAGCCTCCACACCAACGGGAAAGACGAGGCGCTGTCGCTCCCCACCGAGAAGTCCGTCCGAACCGCCCTGCGGACCCAGCAGATCCTCGCCCACGAGTCGGGCGCCGCCGACACCGCCGACCCGCTCGGCGGCAGCTACTACGTCGAGTCGCTCACCGACGAGGTCGGGGCCGAGGCCCGCGAGATCCTCGACGAGGTCGACGCCCGCGGCGGCATGCGCGCGGCCATCGAGAGCGGGTGGGTCCAGCGGCAGATCCAGGACGTCGCCTACGAGCGCCAGGAGGAGATCGACTCCGGCGATCGAGTCATCGTCGGCGTCAACGAGTACACCGTCGAGGAGGACGCCCAGGACGCCGACGTCGAGGAGGTCTCCGAGGAGCAGGAACAGGCGCAGATCGAGCGGCTGGAGTCGGTGCGCGAGGAGCGCGACGACGAGGAAGTCGCGGAGGCGCTCGACGCCCTGGGTGAGGCCGCCCGCGGCGACGAGAACCTGCTACCGTACATCGTCGACGCCGTCAAGGCATACGCCACGACGGGCGAAATCTGCGACGAACTCCGCGAGGTCTTCGGCGAGTACCAGCCCGGCGCGGCGCTGTGAGTGCTTCGAGGGCCAGAGCGCTGTGAGCGGTGCTGCGGAACGGCTGGGACGGAATCGCGAGAGAGAGTCTCCCTGCTTCCATCCCCGTGATTTTTGCGCCGGGCGGGTGCAACTCGCGGTGTGTCCCAGTCCGAGTCCCCGTCCCGGTCGCAGTACGATCCCGCCCGGTCGCTGGTCCCGCCCTCGGTCGGCATCGTCGCCGTCATCGTCGCGTTCGGCGGCGTCGTCTTCGCGATGGCCGCCGCGCCGTGGTTCTCGCCGTTCTACTACGCCCTCTCGGATCTCGGTGCCCGCGGCGTCGCGACGGCGCCCATCTTCAACGGCGCCCTCCTCGTCGGCGGCGCGCTCGGCCTCGGCTTCGTCGCCTCCGTGCTCGCCAGCGTAGATCACCCCATCCGCGCCGCCGGCGCGCTGTTCGGCCTGCTCGCGATGGGATTCATGGCGCTCGTCGGCGTGTTCGCACTGCCACACCCACTGCACGGCGTCGTCGCTATCCCATTCTTCGTCTGTCTCACGCTGGGCGTCTTCCTCTGGGGTGCCGGCGACTACGCGGCCGGTCGACCGGTCCGCGGGCTCGTGCTGGTCCTCGCCGGCGTCCTGCACGTCGTCGCGTGGGTCTGGTGGGCGCTGTTCCCGTGGTTCCCGCCGGGTATCGCCATCCCCGAACTCGTCGGCTCGCTCGCGTTCGCGTGCTGGGGCGGGTGGCTCGCCGTCGACGAACTACAGCGCCTGCGCGTCGAGCGCGACCGGCTCTGAATGGTGAAGGGGCCAGTCACTCCGCGCCGCGGACCGCGGCCGCCCGTTCGACGTACGTCTCGGTGAACGAGGGCACGTCCGGGTGCTCGCGGAGTTCCGCTTCGGTGAGCCAGTGGACCGCCGCGACCTCGTCGAGGTCCTGCGGGCTGGCCTCGCCGCCCTCGTACTCGCACAGCGTGACGATATTGAGACACTGCTCGCCGGTGTCCGCCTCGAAGGTGCCGCTGCAGACGTACCGGACCTCGCCCACTTCGATCCCGACTTCCTCGGCGATCTCGCGGCGCGCCGTGGCCTCGATTGCGTCGTCGGTCCCGGGCGGTGCTTCCAGTTTGCCGCCCGGAAGTCCGAGGATTCCCGACGCGTGTTCTTCCTCGGCGCCGCGTTCGATCAGCAGGTATTCTCCGTCTCGTTGGAGGACCCCGTCGACGTTGACGACGTAGGCGTACTCTTCCATGCCTCCTCTGTCCTTCCGGGCGTGTAATTAATCCACTCAAGTCCGTGATTTTGGGTGATTGGGTGCTGGGTGTCTTCGGCGGGCTCTCTAGATGGATCCACTACCGCAGGGTACACTGGAAGTTGAAAGCCCTCGGCTCGCTCGCAAGGAGTAGTATCCACTACCGCGGGAATCAGTAAGCGATGAAAGCCCTCGGCTCGCTCGCGGTCGCTGAGGCGGGATATCCGCGCTCTCCGCACCGCCCGCGCGGATAGTGCCCGCGCAGGCGACTGCATAAATGCGAGCCCGCCTCGCCCTTTCAGTCCACCAGGAGAGCAAGCTCTCCTGAGCCCTCGTTCGCTTCGCTCACGAGGACGCCAGGGACAGCAGAACCGCACAGCACCGCAGACAGCCACACGCCTCTCCAACCGATTCGCTCGCTCCCTGCGGTCGCTCTCTCATCCCTCGCACGATGCTGTCGCGAGACGAGACGCGCGCCAGCGTGCGCCACTCCGGAAATTCAGAGCGCGTCGAGCAGGGCGTCGACGTCCTCGGCGGTGTTGAAGACGTGGACGGACGCGCGGACCGTCCCCGTCGGCGGGATGTCGCGCACCCGGATCCCGTCCTCGGCGAGTCGCTCGGCGGTCGCGACGGGGTCGTCGTCCGTGAACGAGACGAGGCCCGACTCGTAGGATTCGGCGGAGACGAGCCGGTCGCCGAGGCCCTCCTTCAGCCGGTCGGTCAGCCGCTCGATTCGGTCCGTGATGACGTCGTGACCGACATCCTCGATGGTCGCGATGCCCTCGCGCAGACCCGCGTAGGGGACCGGGGAGACGCTGCCGACTTCGAACCGGCGGGCGTCGGGCTTGAGTTCGCTCGGGTGGGCCTCCGGGTCTTCGACGCCCATGTAGCCGACCTGCGCGGGTTCGAGCGAGCGGGCGAACTCGTCGGTGACGTGGAGGAAGCCGGTCCCGGTTGGCGCGAGCAGCCACTTGTGCCCGGCGGCGGCGACGGCGTCGGCGCCCCACGCCTCGAAGTCGACCGGGCGCTGGCCGACTGACTGGACGGCGTCGACCAGCACGCGAGCGCCGGCCTCGCGGGCGATGTCGGTCAGCTCAGCGACGGGGAGACGACACCCGTCGGTCCAGCACAGTGAACTGAATACGGCGAGTTTCGCGTCACCGACCGCCTTGCGCCACTCGTCGCGATCGACGCTCCCGCCGCTCGCTTCGACGACGCGCACTTCGATGCCGGCGGTCTCGCGCAGGCGGTCCCACGGCAGGATGCCGGCGGAGTGCTCCTGATCGGTGCGGACGACGACGTCGCCGGGTTCCCAGTCCATCGCGGCGGCGATGCGGCCGATGCCGTCGGTGGTGCTCTGGGTGAGGGCGATCGATTCCGGCGCGACGCCGACGTGGTCGGCCACGGCCTCGCGCGTCTCGTCGAGTGCGTCGAACAGCGCGCCGTAGGTGCCGGCGCCGGCGGGCGCCTCGTACTCGTGGTACTCCAGTGCGGCCTCGGTCGCCTCGACGACGCGGCGGGGGCTCGGCCCGCCGGCGCCGGTGTTCAGATATATCGCCTCGTCCAGCGCGGGGATATCGGCGCGGAGTTCCTCGGGAGTCATGGTCGGATAGACGGACTCGGTCCGGGTAAATCTCCCGTCACACGGCTAGGAGCGCAGATACTCGCGGCTGGTAGCGTTCAGTAACGGCCAAGTGGTTCACGTAGCAGCGATCGAACCCCCAGATACCTGTCAGGAACGGCGTGCTGAATACAGAGTGTCTATTTGGCAACCCGCCCGCGACCATCACGAGTCAGACGAGAAGCACGCCGGTGACAGCAATCCGGTCGAGTCGACGACGAGCGAGTCGGAGTTGGCGGAGATTCCGACGAGGGCGATTACCGCGACGGTCGTGACAGGCATCAGTCCGAGAGGTGAAGTCGCGGCCCTCTCGTAGTTGGTTAGAAAACAGCGTCAGGGACGTCCAGATGCCGTCTCGGGGCCCCGTTGTTCGATACACTCGTAGACGGCGTCCCTGAGAGCAACCTCCCGGGGGTCGTCCTTCAGGTGGAGACCCAGCCTGTTCGGAGTGTAAGCAAAGCCCAGTTCCGCGTCGGGGTCCGCGAACCCGAACGACCCGCCTGCCCCCGGCGTGCCGAACGCGGCGTCGGAAGTTCCGAACCGGAAGTCGGGCGACGGTTTCGAGTACCCCATCGCGTACGCCGTCTCTTTGCCGATAACGACATCCCTCCGGTTACCTGACGGCGGCACCGGGGGTGCGGTCAATTCCGCGAACACGGCCTCGTCGAGACCAAGCGCTTCGCCGCCCGTCGCCAGGTCACCGTACAGTCGCGCCATCGAGCGGGCCGTCCCGATGCCGTTGGCCGAAGGGATCTCGACCGCGCGGAAGGACGGACTGTTGAGGTCGCTCGGCTGGCTGGTGGCGAGCACGTTCAGTGCTCGACTCGTCACGGACCACGGGTTGAAAAACGACAGGACGAAGCGGGGCGACAGCGTCCGGAGGTTCCGGAGCATATCCAACTTCCCGAACGCATCGAGGTCGGCAACGCGATCGGCCGGAATCTCCGGGGGAAGTCCGACGTAAAACTCGAGGCCGAGCGGCCCGGCCACCTCATCGGCGAAGAACTGGCCAAGTGTCCGTCCGTCGGTATGCCGGAGCAGCTCGCTCGCGTACCAGCCCAGCGTGAACGCGTGGTAGCCCTGGCGGGTGCCGGGCTCCCAGTCGAGTTCCTCACTCGCGAGCAGGGCGGAGAGGAACTCCGTGTCGGCGATTTGCTCGGGCGGTAGGCGCTCGTCAAGCGTCGCGAGTCCCGCCTGATGACTCAGCAACTGTCGGACCGTGACCTCACCCTTCCCGTGCTGGGCGAACGCCGGCCAGTGGTCGGCGATGCGGTCGTCGAGCGCGAACAGCCCCCGCGAGAGCGCGACGGCAATGGCCGCTGCCGTCATCCCCTTCGTCGCCGATGCCACGAGGACCATCGTCTCGACCTCCCACGGGTGCTCGCGGTCGGTGTCCCGGTAGCCACCCCAGAGGTCGACGACGAGTTCGCCGCGGTAGTAGACGGCGACGGCCGACCCCAGTTCGTCGCGGTCGCGGAAGTTCTCCGCGAACACTTCGCGGACGGGTTCGAACCCGGGTGCGACGGTTCCCTGAACCGTCACGGCGCCCGCAGACGGCGCCATTCCCTTTGACATGCCTTCTGCTACGCTCTCTGCAACGATAACTGTGACAGTCGACGATCGAGTTGTTGGCGCCTGGCCGATGTACGCCCTGTATTCACCACGGTTCCACCCAAATTGGAGACATCCGATATAAATGACAGTATTTGGTTCGCACGCTACGCTGAACGACGTCTCACCGGTCGACGCCGGGATTAAGCCCTCGACGGGCCAAGCGCCGCCATGGAGTTCGACCACGCGGGCATCGCGACCGACGACCGCGACGCACTCATCGACCTGTACGGGGGCGTCCTCGGCGCCTCCGTCGCCCACGAGGAACAGTTCGGAGAGCTACGGGTCGCGTTCCTCGACCTCGGTAACGGGTATCTCGAACTGCTCGAACCGACCGCCGACGCCGAGGGACCGATCCCGAACTACCTCGACAGCCGCGGCGCGGGCGTCCACCACCTCGCGCTCCGGACCGACGACATCGGCGACGCGCTCGACCGGGCCCGCGCCGCCGGTGTCGACCTCATCGACGAGGAGCCGCGGCCGGGCGCGTGGGGCCACGAGGTCGCGTTCCTCCACCCCGAGTCGACCGGCGGTATCCTGATCGAGTTCGTCGAGCACTGAGACGGCGGGTCGACTCGCCGCCGTCACCCGGGCAGCAGGTCGCCCAGCGCGGCGCCGATGGCCATCGGAACGAGCGCGACGCTGATCTGGCAGACCGCCAGTTCGGGGTTCGCCCAGTCGACGCGGCCCCAGGCGGTCATCACGACGACTGCGGTGACCAGCGGGATGGCGAGCACGCCAGCGAACTTCCGCGGGATGAACCCGAAGAGCGGGTTGTGGACTCGCACGTCCTGAAAGTCGGCCACGTAGAGGATACCGATTATGAGCGCGACCGTCAGCGCGTTCGTGAGGACGAAATACGGCGGATTGTGCAGGATGAACCTCGCGACCTCCTCGGTGCCGCCTTCGACGAACATCGGGATGCCGAACAGCAGCGACCCGAGCAGCGCCTCCGCGGCGTCGCTGCGGTCGAATCCGAACACGACGCGGCCGAACACGGGCGTCTCCTGTACCTCCATCGCCGTCCGCATCGTCTCCCGGACCTGCTCGCGCTCCTCGTGGGAGTCGACCGAGTCCGCCAGCGCTTCGAGGTCGTCGAACAGGTCGCCCATGTCCGGGCTCTCCTCGTCGGCAGACTGGGCCGACCGGCTCCGTTCCCGGCCGCCCTCTCGGTCGCTCATCCGCCGTCGGCGTCGTCTTCGGGGTCGACTGGGCTCTCTGAGCGCAGGTCGGGCCGCGGGTCCGGTTCGGCCGGCTCGACTGGCTCGCCGCTCTCCCAGACGTAGAACCCCTCGCCGGTCTTGCGCCCGAGGTTTCCGGCGGTCACCTTCTCCCGCAACACCGGAGGCGGGGTGAACCGCTCGCCAAGGGTCGCCGCAAGGTGCTCCAGCGCGTCGAGCGTCACGTCCAGACCGCGCTCGTCGGCGGCGGCGAGCGGCCCGACCGGGTGGTCGTGGCCCGCGGTCATCGCGCGGTCGACCGCCTCGACGCCGGCGGCCCGCTCGTCGATCATCTGCATCGCCTCGACCGCGAGCGCCATCCCCAGTCGGGTGGCGGCGAAGCCCGGCGTGTCCCGGACGACGATGGACTCCCGGCCGAGCCCGTCGACGAAGGAGACTGCCGCCTCGCGGGTGGGCTCTGTCGTCTGCTCGGCGACGACGATCTCGACCAGCGGCGTCTCCGGCGGGTCGACGAAGTGCAGGCCGACCGCGCGACCGGGGTTCCTGAGCCCGGCCGCGACGGCGGTGACCGACACCCCGGCGCCGCTGGTGGCGATGAGCGTCTCCTCGCCGATGCGCTCCTCCACGTCGGCGAAGCGCTTCTGGCGGGTCCCCCGGTCGGCGTCGGTCGCCTCGACGACGATGTCCGCGTCGGCGACGGCGCCGTCCAGTCCCGTCGTCGCTTCGATGCGCTCGACCGCGTCGTCGCGGGCGCCGGCATCGAGGGCGCCCGCGGTCACGGCGTCGTCCAGCCCTGCCTCGACCGCGTCGATCCCGTCCATGACGACGTTCGCGTCGTCGTCGTGGAGGGTCACGCCGTGGCCCGCGGCGGCACAGCACTGCGCGATTCCCCGGCCCGTCGCGCCCGCGCCCAGTACGGCAACGTCCATACACCCCATGCGAGCGCCGACCCGATTAAGCGTTGTTCCCCGGCGCCGCGCGCGGGCCGGCGCGGCCGTGATCGCCGGACTCTCGGCACTCGCGTCCTATCGAACCGACAATACGTCCAGGGCGCGCTCCCCGGGGGAACGTCGTCGTCATCCGTATGTCAGACGCGTGTCCCCTGTCTCCCCGCACCCGGCGATCCGACGCTTTCACCCGCCGTTGCCCCGAATATGTGCGTTTGGTGCCGTCGTGTCGTCTGACATACGACGGAAGTCGGGCGAAGGGTTTATATGTCCCCAAAATTTGTCTATATAAGAACAATGGAACGGCCGAGCCGCCAGCGCGAGCGCGTGGAGTCCCGGGAGAAAGAGGAGGAACAAGCGGACGAACAGGCCGAAAATCAGCAGTGCCCCGAATGCGAGTCGTCCGCGCTCGTCACGAGTGCGGACGGGGGCGAGGTAGTCTGCGAGGACTGCGGACTCATCATCGACGAGGGGAACATCGACCGCGGGCCCGAGTGGCGGGCGTTCAACCACAGCGAGCGACAGGAGAAATCGCGGGTGGGCGCGCCGACCACCCAGACGATGCACGACAAGGGGCTGACCACCCAGATCGACTGGAAGGACAAGGACGCCTACGGGCGTTCGCTGTCCTCCGAGAAGCGGTCCCAGATGCACCGGCTGCGCAAGTGGCAGGAGCGCATCCGGACCAAAGACGCCGGCGAGCGCAACCTCCAGTTCGCGCTCTCGGAGATCGACCGGATGGCCTCCGCGCTGGGCGTTCCCCGGTCGGTACGGGAGGTCGCTTCCGTCATCTACCGCCGCGCGCTCGACGAGGACCTCATCCGCGGCCGGTCCATCGAGGGCGTCGCCACCGCCTGTCTCTACGCCGCCTGCCGTCAGGAAGACATCCCGCGCAGCCTCGAAGAAGTCTCGGAGGTCTCCCGCGTCGAGCAGAAGGAGATCGGCCGCACCTATCGCTACGTGGCCCAGGAACTCAGCCTCAAGATGGAGCCGGTCGACCCCAAGCAGTACGTCCCCCGGTTCGTCTCCGAGCTCGAACTCAGCGAGGAAGTCCAGGCGAAGGCCAACGAGATCATCGACGTCACCGCCGAAAAGGGGCTGCTCTCGGGCAAGTCCCCCACCGGCTACGCCGCGGCCGCCATCTACGCCGCGTCGCTGCTCTGCAACGAGAAGAAGACCCAGCGCGAGGTCGCCGACGTCGCACAGGTGACAGAGGTCACCATCCGGAACCGCTATCAGGAACAGATCGAAGCGATGGGCATCCACTGATCGGCGCCCGCCGCCGGTCATCGGCACCGTTCGTCCGACACTGACGGCCTCGGGCCGTCGACTCCATTTTTCGCGCACCGACCGGTGAGCGGGAGCTACGGGGAGGACTCGCGAGCGGTGTTCGAATCGTCGCGACGAAAACCAGAATCCGGCCGGGTCAGTCCGCGGCGTTCGGGCCGTCGCCGATGGACGCGTCCACGTCGGCGACGTCGTCGCTCGCCGCGACCATGCTGGCGAAGTCGTTGATGAGGATGAGGCCGAAGCCGACTTTCGCCACCACGTCGATGTAGGTGACCACGAGCGCCGCCGTCTCGACGTCCATGACGCCGATACCCGCCGGCGCGAGTACCCAGATGACGGGGTAGACCAGCCACAGGACGACGACGAACGACCGCAGCTTCCTGAACAGCGCGGCCACGTCGTCGGCGCTCTCGTCGGCGAGGCGGTCCCCCTCGGTGAACAGGAGGTAGACGACGCCGGCGAAGCAGACGCTCCCGGCGAGGTACAGCACCCAGTTCAGCGGCGACCCGAGCGTCGCGCCGACGAACCCGAAGACGATGGTCAGCGCCTGCAGGGTCACGAGGCGGGCGATCAGTTTCGTCGACGCACCGACCACGAGCGCGATGATGGCGACGTGGACCGGGGTCGTGAGCAGCCAGTCGAGGTACCGCGGGACGAAGACGGTCGCCTCCTTCCCGGTGGAGAGCCCGCCGAACCCGAGGGCCATGACCGCGTACGCCACGGCGGCGATGGCGGGCACGACCGCCGCGAGGCCGAGCTGTCGTCGTCGTTCCGACGGGACGAACCGCAGGCCGTAGGCCAGCATGGCCGTCCCGACGACCATTCCGAGCGTACCGATGGTGAACCAGGTTGTGAGTCCGAGCATGGTCAGTCGTCCGTCGCCGCGGTCGCCGTCGATCCCGCGCCCTCGACGCCCGCTCGCGTCTCGAAGCGCGACAGTTCCGTCTCCAGTTCTTCCGCCCGCTCGCGCAGGTCCCGCGCCGAGGTCGCGACCTCGTCGATGGAGTGGGACTGGTCGTCGGCCGCCCCGGCCACCGTGTCGGCCTCGGTCGCGGTCTCCTGGCTGATCGCCGTCAGCTCGTCGATCGTCTCCATGACCTCCTGTGCCGTCCGCGCTTGCTCCTCGGTCGCGTGGTCGATCTCCTGAATGCCGGTGTCGACCTCCTCGGTGTACTCGACGATGGTCTCCAGCGCGTCGACGGCCTCCTCGACCGTCGAGACGCCGTCGGTGACGCGCTCGCTGGTCGACTCCATCCGATCGACCGTCTCGCTCGCCTGCGACTGGATCCCTTCGATCCGGCTCTCGATGTCGCCGGCGGCCTCCTTGGTCTCCTCGGCGAGCCCCTTGATCTCGTCGGCGACGACCGCGAAGCCGGCGCCGTCGCCGTCGGCGTGGGCCGCCTCGATCGAGGCGTTGAGCGCCAGCATGTTCGTCTGCTCGACGATCTCGGTGATGACGCTCACGATGTGACCGATCTCGTCGAGTTCGTCGTCCAGATCGTTGATCGCCCTGACCGTCTCCTCGGTCTCGTCCTCGATGGCGCTCATCTCCGCGATGGCGCGCTGGGCGGCCTCGCGACCGCCTTCCCCGACATCGGCGGCCTGCTCGGACGTCGTGGCGACCTGCTGGGCCGAGGAAGCGACCTGCTGGGCGGTCGCCGAGAGGTTCTCCATCTCACCGGCCGCGTCCTCCAGCCGGTCGGACTGTTCGGTAGTCCCGTCGAAGATCTCCGAGATCGACGCCGTCACCTGCTCGCTCGCGCGGTCGACCCGCTCGGCGTTGGTGCCGACCTGCTCGCTGGCCGCGGAGACGTCCCCCGCGAACGATTTCATCCGGTCGATCGTCTGCTCCAGCGCGTCGAGCGCTTCGTTGATGCTCCGACCGACCGACTGCATCGAGTCGTTGTCGCTCTCGGGGTCGGCCCTCCGCGTGAGGTCGCCGTCCGCCACGGCCGCGAGCACGTCGCCGTACTCCGCGGCCTTCGCTTCGAGGTGGGTCGTCATCGACTCCATCTCGGCGGCCTCGCGTTCGGCCTGCTTCCTGGCCTCCTCGGCGTCCTCGCGGGCCGATTCGGCCTCGGCCATCTTCTCGCGGATCGAGTCGCGCATGTCCTGGAACGACCGGTAGAGCGTCCCGATCTCGTCCTCCCGGGTTGTCGCGAGGTCGACTTCGAGGTCGCCGTCGGCCATCGCCTGCGCCCGCTCGGAGACGCGGCGCAGCGAGATGACGGTGTTGCTCCCGATGGTCACGCCGACGAGCCCGAGGTTGATGATCGCCAGCAGGACCAGCCCCACGAGGTCGGAGTTGATCTGCGCCCCCAGGGCGTAGGCCGTCGATTTCGGCGAGTGGATCATCACGACCCAGTCTTTGGTCTCCATGCGCGTGCTCGCCATGAGCGTCTCCCCGTGGTCCATGAAGGTGGCCTCGCCCGTCCCCACCATCGAGAGGTCCATCCCGTCGCTCTCGTGGGCGGTCAGGATCTTGCTCGCGTTCGGGTGGGCGACGTAGTCGCCCGCGGCGTTAACGACGACGGTCGAGGTGTCGTCGTTCCCGCCGGCGAGGGCCTCCGACCGGGCCGCGATGTCCGTCATGAACACGAGCGCGCGGTCCTCGGCGTCGGGTACCGGTGTCACGACGGCGACGACGGGGTGATCGGCGGCCGGCACCGTGAACGGCTCCGAGACGTACGTGTCGCTGGAACCGTCGAACGACGGCGGGTCGGTCGCGAAGGGCGCGCCCTGTTCGGCCGGACTCACCCCCTCGAATCGGTCGTCGGTGCTCTCGGTGAACGTCATCGACTCGGTGTCGAGGTAGTGGATCGCCACTACGTCCGGCGGGACGGCTCCCGAGTCGACGAGTCCGGTCAGTTCGCGGTCGACCGCGTCGCCGTCGCCCGACCGGACCGACTCCAGGCGAGCGGTGAGGACGGCTTCGCGCTGGACGTTGCCGAGCCACGAATCGAGTTCGCCCGTCCGGGTCTCCGAGAGCGTCTGCAGGTCCCGTTCCACGTCGTCCTGCAGCGTCGCGGAGGCCTGCGTGCTGATGACGGCCCCGAATCCGACCATCACCACCACCGCGACCGCGAGCGCCAGCCCGAGGCGAGCGGCGTACGACCGCCTGACCACCCCGGGCAGCAGCGAGGGATCATCCGATGTCATGTCCGGTACAGAGGAATACTCCGTGTAAAGCGTTCGTGCGCGGTTCTCAGTCCTGATAGTCCCAGTCGCGAGTCCGGATCCCGCGAGACGCCGCAGAAAAGCGAGGGGGTCCTCAGTTGTCGGGTTCGGCCCAGACGGGGCCGGCCCACGCCATGCCGCCGTCGGCCTGTTCGACTCGCAGGTAGTAGACGTCGGCGTCGCTGCCGCGTTCGCCGTCCCACGCCATCCCCCTAACTGGCTCGTCGTCGACGATTTCCCCGTCCTGGGTGAACGCGTCGAGCGACGCCGACTCGTCGGCCGTGCCCTCGACGACGTGCCAGTTCTCGTTGTTCTTGACGACCGTGACGCGCTCGATTGGCGCGGTCCCGGCGACCAGCCACTCGACGGTGCGGCCGCCGTCGGCGACGACAGTGCTGTCGTTCTCGCCGACCGCGACTCCGTCGACGGAAAAGTCGACGAGCGTCCGGTTGGGCTGGCTGGTCGCGTAGACGCGCCGCGAGCGCAGGCTCTCGAAGACGCTCTCGCGGGAGAGGTCGGAGGCGTAGAACCCCGTCAGTCCGCCGGGATAGCTGCCCTCGTCCCAGATGCGCCAGATGTGGCCCCAGCCGACGCCGTCCTCCCAGATGTCCGACAGCGAGGGGAGATGCGGCGGCAGGTGGATGTGCGAGCGGCCGGGCCGAGGCGCGTGGAAGTCCGACGAGCCCATCATGCCGACGCGGTAGCCGAGTTCGTGGGCGTCCTGCACGTAGTGGCCCGGGTCGCCCATCTCGCCCTGGCCCATCTGGACGGGCTTGGGGTTGTCTTCGGCGGCCGGCATCTCGCTGGATCCCCACTGGGAGTACACCTCGACCAGCGGCGCGATGTCGTCGTCGTAGTCCACGTTCGAGAAGTCGAAGGGGTACATCGCTTCCGCGGGGTGGTGCGGGATGGCGAGGACGTCGCCCTCGCTCTCCTCGCGCCACTCCTGCAGCCGGCGGAAGAGCTTCTCGTAGCGGTTCGTCTCGGTGTCGAGGGAGTCGAACAGCTCCGCCTCGTCGACGCCGTCGAAGTAGACGTTGATGTGGCCGCCCATGTTCGGCTGTTTCGTCCACTCGTAGCCGAACAGCGTCACGAACTCGCCGGGGTCGTGGTAGTGGCTCGTGACGGTCTTCATGTCCTCGAAGTACTCGTTGTGCATCCGGCGGCGCTGGAGCTTGGGCGGGATGAAAAAGCCCATCGTGTCGTGGTCGGTGTAGGCGACGACGTCGAGATCCATCACGTCCCGGCCGAACTCGAAGCCCTTGCTCATCGACCCGGCGCCGTCGGAGAACTGCGAGTGCAGGTGGATATCGCCCCAGTACAGGCGGTACTCGGGTTCGGACTCGGACACCTGGACGGGGTTGCTGGTGAACCGCCGCCCTTCCTCGTCGGTGAGGACGAGGTACTGGACGCCGGGCGTCTCGAAAGCGATCCCCTCCTGTTCGGCGATGGCCTCGTCGGTGAGGTCGAAGTCGAGCCGGTCGGGGTGGATCGCGTCGGGGTCGGTGCTCTCGATCGTGAACGCGCCGTCGTACTCCGGGAGGAGGCGGAGGTACTCGTCCCAGACCGACACCGTCGCCGACAGCGGTTCGTCGGTGACGACCCGGGAGGGGAGGACGCACTCGACGTCGTCGAACCGGCGGCGACGACCGCGTGCGATGTCGCCGAGGGAGGGTTTGTTGTCGGCGAAGACTTTCACGGACTCCAGGGCCTTCGTCAGCATCGGGACCACCGCCGGCAGGGGGCTCGCGCGGTCGGCGCGGCCGACGCAGCCGGCGCGGCCGGCACGACTGACCGGTTCCAGCGAGCGCGCATCTGGACGGACATATCACGGACGTGCGCCGGCGCGGGGATAAGGCTCCCGCCGACTGCGGCGACCGCCACACTCGTCGCTCTCGCGACAGGACCCAAACAGTCTTTACGGGGTATCCAGAAGATATCCGGGATACGTCGCGAGGAACGGCCGACGCGGCGAGCCCGACGATGACAGCGGACAGAGACGCGGCCGACGGACGCGAACACGACCCGCTGCTCGCGGTCGTCGCCGACCCCGAGCGCGGGCGCGACCGACTCCCGTACCTGCTGGACTCGCTCGGCACGGACGACCGCCAGCGCCGACTCCGGGCGTCGCTCGCACTCTGTCTCGCCGTCGATTCCTCGCCCGACCTGCTGGAACCGGTCGTCCGGGGATTGCTCGACCGCCTCGACGGCGACTCGCCGGCCGAGATCCCGCACGCGCTCGAGTACCTCGCCGCGCGATACCCTGACGCGGTCGCCAGCGACCTGCCGGACGAAGCGTACCAGCGGCTGCGCCGGTACCGCTCGGACTCTCGTGAAACGCATAGGAACCACCGGACCGAAAGCCCGTCCGGAGGCGATCGAGTAGGGGCCGCAAGCGGCGGCGACGAACCGTACTCCGGGCGAAATGGGGACGAGGAGACCGATACGGGAACACCGTCCTCGCGGAATCACGACACAGATGGACGCGACCCGACGCGCGGCGACCTGTCGGTGGTCGAGGACCGGTTGTCCGCCGTGATCGACGGAAGTCGCTTCGAAGAGATGCGCATCCGTTCGACCGGTCACCGGGGCCGGTTCGGCCGCCGCTACCGCGCAGTCGGAGCGATTGACGGCGAGGAACTCCCGCTTTCGGTGATCGTGTTCGGCATCCCCGAGGGTGACGGCAAGGCGTTCGCCCGCGCGCTCGGCGACGCGCTCGAAGCCTGGGCCGGTGTCGCCGACCGCGACACGATGCTGGCGGTCCGCGACTGGGGCCTGCGGCCCCGGCCGTGGGCTGCGGTCGAACACGCGGACGCGACAGTGGCCGACCGCGACGCGCTTGAACCGGCAGAAGCTGTCGCGAACGCGATCGACGTCGCCGACGCGCTCGCGCACGCCCACCAGCACGGCGTGGTCCACGGGGCGCTCGACCCGCTGACCGTCGCCTACCCGGACGCCGTTCTCGCCGAGTCCGAGCGCCGGCGCCCGCAGGTGACGGCCTTCGGCCTCGCCCGCGTCTACGCGGAATTTCAGGGTTTGGGCGCGTTCGTCGACCCGCGATACGCGGCGCCCGAGCACTACGACGGGCGCTTCGGCCGCGTCGACAACGTGACCGACGTGTACGCCCTCGGGGCGCTCCTCTACCGCCTCGTCACCGGCGAGACGCCCTTCGTCGGTCGCCCCGACGAGGTGGAGACCGGCGTCTGCTCGGATCGAACGCCGGTCCCGAGCGAGGTGGATCCGGACCTGCCTGCCGCCCTCGACCGGGTGGTCCGCAAAGCCATGGCGACCCGGAAGCTCACCCGCTACGAGACCGTGACGCACGTCCGCCGCGCACTGGAGGGGATCGACGCCGATGGCGGATGAGTTGACCTTCGGCCTCTATCTGGTTGCCGACAACCCGAACCTGACGTTCATCGCCTTCGTCGGCCTCGTCCTCCTCGCGGTCGTCGCCGTCCGCTTCGGGGCCTACGCCTACCTCAACGTCCGCGCGTCCGGGCCCGCCGGCCAGCGCGTCCTCTGGGAGTACCTGCTGTCGGTCGGCGTCGTCGCCGCCCTCTACGGGCTGGTCGGCGTCCTCGAAATCGTCTCCTCGATCCGGACACCGTACAAGAACGGCGTCATGCTCGCCGTCGTCCTCCTGCTCGCGCTCGCTGCCCGCGAGATCCACTTCAACGCCGCGCTCTCGACCGATGCGGCGGACCGGTCGGGCGGGTTCACCGGTCGTCGCCTCCTCGAAATCGCCTTCGTCGGCGTCGTCGCCGCCGTCGTCTTCGGCGTCGCCGTCGCCGGCCTCGTCCGCCCGCTGCTTGCCCTGCAGGGCGTCGGCGCGCTCGCAATCGCCGGCTACGGGTTCTGGTTCGGCCGCCGGCAGACCGCCGAGGCGATGGTCCGGGGCACGATGATCGACTCGCTGCTGCGCCATCTCCTGCCCGTCATGGCCTTCGCGGCGCTGGTCCCCGCCGCCGACCTGGCGACCGTCGCCGGCCTCGACCGCGCGGTCGTCATCCACGTCCAGGTCGTCTTCCTCATCATGACCGCCACCGCCCTGATGACCGCGACCATCAAACTCCGGCAGAATCTGGCGAGTCTGTGACTTCCGGGAATCGACCGACTGCCGTGGCGCGCGCTGTCGCGCGCTTTCATGCGCGCGACGGAGTCGTGCGAGGGATGAGAAGCGCAGCCTGCGAGCATCGCAATCGGTTGGGGAGGCGTGTGGCTGTCTGCGGTGTGGTGTTGTGCGGTCGTGGTTTCCTGGCGGACTGAACGGGCGAGGCGGGCTCGCGTGCAGTTCAGTCGCCTGAGCGGCCCCTACCCGAAGCGGCCGCAGGCCGCGAGGGTATGTCGCTCAGCGACCGCGAGCCCGTCGAGGGCTTTCAACGCTTGCTGTTCCCTGCGTTAATAACTCCAGCTAACGAGCACGCCGAGGGCTTTCAACGCTTGCTGTCCGTAGTAGTTGAGCCGACCACTATCCAGTCGAGAGCAGCCGAGGCCTACGTCTCAAACTCACTCACGGGACGGACAGTACGAGGGGTAGTCGGTCATCACGCCGTCGACGCCGGCGTCGCGGAGCGCCTCGGTCTGGCCGGACTCGCGTACCGTCCAGCCGTTGACGACCAGCCCGGCGTCGTGCGCCCGGTCGACCAGCGAAGCCGTACACGCGTCGAGATTTGCGTGCAGGAACGAACAGCCCAGTTCACTCGCGCGCTCGACGGCCCCTTCGGCCTCCCAGACGGCCAGCGCGGTCGGCAACTCCTCGACCTCCGAGACGGCCTCGGGATCGAACGACGAGACGACAACCTCACAGTCCGCCTCGCTCGCGATCCGCTCGACGCCCTCGCCGGTTCCGCGCTCTTTCAGTTCGGCGTGGAGTACAACACCGTCCGGGATCGCCGCGACGACTTCCTCGAACATCGGGACGCCGGCGTCAGACCCCTCGACCGAGAGGTCGGTGAGTTCAGCGGCGGTGTGTGCCGAGACGGGGCCACTGCCGTCGGTCGTCCGATCGACGGTCTCGTCGTGACAGACCACGAGTTCGCCGGAGCCGCAGATGCGCACGTCGACCTCGACGGCGTCCGCGCGCTGTACCGCGTCTTCGACGGCCGGGACGGTGTTCTCCGGGTTGACGCCGCAGAAGGCGCGATGGGCGATGCAGTCCATACTTCGGGTTCGGGTTGCGGACCGATAGTGGTTCGGAGGGGTTAGTCGTAAACGGACGGTGAATCGATGCGACGGGAGCGTTCGGTGAGAGGTGAAAGGGGTTAGCGCGCTCGCTAGCAGTCACTGCGACAGCAACCGCAGGGAACAGCAGGTGATGAAAGCCCTCGGCGCGCTCGCTAACAGTGACCGCTACCGCAGAGTACACGAGGAGATGGAATCCCCCGGCAAGCTCACGGTCGCTGCGGCGGGATATCCGCGCTCTCCGCATCGCCCACGCGGATAGTGGCTCGCTCAGACGACTCGATGAACGCGAGCCCGCCTCGCCCTTCCAGTCGGCCAAGAACAGTACCACACGCAACATCGCGACGCACATTTATCCAGTACCCGCCCGAACGTCGATCTATGTCAGCCGATTTCGACTTCGGGGAAAGCGTGGTGCTCGTGACCGGCGCCGGCGGGACGCTCGGCAGTTCGGTCTGCGAGGTGTTCGCCGACGCGGGGGCGACCGTCTGCGGCGCCGACGTGGTCGACCCCGACAGCGAGAACTTCGAACTCGACACCGACCGCGTTGACTTCTACCGGGGCGATTTCACCGACGAGGACGACGTGGCCGAGACGGTCGAAGCGGTCGTGGACGACCACGGCGGACTGGACGCGCTGGTCAACGTCGCGGGCACGTGGCGCGGCGGGACGCCGATCGACGAGACGGAGGCCGACACGTTCGACTTCCTGATGAACGTGAACCTGAAGACGATGTTCCTCGCCTCGAAACACGCGATCCCGCACCTCCGCGAGTCGGACGCGGCCGGGCAGGGTGCAATCGTCAGCGTCTCCGCGCGCGCCAGCCTCGAAGGGGGCGAGGGCGACGGGATCTACCGCGCGTCGAAAGCCGGCGTACGGATCCTCACCGAAACCATCGCGGAGGAGAACCTCGGCGAGGTCCGCGCCAACGCGGTCATGCCGAGCGTCATCGACACGCCGGCGAACCGCGAGATGATGCCGGATTCGGACCACGACAAGTGGGTCGATCCGTCGGAGATCGCCGAGACCATCCTGTACCTCTGCTCGGACGCCGCGAGCGTCACGAGCGGCGCGGCCGTCCCCGTCTACGGCGAAGCGTAGCGCCCCGAGGAGCCCGCGGGGAACCGCCGCTCAACAGCCGCCCGCGCCGCCGGCGGCGCCGGCGCCCGCGCAACTCGCGCTAGCCGCGCTCGCACCGGCCATCGCGGCTGCCGATCCGGTCACCACCGCCGCGTCGTCGTTGCGGCTGTAGTCGACGCACTCGCCCCACGCAACTGGCGCGATGAGGTCGTCGATGTCGTCGGCCTCCAGCATCGCGGACTTGAACGCCGCGGCGTCGAAGCCCGTCTCGGTGACCAGTCGATCGGCCAACTCCGGCGTGACCGCGATCCGGCGACACTCCTCGGCCTCGAAGAGGCCGTCGCCGTCGAAGGTGAACTGCACGTCGTAGTGGCGGACGAACACCCCCTCGAAGGCCGGTTGCATCGCACGGATCGCCTCGCTCGCGAGTTCCCACACGAGGTCGTAGTCCGGCGACTCGACGTCCTCGCCCAGCGAGAAGCGGGCGATGGGGACCGTGATCGGCTCCTCGTCGGGACCTTCGTTGACGACGGCGACGCCGGTCACCGCGCAGTCGTCGATGCCGTAGGCCTCCGGCGTGATGCGGTTCTGCAGTGACTCGTGGGCCTCGTCTTCGCGCTCTTGCAGGTCGATCCCTTCGTCGGTGTCGCCGTCGCCGAGCAATCGCTCTAGCAGGGAGGGCATACGCCCCTCCTGTCGCTCGGGCACGACTTAGCGTCTGGGGTCGTAGCTATTTTGAACGACTCCGACCGAGCATCGGTAGAGATGGTCGAACGAGAAACGTGGGCGACGCGGGTGGGGTTCCTCGTCGCCGCAATCGGGAGCGCAGTCGGCCTGGGGAACCTCTGGCAGTTCCCGTTCAAGACGGCCGCGAACGGCGGCGCCGCGTTCGTCGTCTTCTATCTGATCGCGGTAGTGCTGATCGGGTTCCCGGCGATGCTCGCGGAGTTCGTCATCGGACGGCGGACGAACCGCAACGTCGTCGGTTCCTTCGACGAACTCGGTGGATCGAGCTGGCGGATCCTCGGTGGACTGGCACTTCTCACCGGATTCTGGGTCCTCTCGTACTACAACGTCGTCGGTGGCTGGGTGCTGCGCTACGTCCTTGGAAGCGCGACCGGGGCGTACTTCGGCGATCCCGGCGGGTACTTCAACGCCATCGCGTCCGGTCCCGAAGCGATCGCCGCGCAGTTGCTCTTCCTGGGTATCTCCGTCGGCATCGTCGCACTGGGTATCGAGAACGGGATCGAGAAGGCGACGAAGGTGATGGTTCCCACTATCGTCGCCCTGATGATCGGGCTCGCGGCGTGGGCGTTCACGCTCGGCGGCGCGATGGAGGGGGTCAGCTACTTCCTCTCGCCCGACGTTGACTCGCTCATCTCGAACGCCGGGGCGGTCGTCCCCGACGCCGTCGGCCAGGCGTTCTTCACGCTCTCGCTCGGGATGGGGATCATGATCACCTACGCCTCGTATCTGGGCGAGGACGACAATCTACCCTTCGACGGCGGTATCATCGTCGTCTCGAACACGCTGATCGGCGTTCTGGCGGGGTTGGTCGTCTTCCCGCTCCTCTTTGCAAACAATCTCGACCCCGCGACCGGCGGGCCCGACGCGCTGTTCGTCGCGATCGCGTCGGCGTTCGCGAATCTCCCTGCCGGGCAGATACTCGGGATCGTCTTCTTCGGCGTCGTAGGGCTCGCGGCGCTGTCCTCGGCGATCAGTCTCCTCGAAGTCACAGTCTCGTACGCGACCGACAACTTCGACGTCTCCCGACCGATACTCTCGGTGAGCGCCGGAGTGCTGTTGTTCCTGCTCGGACTCCCCTCGACGCTCGATACCGGTGATGCCGGAGGGCCATCGGTCTGGTTCGGCTGGTTCGACGCCATGGCGTACAACCTGTTCCTGCCGCTGTCGGCGCTGTTCATCGTTGTCTTCGTCGGATGGCTACTCGCCCAAGAGGCCGTCACCGAACTGCGAGCGGGAAGCGAGTCCATCCCTTCCTTCAGTCCGATCTGGCTCTGGTCGCTCCGGACGGTCGTCTTCTTCGGTATCCTCGCGACGCTCGGGCTCGGCGTTCACACGCTCTTCCTGGCCGAGGACGCCGCCTTCTTCGCGCCGTTCTAAGGTGATCGAGAGGTCTTATTTCGAGGCGCTGACTTCCCCGGACTACCGAACCATTACGGGTCGTCGTCGGGCAAAAACCGACCGGGACCCGCCCAGCGGACGTAATCGCGCTCGACATCGAGAATGGTTCCTGCAGGCGGGGTCGACCGGAAGTCCGCCGCTGGTCTGCGCCGTCTCTCCGTGCCCGCCGATCCCGGCGTACTGCCCCAGTCGTGACCTACGGGCCTACGAACTCGTTCCGGCCGTTCGTCGTCGGACGACGTAGACGGCCGCGACGAACACGTTGAGTAACGGGACGGCGGTCAGGTAGTAGACCCTCGACGGACGCCAGCCGACGGCGCCAGCCCGGGCGCGCTCGCGATAGACGCCGAACGGCGCGACGAGCGACGTGAGCAGGAACGCGGGGACGAGCGCGTCGATGTAGGACTCCCGTGGCGACGTCGCGAAGACGCCGGCGGCGTGCAGTCCGTCGGCGATAGCGCTCGCCGCGAACATCCCCGCGATGACGACGAGTGGCGTCGCGACGGCGACCCACCACCGGCTCGGCCCCGCTTCGCCCACCTCTTCCGAGCGGCTTGGTGTCGTCTCCTCGCGGGCCTCGGTCCGGTCGCCGTCGACGTCGGCGGGGCTGTCCGTCGTCCCGTCGGCGGAGGAGTCCCCGACGCGTGGTTCGGCCTCGCCCACGTCGTGGGACTGCCGGAGGTGCTCCAGCCGATGCGCCATGCTCGGTGCCGGCCTCATGCGGTACTTCATGCCGCTGAGTCTGCCCGTGTGACCGCTACCGGGAGCGTCGGATCGCCGGTCCTGGCCCGGCTCACCGTTTCGGAAGGACACGAGGTCCGATCCCGACCGCTCGTAGGTCGCCACGACGGCTTCGGGGCCGAACTCGTCCGCAGTCTCGGCGTCCGCCGCGTAGGTGATCCGCTTCGCCTGCCGCGCCGCGAGAACCAGGACGAGCGTCAGGAGCGCGAGTACGCCGAGAGTCGCCGCACGCTCCGCGATCGGGCGCGGACCGGCCCGGAGACCGACTACCCCGGAGACGCCGTACAGGCTGACCAGGTAGAACGACCAGACAACCGACGAGTAGAGGATCAGGTGCGGGATGTACCACCGGCGATTGGCCGCGTCGGTCTGCGACAGCGCGACCGCCAGGTCGTCGTCGGTCACTCCTTCCAGCCACGATTCACGGACCACGAGTCGGCGGAACGGGCCGTGCCCACTGACGAACACTGGACTGGCGATCCGCTCGCGGACAGTCACTTCGACAGGCGGGCACGTCCCGCCGAACCGCTCGAAGGCCGCTTCCAGACGCGCGCGCTCGCCGTCGGTGGGAAGCCTGCTGACGACGGGAGCGAGGTGTCTCCAGTAGGAGAGGACCAGTGCACGGCCGAACACGACCCCGATGAATCCGGCGACTACCAGCCACACCTCGCCCGGAACGAGAGCGAACCGGTACGCCTGGACGACGAGTGCGAGGGCGAACACCGCCGCGCCATCGACCACGAGCCTGGCCCGCCACTGGCGTGGCCGGGTCGTGAATCCCGCACCGAGCGACGATGGAAGCGGGGCGAGCCCGCGATGCACCGCGGCGACGCCGACGAGCGCGACCAGCGCCGCGACGAGCGCGTTCGCGACGAGCGACCCGGTCGCGGAGGGGACGGCACCGACGGTCGCTCCGGCCGCTCCCAGTCCCCATATCGAGAGCGCACCCGCGACCGCGAGCCCCGAGTACGCTGCGAGCAGCGTTCCCGTCCAGTGGACCGTCGCCGACGCCGCGTCGGAGACTCGTCGGCCGACCTCGGCGCTCGTGCGGCCGAGGACGAACAGTCCCGCGACGAGCAGGAGCGAAATCGAGAGTGTGTCGATCAACGATATCACTTGTATCAGTCGACCGTCCAGTCCGATTAATGGATACCGGTCTGTCGGCCTCGGAACCCCTACGCCGGAGCCGGGCCGCCGAATTCGACTTGCGGGGTGAGTTGGTCCATGAACGGGGTACCCCCGGCGAACGCGGCCACGACGAGACCGAGGAGGAGGAATATCGGGATCGGTCCCGAGGACACCTCGAGACTGATGTACCCCAGCGAGACCGCGGCGACGAACAGGAGGAACGCCACGACGAGAAGCAGGTCGAGGATGAGCCGTACGGTGTCATCCGGCAGGATGTCCCCGATATCGTCTGGGAGGCCGACGTTCTCGTCGATCCACTCGGCGATGTCTTCGCCCTTCTCCTCGATGTAATCGACGATCGAGTCAGAGATATCGGTGCTGACGTCCAGGATCCACGCCGCTACGTCGTCGAGCGTCGAGACGACGTCCGACGGGATGTCCGTACAGGCGCGCTGGCAGTTCGTGTCGAACTCGTTCGGGAGCGTCCACTGGACTCGTGCGAGGTCCGCGATCCCGCTGAGTAGCTCCTCGAACGTGTCGCGGAGCCGGAGGTGCTCCGCTTCGTACTCCTCGGCCCGTTTGTAGAAGGTGACCTGTGGGTCCTTGACACTGCGCTCGAACTGCTCGAGGTCGAAGTCCGTGACGCGCTGGATCTCGTCGTACACCGACTGTTCGACGTCTTCGAGCCACAGGCCCACTTCGGCGCCCAGGTCCCGGAGTTGCGACGGCAGGTCCAGCGGGACCTCCCCCCAGTCGACCGGATCGTTCTGCACGAGCGCCGCCTTCTCGGCCATCTCGTCGAGGTGGTCGGGGTGAGCGATCCCCCGGGCTTCGACGTCGTCGTGTAACTCGATAGCGTACTCGAGCTCGTCGGACTCCCGCAGCGCAGTCTTGGACACCGCCAGCGCCTCCGAGCAGGTCGCTCCCCTATCCCTGGCGGTGACCATCCCCGCGTTGTCGAACGCTCGGCGCGTGTCGTACTGCGGCGGCATGTGCGGGTCGTACTCGTCGGGTGCGTCCCGGTAGTACGCTTCCAGATCGTCGCAGACCGCTTGCGCGTCTTCGTACGTCTCCGTCCTCTCGAGTTCCTCCTGATAGTACTCGGCAGCGTCCTCCAGCAGGAGATAGAGCGTGTACTCCGCCGCCTGGGCGTACTCGGCGAGCCACTTGTAGTCCTCCAGCGGGAGGCCGATGGCCTCGGTCCCGGCGACCCAGTACAGACACGTCGGATCCCAGGGGACCAGGCCCACCTGCAACGCGAACGGAATCTCGAGGTACGGCCCCATCGCCATGTCGACCGTGACGCCGAACATGACCGGACTGCCCGGTTTGTGCGCACACCGGTCGAAGTCGATCGATATCGGGAGGACGTTCTGGTTGAAGTAGTCCGTGATCGTTCTGTCCGCCGTGTTCCGGGCGGCACCCGGGCGCATGGTAGGACCCGGCGTCGAGTTCAACGAGGCAGTTCCCGGACGCGAACTCCCGGTGTCCGCGCGCCGGCCCCGGCCGCTCGTCGCAGCGGTTCCGTCGCGAGCCTGTGCGCGCCCAGCGGTCGTGACGGTGTCGAAATCGCGGTCCGCGAGCCTGTCGACGCCAGTGAGAGTCGACACGTCCCGTCGATCCGACTCGCTCACGTCGGCGTCCATCGTATCGATGACAGGCCAGGAAGGGTCGCCTTCCTCGAACGGCGTTTCGAACTCGAAGGGCAGGGCCATGTCGAGCGCCGGAAACGACGGCGAGAACGTCTCGTCGCTCGCGTCAAGCACCGTCTTCGTACCGTCCGTAACGGTGAACAACGGTTCGAGGAGCCGGTCTTTGATCTCCTCCGCCAGCGTCTTCAGTAGCCCGCTGACACCGTCCTGGAGGCGCTCCTCGACGAAGTCCTTGACACTTCCGTAAGTGTCGCTGATATGCGCGGGCACCTCTTCGATCTGCGAACGGGCGGCCTCCCAGGCGTCTTCCCCCCACTCACTCACTTCACTGGTGATCTCGTCGACCACACCGAGGCCGGGTAAACTGGTCTCAGTGCTGGCCGGACTCGCCGCGGCGCCCGCCCCGAAAAACGAGCCGCTGGGCGTCGACGTCGGCGTCGGCGTCGGTGTCTCGTCCTTGCTGGGATCGACGTTCCGGAGTTCTTCCAGCAGGGCGTTGCCCTCGTCGAGCAGGAACTCGATGTCCTCGACGACGGTCGGGACGCTGTCCGTGATCCAGTCTTTGACAGCGGATACGACGGAGTCTAGCTGGTCGAGACTACCCATCAGCCAGTTCTGCAGGTTTCTGACGACCTCCGCCCCGAGGTTCGAAGCCACCCGGGTGACCACCGAGTTTAGCTGCTCCTCGGGGTCCTCGGGTACGTCCTCGTCCACGTAGTCGAGCACGTCGAAGTCGAAATCCGGCTGTGTCGGGCCCCTTTCCGCCATTCCAAACCCGGTCGGCACGCCGTCCCGCTGCACGCCGGCGTTCGAGACCTCGGTCCCAACCTGTCCCCCGGCCCCCGACGCCGTCGCATGCCCGGTGAGCGGTGACAGAGCACCCATACCGGCCGCGAGCGCCTGAAGTATCTCTCGTCTATCCACGTCCTCCCCGTTCCCCTGCATGTATACATCAAGGTGCTTACCAGTAACTACTTAATATAAACGGTACGTGATTTGCGACGGTAACGTATCGGAAAGGGCGCGTGGCCCCTCTATACACCGTCAGCTCCGGCATCCAATGGCCGGGACTCCTGCGGGAGTCGACGGGTCACTCGCCGTCGTTCTCGTCGTCCCCGTCCCGCCAGAAGAGGTATCCGCCGCCGAGAGCCGCGGAAGACCCGAGGAACCCCGGCAAGAGCAGACCGATCCCGTCGTCGCCGTCGTCGTTCGCGTCCGTCGACTCCGTTTCGCCGGACCGTGCCGGCGTCCCGGCGTCCGTCGGTCCGGTCGGTGCGGAAGCGGCGTCCGTCTCCACGTCGGCTCTCGATTCGGAGGCGGTGCCGGCGTCGGAGGCGGTATCGGATGCTCCGGACGGCGTTCCGTCGTCGGTTCGCGCCTGTCCGGTCCCCGGAGCAGTAGTGCCCGCCTCGAACGGTTCGCCGGCGCTCTCGGCGAAGTACCCGAGTGTCTCACACGCGGCGCGGGCACCCTCGCTGGTTCCGTCGGTGTCGGTCCGTATCGCGTGTACCGCCGGTTCGTCGTCCCGGTCACCGACGATCAGCACGCCGTCGACGACCGTCGGCGAGGAGTAGATGGCGTCGTTGCTGGTCTCGAAGCGCCACAGTCGGTCGCCGCTCTCGACGTCGAACGCGTAGACGAACCCCGACCAGCCGGTGACGTAGAGCGTCGAGTCGACGACCGTGGGCGACGCGTAGACGTTCCCCTCGGCACTGGCGGTCCAGCGTTCCGTCCCGGACGACGCCTCGACCGCGTGGACCTGCTGTCCGTACGGGTCGGAGTTCCCGAAGAACACCTGGCCGTCCGCCACGGTCGGCGTCGACCAGATCTCCGTCTCCGTCTCCAGTGACCACGTCGCGGAACCGTCGTCCGCGCTGACCGCGTACAGCGTCGCGTCCCGACTCCCGACGAACACCGTCCCGTCGACGACCGTCGGTGATGTCAGCGCGCCGTCGGCGTCGTCGAACTGCCATCTCTCCCGCCCGTCTGCCGCGTCGACGGCGGAGAGCGTCCCGGCATCGGATCCGACGTAGACGGTCCCGTCGACGACCGTCGGCGAGGAGGTGATCGGCGCAGACCCGATCTCGACGTCCCACGCTCGCTCCCCGGATTCCGCGTCGAACGCGTGTAGCTTCCCGTCGTGCATCCCGACCAGTACCAGTCCGCCGTGTGTGGTCGGCGACGACGTCCACTCCAGCCTGGGCTCGTAGCGACCCTGCAGTTCGACGGACCACTGTCGCTCCCCGGATTCCGCGTCGAACGCGAACACCTTGCCGGTCAGGGTCGTGACGTACAGCCTCCCGTAGGCCGCTTCGACCGACGACGCGACGTTGAGTTCGGCGTTTCCGACCCACCGCTGCTCGCCCGTGCCAAGGTCGATGGCGTGGAGGTCCCCCGCCGAGTTGCCGACGTAGACTGTATCGTCGACGACCGTCGGCGACGACACGACCGTCGAGGTCCCGTCGTACTTCCACACTCGTTCGGCTTCGTACTCCGACTGTGACGCCGGTTCGAGGAACTCCGGAAGCGTGGTCCCGGTCGGTCCCCCCTCCGACGTATCGAATCTACCCCCACCGTTCATACTACCCGATTCTCCCTCCGGATAAAGAATGTACTGGTTTCTAACATTACGACCTGTCGTTCGGGCGGTCGTCGGTGAACCATGGCCCGAAGGCCGGCTGCCGTCGGGAAACTCCCGGCTCCGTGCGACGGGACGGGACGGGACGGGACGGGACGGGCCGACTGCCGTCGCTACGGGTCGGCACAGTCGTCGACGTCGCTTTCGTCACGTACCGGCCCGGTCACCGGTGACGACCCGAAACAGAGGTCCGGAGTGGCGGTCCGGTCGCCGACGCCGAGTCCGTCCGAGGGCGCCGCGACGACCAGCGGGGCGCGCGCGTCGAACGAGATCGACTCGGTCCGTCCGAGTCGGACGGTCGACCCGTCGACGTCTATCGATACCGTATCGCGCTCGCGGACGAACCGCATCGGGGTCGACGACCGGGGCGTACTCACCGACGACTCGGCCACGAATCGCTTGTACTGGCCCCGGACGCGGATATCCCAGCGGTTCGCCGTCAGCACGTTCCACTTCGGCACGTCGATCAGGTGGGTGCCCGACGGCGCCCTGTTCGGCGCGAACGCGTTCTCGTCGAGATCGCTGCGGAGCCACTGCTCCTCGGTTGCGGTCGTCCCCCGGGCGTCGAGCGAACGGTCGAGCGACGATGCGAGGCGTTCGGAGACCACGTCGTCGTCGACCTCGTCGAGTCGGCCGCGGACGCGCTCACCGAGCGCCTGCGTCGCGGGAGCGAGCGGTGACGACGTAACGTCGACGCGTCGGGTGGACCTGTCGAGACCGTACTTGATCGTCCCCTCCAGGTGCGAGTTGAACTGCCAGACGAGATAGTCGTACTCCGAATCTTCCGGGACCCGGAACCGGTCCGACACGGCGCTCGCGACCACCGCTCTGGCCGTCTCGTTCTCACCCATGCGTATCGCCTGCGTCTCCGTCGATCCCAGTTCCCGCATCTCCTCGCGGATAGCCGTCTCGAGTTCGTCGGATCCGAGGGGGAACACCCTCGCCGCGCTCGTTGCAGCCGACGCGGCGATCCGGTCGAGTTCGGTCTCGACCCCGTCCTCGAGCGCGTCGACGTTCCCGTCGTCCCAGTCCCCACCGACCACCGAATCCGTCGCTTTGCCCGCCTGAAGCACTTTCCCAGCGGTGACCAGGCCCGACGCACGAGACCCCTCGCCCGCCTCGGGTGCCGTGTAGTAGTTCTCCTCCGCGCCCGACAGCGGTGCGAACCCGTGAGTCGGATCGTCGACCGCCGGGACCTGTTCGTGCTGGACCCGGTCGAACGTGAGGTGGGTCGGCTCCCCGTCGGCCACGGTGATCTCTTCCCGCAGTAACTCGCTCTCGGGCACGTCCGCCGGCGGCACCTCGCGCGGCGACGGACCGAGTTGCCGGCGCGTGAACGCGGTCAGATCCGATAGGTCCGTCCCGTCGTATCCGTCCAGCGTCTCGTCGAGCCGCGTTTTGCGGAGTTCGTGCTGTTCGATCGCCTCGTCCACGCGCGTTCTGAGCCGGTTCAGCATCTCCAGGCGGGCCTCGGCCCTGACCTTGTCCGGGACGTTCTCGTACTCGCCGTCGAGGTACGGATACACATAGGCGTCGTCGTGGTCGTCGTCGATCTGCTGGCGCAACGCCCGGAAGGGGCTCCCGTCGTCGAGCAGTTCGTGGCGCGGGAACGTCGTCGAAACGGTCGAGACGTCTTCTTCCAGTGCGATGAGGTCCTCGACCAGCCACCCCTTGAGAACGTCGGGCGATGTCGGTTCGGCCCTGACCTCCGCGTCGCCGGCCGTGATCACGTCCAGCAGGTCCTGAGAATCCAGCACGGAGTGCGACCCGGTCGTCTCCGATTCGATGTGCGATTTGAGCTGCGTGCGGATCCGGTCCGCGTCGGTGACGCCCTCGAGAGTCGCCTCCGCGGCCGTTTCGGGGACGTCCGCGTAGTTCGATCCGTACACTGTATCGTCGGCCCCGTACGGTCCGGATTCGTAGTCGTAGTCGATCCCCGCATCCCTCGTGAGCGCGTCCGGGCTGTGCTCGCCGGTGACCGTCAGGTCGACGTCGTAGCGGACGGTACTCTCCGTTCCGCCGCGCTCGTACATCCCGACGAACACGACGTGGACCTCGTAGAGGTCCCGCTCCCTCGACGTCGAGTCCGGGTCGGCGACGCGTTCGACGCTCGGGATCATCACGTCTCGCCGCAGGAGCTGTTCGTTTTCGTCGTCCTCGTCTCCCGAACGGACGGTCGTTTCCACCGACGCGTCGGTTCCGACGTCCACCGTGTAGACGCGGTCTATCGCCGTCTCGACGGCATCCTCGACTGCGGCCTCGCCGAAGACGACCTCCGCCGTCTCGTCGAGTCCGACCGTCTCTCGCTGGTCGAGGTACGCCGTATCGGACGCGAGTTGCCGCCACGACGGGGCGCTATCGAAGGAGACGCTCGAGTCGCCGTAGATTTCGTTCGCTCCCTGGCAGTACGACCGGTCGGTCGCTTCGTCCAGGAGAGCGTCGACGTCGTCACTCCCGCCGTTTGCCGTCTCGTATATCCCCGCCGTATCCCGGCCGAGCATGCACGCGTACGAGCGGGCGAGCGTCTCCGTCGACCGCCGGTCCTCGTGACCGAACACGCGCCGTTGCGTCGCGAAGATCGCGTCGTTCGCCATCGTCTCGACGTGGCGCTGGGCCACGACCTCCCGGACCGGCGCCCCCTCGTTCTGGGCGTACCCGCGTGTGTAACTCAAGGCGGCCAGCCGCCCGCCGAGGTACTTCCCCAGCCCCTCGTACTCGCCCGTTCCGGCGTTGCCGAAGTCCATGTTCAGCTGGCGCTCGTACATGGTCGTGCGGTGATAGAGCTGGAAGAGGGGCGTTCCGACGGTCACCGTGACCGGCCGTGTGTCGCTCGCGACGACCTCGCCGTCGCGGACCGCTTCCATGCTGACGCCGTCGATCGTCGCCCGAACTTTCCCGTGGCCGAGGCTGTCGGTGTAGCTGTCACCGTACGAGAGGTCCTCCCCGCCGACGTGGAGGGTGACGGCGTCGATCGCCGCCGCGGCGTCGCTGGCGTCAGTCACCGGCGACAGCGAGACACGCGCCCGAGTCTCGTCGCCGACCGGCTGATCCACGCTTGTCACCTGTTCGTGTGCCTGCATGTAGACGAGCAGCTTCACGTATCTGACGAACACCGTCTCTCGGTCGGCTGCGTCCGGATCGCCGTCCGCCAGTACGCGTCCGAACTCGGTGTCTGCCGCCCGCGTCATCGGCTCTCTGGCGGCTCGCTCGCTCGCCGTCACGAGCGATTCCCGGAGTTCCCCCTGTGCGCTGGCGGCCGCACGGTCGATCGTCTCGCTCACGTCGACGTTCACTTGCGGCTCCGGTCGCGTCTGGAACGCGGCCACGAGCATCGAGCTCCCGAGTAGCAGGAACACACCGATGAGAGCGAAGGGAATCCGCGCGCGCTCGCTACTCGCTATCGAGACTACCCCCTTTCCACCCATTAGCTCCGCCCCAACATTCGTTCGATACCTGTGTTCTCAGAGACTGATATTTAAAAATGCCGTTGGCTGACAGGTGTGGCGGCCGGGCGTGTAGAATTTTATATAGCTGGGGTCGGCCAGATTCGATATGAAAACGGGCCACAGACGCCGACTCTCGACGACATCCTCCGCAGGGGCGGGGCCGATCGTCGCCCACTCGGACCGAGGGGACTGTGGTCACTGCTCCCCCGGGAGTGACGAAGCGTGAACGAACGGGGGATATCGACAGTCGTCGACGTGTCGATGGCGCTACTGATGGTGAGCGCCTCGGTGTTCCTCGTCGGGACGTTCGTCGTCTCAGACGAGTCGAGCGACGACCTGCGGTCGTCCGAACACGTCGCCGACACGCTCGAGGCCGCCACCGCGACGGTGGATTACACGCTCAGGCCGGTCGCGAGCGATCCCGACTTCGCGAACGACGGGTACCCTGTGTCGCGGTTCGAACGGCAGCGATACGGGTCGCTGACCGGACTGCTGGCCGACGCAGCAGTCGCTGACGTACGTATCGACGGCGACCCGCTGACAGCCGAAGGAGCGCAGTTCACGGACGCCGTTCGGGGTAACGTGCTCAACGCCGTGACAGCCACCGAAGAAAGCGTACGCGTGGTCTCGCTCTGGCGCCCGTACGACCGTTCGGGGATCGAGGGGCGTGTAAGCGTCGGTAAGGCTGTCCCGAACGACGAGGACGTCGAGACGACGACGATCACCGTCACGAACGGGTTTCCCGAGGTCACCGAGGACGAGGTTCGAGCGGCGTACGGTGCCAGCCGGAGCTTCGAACCCGTCGCGGACCTGATCGCCGAGCGGATCGTCGCGGGGTACTTCCCCCCGGCGGAGACCGAGATGGCACTCGAACGCGATCAGTTCGACCGCGCGTTGACGACGTATCGGTATCAGCAACTCGCCGCGATAGTCGAGAGCGAGCGCGATCCCGACTTCGATCCGGACGACCCCAGCGATCCGCTGAGTCGCCGGGGCGCGGACGCGACCGAGGCGAACGAGCGGCTGGCCGCTGGGCTGAGCGAGATAATCGCCGACGACATGCGTCGGACCTTCGACGCCGATATCTCGCCGGAAGCGCTCGCCGACGCAGTCTCTACCGAGGAGGTCCGGATCACGGTGTACCACTGGGACTGACGGGCGACCGTCGCGAACCGGTGCCAGAGCGTTCGGTCTCGACGCGCGGCCTTCCGGGACCGGCTGCGCCTACCGCACCATGTACGGGTCGTCGTCGGGCAGGAACCGGCCGAGGTCCGCCCGGCGGACGTAGTCGCGCTGGCGCAACTCGATCAGCGACTCGACGAGCGCCTCCTCGTCTTCGTCGGACCACTCGGCCGGGTCCTTGACGGGGACGATGAGCCACCCGCTGCCGGGGATCTCGGTCGCGTGCTGGGCCTCCACGTCGACGTCCTCGGGCGGTCGCGCGCTCATGTTCGCGAAGACGTGGCGAGTCGCGCGCTCGCCGACCGGCAGGAGGACGTGAGCGGTGATAGCGCGGATCTCCGAGTCGAAGATGTTCTCCACCTCGGCGTAGTCCCGCTCGCTCGGGACGCCGTCGGGCACGCAGGGGTAGAGATACGAGAAGAAGGTCTTCTCGACGACGGGGGGTTCGCCCGTCTCGGCCAGCAGGCCGCCCTCGGCGAGGGCACGCTGCAGTCGCTCGCTGGCGGCGAACTCCGTGAACGGGTAGCCCGTCTCGGCTCCGCCGTGAACGCCGGGATGGTCGCCGACGACGTGGAAGTCCGCGTTCGCGTCGCCGTAGCCGGCGACGAACGGTTCACACGGCGGCGAGAAGCCGAAGGGGTTCGACTGTCGGGCCGTGACGTTCTTCACGTCAGGCCGGAGTGGCGGCGGCGTCTAAACTCCGCCGGTTTCGCGTCCCGGACTGGTCAGCGAGTTCGGGCCGGAGTCCATCCGGTCGTCCCGCTCTTGCAGTCCCGAGACGTACTGCGACCACTGCAGTAGCAGGAAGGTCTCCCCCTGGTATTGGTTGAGCGACGCCTCGTTCGTGAACGTCACCGACGCCGTGTCGTGTTCGGCGTCGACGGTCGTGTCGACCGGCTCGATCAGCTGTGTCGTCCGGTTCAGCGTGGCCAGTCGGAGCGTCGACTCGTTCCCGTCTTCGACGGCGTCGTCGTCGTAGTGGACCCGGATCGTGACCGATTCAACCGTATCGAGCGAGAAGTAGTACCGCGCGATCTCGCCGACGCGGTAGCGGTTCAGGAACTCGTTCCGGAACATCGGATTGGAGCTGACCTCCGGCCCGACGGTGGCGTACCCGTCGAGTTCACCATGCGTCGCGGTCACGTCCATCTCTACCCGGCCGTCTTCACCCGTCGCGTTGTAGGTCCGCGTCACGATGTCGTCGGAGTCGGGTCGGGCGGCGACAGCTTTCGCCTCGTTCAGCCAGTCGGGCTCCGAGACGGTAGTCGACCCGACCTCGGTGAACCGCCGTCTAGCGGAGTGGACGAGCTGCCGATCCTCGATCTCGACGGTGACGGTCACTCCCAAGTACTTCACGTATCCCGCGTCGTCGACGACGTAGGTCAGGTTGAACGCCGTGACGTTCTCGGGGTCAACGTCGGTGGAATCGTTCCAGAGCCCGGTGTAGGAGTCGGCCGTGTAGACGGTCCCGTCGAACCCGTCGACCGTTCCCGAACCCCTCCGTTCGAGGGCGTCCGGATTGCCACGGGTCACCGTCAGGATCTGCGTCGTATTGATCGCGTCGCTACGCTCGGGCCCAAAGAACTTGCCGAGTCCAGTCTGGGTGAACGTCGCTCCGCTCCCGTTGCGATATCGTTCCCTGACGCCGCCGGAAAGCGGGTCGAGCCGGGTGTACGCGCGCCCGCTTCCGAAGTCGACCCGACCGAGCCGGACCTGCGTCCGCGTGACGGTACGGTTACCGGTGCGGATGGTCTGGACCGTCGTCGTGTTGACCGTCGCGCTCCCTGCGGCACGAAGGGCGGACAGGTGTGAGTCCCAGATCGCAGATTCATCACCCCCCACAGTGCTCCCGGTAGTCTCGGTCGCGGTTCCGGTCGCCGATCCGTTCGCATCGGCGCGAGCGGTCTCCGCCGACGCGGCGTCGGTCGCCTCCGGAGTCGCGTCCGCTCCAGCGCTCGTCGCCGTCTCCACCTCGCGGTCGGTCATCACACCCTGACACCCCGCAGTCACCACGAGCGTTCCGACGAACGCCAGCAGCACTGCGCTCCGAACCGTTGCAGTCATACGTCCGGACAGCGACACGACAGCGAATCAACGTTTCGCTTTCGCGCGGTTCGAGGGTAGCCAATCGGGTAACGCTTTTTTCCCGGACTCCCGATGTGTCTCCATGACTCACTCGACGCCGGCCCGCGGTGATCGGCCGTGACCCACGACGAGGACATCGAGGACCTGCGCGAGCGCAAGGAACGCGCCCGGAAGGGCGGCGGCGAGGAGCGCATCGAGGCCCAGCACGATCGGGGCAAGATGACCGCCCGCGAGCGGATCGACTACTTCCTCGACGACGGCACCTTCGTCGAGATCGACGCGCTCCGCGAGCACCGCTCGACGAACTTCGACATGGAGGAGCAGTCGTTCCCGGGCGACGGCGTCGTCACCGGCTACGGCGAGGTCGACGGCCGCACGGTCTTCGTGTTCGCCCACGACTTCACCGTCATGGGAGGGTCGCTCGGCGAGGCCTTCGCCCAGAAGGTCTGCAAGGTGATGGACAAGGCGATGGAGACCGGCGCGCCCATCGTCGGCCTCAACGACTCCGCCGGCGCACGCATCCAGGAAGGCGTCGACGCGCTGGCGGGCTACGCCGACATCTTCCACCGCAACCAGCTGGCCTCGGGCGTGGTGCCCCAGATCTCGGCGATCATGGGACCGTGCGCCGGCGGCGCCGTCTACTCCCCGGCCATCACGGACTTCATCTTCATGGTCGAGGAGACCAGCCACATGTTCATCACCGGGCCGGACGTCATCGAGACGGTCACCGGCGAGGAGGTGTCCTTCGACGAACTCGGCGGGGCCGCGACCCACACCGGCGACTCGGGCGTCGCGCACTTCGCACCCGCCGCGGAGGAGGAGGCGCTCGACGACATCCGCTATCTGCTCTCGTATCTCCCCGCGAACAACGCCGAGGACCCGCCGCGCGTCGAACCGTGGGACGACCCCGACCGGGCGGACGAGGGGCTCCGCGACGTGGTCCCGCAGGCGCCGCAGAAGCCCTACGATATGCACGAGGTCATCGACGGCATCGTCGACGAGGATTCGTTCTTCGAAGTCGCCGAGCGCTACGCTCGAAACCTCCTGACAGGGTTCGCGCGCCTCGACGGCCGCCCGGTCGGCGTCGTCGCCAACCAGCCGCGGGTCAACGCCGGGACGCTCGACATCGACTCCTCGCTGAAGGGGTCGCGGTTCGTCCGCTTCTGCGACGCGTTCAACATTCCACTCCTCACCTTCGTCGACGTGCCCGGGTTCATGCCCGGCAAGGATCAGGAGAAAGGCGGCATCATCAAACACGGCGCGAAACTGCTGTACGCCTACTCCGAGGCCACCGTGCCGCTCATGACCGTCATCACCCGGAAGGCCTACGGCGGCGCCTACGACGTGATGTCCTCGAAGCACGTCGGCAGCGACGTGAACTACGCGTGGCCGACCGCCGAAATCGCCGTGATGGGTCCCGAGGGGGCCGTCAACGTCCTCTACGACGACGAACTCGACGCGGCCGAACAGGTCGAGGAGAAACGGCAGGAACTCATCGACGAGTACCGCGACGCGTTCGCCAACCCCTACACCGCAGCCGAGCGGGGGTTCGTCGACGACGTGATCGAGCCACCGGAGACCCGCTCGCGGCTGATCGGCGATCTGGAGACGCTGGAGACCAAGCGCACGGACCACCCCGACCGGAAGCACGGGAACATTCCGCTGTAGTCGAGGGTAGAGTCCCGCTCCAGGGTCGCTAAAGCAACCTTTTTCGGAGATCGGCAGCCATACGTGACAGCGATACGATCGGTCTGTCGTAGCCATCCCCGCTATCGATGTTCACCAGCACACAGAAGCGTTCGATCGCCGCGATCTGTCTCGCACTGCTTGCGACGACCGCAGGCTGTAACGTCCTGAGCGGAACCGGCGATCAGTCGCCCGCCTCGACGTCGGCGGTGACAGACGCGACACCCACCGACCGCAACGAACCGACAGCGACCGCCACCTCTACGGAGCATCCGACGGCGTCGCCCCCAGACTCGGATTCGTCGGCCGGTGCCTCCGACGGTGGCGGTTCCGACGAGAGCGTTGCAGTCCGCGGAAAGAACCTCCCCGTGGACGCCGACCGCGTCCTCGACCGGATCGAACGGCTCCACGGCGTCGAGGTCGACTCACCGACGGTCACCGTCACGGAGTACGAATCCCGGCAGATCGAGGCCTTCCCCGCGCCGTTCTACCGGGCGTTCGGCGTGACCGGGAACGTCACGACGGCGGGCCAGGCCAGGCAGAGCGGGGACGTACTGCTGGATGCGGGCGCCGATCACCCCGAGAAGGTCCTCGCACACGAGTTCGCACACCACGTTCACCTTCAGAAGCGGTGGTGGCCGACCGGGCTCGAAAGCGTCCCCCAAGACGAACAGCGCGCCGCAACCAGTGTCACCGAGGGCGCCGCAGTCTACGTCACCGACGCCTACGTCGACGAGTACGACACCGATGCGGTCCGCGATAGCAAGGAAACCCGGACCGACTACGAGAACGGGAACGCCGCACTCAGGCTGACCACTTCCCACTATCTCGCCGGCGCGTCGTACGTCGACTCGCAGGTGACGGCCCCGGCGGACCTCGAATCGGTCCTGTCGAGCCCGCCGGGGACGACCGAAGCGGTCCTCCACCCCGGGCGAAGCGTCTCGCTCGGACACCTCACGATCGACGCGAGCGAGTCCGAGTTCTGGGCCGCGAAGACCGGCCACTTCCCCTCGGGAGCCGACAGACGAGGGGAACTCCTCGTCAGGGAACTCCTGCGGCTCGAACTGGAGAGGGCGGTCGCAGACTCGGCGGCAAACGGCTGGGACAATGATCGGAGTCTGACCTTCTCGGCCACGTCCAATGAACGCCGGAGGGGCATCGCGTGGGCGCTCCGGTGGGAGAACGCGTCGGAGGCCGACGAGTTCGCCGCAGCGTTCGATCGGTTCGCCGACCGCCGGAACGAGAGCGTCTCCGGCGTGTTCGCCACCGAGCGCGTCGCTCGCGAGACGGTCGTCGTCTTCGCCGGCAACGAGACGTTCGTCGAGAACGCGACTGCCAACGGGACGAACGAGTCGGTCTCCGTCGTCGCGCCCTCGGTGAACGGGACGGCGTCGACTGACGCCGCACGGCTGGCGTCGTCGGATTAGCGGTCAGCGGCGCGCCACCCGAGAACCCCGCAGAGCGCGAACCCGTAGGCGTTCAGTGACCCGTGGAGCGACACCATCCGACCGATGCTCAGGCCGAGCGGGTTCGGTCCGCCGAAGGCGGCGACGCCGTAGCCGAGCGCCAGTACCATCGACACCGGGAGCGCCAGCGCCGACAGACCGACCAGCGCGCCCGCAACGCCGCCGAGTGACGGAACGGCCCGGACGAGGACGAGTAGGCCGAACCCGGCGACTGCCAGCGTGAACGCGCCGACGGCGACGACCTCGACGAGTGGCGAGAACGAGATACCGACCGCGATGAGCGCCGGCCCGACGAGGATCGTCCCCGCAATCGGGCGCGCTGGGCCGTCGAATCCGCCGAGGTATCTTCCCGTGACGCCCGCGAGGACCGGGAGCGCGAACCCCGCGAAGTGGAAGTGGACGGCGGTCAGGAAGACGATGTCGGGGCGGAACCAGAACGTGATCCCGAGATGGGAGAGGACGAGCGCGACGGCACCGACCGGCGCGTACGCTAGCCCGGCTTCGACGAGCAACTCGGAGAGCGCGAGCGGTCGATCGAAGCCGCGGTCGAGTGCCCGCGAGACGCCGGCGAGTGCGAGGAATCCGGTGACGATCAGCCACTGCGCGGCCGCGATAGCGGCGAGCGCCCCAGATTCGACGACGAGCGACGCCACCGCGAGCGGAGCGCCGACCGGCGTGAGCGCGACCGCGACGTCGAGGAGCCGCCCCGAGCGCGAATCGAATCCCGCTCGCGGGACGAGTCCGACGCCGAGCGGGACGACCACCAGCGGCGCCAGCGCGAGCGCCCGCGCCGCTTCCCCGAGGTCGCCGGCTATCGCGACGATTGCCCACAGTCCCACGCCGAGCAGCGCGCTCAGGTCGGTGAGCGCGACACTGCCGACGGCGAGCCCCTCGTCCGACGCCGCTTCGGCGCCGAGCCGCTCGCTCATGGCGGGAGCGGATCGATCCCGGTCGTCGGCTTGAGATCGTCGGGGACGACGGCCATCTCCCGGCGCTCCTGCGTGAACGATCCCTCGTAGCCGAGGATGTGCCCGGCCACTCCGCTCTCGACCGTCGCGGTGACGGAGAAGCGCTCGTCGGCCTCGTCGTAGCGGTCCCGGACCGTCACGTCGACCGCCAGCGGCCCGGGCGTCGGGAGGTATCGGCCGCCGACGCGCGTCCACTGCTTGCCGCCCTCGACGACCAGCGCGCCGTCCTCGACGCGCGGGTGCAGCTCCGAGACGACGTGGCCGCCCGTCCCGAGGAAGTCGAACAGCCGCTCGCGGTTACGGTCCCAGACCGTCAGCGAGTCGAACCGCCGGATCTTGCCGTCGAAGTCGAACTCGCGGCGGGTCGTGAGCGCCTCGTAGCCCGCCGGGTCGCGGAAGCCGACTGTCGTCACCGAGAACGGAACTTCGGTCCCGGACTCGGGGAAGAGGAGGTTTCGCAGCGGCATCGCGTAGAGGACGGGCAGCGCGAGCGCTCCGCGGGTGATGTCCATCAGGCCCCGGCCCACCGTCGCGTGGTCGTCGTCCGGTCCGAGGCCGTAGCGGTCGCGGACCTTCGGATGCAGGTCCGCGGCCGCCTCGCCCAGCGCGCGTTCGTAGACGCCCGTCACTCGACCACCGCCGCAGTCGTTCGCTGAGCCACCTGTGTGTCCATGCCGTTCGCTGGCACGTCGGCACACAAAACCGTTTGTGGATACCGGGCGGAACAGGCGGCGAAAAACGGTCGGATCTGTCGGTCAGGACGCCTGCTGGACCATGTCGCGCGCCTCGTCGTCGCTCAGGTCCATGTCGTGTTTCTCCCGGGCGTGCTCTTTCACGTGCTCGATGACCTCCTGTTCGTCCTCGGACCGGATCATGAAGCCGTCGCCCTCGCTGCAGTCTACTTGGTATGCCATACGCGACCGAAAGGCCTCACGTGGCTTAGCTATACACCGGTTTCGGCCGGGTAAGGAAACGGCGGTCCCGAGTAACGGGCTACAGCGATCGAGTAAGCCGATCCCGGAACGGGCAAACTGGCCGTCGACGGCGGGCAGTCGAAGCTACGGGCCCCTTACTCGTCGCGCAAGAGCGCGTCGTCGCCATGGCGCTCGCGCAGGCCTCGCAGGTAGGCCCGCTGTTCGCGGACGCGCGGCATCGGATCCTCGTAGGCGTGTTCGAACCACCCCTCCGCGTCGGGTTCGTACGCTTCCGCCCCCTCGATCAGGTCGGCCACGCGCTCCCGATTTTCCGCCTCGATAGCGTCGATATCCTCGTCGTCGAGTAGACCGCGCTCGCGGAGGAACGTCTCCATCCGGGGGATCGGGTCCCGTTCTTTCCACCGCTCGACCTCGGCGTCGTCGCGGTACTTCGACGGGTCGTCCGCGGTCGTGTGCGCGCCGTAGCGGTACATCTCCGCCTCGATCAGCGTGGGGCGGCGTTCGCCGTCGTCCGGATCGCGCGCCTTCTCGGCGGCGGCTTCGGTTACCTGATACACCGCCAGCGGGTCCATCCCGTCGACGCGGACGCCCTCAAACCCGTAGGCCTCGGCTTTCTCGGCGATGGTCGCGCTCGCCGTCTGGCGCTCGCGGGGGACGGAGATAGCGTACTGGTTGTTGTTGCAGAAGAACACCGCGGGCGCGTCGAAGACGCCGGCGAAGTTGAGCGCTTCGTGGAAGTCCCCCTCCGAGGTGGCGCCGTCGCCGAAGTGGCAGCAGACGACGCGGTCGTCACCCCGTAGGCGTGCAGCCCACGCCATCCCCGTGGCGTGGGGGAGGTGGCTCGCGATGGAGATGTTCAACGGGAAGACGTTGCGGGAGGCCAGCCAGGCGTTGCCGACCTCGTGGCCCTTCCAGTAGAGCAGGTACTCCGGTTCGATACCCCGGACGACGACCGCGCCGTGCTCGCGGTACTGGTCGAGGATCCAGTCGTCGTCGCGCAGGGCGTGCGTCGACCCGATCTGGGCGCCCTCCTGTCCGGACAGCGGCGGGTACGTCCCCAGTCGGCCCTGGCGCTGGAGGCTCACCGCCCGCTCGTCGAGGTGGCGGGCGAGCCGCATCTGCGCGTACATCTCGACGAGCGTCTCCGGGGACAGGTCGGGGACGCTCGCGCCGTCCCGGACGCGCCCGTTCTCGTCGAGGACCTGCACCGCGTCGCCATCGGACGCGCGAACTCGCTCGTCGGTCACTGTGGGGCGAACGCACACGGCGGATAAAGTCGTTTTCCCGGGCGGGAGAGTCCAGCCTCACGGACTGAATCGGCGGGTCCGATCCCCGATTCCGATCAGATTTAAAGGGTGAGGCTCGGTACAGGGTCATATGTTCGAGAAGGTCCTCGTCGCGAACCGCGGCGAGATCGCCGTCCGCGTCATGCGAGCCTGCGAGGAGCTGGGCGTCGGGACGGTCGCCGTCTACAGCGAGGCCGACAAACACGCCGGCCACGTCCGCTACGCCGACGAGGCCTACAACGTCGGCCCCGCCCGCGCGGCCGACTCCTACAACGACCAGGAGGCGATCCTCGAGGCCGCCGAGCAGGCCGGCGCCGACGCCATCCACCCCGGCTACGGGTTCATGGCCGAGAACGCCGAGTTCGCCGCCAAGGTCGAGGAAGCCGAGGGGATCACGTGGATCGGCCCGTCCAGCGAGGCGATGGAACGCCTCGGCGAGAAGACCCACGCCCGTAAGGTGATGCAGGAAGCCGACGTGCCGATCGTCCCCGGTACGACCGAGCCCGTCGAGGATCCCGATGAGATCGTCGAGTTCGGCGAGGAGCACGGCTTCCCGGTCCTCATCAAGGCCGAGGGCGGGGGCGGCGGCATGGGCCAGGAGGTCGTCGAGAGCGCCGAGGAGGCCGAGGAGGCCCTGGAGACGGCCCAGCGCGAAGGCGAGGCGTACTTCTCGAACGCCTCCGTCTACATCGAGCGGTTCCTCGACAACGCCAGGCACGTCGAGGTGCAGATCATCGCGGACAAACACGGCAACGTCCGCCACGTCGGCGAGCGGGACTGCTCGCTGCAACGGCGCCAGCAGAAGGTCATCGAGGAGGGGCCGAGCCCCGCGCTGACCGACGAACTCCGCGAGCAGATCCGGGAGGCAGCCCGCCGTGGCGCCGACGCCGGCGACTACTACAACGCCGGCACCTTCGAGTTCCTCGTCGAGGACGAGGAGCGCAACGACGAGGGGCTGCTCGACGCCGACACCGACTTCTTCTTCCTCGAAGTCAACACGCGCATCCAGGTCGAACACACCGTCACGGAGGAGCTGACGGACATCGACCTCGTCAAGTGGCAGATCCGGATCGCCTCCGGGGAGGAACTCACCTTCGACCAGGACGAGGTGGAACTCGAAGGGCACGCGATGGAGTTCCGGATCAACGCCGAGAACGCCGCCACCGACTTCGCGCCGGCCACCGGCGGCGAGTACGAGGTGTACGACACGCCGGGCGGCATCGGCGTCCGGGTCGACGACGCCCACCGACAGGGCGACGATCTGGTCACCGACTACGACTCGATGGTCGCGAAGCTCATCACCTGGGGCGAGGACCGCGAGGAGTGCATCGCCCGCGGCAAGCGCGCCCTCGCCGACTACACCATCGAGGGCTTCCCGACGATCATCCCGTTCCACCGGCTGATGCTCACCGACGAGACGTTCCTCGAAGGCCGCCACACCACGAAGTACCTCGACGAGGACCTCGACCCCGAGCGCATCGACGAGGCCCAGGAGCGCTGGGGCGCCGGGAGCGAACCGAGCGGCGGCGGCGACGACGAGGAAGAGGTCGTCGAGCGGGAGTTCACGGTCGAGGTCAACGGCAAGCGCTTCGAGGTCGACCTCGAAGAGCGCGGCGCGCCGGCGATCCCGACCGGCGGTGACGGCGCCGGCGGCGGCCAGGCCCAGCGACCCCAGCCGGGCCGCGGCGGGTCCGACGGCGACTCCGGCGGCGTCGCCGCCGAGGGCCAGGAGGTCGCTGCGGAGATGCAGGGGACCATCCTCGAAGTCAACGTCGCCGAGGGCGACGAGGTGGCCGCGGGTGACGTCCTCTGCGTCCTCGAAGCGATGAAGATGGAGAACGACATCGTCGCCGAGAGCGCCGGCACCGTCACTCGCGTTGAGGTCGCCGAGGGCGATTCCGTCGACATGGGCGACACGATGTTCGTGATCGACTGACCGTGTCGGACGGCGAAGACGGGTCGCTGTGGCGGGCCGGGCTGGGCATCGTCCTCCTCCTCACGAACCTCGTGGTCGCGGTCGCCGCTGGCGTCGCCATCGCGCTCCGCGGCATTGTCTGGCTCCCTGACGCACTGGTCGGCGCCGGCCTCGTCGCCGAGATCACGACGCCGGTCGTCGTCGCCAGCATGCTCGTCGTCTTCCTGGTCGCGGGCCTCGTGATGTATACCGTCTTGATGCTCGGTCTCGCCGCCTCGAACGCGCTCGCGGAGCTACTGGGGTTCGAACTCCGGGAGTGACCGGCGCGGGCGATACAGTCACTGAAACGACAAGGGATTTTACCGTCACGGCCGAACCGCCGGTATGGCCGAGGGCCACGACTCGCGCGTCCGACTGGCCGACGAGGTCGCCGGGCTCATGTACGGGGCCGCGGGCTGGCTGCTCGTCTGGCTGGGACTGATTGGGATCGTCACCGTCGTCGGACGGGCGCTCGGCGGAACGATGTACTCGGTCGAGCCAGCGGCCGTCGTGCTCGCCCTCTCGCTGGTCGCGCTCGTCGCCGGCGTGGCGGTGAATCCCCGATTCGAACGTCGCCACCGTCTCACTCGGTTCGGCCGTGCTCCCGTGGTCGAGCGCCGGGCGATCCGACCGGACGAGGGGAGCGACGAACCCTGCGTCGTCTGCGACGATCCCGTCGAATCAGGTCTCTGCCGTCGCTACCGCGAAGAGACGGTCGTCGCCGGCGTCACCGTCGCCACGAGCGACGGCGAGGAGAACTACTACTGTCTCGACTGCGCGGCGAGCGAACTCGGACTCGACGTGGACGGAGACGCGGACGACAAGTTCGCTCTGGACTCCCGGACCGACGAGAGCGAACGCCTCGCCGACCCGGAGTGACGCGCCGCCGACCCTTCACCGGGGCGAACCCACATCTTCCCCGGAGCGAACTCTCATGGTGCCGCCGGGAGACGGGACGACCATGTCGACGCACACCGCCGTCCAGATCGGCTGTGGAAATCGCGGGCAGACCCACGCTCGCGCCCTACACGACAGCGACCGCTTCGAGGTCACCGCGGTCTGTGACCTCGACGAAGGGGCGGCCCGCGAGACGGCCGAACAGTTCGGCGTCCCGACGGTCTACACCGATCTGGACGAGGCGCTGGACGCCGAGGCGCCGAGACACGTCACGCTCGTCACGCCGGCGACCGTCCGTCGGGACGTGATCGCCGACGTGCTGGCCCACGAACCCGACTCGCTGCTGTTCGAGAAGCCGGTGGCGGTCACCCACGACGAAGTGGTCGAGATCGCCGACCTCGTGGCCGAGAGTGATGCGCGCGTCACGGTCTGTCACCAGCACGTCTACGGCGAGGAACTGCAGGCGCTGAAGCGGTGGATCGACGAGGGCAAACTCGGCGAGGTGGAGCGGCTGGTCGGCTCGACGAAGGGCGGCCTCTACGAGCACGGGACGCACTTCATCCACGCCGTCAACTGGCTACTCGGGACGGACCACGCGGGGGTCCGCGCCCACGCCGAGTGGGGCGAGCATCCGTTCGACGACTGGCACGCCGACGTCGAGCCGTCCGACGCACTGCTCGAGGTGAAATATCCCGCGAACAGGACGGCCACACTCCACTTCGGGCCCGACGCGCCGGACGTGCCCGCGCAGGCCGACACCTTCTGGCTGGAGTACCGCCTCGACGTCGTCGGGACCGAGGGTCACGGTCAGTTCGTCCTCGGCAGCCACGCCAGCGCCCGCTACGGCGACGACGGCCGCGACCGCGTCGAAGTCGATGGCTTCGACCCTGACGGCCGGTCAACCGGCCGGCTCTACGAGATTCTCGCCGAGTGCCTCTCTGGCGAGCGCGAGGACCACCCCTCGGACTTCGCGAGCGCGCTCGCCGTCCACCGGGTCGTCGAGGCGGCGCTGCAGTCCGCCGAGGAGGACCGCGCCGTGGCAGTCGACGAGATCGAGTAGGGAACGAGCGACCGCACCGAGGACCGCCGCGCTCCGGACCACTTACAACCGGGCGCGCGCAACTCCGGAGCATGCAGGAGACGCGAGAGCGCGTCCTCGACGCGCTCGCAGACGGGCCGGTCACCGGGCCGGAGCTGGCCGAGCGACTGGACGTCTCGCGGGCCGCGGTCTGGAAACACGTCGAGGCGCTCCGCGAGGAGGGGTTCGAAGTCGAGAGCGGCGCCGACGGCTACGCCATCGACGAGTTCCCCGAGTTCGGCGCCGCGACCGTCGAGTACGGGCTGGAAGCCCCCTTCGAGGTGGAGTTCCACGACTCCGTCCCGAGCACGAACGCCAGAGCGCGCGACCTCGCGCAAGCGGGCGACGACGACGTCGTCGTCCTCGCCGACGAGCAGACGGGCGGACGCGGCCGGCTGGACCGCGAGTGGTCCTCCCCGAGCGGGGGGATCTGGATGAGCGTCCTCACCCGGCCCGAGGTCCCCGCCACGCACGCCCCGGCGTACACGCTCGCGGCCGCGGTCGCGATCACGCGGGCGGCCCGCGAGGCCGGGGTCGACGCTCGGATCAAATGGCCCAACGACGTCGTCGTGCCGGACGCCGACGACGGGACCGGCGGCGACGGCGAGACTCCCGAGCGGAAGCTGGCCGGGATCCTGACCGAGATGGAAGGCGAGGCGGACCGCGTCTCGTGGATCGCCGCCGGGATCGGGATCAACGCGAACGTCGACCCAGCGGCCTTGCCCGGCGAGGCCGAGCCGACGACGCTCCGTGCCGAAGCCGGCGACGTGGACCGGCGGGTGTTCACCCAGCGGGTGCTGGAAGAATTTGACGACCTGCGAGGGGATCTGGACGCGGTCGTCCCGGCGTGGAGGGAGCACGCGACGACGCTGGGCAAGCGCGTGCGTGTCGACACGCCCGGCGGCGAGGTCGTGGGCGACGCCGTCGACGTGGCGTTCCCGGGCACGCTCGTCGTCGACACCGGCGACGAACGAGTGACCGTGACCGCCGGCGACTGCGAGCACCTCCGGCCGGTGGAGTGACTGCGAAAAGGGGAGCGTCTCGTTCTCGCGCTGGGTCTCGGTCAGGACCCTTCGACGCTCGGCGTCGGGTCCGCGTCGGGTTCGGTGACGCTCTCCGGCTCGGTGGCGGGCTCTGCCTCTCCGGCCGCTTCCGACTCGACGGCGGCAGCCGCGCCGCTGACGGGGACCGTCACCACCGGGACGGCCGACTTCCGGACCACCCGTTCGGCGACGCTCCCGAGGAGGAGCCGGTCGATCCCGCCGCGGCCGTGAGTGCCCATCACGACCACGTCCACGGGCTGTTTGCGCGTGTAGCGGACGATTTCCGTACTCGGCGTCCCCTCGACGGTCGTCGTCTCGACCGGGACGTCGTCGGGCGCGACCCGCCGCAACTGTTCGAGCGCCGTCTCTCCCTCCGATTCGAGCACCGTCCGGACCCCCTCCCAGGACGTCTCCATCGGCAGCCCCGTGAAGCTCGTCGCGTCGATGACGTACAGCCCCCGGATCGACGCGTCGTGGACCCGCGCTAGCTCCCCCGCGTGGTCGATCACCCGCTCGATCCCCGCCGACCCGTCCGTCGGCAGGAGGATCGTCTCGTAGATGCCCATGCTACCAAATACCACATGCGGCCGTAAAACACTTCGGCAGCGCCGAACTCGGCGAGGCGCGAAAAACGGGAGACGGACGGAGATCGCCGGGCTACAGCGGGGTCAGCGACGTAGGCGTCGGTCCGATCAGGCGCCGGCCATGCTCCGGCAGGACTCGGCGCACTCCCGGAGGACGTCGGCACAGACCTGGCAGTGGTCGGCGTCGTGCTGTTCGCACTCGTCGGCGCACGCCTCACAGGCGTCCGCGCAGGCCTCGGCGAGCTGGCCGCTTCGCGCCGAGCCCCGAGCCATGAATCGTGCGTGCAGCGACGCGAGGTCGGCGACGTCGCGACAGAGTCGTGCGCACTCCTCCATGTCCGAGTCGCCGAGACACTCGTCGGCGCACCACTCGCAGACCTCGGCGGCCTCGTTGCAATTCTCGATGCAGTCTCGCTGCTCGTCGCTCAGCCGGTCGATCTTGGAGACGGTCTCTGAGAGTGACATCGCGTCCGGAGTAGGGTCGGGAACGGGTTCAACAGCGAGCCTGTATCTCCAAGGCCACCGAGCACAGTTCCCGGGCAGGAACGCGCCCGGCGCTCACTGCCCGGAGAGGTACACCTCGGACACGTCGGCGACGCCGGCACGCCGGACCGCGGCGCGGACCGGATCCTTCGCGCCGGAGAGGTTGTCCGAGTCGCCGTCGAGGACGAGCAGGTTCGCGTCGCGACCGGGTTCGACCAGTCCAGTGTTCAGCCCCGCGATCTCCGCGCCGTTGACGGTCGCCATCCGGAGGACGTCGCGGGCGCTCACGTCCGCGATCTTCGCGGTGAACTCCATCTCTCGGAACATCGACGGGCTGTTGAGGAACACGTTGTCGGTCCCGAGCGCGACCGTCGTCCGTTCGAGCAACTCGGCGATCGGCGGGAAACCCACGTCGGTGACGAGGTTCGAGCGCGGGCAGACCGCGACGGGGATCTCGCTGTCGGCGACCCGATCGAGGTGCAGGTCCTCGGCGTGGACCATGTGGACCAGGAAGTCCGGGTCGAGGTCCAGGGCGGGGTTGATGTCCGAGGCGTCGACCTCGCCGGCGTGGATGCCGAACAGCTTCCCGGCGCGGGCGGTCGCGTTGCGCTCGCGGGAGAAGTCGGCGTCGTTGGCCCCGCTCGCACCGAACCCGTCGCTCGCTTCCATCGCCGCGACCGTCTCGCGCCCGAGGACCACCGGATCGACGTCGAGGCCGTCCGCGGCGCGCTCGATGGCTTCGACCCCCTCGACGCCGCCTTCACGGAACTCGATGAAGGCCGCGGTCCCGGACTCGACCATGAACTGCAGCGAGCGGTGCATCGCTTCGACCTTCTCCTCGGTGCTGGCCTGCCGGAGCAGGCGGTGTTTCAGGCCGTCCGGCGGCGCGACGAGTTCCTCCAGCGAGAGGCCGCCGCCGGCTTCCTTGGCGATGGAGTCGCCGATGTGGGTGTGAGCGTTGACGAACGCGGGCAGGATGACGTCGTCGCTGTGGGTCGACTCCTCCTCGATGGCTGTGATCTCGCCGTCTTCGACGACGACGCGACCCTCGACCGGTTCGAACTCGCGACCGCGCAGGACGGTTCCGGTGAACGTCGTGGAGTCGGTCATTACAGAGTGACTCCCGTGGCCTCAGTTAAAGTCGTCGAGGGTCGCGTGGACGCCCGGCCGCACGTCGCGGACTCTGGTGTCTTCCAGGTCGAGACCGAGCACGCGGACGGCCGCGTTACCGACCCGTTCGGCGGACTCCTCGGGCGCGTACACGCCCAGCCGCCACTGGTCGTGCTGGGCCGCCCGGAGCGCGCTGACGAGCGTCGACTGCTCGCCGAGTCGGCGCACTTCGCCGTTGACGAGCACGCGACTGCTGGACTCCCGCATCGACGGCCGGGGCGGCACGTCGATGACCACCGCGTCCGGGTCGACGTTCGCCTCCGCGGCCACCTCCTCCTCGCGCTCGCGGATCGTCTCGTGGTCCGCGTCGATCAGGGACTCGGGGACCGCTTCCATCTCCGCCCAGACAGCCCGCTTGTACAGATCCCGGCGGTCGAGGCGGTGGGCGAACGCCGCCGTCGCCTCGCACTCGCGGAGGGCGACCCGGAGTTCGTAGTCGTCCATCCGGCGGAGTTTCTCGCCGTCGATATCGGTGTGGACGAGCAGCCGCTGGGTCCCCCGGCGGAGCATCGCCTTCGCGATGCGGGAGACGTGGTGGCTGTAGACGGTCGGGTTCATCAGCGCGCGCGAGAGCAGGAGGCTCTCGGCGGCCTGCACGTTGCCCTCGTCGAGGACGAGTTCCCCGTCGACGAACCGGAGCGCCCGCACGAGCCGCTCGGCGTCGATGGTCCCGTAGGAGACGCCCGTGTGGTGGGCGTCCCTGACGAGGTAGTCCATCCGGTCGACGTCGAGTTCGCCCGAGACGATCTGGCCGAGTTCGCCGTCGCCGGCGACGAGCCCCGCGACGCTGTCGGGGTTCAGCCCGTGGTCGGTCAGGACGCGCGCGACCGGGCCGCTCCCGAGGAGGTCCCCGACGTCGTCGTGGTACTTCCCGGTGTGGCGGTGGATGATGTCCTCGATGTTGTGGCTGTATGGGGCGTGGCCCACGTCGTGGAGCATCGCCGCGGCGCGGACGCGTTCGGCCTGCTGGCCCTCGATGCCGAGGTGGGAAAGCGCCTCGGTAGCGAGGTGGTAGACGCCGAGGGAGTGCTCGAAGCGGGTGTGGTTGGCGGAGGGATAGACGTAGGTGACCGTACCGAGTTGCTTCACCCGGCGGAGCCGCTGGACGGGCGGCGTGTCCAGGAGATCCGCCGCGACGCCCTCGACCGCGATGTGGTCGTGGACGCTGTCCTTGATCGTCGTCATTGCCGTGACATTACGCTCCTCCCGACATAAGGGTCAGCATCCGCTCTCGGGAGCGGCGCCGTCGAACACGCCGGCGGCCCGGAGCGTCAGCCGAAGACGGCGAGCAGGTCGTACAGCTCCTGTTCGGTGGCGTTGCCCCTGTGGACTGGCTCGCGGGGTTTGCGGCCGGTCGACTCGACCGTCTCGATGGCGCGCTCGGGCTCGTAGCCCCTGTCGTGAGCGAGCCAGGCGGCCAGCACCTGCCCGGTGCGGCCGATCCCGTCGAGGCAGTGGACGACGATACGTTCGTCGGCGGCGACGGCGTCGTCGATGAAGGGGAGGAGTTCTCGTTCGAGGAGGGCGGGACTGACGAGGCGGCCGTCGGGGACGGGCGCGTGAAGTACGTTGTCCTCGCCGAAGACGTCGGTGTAGCTGTCGGTCTCGGAGTCGGGCGACTGCGCCGCGCCCGGCTGGAGGGAACAGACCCGTTCGATGTCGCTCGCGCGGACGACGGCGATCCAGTCGGCGAGGGCCTCGGAGTGGCCGGCGGCGCTGTGCCAGCCCGGGCTACACGCACCGTAGACGTGTTCCTCGTCCGGTGCAGCGGGGGCGAGCCGGTGTGCCTCTGCACCCGACTCTCGGTTGTGAACGTCTGGCATCGGATCCTGGTCGTTCCACTCGACCGCCCCCCTTGAGTCTAGAGGTGCAATTCTCAGGTCTGACAATGCTGGCGGCGTCTCTCGGGAGTGGGTCCCGGCACGCGGCGGCAGATCGGTACGTTCTGCCGGCGCGCCCGGACGCAAAGCTTTAGCCCGGGGTCACCCCTACGCCGGGGTATGGTGACGTTTCTGTCCGGTGGGACGGGCACGCCGAAGCTCCTGTCGGGCGCCGACGCCGTCTTCGACCCGGACGAGACCGCCGTCGTCGGCAACACCGGCGACGACGTGGAGCTCGGCGGCCACCTCGTCTGTCCGGACGTGGACACGGTCCTCTACCTCCGCGGCGACCGCCTCGATCGGGAGCTGTGGTGGGGCATCGCCGACGACACCGCGACCACTCACGAGGAACTGGTCTCGATCGCCGGGGCGGCGGGGATCGAATCGGAACCCAGATACCTCTCCGACGACCGCCAGACGGACGGCCGGCGGATCGCCCGCTGGCGCCGGTTCTCCGGCATCGGCGAGTTCATGCACATCGGCGACGCCGACCGCGCCGTTCACGTCACGCGGACGAGCCTGCTCGACGAAGGGAAGTCGCTCACCGAAGCGACTCGCGTCCTGGCAGACGCGTTCGACCTGACCGTCGACCTGCTCCCGATGAGCGACGACCCCGTGGCGACGCTCGTTCACACCGACGAGGGGCGGATGCACTTCCAGGAGTTCTGGGTCGCCCGCGGCGGCGAGCCAAATATCGAGTCCGTCGAGTTCCGCGGCGCCGAGGAGGCGACGGCGACGCCCGCCGTGCTCGACGCGCTGGCCGACCCCGTCGTCGTCGGCCCGTCGAACCCCATCACGAGCCTCGGGCCGATGCTGGCGCTGGACGGGATCCGCGATGCGCTCGCCGAGACGCCCGTCGTCGCCGTCTCGCCGTTCGTCGAGGATACCGTCTTCTCCGGGCCGGCGGACGACCTCATGGAGGCCGAGGGCTACGCGGCCAGCACCGCCGGCGTCGCGGAGGCGTACCCCTTCGCCGACGCGTTCGTGCTGGACGACGCCGACGGGACCGACCTCGACCGCCCGGTCGTCCGCACCGACACCCGGATGGACGACGAAGACGATGCGACCCGCGTCGCCCGTGCAGTAAACGAGGCGCTGGAGGCCGTCGAATGACCGCCGACGGGACCAGACCCGATGGATCGGGACAGTCGGATCAGCCTTTCGAACCGCGTCTCGCACTCGCCAGCCTGAGCGGCCGCTCCGACGCCGACTGGGCCCGCGCCGCGAGCGAGTACGCCGGCTGTGCCTTCCTCGGGGGGATCGCACTCGACGAGCAGACGCGCGAGGCTGCACGTGAACTGGTCGACCGCGACCGCGACGAGTTCCTCCCGGACGACCCGCTGGCGTTCGTCGACGGGCAGTTGGGCGCCCTCGCGGATGCGCCGCTCAGACCGGCGTTCAACGTCCGCGCGAGCGGACCGGAACCGATCCGGGACGCCGCCGCCGTCTGCGCCGACTACGACGCGATCGTCGAAGTCAACGCGCACTGCCGGCAGGGCGAGATGTGTACCGCCGGCGCCGGCGAGTCACTCCTGCGCGAGCCTGATCGGCTCGCATCGTACGTCAGCGCCGCCGCCGAGACGGACGCGACGGTGAGCGTCAAGGTGCGGACCGAACTCTCGGGCGTCGACCTGCCAGCGGTGGCCGCTCGCCTCGACGACGCCGGAGCGGATATCCTCCACATCGACGCGATGGACTCCGAAGCCGTCGTCGCCGACGTGGTCGCCGCGACCGACGCGTTCGTAATCGCCAACAACGAGGTCCGCGACCGAGCGACCGTCCACGAGTACCTCGACTACGGCGCCGACGCCGTCAGCGTCGGCCGCCCCAGCGACGACCCGCGAGTGCTCCAGCGAGTCCGCGCGGCAGTCGACGAGTGGTTCGAAAGCGCCGAGGAACGACCCACCGAGCAGGTCGCCAGGGTCGAATCGGGAGGACCGGGCACGTGAGGACGGCCGCCCAGAACGCAGAACTCGCGCTGCTGCTCGAGGTCGCCGGGACGCCGAAGCCCGGGAACGTCGACCGCCACCGGGAACACTCCGACCTTCGGTTCGAGCACTTCCTCGCCGGCGCGGTGGGCGCACGACCCGGTATAGAGGGGGCCGCCGCCGGCGAACCGGTCGGCGCGGCATTCCTGCATGCCATCGAGGGAATGGCCGAGCAGCGCGGCGGGAACACGCAGTTCGGCGCCGTCCTCCTGCAACTCCCGCTGGTAGCCGCTGCGGGCCGCGACGACCGGTCGCTCACGCCTGAGGGAGCGACGGCGGTCGTCGATACGACGACGGTCGACGACGCGGCGAACTTCTACCGTGCGTTCGAGGCGGTCGACGTGGCCGTCGACGACCCGCCGAACGGCATGGAGCCGCTCGACGTGCGTCGCGGGAGCGACGCCGTCCCGGACCTTCGTGATCGCGGGCTCACGCTCCGGGACGTCATGCAGCGCTCCGCCGACCACGACGGCGTCGCCCGGGAGTGGGTCGAGGGCTTCGAACGGGTCTTCGCCGCCGCCGACTCCATCGAACGCGGCGACGGACCGGTCGCCGACCGCGCCGCGCAGACGTTCCTCGAACTGCTCGCCGACGAGGTCGACACCTTCGTCGTGACGAAGCACGACCGAGCGACCGCCGAAGCGGTGACCGAACGAGCGCGGGCAGCGCTCGACGGCGAAGTCGATCCGGAGACGCTGGCCGACGAGTTCGTCGCCGAAGGCATCAATCCCGGGACGACCGCCGACGTCGTCGCTGCCGGGCTGTTCGTCGCACTTGAACGGGGGGTAACGGTGTGACTGCCGACGGACCGCGGGGCGGCGACAGCACCGTCGCGGCCGAGTGGCCCGTCGAGCTATCGGGCGTCGTCGAGTCCGCCGTCACCACCCTCGGTCCGAACGATCGGTGGAACGTCGCCGCGCTCGGCCTCCACGCCGGCGATCCGGTGACCGCACGCACCTACGGTCGCACGCGAACCCGGCGGAACTTCCGCGAGCGCGGCACTGGGTACGTGCAATTCACTCGCGACCCCGTCGACTTCGTCGACGCCGCGCTCGCCGTTCGCGAGAGCGACGACCCCATCCTCGACAGCGCCGACGCGTGGGTCGAAGTCGCTGTCGAACGGATCGACTCGACCACCGAGAGCGGAACGGAGATCGTCACCTGGCGCCTCGAACCGGTCGACAGCACCGTCGAGCGACGCGTCGTTCCGACGACGAATCGCGGGTTCTACGCCGTCGTCGAGGCCACCGTCGCCGCGTCCCGCCTCGATGTCGATTCTTACGACACCGAGGTCCTCCTCGAACGGCTGGCCTATTTCGAGCGCGTCGTCGAGACCGCGGGCGGCGAGCGAGAGCGGACAGCGTTCGACCGCATCGACGAACTGGTCGATGCGGAGTGGTAGCCGCAGATACCTGTTTGCCGCATCACTAGATCGGGCAACAGTGTTGGACCACGAACATTTATACCGGAGAGGGAACCACCCGCGGGTAGAGGATGCTCGCAGGGGGACGGGGGGTACCGACGGCGACGCTGTGGGTTATACTAGTCGTCGGGGCCGCAGTGAGTTGCGGGGCAGCAGTTGCTGACGCGGCGAGTTCGGGTAACGAGGCACCGCTGGCCGACGCGGGACTCGACCAGAACGTCACCGTCAATACGACCGTGTATCTGGACGCGACCGCGTCGCGCGATCCCGACGGGGAAGTCGCCGCGTACGAATGGCGTCTGGAGCAACCAAACGGGGAGTACACCCGACCGGACTGTCGGACCTGTGGCCGGACATCGTTCGTTCCTCGGCAGGTCGGCACGTACAACGCGACGGTCACGGTTACCGATAGTGATGGCGCGACCAGCAGCGATACGCTACGGGTGACCGTCACAGAGTCAGATGGACCTACGGTGACTCTCTCCGGACCGGAAGAGTTGAACGCCGGTGAAGTAGCTGAGTACACCGCATCTGTCGAGGCGGGAAACGCCGATCTCGCTGCCTTGACGTGGCGCACCGACGGTAACTGGCAAAATCGGACGCGTCTATCCGGAACAGACGCTAGCACCACGTATCTCCATGCGTTCACGACCAGTGGCGAGCACACGGTCAGTGTGACCGTCGTCGACCGACTCGGCCGCGAGGATATCGCGACCCAAGATGTCACCGTCCACGAAGCGGCCGCGGGTGGAATTGGCGGTGATTACAGTAGCGACGGCGGCGATTGTTCGCGATTCAACAGGGGTGACGACCTGTACTGCAACAACGACCGGATGACCGTAGACAGCAATGGTATCACCATCACCGATGCAGACAACGATGGGAACGTCCAGTGGGGAGGTCAAACCTTAGATGAAGAATTCGCCCAGAACAACGATGGTGTTTCCTACGACTCGACTGACGATGTCGTCGAATTCGACAGCCAAGAAGCGTACAGGGAATCTCTAGAAGTGGATACGGTTAATGTCGATCCTACGGCAGATATGAATCAGAACCAAGGGGGAGAAGATAGCGAAAACACCGGTAATGATGAAAATACCGTCTGGAAAGATATAGGCAACTCCAGTTCTGGTGAAAGCGGAGACAACAGCGATGAGGACTCTACAAACCCATTCGATGACATAATTGTCGGTGGAAGCACTGAAAACGGTGAAGATGAGGATGAGGATGGCTCAAGAGACGAAACGAATAGCGAGGCTAATACCCGAACTGGCCGTGTCCCGCCTAATAGGCGATATTAAAAATTCAATCATATGTACGATAGAGCAAAAACTCAGAGAACCCGAGCGCAGAGTACACTATTCGTTGCAGGAGTCCTCACAGTTATCATGATCGTAGCGGTAGCGGTTTCGGTGTTTGGATTCGGGGAACCCGAAAATCCAGAGGATACACAAACTTCTACTGAAATTCCTACACAGACAGATATACCCTCTCCAACTGAAAGCCGCCTATCAACACCAACACGGACTCAGGCAATGACTGTGATCGCAACACCAACAGCAACTGCCACTCCGACAACAATACCAGCTAATACGCCAACTGCAACAGTTACCCTAGATCCAGCGGCTAACGAAAGGTACAGCGAGTTTGTTGCAACCGTCTATGGCGAAACAGAAGTTGATGCTGACATCCCAGTTAGGACATCTGGATGGAGGGTGCTGGACAACAAGGTACTAGTGGTAGTAATGAATCTCACGGCGCCTTCTGAAGACGAAATACGTAGAGTGAAGCAGGTCAATACGCTCGTTACAAGTGGCTATTCCCAAGCAGTTGCTCACTACGACAACGGGAAAATTGGTGGTGATATACCCAACCAATTACGAATTGCCGAACTAAATAATACAGGTTCTCCGCCAAAGACCCTGTATGTCAACACGTCTTTGGTCCGTGAATATTACTCAGGTCAATTGACCGCGATGGAATTTACTGACCAGTACTGGTCTACCGAGACGAATATGACTGATGCACAAATAGAATATGTCTATGACATGTCTAACTCCGCAGGTAACTCTACGTTATACAACGGCGATGAAGAGTAGTGAATGCCGGATTTCCATTCAGTAGTTTCCCCTCACCCTCTCGACCGAGATCGCCAGCAAAGGCCGAAAACATTTGGTCGCGTCGGCCCGGAATCCGAACATGGATTACGACGAGGCGGGAGCGACCTGTCGGCGGATACTCGACGCCGTCGGCGAGGCGGTTATCGCCGACGAGCGGTTTCTGGAGAGCGTCCTGACGGGTATTCTCGCGCAGGGGCACGTCTTACTCGAAGACGTGCCGGGGACGGGGAAGACGCTGACCGCGCAATCGTTCGCCAGCGCGCTCAATCTCTCGTTTTCGCGGATTCAGTTCACGCCCGACCTACTGCCCTCTGATATTACGGGATCGAACGTCTACAACGAGGGGAAAGGGGAGTTCGAGTTCGTCCCGGGTCCGGTCTTCGCGAATCTCGTACTGGCCGACGAGATCAACCGCGCGCCGCCGAAGACCCAGGCCGCGTTGCTGGAGGCGATGGGCGAGGGGCAGGTGACGGTCGACGGCGAGACGACTGACCTCCCGAGTCCGTTTTTCGTCATCGCGACGCAGAACCCCATCGAGCAGGAAGGGACCTTCGGGTTGCCTGAAGCCCAGCGGGACCGGTTCGTGTTCAAGCTCGCGATGGGGTATCCCGAGTTCGACGACGAACGGACGCTCATCGACCGGCGGGCCGACCGAACGTCTCAGTCCCCCAGCGTCGAACCAGTCGTCGACCGGGAGACGGTCGCCGAGTTGCAGGCGGTTCCCGAACGGGTCTCGGTCGACGGGAAGTTACGGGACTACGTGGTCGAGCTCGGTCGGGCGACTCGCGCGGACGACCGCGTGGAAGTCGGCGTCTCGCCGCGTGGGGTACAGCGGCTGTTCGAGGCCGCACGGGCGTCAGCGGTGATCGACGGGCGGTCGTACGTGATCCCCGACGACGTACGGCGGGTCGTCTATCCGACGTTCGCCCATCGGCTCGTGCTCACGACGGAGGCGAGCGTCCGCGATGCGGATCCGGAGACGGTAGTCACAGACGTGCTCGACAGCGTCGCCGTCCCGGCGGTCGAAGAACGAGGGTAAATCGCCGAAGCGCGGCGACCCGCAGGTCACCGGAGCGCGGCAACGAGCAAGACGAGGGCGGCGACGACGACTGACAGGGCGAACGGGATCGTCGCGACGTCGGTGAAGACAGTCTCCGTCGCGACTCGATGTATCGCGAGCGCACCGAGCGCACCGAGCGCGCCGATGGCGACGGTGGCAGCGACGTGGACGACCTGGGGTGAGAGTGTGGAGCCCGCACGCCCGACTTCACGGCCGAGCGTAGCGCCGAATTCACCGGCGTCCCAGACGACGATGCTGGTGACCAGTCCGGTCAGAACGACGGGCGCGCCGAAGCCGGCACCGGCACCGAAGCCCACGGCGACGAACGTCCCGGTAGCCGCCAGCGCCGGGCCGGGGGCGGACTCGGGGAGAGCGCCGACTCCCAGCAGCAGCGCGAGCGCGATCGAAAGCGCGGCGGTCGCGCCGACGAGGGCCGCTGCGACGGTCAGAACGACCGCGAGTGGGCCGTAGAAGTCGACGACCGCACTCGACTGTCGGGTGAATGCGGTCGCGAACTGCCCCGGGAGTGCATCGGCAACGAAACCGAGCGTCGGCGAGAGGACGACGCCGTGGAGCACAGCTGCGAGCGTGACGACGGCCATGCCGCCGACTAGCGGCGTCAGCGCGACCGCGATGTCGCTCGAATCCGCACGCGCCAGACGTTTGAGCGACCAGATGGCGCCGGCCGTCCCCCCGGCGAAGCCGGCGATTCCCACGAGGAGGACACGGAGCAGCGGACTGGCGGTGATCCCGGCGATGAATCCGTACACCGGCGGCGTGAGCGCGGCCCGGATATTCGCCGGCGAGACGACGAATTCGACCAGCAGCAGCGGCACCGCGACGGCGGTGACGACCGCAACCCGGCGTGCGACGCGCGCGAGCGTCCTCGCGGCTCGTTCGATCCGGTCGTCGGTTCGACGGGTCGACAACTCCGCGATCGGGAGCGCGTCGATCGCGTAGGCGACTGCCGCACTCGCGAGTGCAAAGAGGAGACAGAACGAGACCAGGTGCGTCCGACCGGGAGCAGGAGCGACGAACGCGCCGACGGCGTCGACCGCTGGGGCGACCAGCGGCGCCTCACCCTCACCACCGAGGCGGCGGAACAGCGTCGATGCCAACAGGACGGCCGCAACCAGTAACGGGACGACGAACGTCTCGACGGCGAGTTTCGCGTAGGCCCACGCGGTCTCAGAGTCGAGACGGCCGCCGACCGTCGAGAGCGCGCCGACCATCCCGACGGTCGCACCGACGACGACTACCGTCGCGCTCGCCACGCGCAGCCCGCGCGGTCGGACCTGATCGAGCGTCGAAACCGGGTACAGCGCCGCGACGAGGTCCAGAACCGTGTAGCCGACGGCGGCGGCGAAACTCGCACCGACGAACAGCGCGAGTACGCCGGCGCCCGCGCTCGCAGCGACGGGCCACCGCTCCCGTGCGACCAGCCACAGGCTCGCCGCGAACGCCACGGCGTGTGCAAACGCGAGCGCGACGGCGAGAGTCGAGCCGACCAGTCCGATCGAGACCGCGGCGACGGCGACCGTGAGAACGACGACGATCGTGGTGCTCGTCCGCGAGGGAGTGTCCGCGAACCCGAAAGCGGTGGCGCGGTCGGCGGACACGTCGTCGTTCGACTGCGCGTCAGCCACGGGACCCTCCCGGCAGCGATGCCAGCGCGTCGGCGAGCGCCGCGTCGATCGACGCTTCTCGGTCCCAATCGACCACTGTCGCGTCGGTCGCAGCGACGTCCGTCAACCGAACGTCTCGCTCGTGTCCCGCGACTCGCTGCCCCAGCGAGTCCGCAGCGGTCGTCCCGGGGCTGACGACGGTTACCGGATACTCGCGCTGACGGACCCGTCGGACGAAGTCGACGGGCCAGTCGTCTATCAGGGGAGTGGCGAAGACGACGTGGGCCGTGGGAGGGAACTGCTCGAGCAGTTGGCTGACCTCGTCTGCGCCGCCGTCTGGCGCCGGCATCTCGGGGGCGCCACCGTCGTCACTCGTCGTCTCGCTGGGAGACTCGATCTCCGACGACTGGTCTGCTGGACTCGCGTCGCTTGCGTCCGTCCGGTCCGAGAGGTGCGCGCTACGCCGAATCCCCGGGCGGTTCTCCCCGGTATCGCGGAGGTCGAGCCCCGCCGGGACTTCGGTGGCGGATCCCGTGTCGGGGTCGTCGGAGACTCGCTGGATGGTCTCGAAGAGCATCCGGGCGCGGGCGGTCGCGTCGTCCCAGTCGCCGCCGACCCAGGGGACCGAGCCAGCGCCGGTCGAAGTGTCGAGGTCGGTGCCGTCGACGCCGAACGCCGCGACGCCGGTCGTCACGTCGGCGTCGACGAGCGTCTCGTAGATCCGCTCTGCGGCGTATCCGGACAGCGACGCCGCAGTCGGGGTTCCGGCCCGGGGCCTGACCCGACCGACCGGCCGGGCGTCCACCACGACGACCACCCTGACTGCCCGCTCCTCGCGATAGGAGACGGTCGTCAGTTCGTTCGTCTTCGCGAAGCGCCGCCAGTGGATCCGGCTGATCGAATCGCCGGGCCGATACTCCCGCGTCGAGTGAAACTCCAGCCCCTCGCCGCCGCTATCGGTGGGATGCGTCCCCGCACGGGCGAGCGTCGCGGACCCGACCGGCGCCGCCGAGACGGGATCGAGCGACGAGAGCGTGGTGTCGCCGGTCACTGGGACCGCCTCGGTGACGACTCGTCCGGCCGCGAGCGACCGGAGGCGGACGACCGGGTCGGCGAACTTGAAGTCACCACGCAGCGCCACGACGGCGTACGTCAGCGTCGCCGATTCGCCGGGACGGAGCGTGACGCACGTCCGGGGCGAACCGTCCACGATCGTCAACTCGTCCGGCACGCCATCCACGACGCGAACGTCGGCGAGCGTCCCCTCGGAGGCGTTTTCGACGGCCAGCTGTACCGTCACCGTCTCGCCCGGTTGCGGAGCCGCGTCGGCGAACGAGCGCTCGACCCGGATCGCTGCGTCCGCTGGAATAGACGAGAGCGCGCCGTAGGCGACGTATCCGAGCGGGACCGCCGTCGCGGCGAGAAGTATCGGCGACGCGTACAGCAACCCGAGCGCGACGAGCGCCGCTGCCGCGACGGCGCCGACCCGCCATCGGTAGACCCGCTCGTGGCTCACTCGCCGACACCCCCACCGCGGATCTGCGGGCCGCTGTCGTCGCTGGCTGCGCCGGCGGTTCCGGCGTCGCGGTCAGTGCCGTTGGATGTCGACTCGGAGATCGACTCGATCGCAGCGACCGTCCGACGGACCCGCCGGTCGCGCTCCGTCTCCGGGTCGAGCCAGAACCGGAGTCGCGACCGGAGGGAGTGAACGGGGCCAGCGTCCTCCGAGAGGAACGCGCCCGCGGTCCGGTCGTCGGTCCACTCTCCCGACGCGATCGATTCGTCGGAACAGCCGGCGCGGTCGAGACGAGCGGCCGCCAATCCTCGCAGTCGGTCGCGGACCCCGTCCATCGCGCGCCCGTCGCCGGCGACCGCCCGTTCGACGGCCGCGTCGAAGTCGTTCCCCGCCAGAGTCCGGTCGGAGGCCGTCACCGTCTCGGGTGGCTCCGCGAGGGCCCGTTCGAATCGGGCGACCCCGTCCCGGTCGTCCCCGACGAGGCGGGCTCCGGACGATCGCCACGACGAGACGGCGACGTAGAGCCCGACCGCGGCGCTGCCGAAGACGAACAGCGTCCGAGGGTCGATCCCCCCGAGCACGACGGCCAGTGTCGCCAGCGGTTCCGTCCCGGTGACGATCGACGGGGAAACGACGGCGACGACGCCGAGCAACGTCGCCAGCACACCGACGACTCCGAACGCGGTCCGGACGGGTCGGTGCATCAGTCGTCACCCCGGTCCGGGCCGGCATCGGCAACTGGCGGGTCCCCCGTTTCGTCGGCTGCCGGCGGATCGGTCGTGGCTTCGGACGAACCGACGGACCCGTCGGTCACCGGGCTGTCGTCCTCGGTAGCGTCGTCCGGTTCGATCGCCCGCTCGATCTGCTCGATGGCCGCCTCGACGGCCGGGACGGAGTCGTCGGGCGAGCGGGGACCGTACTCGACGGCGCGGAACTCGTCCCGAAGCGTCGAGACGGCGTCGGCCGGCAGGCCGTCGGTCGAGACGGCGTGGTCGGCGAGCTGTCCGGGCGTCTTCGTCCACGGTCGACGGACGGACACCAGTCGCAGGAACCGCCCCCAGGCCTCGCGGATCGTCACGTGTGCGGCCGCGACCTCCGGGGACTGCGACTGCTCGCCCGTGCTCCGCGGTCCGCGCTCGTTCGATCCGGGCTGTCCGTCCACGGAACTGCGCAGTCGATCCAGCCAGTCGGCGATCCACGTCCGGAAGGCCCGAACGAGATCGGCGGGCGATCGCTCCCCGGCGACCAGCGCCGCGAGGTGGTCGAGCGTCCGCTCGATCCGCGACGCCGCGACGATTCCGAGCCCGACGAACGCGCGAACGAACAGCCGGCCGGCCGCCCGGAGCGCGGCAGTGAGGTCGCCGGCGAGCGAGCGCGGGCCCAGCGAGCGCTTGCTCGCTGCGACAGTGCCGCCGACGGCGACGGCCAGCGCGGCTACGGCGACCGCGGCCGCGTTGACCAGCGGATTCGCGACTGTGGTCCGTGCCGTTTGGCCGTCCGATTCGACCGCGACCGCGACCGACGACTGGAGGGGCAACTCGGTCGTGAACGTCCCGTCGATGCCGGTTTCGCCCACCCGGTCACCGTCGATCCGGACCGGAGCGCCCGCGACGGATTCGTTGCCGATACTCGCGATCACCTCGACCGGCGTCCCCGCGACCGGGAGGGGCCAGACCGGATCCGCCGAGACGCTCACGGATTCGAGAGCGAGCGTTCGGTTTCCGGCGATCGGGTCCCGGGCGACCCTGAGCGTCACGTTTCCAGGCGACTCGGGGAGTTGTACCCGCGCCTGTCCGTCCCTGTCGGTCCGCGCGATGGGCTTGCCGTCCAGCGACAGCGTCGCGTCGCCGACCGGAACGCCGTCGACCACCGCGGTGACGAGCACGGTCTCACCGGGGCGCAGGGATCCCGACACCGAGAGGGCCGCCTCGGTCTGGACGTCGAACGAGCGCGTGGTGTTCTCGGCCTGCTCGTTCGCGGAGAACAGGGCTCCGTCCGGCGGCGGGAGGGCATACTGGACATCGTCGCCGGCCAGCGATGCGCCACCGGAGACTTCCGACTCGACGGTGCGTCCGTCCCCGACTGTGACCGAGAGATTCTCGGTGTACGGGACGCGCGCGGTGACCGTCCCTTCCCTGTCGGTCCGTCCGACCCGCTCGCCGTTGAAATCGACCAGCGCGCCGACGACCGGCTGGGCGCCCGCGGTCACCGACACCTCGACGACCGCGCCGGGCACGGCCGTCCGGTTGAGCGTCACCTCGTAGTCGCTCGACGAGGGCACCTGATCGTCCGGTACAGGCGTGTCCGCTCCCTCGCCGGGAGTCTCAGGCGTCGGCTGCGGTGTGACGATCGTCCCGTCGCTCGATCCCGGGTCTGTCGGAGACGCGGTCGCCGTCTCGTTGCCTTCCCCGGAGTTCGGCGAGAACGTCTCGCCCGGACTCCCCGATTCCTGGGGGCTGTACTCCCCGGGCGCACCGCTGTTCTCGTAGGACTGGGCTTCCTGCTGGAGTCGCTCGGTCCCCGGCGTCGGATCGAAGCGGACCCAGCCGACGTCCTCGAAGTAGACCTCGACCCACGCGTGGGCGTTCATCGCCCGCACCTGGAAGGTGTTCGCGCCGACCTGCTGGCCGGTCGAGTAGCCGACTACGTATCGCGCGGGGATCTCCTGCGAGCGCAACATCGCCGTCATCGCCGTCGCGAAGTACTCGCAGTAGCCGGCGTCCATCTGCGTGACGAACTCACGGGCGACGTGGTCGCCCGCCGGCTCGGAGACGTTCAGCGAGTACTCCTTGTTCGCTTCCAGCCACTGCTCGATCCGGTTCGCCGTCTCGTACGGCGTGTCCGCACCCGCGGTGATGTTGTTCGTGAAGGGGCGCAGCGACACCGCAGAGCTCGGCGGGAGTTTCGTGTACCGCTGCTCGATGGCGTCCGGGTAGTCCCGACCGCTCGCGCGCAGCAGCTCCGGGTCTCGCGGCGGTTTCCGGCTCACCCCCACGTACGACGTCCCGGCGGGCAGCGACTCGTTCGAACGCGCCATCCCGCCGTCGGTCAGTTCGAGGCCGTTCGCGCCCTCGACGCTCTCGGGTCGCCACACCGTCGGCGCCGAGGTGGTCGAGCGGGCCAGTTCCACGCGGTAACTGACCTGTCGGCCGTCGACCGGTGCGGTCGCGTCGCTCTCGCCGGATTGCGTCCAGCCGTCACCGACGTACGTGTCGTACGCGGCCGTCCGCCAGTAACTGGACTCCTCGCTGCGGACCTGGAAGTGAACTTCCGTGTTCTGCGAGCGGAACGGGTTGCCGTTGCTGTCCCCGAGTGATCCCCCGACGGAGGCCCTGTCGCCGAGGTTCAGCGCGCCGAACCCGTCGCCCGTTCCCGCGCCGGTGACGGCGCTCTCCGCGGCGGAGCGCTCCTCGGCGCCGGGCGGCATCGGGATCAGCGACTCCGCGGGAGCGTCCCCCAGTCCGACCGAGACGGCAGCGGGGACGAGGGCCGTCGCGAGGACAACCGCGACGAGACAGCCGACGACCAGGGCGACGGATCCGTACTCGCGGGCCGGCGCGTCGCCGGCGAACTCGAACCGCTCGTCGCCGCCGCTCATGCGTCGAACGATGTCGGAGCGCGCAACTGGATCGTCACGTTCCACTCCGGACGTTGCATTCACCGTTAAAAGGCTTGCCAGCAACAAATACTTCGTGGTTGCACCGTCTCGCTCCGGGTCGAGTCCGGCGGTTCCACCCCGAGTCAGCGGCTACAACGGGGGGAAGGGTTTTGTCCTCCGATGATCGAACGGAGGCATGATCGACGGATCGACCTGCCCCGACTGCGGGGGTCACGTCAGCACAGCCGACGGAACGACGTACGTCTGCGACGACTGCGGCCGCGAGTTCGACGCCGCCGACCTGTTTCTCCCCTGAGTGGAGAGCGCCGGTCGGTACGACAGGCGTGAGTCAGGCCGACGCTTCCAGACAGGACTCGTGGACGGTTTCGCCGTCCTCGTTGGGCTTGCGGCGCTGGCCTGCCACGATGGGTTCGCCACAGCTGGCACAGCGCAGCTGGTCGTCTTCGCCCTCGTCGGTCGCAATCGGCTCGGGACCGAACTCCTCTATCACGTCGGTGGACTCGCTCGTCGCCGTGTATCCGAGCGCGGCCGCCCCGAGGCCCGCGAGCGCACCTCGCGCCGGCTTGCGCTTCAGGAACGACCGTACCGCGACGACCGCCAGGACGGCGGCGAGACCAACGCGAGCGAGTCGACCACGATCTTCGAGCGGCTCGTTCTGCTCCATACGTCCAAATCGGACTCAGGCCTCTTGTAAGTCACCCGTCGCTTCCGGCAGCTCACCGGAGGCGTCGCTCGATGCTCACCGGGATTCGCCGGCCGGCAGTTCGGTCGAGGCGAAAAGAGCGGCGAAAACGTAACCCGGAAGTCCGGAACCGAGGTGTGGAAGGGGTCGAACCGCGGCCGCTGGGGTCAGTCCGAGGCCGCCTCCGGCGCCGATTGGTCGGGCAGGATCCCGCCGTCGTCGGACCCGCCGTCGGATCGCTCGCCGTCGATCGCGTCTTCGACGGTCACGAACTGGAACTCCTCGGCGGCGTCCTCTTCGGCGACACTGTCGCCCTCGGCTGTGCCCGTCGGCGTCTCGGTCCCCGCACCGACGCCGCCGTCGGCGGTCTCGGTTTCTTCACTAGTGGCGCCGTCGTCCGTGGGCGTCCCTTCCCTGTCGACCATCTCGGGGTAGAAGTACCCCATGGCGAATCCACTGTAGACAGCACCGCCTTCCGGCGAGATGCCCGCTTCCTGAACCGTGCTCTCGCCGTCCGTCTCTTCGGCCGTCGGGGTCTCGGTTTCGGCACCGACGCCGCCGTCCGTTTCCGTCTCCGTCTCACCGCCGACGCCGCCGCCCGCTTCGGTAGCGGTTTCGGTCTCGTTCCCGTCGTCTCCACCGCCGCCGAAGAGGCCACCGCCGTCACCGCTTTCGACCGCAGTGATCTCCAGCGCGTCGACGTCCAGAACCGCGTGGAAGACGCGAATCCGGGTCATGTCCGAACCGGCGTCGGTCTCGGTCTCCTGACCGACCGGGCTCTCGGTTCCGGTCTCGTTGCCCTGACCGATCATGCCATCGGCAGTCTCGGTGTCGGTCTCACCGGGCGTCTCCGCGTCGACGGTGTCGCCGGAGTCGTCGCCCGGCGCGGAGACGTCGTCTTCGAGCACGGCGACCTCGAACGCGCGTGACTCCTGTTCGCTCCCCGTCGCGTCGGTTTCGGTCTCGTCACCGATTCCGGCCGAGTCCGTCTCCGTTTCGGTTCCTGCGCCGACGCCGTCGTCGGTCTCGGTCTCCTCGCCGACAGAGTCGCCGCTGGCGGACGTCTCGCGGAACCCGAGTGTGTACTCGCCCGCCTCGAGTTCGAACGTCTCGGCGTCGCCGTATTCGAGTGAGTCGACTACCACCTGGTCGCCGTCCGTACCGCCGGCGTCGGTCTCGGTTTCTCCGCCGAGCACACCGTCGTCGTTGCCGCTCTCGTCGGAGTCCGTCGGCGTGTCCGCCTCGTCGGTCGTCACGCCGGCACCGTCGTCGGTTTCGGTCTCCTCGCCGATCCCGGGCGTGTCTGTCTCGGTGGACGTGTCGCCGAGGCCGGCCTCGGCGAGTTTCCCGTACGCCACGGCGGTGTAGGTCGTCCCGCCTTCCAGTTCGACTTCCTCGTCGTAGATGACCTGTTCCTCTTCCTCGCTGAAGATGCCTTCGAGGAACCCGGTGTTCTCCGTCGCCGTGATCTGGAGCTGATAGGTTCCCGGGTCGAGTTCGCTGTAGTCGCTGACGTCGCTGAACTGCAGCCCTTCGATGAGCGGTTCGTCGCCGTCCTCGGTGGCCGTGCCGGTTCCGTCACCATCGTCCGCCGTTCCGGTGGCGTCGTCGACGGATTCGAGGGCCACGGCGACACTCGGTGTGTCGGGCGACGCGTGCGCGACGCGGAGCGCAGCCTCGTCTTCCTGCACGGCGCGCGAACCGTCGTTCGCCGAGACGAGCGCGTTCCCGGCGACGCCGGCGACGCCGAGTGCTCCGACTCCCTGTATCAACCGCCGTCTCGTAACATTCGGACTCATGCGTTCGATAGATGGGGCTGGACGTCCTTTGTTAGTCAGCTCTATTTCACTAGGGCCCACACATATAATTTATTTAGTAATAGAAACAGCAAATTTCCACGAGTATATCTGACGACGTAAACGTAACTTGGGAGTTAATCAGGGCCAATTATCGCTTTTGAAGCGGGAAATCACGCTACCGATACCGTACCAGCCGGAAGGTCGACGGTCGATCCGCCGCCATCGGCGAAATAAAACCAGATACAATATATATTCTGATTTGTTATGTGTTTCGGCCGTTGGTCCCGACTGTTTCGAGCGTTTCGACGGGTCAGGCCTCCGAAAGCCCGGGTTATCGCAGCCGTTCCGACCCACCAGCCGGCGAACCGGAGCTGTCGTCAACGAACCGATCAGTCGGGGCGACTTTCGAAATCCTTTTTTCTCCCCTCCTCGCAGTCGAAGATGCGCACGACGGCGCGCCGCCTTAGCTCAGACTGGGAGAGCACTCGACTGAAGATCGAGCTGTCCCCGGTTCAAATCCGGGAGGCGGCATTTTCCTACGAACTGTGTGGGCGTAGCGATCGGACCGTGAGCGGTGAAATCATTCCTGACCGAATTCGAAGTGGACCGGAGCGCCGCCGCGGTGCGATCGTTTCCGTCACGGCTCAAATTCGGCAGGTCCCATTCCGAACACCTACTCTCGGTGGCCCGATGCTCTAGCGCGAACTCGCGTGACCGCGCCCCCGACCACGGCGTCGAGTATCGTAACGCTTTCAGGTGGTTTTCGTCGAGAGTGTGCCGTGCAGAGAGTCGTTCGGAGCTTCGGCTACGTGGCGCTGGTGGCGACGCCGACAGCGTTGCTCTCCAGGGCCTTTCTGACGTCGAATTCCACCTCCGTCGCCGAATTCGGTTTCGGTGGTGGCCTCGCGTTCGTCGGCGCGGTGACCGTGGCGGTAGAGCGGGGGCACGTCTTCGACGGCGTCGTGAAGTGGACGGTCGACGACACCGACCTCGCGGACGTCTTCTCCGCCGTCGTTGCGGCGGGCGTCACCTACTGGCTGAGCGTCCACGTCGGCCTCGGGCCGGTAGTCGCGTCGGCGCTCGTCGGTCTCGTGGCGGGCCTGGGACTCTCAGAGGGAGACGCCGCAGCCTACTGCGGGTCGTTCGTTGGAATGGCGTCCCCCGCGGTATTTCCCTCCGTCCCACTCGTTCTCGTCGCAGGATTCGTCGCGGGCGTCGCGTTCGTCGCCGCACGCGAAACGTTCGCCGGATTCGGCGGGAAACTCGGGACGCTGGCCCTGTTCGGCTGCCTGACGACGGGGCTCGCGACGGGAGCTGACTACGCCGTCGGCCCCGTGCTCACGGGGACCGACGCCGCGCTCGCAGTCCCAGTTGCGGCCGTCGGTGCAGTCACGACCGCCGATGCGAGCGAGCGCTTCGGTCTGGGACCGGTGGTCTCCTCAGCACTCGTGGGTCTCCTGGCCGGCGCCGTCCTCCCGGTCGCCTTCTCGGGCGTCGGCGGCGTGTTGGCTACTGTCGCGTTCTGCTCGTCGTTCGTCGGGATGTCGTCGAACGAGCGATTGGGAAACACGGTGACGGTCGGCTTCGCCGGGGCGCTGTGCGGCGTCGTGTTCGTCGCCGTCGCCCCCGCGTTCGCCGGGGCCGGCGGAAAGCTCGGCACTACCGCCTTCGTCACCTGTCTGGGCTGCTTCGGCGCCAAAAGGCTCCATGCGGCGCGGAACGCGTCTTCCCGATAGCACGTGACCGTTCCCGGTTCGAACTCGGGAAGCAGCGCTTTTCGATACCAGAGAAGTAGAGAGACGGTCCGGTCGCGAGTCAACTGTCCGCACCGCCCGCAATACGTCCAGCCAGCGCGGGCATCGCCGCTCTCAGAGACGACGAGCGAGATTCAGCTGACGCTAGGTCCGCCTGGGGGAGGGATGCTCGGTTCCGACGATCTGAATCACTGGCTGAACCACTTCGCCGGCGCGCAAACCTGCGATACATCTTTCGGGGAACGCGTCGCAGCGCGGTAACAATGCGTCGGAGCCGGACACGGACGAAAGAGGGACGAGGACGGTAATGACGCGGTCGGATCGAACACCGGGAGATGACGGAATCGATCGGCGGGCGCTCGTCGAACGACACGCGGTCACGCTGACAGACCCCGACCCGCTGGCGCCGTTGAGCGTCGGTAACGGCACGTTCACGTTCACCGCCGACGAGGAGGAGGCGGCTATCGACGGCCTGACAGGGTCGAGCAGACGCTGACCCTCTGGAACTCGCAGCAGATGTTCTGATCGCAGTCGGTGCTGCTTGATGGCGCCAGACCGCCACTGAGAGGGGCCCCGATTCAGGCGTGGAACGACCCGAGACAGTTGTAGAGCTGGCGCTCGTAGATGTCCGGCTGCTTGCTGATCCCCAGATGGGAGCCGATCTTGGCGTCGGCCCAGTGGGCCTTCTCGGAGCCCTGCAGTAGCCAGTCGAGCAGCCGCGGGTCGACCTCGAACTTCACGTATCCGTCGTACTGGTCGAGGTCCGGTGAGGTGACGAAGTCGTAGCCCTCGCCCTCGAAGGATAGCTCGACGTATTCGTCGCCGGTCAGGCTGATCAACGCGGTCGTCTCCGTCTCGAAGCCGACTTTCTCGCGGTTGTCCTCGAAGCTCTCGAAGGCCTCGGGGATGCGGTCGCGCAGGTCCTGCGGCTCGGGCATCGGTTCGTCCTCGTAATCGAAGCTCCGCTCGGCCAGCACCTCGTCGATGTACTCCCACTTTTTCTCCTGGTCGATCGGCTCGTAGGGCTTCGAGACCTCGCCGTCCGCGATGTCGAGGTACTCCCCGGAGTTGAGGAACACGCACTTGTGCTCGGAGGGGTCGATGTGCTCCTCGAACCACTCCAGCGCCTCGATCCGCGGGGGGTTCGCCGTGAACTCGTTGAGGTGGCCGAGACTCCCGGAGAGGACGTACTCGCCGGCGAACGGCATGTAGTAGTCCGGCTCGAACAGGTCGATGAACTCCGTGGCGAGTTCGTGCTTCTCGCGGATGACGTCGTCTCTGGCCTCCAGCTTCTCCTCGCGGGTGTAGTCTTCCATGCACTGCGGGTAGAACTGCGCGGCGCTGTACTGGTGACAGACCAGGTCGATGTCGCCGTACTGCTCTTTGATCTGCCGCATGCTCCGCTCGACCATCGGGTACGGGCAGTCGTTCATGTTCACCATCGTGTGTTCCCCGTCGTCGATGGCGGCCAGCGAGTCGACCTGGGTCGAGCTGAGCTCGGGGCTGTCGTCGACCCACGAGCATCCGAAGTAGTTGCCGCACAGTTCCGGGTCGCAGGCGTCGGCGGCGAGGATGTTGATGTGGAGGTCGCCGGCCAGGTGCTTGCGCTCGTTGTGCTTGAGTTCGGTGACCTCGAAGCCCAGTTCTTCGATCTCGTCTTTCAGGTAGTCCCAGCGGTAGTCGTGGATCAGGACCGGGATGTCCGAGTCCATCCGGCGGAGCGTCGCCGGGTCGAAGTGGTCCGGGTGGATGTGGGAGATGTAGATCGCGTCGACGTCGTTGAAGTCCTCGGGCTCGCATTCGAGCGGCGGGTAGTGCGACCACGAGCCGTAGAAGGCGCCGTCGACGAGCCACGGGTCACAGAGCAGCGATGCGTCCTCCGTCTCGACCAGGATGGCGGCCGAACTGAGATAGGTTACCTGCATGTGAGCCAGCGGCGTAACAGATGACAATAGTTATGTATCCGATACTCGGGGCTGAATCGCCGCCAGTGAGACGGGGATGAAAGTTAATGGGCGTCTGACCGACGCTAAAGGCTGACTTCCGAACCGGGACAGCGCTGTCTATCGGTGAGAATCGAGCGCCTGGAGTCACGTCACGTCTCAGTCGGCGGCGCTCGCGTCGACGGTCCGGCCGACGAACCGATCGATGGCTGCGGTGTACTCGTCGGGTTCGTCGAGGTTGCAGGCGTGGCCGGCGCCGTCGACGACCGACAGGGACCCGGCCTGCGCCGCCTCGGCGTGGTCGCGTTCCCCCAGTCGCATGACGAGGTCGAACTGCCCGTTGAGGACGAGCGACGGCCCCGGGAACGATGCGAGCGCCGCGCGGAAGTCCCGGTCGGCGATTTCCTCGCCCGCCTCTCCGAACGGCCGGAGGTCGAACCCCGCCTCGACGATCTCGGCTTCGAGTTCCGGCCGCAGGTCCCTGCTCCGAACGTAGCGCTCGGCCAGCCAGTCGGTGGCTCGCTCGGCGAGGTCGACCCTGGAGACCAGTTTCGTCGCCTTGCCGACGACGCGGCTGAGCGTCCCCAGCAGTCCGACGGGGTTCGCGCTGCTGCCCGAGAGGACGAGCCGGTCGACCTTGTCGGGGCGCCAGCGGGCGAACGCCGTCGCGACGTAGCCGCCGAGCGAGAGGCCGACGAGGTGGACGCTCCCGTCGGTCTGTGAGTCGACGATGCGGTCGAGCGTCCGCAGCGCCTCCTCCATCCGAAACGGTTCGTCTGCACGAGAGCCGTGGCCCGGCAGATCGGGCGCGATGACGCGGAACTCCTCCGCCAGCGCCTCGCGCTGTGGCGCCCACATCGTCCGGTTGAAGATCGTCCCGTGGACGAACAGTACCTCGTCGGCGTCGGTCGGACCAGTGACGTCTACTCCCCCACGTTCGCTCCCCGGTCGAGACATACGAACTCGGGTAAGAGTCCCAGTCACTTAGGCCGCGGGTCGAAGCCGTCTCGCCGGCGATTATCGGCTCCTGTGACGCGAACTAACTTCCGGGGAAGCCGATCCCCGACGTGCTCACGCGCCGGGGACGCCGACTGCCTCGAACGCGCTGATCCCCAGCACTGCGAGGACGTAGAGGACGGCGAGCGAAGCGATCCACGCAATGAGCGCGATGAGGATCGCCTCTCCCCAGCCGCCGGGATAGCGGAACTGGATGACGGCCACGTACGCGATCAGGACCAGCAGTGGACCGAGCAGGGGGATCCAGCCGAACAGGAACCCGACGACGCCCCAGATGATCGCCCCGATCAACGCCGTCACGATCGCGTACGTGTAGTCCTCGTAGTCGGTGATCACCCGGGCGCCGACGTAGATCCCGAGCGCCCCGACGAGCAGGCTCACCACGAACACGATTATCGAGTCGACGAGTGCCATATCGAACAGAGACGCCCCGAACCCGTAGTTACCACGCACCTACCGTCCAGAGCACCGCCAGATCGCTCCGAGAGCGGGCGTAAGCTCGCCGTATCGACACGCCATCGCACACGCCGGGCAGCTCCGTTCGGCGAACGCCCGGGTATCGGGGACCCGAACGCACTTGTGGGGCCCCGACCACGTCGGGACGAGAGGGATGGCTGGCGACGACATCCGGTTCCACCCCGCCGTTGCCGCGCTCTACGACCCGGTCCAGTCGTACTTCGAGCGGTTCCAGGCGCCCGAACACCGGGCGTACCTCGCGGCCGGTCTCGACGGTCGAGTGCTGGAGATAGGGGTCGGAACGGGTTCGATGGCGCCGTACTACGCGGAGGCGTTCGGCTCGAGCGCGGCTCTCCACGGCATCGAGCCGGACCCGGGAATGCGAACGCGCGCCCGCGAGACGTTCGCCGAGAACGGGCTCGACGTGTCACTGGTCAGCGGCCGCGGGGAGCGCCTGCCGTACGCCGACGATGCTTTCGACTACGTGGTCGAGTGCGGCGTGTTCTGTTCGGTCCCCGAGATGGAAGCGATGCTCGCGGAGATCGGTCGCGTTCTCCGACCGAGCGGCGAGTTCCGCTTTCTGGATCACGTTCGCTCGGACGGGCTCGTCGGCCGCACACAGGACGCGCTCACACCGCTCTGGCGGCGGATCGGTGGGAACTGCCACCTGAATCGACGGGTCCGACCCGTGATCGAGGCGTCGGACCGTCTCCGGGTGGTCGATATCGACACGCACACGGTCGGCTACTGGCCGATCCGTGAGTTCGTTCGCGGCACCGCTGCGGGAACGAGTGACGTGTAGTGTAGAGACGGCACAGCGAGACAGCAGGGCAGGGTTCGGCGGTTCGGGCGAGACGCCGCAGGAACACGGGTAAGTCGACGTTACTGAGCGATCCGCTCAGCGGCCCGCAGCAGGCTGCAACGGTGGGGAGTAAGCACTCAATTGCTATCGGTGTCGGCGTCCAAGTCCGGGCGACAATGGCTGCACAGCCGAACGTCGTCGTCGTGGTCGCCGACACGACGCGTGTCGACGACGCGTACGATCCGCAGGTCGCGCCGACGTTGACGGAACTCGCATCGACGGGGACGCGCGCTACACAGGCTTTCTCCGCCGCACCGTGGACGCTTCCCTCGCACGCCTCGCTGCTGACAGGCCTCCCGCCGTCAGCGCACGGCGCCCACGCAGACCACGAACGTCTCGACGACCGCCACCCGATGCTGTCCGAACTGTTCCGCGACGCCGGATACGACACCGTCTGCGTCTCGAACAACACCTGGCTGAGCGCCGAGTCCGGCTTCGACCGCGGCTTCGACGAATTCCGCCAGATGTGGCAGCTCGTCCAGTCCGAGAACGCGCTGAGCGAACTCGTCGACGTGACCGAGGAGAGCCGCACCCGCCTCGTCGCCCGGAAGCTGTTCGCCGGTAACCCGCTGGTCAACACGGCCAACGCCCTGTACCGGCGGTTCGTCCGCGACCGCGCCGACGACGGCGCCCAGCGGTCGACCTCGTGGATCGCCGACTGGCTCACCGACCGCTCGCGCGAGGATCCGTTCTTCCTGCTCGTCAACTACCTCGAACCTCACCTCGACTACGAACCCCCGCGGCAGACCACCGAGCGGCACCTGCCCGACGACGCCACCTACGAGGAAGCGATGGAGGTCCCCCAGGAGCCCTGGGAGTACCTCGCCGGTACACTCGATCTCTCCGATCGGGACCTGCGGCTCCTGCACGACCTCTACCGCGGCGAGATAACCTACTTCGACGAACAGCTGGCCGCGCTCAAGGAGGCGCTCGTGGCTGCGGATGAGTGGGAAGACACGATCCTCGTCGTCACCGCGGACCACGGCGAGAATATCGGCGAACACGGGCTGATGGACCACCAGTACTGCCTCTACGACACGCTGGTCCACGTCCCGCTGGTCGTCACCGGCGGCGCCTTCACCGGCCGGAGCGACCTCGACGACCTCGTGAGCCTGATGGACCTCCCGCCGACGCTCCTCGACGCCGCCGGCATCGACGCGCCGGAGGCCCGCGGGCGGTTCCACGGCAGCTCCTTCCACCCCGATTCCGACGCCCAGCCCCGGGAGTTCGTCGTCAGCGAGTACATGGCCCCCCAGCCGTCGATGGAGGCCCTCGAACGTCACATCGAGGAAGTACCCGAACACGTCCGGCGCTACGACCGCTCCCTGCGGGCGATCCGCACCGACGAGCACAAGCTGATCCGGGGATCGGACGGCTCCGAGCGGTGTTACGACGTCGCGTCCGACCCCGGTGAGACCGAAGACGTCGGGGACGCGCGGTCCGAGGTAGTCACCGAACTCGCCGACGCGCTCGACGACTGGCTGGAGACCGTCGACGCCGCGGGCGACCGCGAATCCGTGACCATCGGCGAGGACCGGAAGGCCCGCCTCGAACAGCTGGGCTACTTGCAGTAGCCGGAACGGCGGCGTCGCTGTCCCGTCGAGACCGCTCGCCTCCCCCGGTCACGGGTGGATCCCGACCGCCGCCCGTCGAAGCGAGTTGCACGGACATGCCGGCAGGTCACACATTCTCCTGTAGTTCCAATCGCGCCCGTGAACCGCTCAGATTCGGCGTCTTCGCCGGGCACCGCTCCGTCGTCGACCGCCCGACCGATTCTCCTCGCCGCCATCGTGGTGATGTCCGTCTGCATGGTCGGTGTCGCCGCCGGCCACCCCGCAGGCGAGGCGCCACAGTCCGATGCGATTGCCATCCAGCAGGACGAGGCGACGCAGGCGAACAACACGACCGCCCAGCGGAACGCCAGCGAACCGGTGTCGCTGTCGATCGAGAACGTGACGAGATGTGGCAGTCGGTGTCGGCTCGTGACGGCGAACCTGACGAACACCGGCAACGAGACGCTGGAGACCGTCACCGCGGACACGAAGATCAACGCGGGCGACCGGGACGTCTGGAGTCGGACCCACCGCTTCGGGAACGTCTCCGCGAACGAGTCGACCAACCGCACCGCCCGGATCCGCCTCTCGTTCGGCGAAGCGCTCGCGATCGCGAGCAACGACGGTCGGATCGCCATCAACAGCACCGTCCGCTGGGAGGGCGGCAACGCGACGTTCTCAGAACGCCGCCGAGTCATGGGATAGCCGGTTCCGGACTCGACAGATCCGCTCTTTCTGTGGGTACCTCTCAATTACTCCGGGGACGTGGACCGGCGTGACTGGCTAGATCGCCCCTCATGCCGGTAAGGAAGCGCTAGCTCCCGGGGCACACGTCGCGCTCTCGAAAACGGAGTCCGGCCTATTTGCGGGCGCGAGTTCCACCTGCGCACACGGGTCACGTACCCGAGATTCGTCATGCATCACGACCACACCGGATCCGATCAGCACGGCCGACAGACCCACGACCGCCAGCAGCGACAGGGACAGCAGCATCCCCAACAGGGCCACCAGCAGCAGGGCCAGCCGGGGCAGCAGCCCCAGCACGGCCAGCGCCAGCAGGGACAGCATCAGCAGACAGGCCAACACGGGATGCGACAGCACCAGCGCCGTGAGAACCGCCAGCAGATGGGGGCCGGCGAACAGCACCAGCAGCAGTCGGCCCACTGGAGCGGACAGGGCGCTCAGGGCCAGCAGCACGACATCGCCCAGCAGACCCAGCATCCGCAGGGAGGTGCCCAGTCCGGCCAGATGCCCCGGCAGGACGAGTTCCAGCATCACCGTCGAAACTCCGTGCGACCCCAGCACCAGCCGAACCAGCCGAGCGGACAGCATCAGTCGACGGGCGGGGGACAGCACCAGCAGCAGGGACAGCGCCAGCAGCAGGCACAGCACCAGCCCGGCCAGCAGCGACAGCAGGCGAGCAGTCACCAGCACCACCCGAGCAACCAGCAACAGCAGACCGGCGGTCACCAGCAGACCGGCGGTCACCAGCAGCCGAGTGGACAGCGCCACCAGCAGATGAGCCAGGGACATCAGCAGACGGGCAGCCAGCAGCGGACCCAGCAGACCGGTAGCGCCCAGTACGCGAGCAGTCCCCAGCACCACCCGAGCAACCAGCAGTATCGCCAGTCCGGTAGCCGACAGGGCCAGCAGACCGGCAGGCAGTCCCAGCAGACCGGGATGCACACCCAGCAGACCGGTCCCCAGTCACAGCAGATGCGGACCCAGCAGGGTCGCAGCCAGGGCGCGACGCGACAACAGCAGAGCCAGCACGACCACCGACAAACCGGGGCGCAACAGGGCCAGCAGGGACAGCCGCAGGACATCGACGACGTCGTCCCCGAATCCAACCAGCACTCCGGGTCCTGGTCGGAGGAGGGCCTGCTGTACGGGGGCGAGGCGCGCCACGACCACGACCCACAGCACGTCGGCAGCGAGCAGAGCTACGGTCGCTGAGCCGCCGTCGCCGTTACTCCCTTCTGAACACGGGCCAGCGGATCCCGAACTCGGGGAGCCGCCACCGTACTTCGACGGCGACCCACGCGAGCGCCGCGCCGAGGCCCAGTAGCGCCGCCGCGAATTCCGGTTGACCCATCCACACCGGCGAGAGGAAGATGACGCCGTTGACGACTCGCGACGGGACGACGAACGAGACGAGGTCGCTCAGCGGGTCGAACGGGTCGAATCCGCGCTCCGTAGAACGTGCTTCGTCCCTGGATTCGAGACCGAGGCTCGCCGCGCTCCCGCCACCGGTGCTCTCGTCGCCTGTCTCCAGCCGCTCGACCTCGTAGGGATGGGAGACGGGCACCGACCAGACTGTCTCACCCTGCTCGTCGACCTCGACGACGCGCTTGCCGTGGGTGTCGGCGATCAGCGTGTGACCGTTCGGCAGGCGGTCGGCGTCGCGGGGCCACTGGATCCGGGCGTCCTGCCACTGCCAGGTCCGGTTCCACGCGCCGTCTGTGGCGGTCGTCGGCTCGCCGGTGTCAGGATCGGCCCGCTGGTACTCGACGATCCGGCCGTTTTCGGAGTCCGCGACGAGGACGGCCGGGCCACCGCGCTCTGGCGGGATGTAGTCGGGGTTGTGCTGTTCGTAGATGGTGTCGTGATCGCCGTCGCTCCCGAGCGTCCAGTTCTCGAGTAGTCCCGTCTCGCGGTCGAGGAACACCACCTGGTCCTGATTGCGGAGGCTGACCATCACGCGACCGTCGTCGAGCAGCGACACGTCGTTGATGTGCGCCCAGTCTTCGGGATACCGCCCCCCGCCTTCGACGGGGAAGTCACTCTGGGCGTCCCAGCGCCACTCGACGAGTTCGGTCGTCGTGTTCACCACGAAGACCTGGTCGGCGACGATGTCGGCGATCAGGATCCGCTCGTCGTCGACGCGCACGTGGTCGTGCCACTCGGCGGCGAGTTCGCTGTCGTCGTAGCGCGCGTAGATCTCCCGCGTCTCGCCCGTCGAGAGGTTCACTCGCTCGATCACGTTCCGGGTACAGGGCGGGGATTCGCAGGTGGGGCCGCTTTCGTGGATCGTATCGGTCGCGGCGTACTCGACGGTCAGCGACTCGTTTTCCACCGGGTCGACGTCGAAGTACTTCGTGTGTTCGTCGTCGTAGTGGAGGAGGCTGCCGTTCGGCCGCCAGGCGATGATCGTCCCGAACTTGGCCGACTCGGTGACGACGGTGTGGCCGTCGCGCGGTTCCGGTCGCGGCACGGAGTCGGCGCTGGCCGTCGTCGGCGCCGTCGCCGCGCCGTAGGCGAGGCCAGCGATCGAGACGACCAGCAGCGTCGCGAGAAGGAGTCTGACGGTCCGGCGGGAGGCCATTCTGTACCTGAACCGTGGGGCGCGACGCCCATAAACGGGGCCGCCACCGCCGAGTGCGGTGGCCGGATCGACCGCAGTCGAGGGGACGGCATCCGTTGCGAAGGCAGGCCGAAGGGATACGACTCGAACGCCCGATCCTCCGACGTGAGCCAGAACAGCGACCCGGGCGCGTGGCAACGGACGCGCGACCACGAGGAGATCCAGGAGTGGGCGATGGAGCGCGACGCCGTCCCCGTCGACAGGGGCGCCAGCCAGCCCGACATCGCGCTCGAACCCGCTCCGGCGGACGGGATGACGTGGAGCCGGTTCTTCGGCGTCTTCGACAGCGAGGATCTGGTGTTCCGGTACCGTCCGGACGCCGACGGCGTCGAGTCAAACCACGAGATCACGGATCCGGACGCCCCCGACCGCGGCGAGGGCGGGCCGAAGGCCGACGAGACGCGCCTGACCCGCGACGAAGACACCGGACACCTCTCCCAGTCGGACACCGGCGAAGCGGAGCCCGTCACCGACGAGTCCGGCGGGGGTGTGGGAGACACGGACGCCGCGCCGCGGACGACGACCGCCGACGAGACACGAGCGCCGACGCCGGAGTCGGCACAGCTGATCCTCGACGGCGTCCACGAACACCGGCCCGGGCTCGGCGACTCCCAGGACGAACACGTCTCCTTCGAGAACGCCGGCGAGGAGCGACTGGACCTCTCTGGCTGGCGACTCCGCAACGGCGAGGGGCGAGCCTTCGAGTTCCCGTCGGGCGCGACGGTGGACCCCGGCGAGACCGTCCGCGTTCACAGCGGGGACGGTCGGGACGAACCGGGTGAGTACTACTGGGGCGCCGAGGACACGGTCTGGTCGACCCGCGGCGGGACCGTCGTCGTCGAAACGCCCGACGGTCGCCGCGTGCTCGAAGCGGACTACAAGGGCGGTTCGGACCCCAGATAAGTCTCCGCGGCCGATCCGGTAGCAGGCGGGCGACTCCGGCAGGTCAGGCGTCGAATGAGCCGAGTCGGTCGGCGAGGGGCGCGATGCGGTCGTCGGCCGCCAGGACGTCGCAGACCGCGTCGCGATCGGCGTCGAGCCGATAGCGAGGTCGCCCCTTCCCGGTCGCAGTGGTATCGTCTCGTTCCCCGTCGATGAGCCCCGCGGCGTCGAGTTCGTTGAGCGTCCGCGCTACCTCCGCCTCGGAGACGGTGCCGAGGACGTCGGCTTCGACGGCGTCCACCGCTTCGTTACACGTCCCGCGGACTTCGCCGGCGTGGGCCGGCGTCTCGTCGCGGATCGACAGTTCGACGACGCCCGCGAGTACCACCTGCGTCGACAGCGTCGGCGAATCGAGTTCGACTGGCTCGCTCATACCTGTCAGTCCGACCGGACATACCATAACAATTGGGTGGAATCGAACAGGGTTCCGTCAGGTCGTCGTCTGGGTCGTGTTCCGCTGGGGGATCTTCGGGATGAGCCACGCGAGGAACGCGTCCGGGCTCCGCGTCTGCGTCCAGACGGTGCCCTCGCCCTCGAACTCGCAGACCAGTCCCTCGCCGCTGAACAGCGTCGACTTCAGGCCGCCGACCTTCCGCACGTCGAACGACAGCGACTCCTCGAAGGCGACGATGTGGCCCGTGTCGACGATGTACGACTCCGTGCCGTCGAGTTCGTGCTCGTCGATGGCCCCGTAGCTCGACAGGAACAGCGGTCCCGTCCCCTCCATCCGCAGGAGGAACAGCCCCTCGCCCCCGAAGAACGTCTTCGTCCCGCCGAACTCGGTGTCGACGTCGATCGACGGGTCGGAGGCGAGGAACGACGACGACTGCACGTAGACCGTCTCGTCCTCGAGCGGGTGATACCGGACGTCACCGGACAGCGCCGGCGCGAGCTGGATCCGTCCCGGCTCCGAGGCGGTGAACGTGTTCATGAAAAAGGACTCGCCGCCGAACAGCGACCGCGAGAGCGACTTGAGGAGCCCGCCCTCGGCGCTCGTCTCGACGTCGATCCCCGGCGACTTGCTCACCATCGCGCCCGCTTCGGAGCGGATCGTCTCGCCGGCGTCGAGTTCGAGCGTCAGCTGTGCGTACGAGGGCCTGTGACCGATCTCGTGGTCCATGCCATCAGTACGCTGTCACCCCATTAATCAATTCTTGCTCTCTGGTTGCGACGAGCGGCGGAAATCGGGTTCAGAGGCGGCTGCTATCGCCCGAGAGCGCCGAGGCTGTCGGCGAGTACTCCGGTCTTACTCCAGCGCAGTCTGGCTGAGATCGTCGTCGTCGAGACAGGGGCTTCAGCACTCGTCCAGTTTGCCCGTCATAACAATCAGCGTCACACTTCGGCATCGGGTATGACGAACGATCCACCGAGCGAGACCCGCGGCCCAGTGGCCAGACGGACGCTGTTGCAAGCGCTCGCTGCGTTCGGCGCCGCCGGGACGGCGGCTACCGGTGCGGCCGTCGCGGCCGATGGACAGGGCGACCAGGACGGAGAGAGCGACGCCGAGCGGAAGTACGTCGTCGAGCAGGGCGACGACCGCTACGAGGTCACGCCGCTCTCCGGGGGCGGACCGGTCGAGTCGTTCTACGACCTGCGCATCCCCCAGAAGTACGTCGGCGAAAACGGCGCGAGGGACCCCGGGCAGGGACCGTACTACATGTCCGTCGGTACGCAGGACCTCCAGCGACCGTCGACCTCGCTGCTCTTTTTCTACGACGGTCCCGACGGCCTGAGCCTCGTCACTGTCCACGACGCCGACGGTGACGACGGCGGATCGGCCACGTGGACGGTCTCCGGCGTGCCGGCGGACGCACAGTGGCTCGTCAAGGACGACCTCTACCTGTTCGAGTCCGGCGAGAGACCGGAGACCAACTACGACAACTGGGACACCGACGGGTCCAACCACGAGATCGACTGGACGTGGGGCGCCACCAGAGGCGACGGCGGGGTCCTGGGCCATCTCGACGCGGGAACCTCCATCGGGATCAACCCCGCGTTCAACGAGCAGGCGGAGCTCTACGGCGAACACTACGAGGGGGAGATCGACGAGTGGCACCTCCTCTCCGCCGACGGCGAGGGCGGCGTCACCCGGTCGACGCTGGACCTCGACGCGCCGCTCACGGTCGCGGTCGAAGCGGCGTCGGCCGACGGCGAGCCTGCGGATCCGGACCTCGACCTCTCGGTGTCCCCTCCCGACGCGAAGATCAACGTCGAGAACGAAGGCGTCGTCCCGGTCGAGATCGACTGCCCGGACCCTTCGGAACTCGACGTGGACTCGATCCGGTTCGGCGCTCCGGAGGCCGTCGACGACGGCGACGGCGCCGCTCCGAGCCACCACGATGGCCACACGGACGAGGGCACGTGTACGATCCACTTCCCCACCGACGCGACCGACATCGACCCCGAGAACGCCCTCGCGAAACTCGAAGGGAAGATAGAGAGCAGCGGTGGGAAAGGGGAGAGCGACGGCGACTCCTCGTTCTCACTGACCGACGCTATCGACGCGTTCGATCCCACAGACGGCGGGAACGAGGGAGGCGGGAACGACGAAGATGACGACGAGAAGAACGAGGGCGAGTCGGGGAACGGCAACGGCCCGCCGGATCACGCGAATGGAAACGGGAATGGTGGGAAGGGCAACGGTGGAAAGGGCAACGGTGGGAAGGGTAACGGTGGAAAGGGCAACGGCAACGGGAACAATGGAAAGGGTAACGGGAACTGACCGATAGTCGGTCGGGACTTCAGTTGAGCGAGTCGACTTCTTCGGCCAGGTCGCCGGGGCCGTCGACCGGTCCGTTGACGAACAGGCCGTGGCCGATGAGTGCCACGGCGACCAGCCCGAACCCGAGGATCGAGGTCGTCGGGGAGACGTCGGTGAACGCGCCGACACCGTACCCGGCCGCCACGCTGACGAACACGCCGAGCAGGACGAGGTCGTAGTATTGCCAGGTGTAACCCATGATCGGTCTTGGGGGGGCACCCGGAAATACCCTCGCCATGCAAGCGCGGAATCCGAAATTTTCGATGGAGAACCGCGGACCGGCCGCTATTCGGCGACGAGCGGATCCGCTGCGCGGTAGGTGATCCCCATCGGCAACCCCTTCGCGTCGGTCGGCGGGTCGGCCGGGAGCGTCCGCAGGTCGGCGCTACCGGGCATGGCCGTGTACGCGAGCGCGACCGCGTCGAGCACGTCGACCACGGCGATCTCGTAGCCCTCGGTCGCGGCGGCGGCCGCCTGGACCGCCGGCGGTGCGTCGCGGTCGTACTGCGCGAGCGTCCGCATCCGCTCGGCGTACCCCGCCGCGTACGCGCCGGAGTGTTCCAGCGGCTCGCCCGCGAACGCCCGGTAACAGACCTCGGGATGGGACTCCGCGAACGCCGCGCTGGCCTCGGGGACGTTCTGGAGGAGCTCGTCGACGGCGGCGATACCGTCGCTCATCGCGAACGCCCGCTCGGAGATCCCGCGCCCGGCCTTGCGCTCGTTGACCCGCTGGGCGGCGGGGTAGCGGCGTTTCCGCGTCGCTTCGCGGACCGGGGGCGTGACGACGGCGTCGGCCATCGGCCCGAGGACCTCCCGGGCGAGCGCATCACACTGGCGCCCCGTCTCGCCCTCTTCGATCAGCCCGATCGGCAGGTCGACGAGGACGCGCTCGGCGACCTCCTCGTAGCGGACCCAGAGGTCACCGATCTCCGCGAACGCGGCGGCGTGGTCGAACCCCTCGCGGTCGAACGCCACCGCGAACCACGCCCCCTCCGACCAGTCCACGCCGACGTACAGCGGCGGCCCTGTCTCGCTCATGCCCGAAAATTTCGGGTCGGTAGACAAAAATCCCCTGCCCGCGACCGTCCGTCGCCAGATCCGGTGATCCGCTCCGCCACATCGTACAGCGACCCGACGGGTCGTGGTAACCCTTCTCTCGGAACTCTTATACATCCCCCGCTGTTGTGTTTAGAAGCAATGGCATCCGGTAAGGTTGATTTCTTCAACGACACGGGCGGTTACGGTTTCATCGAGACTGAGGACGCTGACGACGACGTTTTCTTCCACATGGAGGACGTGGGCGGTCCGGACCTCGAAGAGGGACAGGAAGTGGAGTTTGACATCGAGCAGGCCGACAAGGGCCCGCGAGCGACCAACCTGGAGCGCCTCTAACGATGGCGAAAGGTAAGGTCGACTTCTTCAACGACACTGGTGGCTACGGTTTCATCGAGACTGACGATGCGGACGACGACGTGTTCTTCCACATGGAAGACGTCGGCGGTCCTGACCTCGAGGAGGGGCAGGAAGTCGAGTTCGACATCGAGCAGGCCGACAAGGGCCCGCGAGCGACCAACCTGGAGCGCCTCTAATGGCCTCCGGCAAAGTCGACTTCTTCAACGACACGGGCGGCTACGGCTTCATCGAGACCGAGGACGCCGACGACGACGTGTTCTTCCACATGGAAGACGTCGGCGGCCCGGACCTCGAAGAGGGCCAGGAAGTGGAGTTCGACATCGAGCAGGCCGACAAGGGCCCGCGCGCGTCGAACCTCACGCGACAGTAAGTCGCACTCTCTAACTGCGGCGTCAGCGTTCCGCTGACTCCGAATTTTCACAGTATCACACCGCCCAGCGACGGCACTCGCTGTCGCTCGCGGCGGGTTCGCTACGTCGATACCGACTGGTTCCGGGAGAAGGAGGTGACCGATTACTGCGGGTCGATGTCGTCTAGCTTCGCCAGGTCGTCGTCGGTGAGTTCGATCTGCGAGGCAGCGACGTTCGATTCGAGGTGGTCGACGCTCGACGTGCCCGGGATGGGGAGCGTCACGTCCGAGTGCTCCAGCAGCCACGCGAGTGCGACCTGCCGCCGGCTCGCGTCGTGGGCCTCGCCGACCTCGTCGAGGACGCCCGCGACGCCCTCGTCGTCGACGGTGTAGAGCGGCCCCCAGGGGATGAACCCGACGTCGTACTCCTCGCAGGCCTGCAGGACGTCCTCGTCGTCACGATACCCGATATTGTACTGGTTCTGGACGGTAGCGATGTCGACGATGTCCCGTGCCGTGTCCAGCTGCTCGACGGTGACGTTCGAGAGGCCGACGTGGTCGACCTGACCCTCGTCTTTCATCTCGGCGAAGGCGTGGACGGAGTCCTCGAAGTCCGTGTCGGGGTCCGGCCGGTGGTACTGGTAGAGGTCGATGGAGTCGACGCCGAGGCGGTCCGTGCTGACCATCACCTGATTGTGGAGGTAGTCGGGGTCGCCGTGGGGCAGCCACTCGCCGTCGCGGTGGCGGAGCAGTCCCGCCTTCGTGGCGACGACCGGGTCGGCGTCGACCTCGGCCAGCGCCTCGCGGAGGATCCGCTCGCTGGCGCCGGGGCCGTAGGAGTCTGCCGTGTCGATGAGGTCCACGCCGAGTTCGACCGCTCGCTGGACGACGCTTCGGGCCGTCTCCTCGTCGTCGGGCCGGCCGATGATGTCTTCGCCGGTGAGCCGCATCGCGCCGAAGCCCAGCCGATGGACGGTCACCTCGCCGCCGATGTCGAACGTGTCGCTCTCGTTGTGTACGTCGTCAGCCATAGCATACACCGCTCGGGCTCCCAGCCACTAAGCGGTGGGGTTGCCGGAACGCAACGTGGGTTTTCGGGTAGCGTCCCTCAGCCGAAAAAGTGAGGGCGGCCGTCGTTCAGTTCGGCGCGGTGATCACTCGAGGTCGAAGCGGTCGTGAGTCATGACCTTGTGCCACGTCTCGACGAAGTCCTCGACGAACTTCTCTTCCTCGCTCCCGTAGACGTCCGCGATAGCTCGGAGCCGGGAGTTCGACCCGAAGAGGAGGTCGATGCGGGAGGCCTCCCACTCGACCTCGCCCGTCTCGCGGTCGCGGACCTCGTAGCGGTGTTCGTCCTCGTCGACTTCCACCCACTCGTAGCCCATGTCGAGCAGGTTCACGAAGAAGTCGTTGGACAGCGTGCCCGGCTCGTCGGTCATGACGCCCAGGTCCGAGTCCTGATAGTTCGCGCCCAGCGCGCGCATGCCGCCGACCAGCACTGTCATCTCCGCGGGCGACAGGTCAAGCAGGTCGGCGCGGTCGACCAGCAGGTCCTCGGGGGGCTGGTCGATGTCGCCCTCGATGTAGTTCCGGAAGCCGTCCGCGTTCGGCTTGAGCGCCTCGAAGGACTCCACGTCGGTCTGCTCCTGCGAAGCGTCCGTCCGGCCCGGTTCGAACGGGACCTCCACGTCGTGGCCGGCGTCGGCCGCGGCCTGCTCGATGGCCGCGTTGCCGCCCAGCACGACGAGGTCGGCCAGCGAGACGCGCACGTCGTCGTCGCGCGAGCCGTTGAACTCCTCCTGGATCCCCTCGTAGGTCTGGAGGACCTCCTCCAGTTCGTCCGGCTCGTTGACTTCCCAGCTCCGCTGGGGCTCCAGGCGGATGCGGCCGCCGTTAGCGCCGCCGCGGTTGTCGCTCTTGCGGTAGGTCGACGCGGCCGCCCAGGCGGTCTTGACCAGCTGGGACCGGGAGAGATCCGAGTCGAGGATCTGCTCTTTGAGGTGCTCGGCCTCCTCGTCGCCGACCAGTTCATAGTCGGCGTCGGGGACCGGGTCCTGCCAGGTGAACGTCTCCTCGGGGACCTCCGGGCCGAGGAAACGCTCGGGCGGGCCCATGTCGCGGTGGATCAGCTTGTACCACGCGCGAGCGAAGGCGTCCTGGAACTTGGCGGGGTCCTCGCGGAAGCTCTCGATGATCTCGCGGAACTCCGGATCCCGCTTGAGCGCCACGTCTGTCGTCATCATCATCGGCGCGTGCTTCTTCGAGGGGTCGTGGGCGTCCGGGACGGTCTGCTTGTCCTCGGCGTCGACCGGCTGCCACTGATTGGCGCCGGCGGGGCTCTCCGTCAGCTCCCACTCGTTTTCGAGCAGCGTGTCGAGGAAGGCGGTATCCCACATGGTGGGCGTGCTGTTCCAGGCGCCCTCGATGCCGCTTGTGACAGTATCGGGGCCCTTGCCGGAGTCGGTCCAGCCGAGGCTCTGGTCCTCGATGGGGGCCGCCTCGGGCTCGGGGCCCATGTCGTCGGTGTCGCGGGCGCCGTGAGCCTTCCCGAACGTGTGCCCGCCGGCGATGAGTGCGGCCGTCTCCTCCTCGTCCATCGCCATGCGACCGAACGCCTCTCGGATTCGGTCCGCGGATCCGAGCGGGTCCGGTTCACCGTCCGGCCCCTCGGGGTTGACGTAGATGAGTCCCATCACCGTGGCGCCCAGCGGCTCCTCGAGGTTGCCCTCGTCGTCGAAGCGCTCCGAGCCCTCCCACTCGGTCTCGGGGCCCCAGTAGACGGCCTCGTCGGGCTTGTAGTCGTCCTCGCGACCGCCGGCGAAGCCGACGGTCTCGAAGCCCATCGACTCGAGGGCGACGTTCCCGGTGAGCACGATCAGGTCCGCCCACGAGAGCTTGCGGCCGTACTTCTGCTTGATCGGCTCCAGCAGCCGGCGCGCCTTGTCCAGATTCACGTTGTCGGGCCAGCTGTTCAGCGGCGCGAACCGCTGGGTGCCGCCCGTCGCGCCCCCGCGACCGTCTGTCGTCCGGTAGGTCCCGGCGCTGTGCCAGGCCATCCGGATGAAAAGCGGGCCGTAGTGGCCGTAGTCGGCCGGCCACCAGTCCTGGGAATTCGTCATCAGTTCCTCGATGTCCGCCTTGACCGCTTCGAGGTCGAGGTCTTCGAACTCCTCGGCGTAGTCGAAGTCCTCGCCGTACGGGTTCAGGTCGGCGGCGTTGTCGTCGAGGATGTCCAGGTTCAGTGTGTCCGGCCACCACTCGTCGTTTCGATTCCCTAACTTTCGAGACGGTCTGTCCTCACTCATCTGTCGTTTGACTAGCGCGGCTATTCGAGGATAAGTTTTCCTTTGGCTACCAGCAATCCGGGCGGCGCTGCCGTGTCGTAGCCGCGCCTTACCCCCGCAAGAAGGGCTCTTTCCGGCATACGCCAGATTCTTCCATCCGCAGTCACAGCGGGATCGACTCGAGGAATCGACGGCGACGACCGGGGCTTTAACCCGTCCGCGACGTACGCCGAGGTATGCTCGCACTTCACGTCGCCTTCCTCGCCCTGCTCGTCGGGACCGAGGCGTTCTTCTCCTGGCTGGCAGTGCTGAACGTCCGCTACGGTGCTCGCGCGCTCGAGCGGGAAACCGCCGTGCGCGGCACGGACGGAGCGGACGACGGGGCCGCGACGACTGACACCGCGACGGACGAAGCCGCTGTTGACGACACCGAAACCGACGGGAGTAGCTGGTTCGACGAGCGCTTCGCCGTCGACGACGTCGACGAACTCCTCGGCTACCAGCGGGCGAAGGCCGGGGCCGGGCAGCTCGAAGCCTGGGTCGGTCTCGGACTCCTGGTGCTCGTCCTCTACTCGGGCCTGCTTTCCGACGCCGTCGCCGCCGTCGAGTCGCTCGGTCTCGGGACCGTCCCCTCGGGCGTCGTCTTCTTCCTCGGCGTCGTCCTCGCCGTCCAGCTGTCCTCGATCCCCTTCGACCTGTTCGATACGTTCGTCGTCGAGGAGATCTTCGGCTTCAACGAGCAGTCGCCGGGACTGTGGGTTCGCGACCAGGTGATCGGGCTGGTCGTCTCGCTGGTCATCAGCGGACTCCTCGCCGCGGCGGTCATGTGGGTCGTCGCCTCGTTCCCCGACCTGTGGTGGGTCGGCGCCTGGGCGCTGTTCGTCGCCTTCTCGCTCGTGATGATGGTCGTCTACCCGCGGGTCATCGCGCCGCTTTTCAACGACTTCGAGCCCGTCGAGTCCGGCGACCTCCACGACGCCGTCACCGAGGTGTTCGACCGCGCCGGCTTCTCCTGCTCGCAGATCTACGTCATGGACGCCAGCCGCCGGAGCGGCCACTCCAACGCCTACTTCGTCGGGTTCGGCGCGACCAAGCGCGTCGTCCTGTTCGACACGCTGGTCGAGCAGATGGAGACCGACGAACTCCAGAGCGTGCTCGCGCACGAGCTCGCCCACTGGAAGAAAGCCCACATCTGGAAGCGCGTGGGGACCTCGGCGCTGCGGATGGGCGTCGTCTTCTTCCTCGCCTACCAGCTGGTCACCGGCCCGTGGCTCTACGAGCTGTTCGGTCTCGCTTCCGGCGCCGGCCGGCCCGTCTACGCGGGACTGTTCCTCGCGGCGCTCGTCCTGTACCCGCTGAACCGGCTGACTAGCCCCCTCGAAAACAAGCTTTCGCTTGCACACGAGCGGGAGGCCGACGCGTTCGCCGTGGAAGTGATGGGCGACGGCGAGCCGATGGTCGACGCGCTCTGTCGGCTCGCCGGCGAAAACCTCTCGAATCCGTTCCCACACCCGCTCTACGAGACGTTCCACTACACCCACCCGCCGATCCCGGACCGCATCCGGAACATCCGCCGGCAGTCCGGGACCGCGGGGAGCGACGCCGACGAGGGGGCCGCCGCGAACGCGGGATAGGGGCGCTCAATCGGCATTTCGAGGGGAAGGGTCGTTCGAATCCAGCGCGCAGGTGCAAGCCGCGGCCATACCCCCCTGGCGGGGCAAATACGCGTAGTCCGTATGGAGAGGACACACCTGCGAGCCGACCGCGTCGAGGCGGATCTCGACCGCGTGCTCGCGACAGCGGGCGACGACCTCGTCGTCGCATCGAACCGGCAACCGTACAGGCACGATTACGACGACGACGGCGACGTGACTGTCGACCGGCCCGCGGGCGGACTGACGGCCGGCCTCGACGCAGTCATGCGGCGCGTCGAGGGCACGTGGATCGCCTGGGGCGACGGCGACGCCGACGCGACGGTCGTCGACGAGGACGACCGGGTCACCGTCCCGCCCGACGGCGACGACACCTACACCCTCCAGCGGCTCTGGCTCGACGACTCGGAGGTCGAGGGGTACTACTACGGGGTCGCCAACCAGGTGCTGTGGCCGATCTGCCACGCCGCGATCGGCACCGTCGAGAGCGACGGGAACGCCTGGGCAGACTACCGGCGCGTCAACGACCAGTTCGCCGCAGAACTGGCCGCGGCGAGCGACCCCGGCGACCTCCTCTGGCTCCACGACTACCACCTCGCGCTTGCCCCCCAGCAGGTCCGCGAACGCACTGACAGCGCGACCGCCGACACGACGGCCGACCGGACGCTCGCCCACACCTGGCACATCCCGTGGCCCGGCTGGGACACGTTCCGCGCCTGTCCCCACCGCGAGGAACTCCTCGACGGCCTGCTCGGCAACGACGTGATCCTCTTTCACGTCCCCCGCTACTGCGCGAACTTCCTCCGGTGCGTCGAGGCCGGCCTCTCGGGCGCCGAGGTCGACTACGACGCGGGCACCGTGACCCACCGCGGCCGGACGACGACCGTCCGCGCCGCGCCGATGGGCGTCCCCGCGGACCGCATCCGCGAGCAGGCCGGGAGCATGGAAGCGACCGGTTTCTGCGCCGCCTTCCGGAAGAACCGCGGTATCGACCGGGACACCCGGCTGGCCGTCGGCGTCGACCGCCTCGATTACACCAAGGGGATCGTCCAGCGACTCGACGCGCTCGAGCGCCTGTTCGAGGAGCGCCCCGACTACCGCGGCGAGGTGACGCTCGTCCAGATCGGCACCGAGAGCCGGTCGGCCATCGATGCCTACCACCGATACCAGCAGCGCGTCGAGGCCGCCGTCGAGCGGGTCAACTCCCGGTTCGGGACCGACGACTGGCAGCCCGTCGTCTACACCACCGACATGATCTCGAACGAGGGGCTGGCCGGCCTCTACCGCGAGTCCGACCTCGCCGTCGTCAGCCCCGTCCGGGACGGCATGAACCTCGTCGCTCAGGAGTACGTCGCCGCGCAGGACGACGACCCCGGCGTGCTCGTCCTGAGCGACCAGGCCGGCGCCCACGACGTCCTCGGCGAGTGGGCCGTCTCCGTCCGCCCGCACGACACCGTCGGGTTCGCCGACGCGCTCGAAGAAGCGCTGTCGATGAACGACCGCGAGCGCCTGCGCCGCGGCAACGCGCTGGCCGACTACGTGACCGACAACGACATCGAGTCGTGGGTCGGGACCGTCCTCGGGACCGTCGCGAACCTCGGCCACGCCGACGGGGGTGTCACCACGCGTGCAGACGACTGACGCTACCCCCCTCTGGCTCGACCGCGAGTCCGTCGCCGACCGCCTCGCGGCCGCGTCGGGCGTCGTCTGCGCGCTGGACTTCGACGGTACGCTCGCACCCATCGTCGACGAGCCCGACGCCGCACAGATGCCGCCGCCCGTCCGCGAGCGCGTCGAGCGACTCGCTTCGCTCCCCTCCGTCGACGTGGCCGTCGTCAGCGGTCGCGAACTGGCCGACCTGCGCGAGCGGGTCGCCGTCGACGGGATCGCCTACGCCGGCAACCACGGCCTCGAACTCCGCTACGACGGCCAGGAAGTCGTCAACCCGGAGGCGCGGCGCTGTCGCGACGCCGTCGACCGCGTCTGCGACCGCCTCGCCGACCGCCTCGCGCACGTCCCCGGCGTCGAGATCGAAGACAAGGGCCTGACCGCGACCGTCCACGTCCGGCAGGTGCCCGACGAGCGCGTCCCGGAAGTCGAGCGCACCGTCCGCGCCACCGTCGAGGAAGTGACGGCCAGCGGCGCGCCGCTGGAAATCCGCGACGGCAAGGCGATCTGCGAGATCCGCCCCGCCGTCGACTGGGACAAGGGCCGCGCCGTCGAACTGCTGACCGACGAAGCGCCCGACGAATTCCTGCCCATGTACGTCGGCGACGACGTCACCGACGAGGACGCCTTCCGCGTGCTCGAGGACGGCATCGGCGTCCTCGTCGGCGAGCGCGAGACCGCCGCCGACTACCGCCTCGAACGACCGCGCGACGTCCGCGAATTCCTGGACCTCGTCGTCGATACGCAGTGTGAGTGAGTAGTGATCGGAGCTCGTCGCTGCTTGCGGTGATGTCCCCCTGTCTCCGAGCGGAGGAACTACCCGATAGCGTTAAATGTTGTAGTGTTGAACAATCGCTATGCGTGCGTCTCCGCTCGCAACGACCGCCGTCGTCGCCCTCCTCGTCCTCGCAGGCTGTGCTGGACTTCCAGTCACGGGCGAGAACGAACCGACACCTGACGCGTCCCCCAGTGACTTCCCGAACGCGTCGGCCATCGACCACACCGTGTTCGACACCCACGCGAACGCGATGGGCAACGCGAATTTCACCCTCACGGTCGAGAACAACGTGACGAACCGCGAACCACAGAAACTGGGAGGGAACGCCTCGTATTTCAACGCCACACTCCGGTATCACGCTGAACCCGGTGCCTCACAGTACCTCTCACAGACAACTGGCTCAATGAACAGTAGCCTGAATAGCCAGTATTCGAACGGAAGCACGACGCACCTCAGATTGGGAGCAGGTAACAACTCGAAGGTACTGCCCACCCGCTATCCGACGTTCAACGAGTCGAGCGGGCAGTATCTCTGGCCCGGGTTGTTCAGTAATGAGTACACTCACGGTGCGATCAACGCCACCTACGAGCGCAAGGGCGTCGAAATGTTCCAGGGCGAAGCCGTGATGCGGTACGAGGCCAACGGCACCGATACACTGACCGGCCCATGGGCTCCGAGCGAGAACGCGACTTGGAACTACGAGAACTTCTCCGCGACACTCCTACTCGACACGGACGGCGTCATCCGCCACTACCAGTACACGTTCGAGAAACCGCCCGAGTTGCGCAATAATGTGCGGTATTCGCGGACGTACACCCTGTCCGACGTGGGGAGTACTGCCGTCGAGAAACCGGAGTGGGCGATGAACGTGACGACGGGGTCGTAACTACTCGGCCCGATACCGAGGGATCCAACTTCTCGCATTTCCTGTAAGCGCTTTTGTACGCCGCCAACAGTCTTGTAGGACCAAACCCAATCAGATGCCAATGCGGGACTTACTCGGGGATGTGTTCTCACCGACGCGGTACAACGTCGCCGCAGCGGTCGCCGTCGCGGTCCTGCTGATCGTCGCGTACGTCCTCGTCCCCCATCCGTACGTCCAGTACGGCGCGTGGCTGGTCATCTTCACCGTCTGGATGGTGTGGTTCGTCTACGTCGGCGTCGACCGGATCTACGGGATCGATTCCTGACGCGAAAACCGATTGCTGCGCGAAGATCCGCCGTCCTCAGTCGTCGTCCGCGGGCTGTTCGTCCCCGCCGTCGACGTCCTCGGACACGTCGACGCGTGGACCGCCGGCGTGACCCTCGTGAGCGACGGCGGTCGCGAGCAACTCCTGCGACATGGCGGGCACGTCGCCCGAGGAGACCGGGCCCAGTTCGTCGATGCCCTCTGTGGAGCGCGGGAACGGACGCAGGTCCATGTGGATCGCGATGCCGGCCTTCGCGCCCTGTCCCATCGCGACCGGGACCTGGTTGTGGCCGGGGGTCACGTCGCCGACGGCGTAGACGCCGTCGACACTGGTACGGCCGTGGTCGTCCACGTCGACGGTCCCGTCGTCGTTGAGGTCGCAGCCGAGCGACTCGGCGAGGTCGGTGTTGTACTCGGAGCCGAGCATCGGGAAGCCACCTCGGTACTCCCGTTCCGTGCCGTCCTCGAACTCGAAGGACTCCAGCCAGCCGTCCTCGTCGCGGTTGACCGCCGAGATGTCCTCGTAGACCACGTCAACGGGGTGGTTGGCCAGCATCTCGTCGGTGTCGTCGCTCCACTCGGGGTCGTCGCCGCGGAGCAACACGTCCACGTCGTCGGTGAAGTTCAGCATGATCATCGCGACGTAGGCCGCCGAGTCGCCGGTGCCCATCACGTAGACCGGCTCGTCGGCGAACATGTAGGCGTCGCAGTGCAGGCAGTAGTGCAGGCCGCGGCCAGTCGGCGGAAGCGGCGGGTCCGGGCGCACGTCCGAGAACCCCGTCGCGAGGACGACCCGGCGAGCGCCGTAGGTCGCGTCGCCGGTCTCGAGACGGAAGCGCGGGTCGCCGTCGCTCTCGTCGACTCGTTCGATCTCGCCGACGAACTCGCGGTGGACGTCGGCGCCGTAGGATTCGACCTGCTCGGTGGCCGTCCCGAGGAACTCGCCGCCGCTGACCTCCTCGGGGACGCCGATGACGTTGTGGGTCTCCTGCATCATCGCGGCGCGGCCGCCGCCGCGGTCGACGATCGCCGTGTCCAGCCCGAGTCGCGCGGTGTAGAGTGCGACGGTCAGTCCCGCCGGCCCGCCGCCTACCACGACGACGTCGTACTCGCTGTCGGTCATGTACGGGCCGCTAGCGAGCGAGTCGGTTTAAACCCCGCCAAAGCGGCACGCGCGGTTACTGACCGGTAATCCCGGTTTCGAGGCGGGGCGACCGCGCCGGTGCCGGTCCGACCGGACGCGGTCACCGGGTCTCCGAGCGGGTATCGTCCGAGAGCGTCCCGTTCCCGCACTCCCCCGTCCGGCGCAGGACGACGGTGTACTGGTCGACGCCCATGTCCTGCGGGTCGCCGTACTGCATGACCCGCGGCCGAGTCCCGATCCGGTAGAGCCGCTGCCACATGGGCGCTCGTCCGTCGCCGCGCAGGAACCGCGGTTCGCGGCCGTACTCGCCGGCGATCTCGTAGGGGTAGGTGTCCTCGGCGAGCAGGTCGCTGACGAACGCCTCGGTTCGCGGGTCCGAGAGGACGTCGGCCCGCTTGCCCCAGGAGTCGGGCGCGAGGTACAGCAGCGACTTGTGATAGTTGAGGACGACGTAGGCCGGACAGCGGTCCTCGAACGTCCCGACGCCGTACCCGGGACGGTGGTCGACGCGCTCGCTGTGGGGGACGGCGGCGTCCTGCGGGTCGCCGGTGTAGGTCTCGATGGTGTCGTTCGCGCCGCCGTGAGTCTGCAAGTAGTCGACGGCCTGATCCCGGGGCTGGGAGGCGTAGGCGAGCGTCCCGCCGCCGGCGTAGAACGCGCTCGACACCAGCAGGAACGCGACGACTCCGCGACCGATCGCGGGTCGACGCTCGCGCAGACGAACAAGCGCCACCGCGAGGACGAGCCCCAGCAGCGCGAACGTCGGCAGGAGGTGGTGGGTCCTGACGTAGCGCCACGTCGAGAAGACGAGGAGATACGTGCCGACGCCGGCCAGCGCGATCCGGATGCCGGCAGCGTCGAGTGACCGCTCGCGCAGTTGCGTGAAGGCCGCGACCACGCCGCCGACGTACCCGACAAGGAGCGGGATCCCCGGACCGTTGAGGTAGCCCCGCAGGATCCACCACCAGCTCGGCATGACGAGCCAGCCGTGGGGGTTCGACTTCGCGGAGAACGCGCGGCTGATCCGCCCGCCGAACTGCTCCGGGGCGCCGAAGATGATGCTGGGGAACCCCACGGCGACCGTCCCGACGCCGATCAGGACGCCGATACCCAGGAACTTCGGCCGGAGCGCGGCGGCGAGTAATCCCGTCTCCGATCGGCGAGCGCGGTGGAGGTGCGCGACCCCCAGCATCACGGCGCTCACCCCGCCGGAGAGCTTGAACGCGATCGAGATACCCCCGAAGACGCAGCCCCAGTAGAACAGGCGGTCGGCGCCGGACTCGACGTATCTGACCGCGAAGTACAGCGAGAGCAGGAGGAAAAACAGCGACGGGATGTCCTCACCGCCCTCGTGGGCGAGCACGAGAAACCCCCAGGTGACCGTCAACAACGACGCGGCGATCCGACCGGTCGCGCGGTCGCGCATCGTCGTCCCGATCCGGTAGGTGACGTAGACGCACCCGACGGCCATCGCGACGTTGGCGAGGCGGACGGGAAGAACGCTCCACCGCCATATCCAGCCGGGCGTCCGCAGCCAGTGGGGCCAGAAACCGACGCCGATGTGCCGGCCCATGTCCGCGAACTCGGGGAGCGCGTCGGCTGCGAGGACGACTACGAAGACGGGGACGAGCGCGATCGCGGAGAGATACATCGCCGAGCCGTAGGTCCGCCAGACCGCCACGCCGTCGGAGACCGAACCGAGTCCCGGGTCGTCGAGATACGTGGCCAGGACCTCGATCGGGTCGACGACGCGCCAGCGTTCGTCGCGCGTCGCGAAGTTGGGTAGCCGATGCCAGATCCAGAACGACGACAGCAGGAGGGCGGCGGCGAGGATGTACGGGAGGTACGGGTCGGCGCGGAGGTCCGCTGCGACCTGGCGCTTCGCCCGCTGGAGTGGCTCGGGGAGGGCCATCTGTACGTGTCCGTTCGACCGAGGGAGACGTTAAAAACGACCCGCCTTCGGAACGGTAACCCCCGGATACCAGCTACTGCCCGTGCTGGCGTGACTGTCGACTCGTCGCACGCGCTCGGCCACCTTTTTGATACGGGGTTGCGAACCGGGTGACGACATGACACACCACATCGCCATCGCCGGGATCGGGGCAGTCGCGACGATGCACGCCGAATCGATCGCCGACATCGAGGGCGCCGAACTCGTCGCCGGTTCCTGCCGCACCGAGGAGCGCGGCCGGGAGTTCGCCGCGGAGTACGACTGCGAGTACTTCCCCGACACAGAGTCGATGCTCGACGCCGAGGACGTCGACGTCCTCACCATCTGTACGCCGAGCGGCGCCCATCTCGAGCCCGCACTGGCGGCCGCCGACCGCGGGATCGACGTCCTCTGCGAGAAGCCGCTGGAGATAACGACCGAGCGCATCGACGAGATGGTCGCCGCGGCCGAGGAAGCGGGCGTCCGGCTCGGCGGGATCTTCAACCAGCGCTACAACCCCGTCGTCCGACAGCTTCACGAGGCCGCCGCGGACGGCCGGTTCGACGACCTCTCGGTCGCCAGCGCGTACGTCCCGTGGTGGCGCGAGGACGACTACTACGACGGCGCGTGGCAGGGCACGCAGGACCTCGACGGCGGCGGCGCGCTGATGAACCAGTCGATCCACGGCATCGACGCCGTCCAGTGGCTCGCGAGCGCGGCCGGCGCGGGCGCCGCGGACGGCGATGAGGACGGGACTGAGAATCCGAACCCCGTCGAGGAAGTCTTCGCGTACACCGACCGCCGCGCCCACAGTGACGACATCATGGAAGTCGAGGACACCGCGGTCGCCGTCCTCCGCTACCGCGACGGCACACTCGGGCAGATCCTCGGTGCGACCTCGATGTACCCGGGCTCGCTCAAGCGCATTCAACTGGCAGGTCGCGGCGGCACGGCAGAAATTCTGGAGGACGAACTCGTCACCTGGCAGTTCCGCGAGGAGCGCGAGGACGACCCCGAGATCCGCGAGGAGTTCGGCGAGACGGACTCCGGCGGGGGCGCGGCCGACCCGATGAGCATCGACTACGCCAACCACCGGCGCAACATCGAGGACTTCCTCGACGCGCGAGCGAACGACGAACCCTATATGCTCGACGCGAGCGAGGCCCGCAAGGCCGTGGAGATCATCGAAGCGATCTACGAGTCCGCGGAGCGGGGCGAGCCGGTGCGGCTCGAGTGAGCGGTCCAGTTTCGCATTAGAGATTCAGGAGTCGGCCGATATCGCTCACGAACCGCTGCGTCCGTTCGAAGAGTGAATCGATGTCTTCGTCGATCGGGGCGTATCCGTAGTCGGCCTGTTGTCGGAGGTCGGCAAGCGTCGTCAGAAGGCGGCCCTGCTCGCGAGACATGTCTCCATCGAGGACGAGGTGCTCGCCGAAGAGATTCCGAACTGCGCCGTGCGAAGACGGCTCGACGTTACGGTCATACAGCGCCGCTTGCGCTGCGTGAAAGCAGGCGTAGTAGAGGCGGTTCACGACACCGGCATCGCTTCCACCGCTGGTCACGAGAGATTCAGCGTCCCCCAGCGCCACCCTCGCTTTCGAAAATTCCTCTTCGACGTACTCCCGCTCAGCCATAGATAGGCTGTCTGTCCTCGGCCACAGTGCGGAAAAACGGGTGGTCCTCGCGGCGATTCAACGTCGATTCCGTCACCGCGTGAATGCTGAACGTGGCACCGCGTTCCAGCATCACGTCGTAAGCAATATCCCGCAATCGCTCTTCGACCGCAGAGACGTCAGCGCCGTCGTCGAGAACGGCGAAGATATCGATGTCGGAGTCCGATCGGTGGACTCCTCTCGCGACGCTCCCGAAGAGGTAAAGCCGCTGGACGGTGTCGAGATGGGCCTCGTCGACCCGGTCGACGAATGTGTCGACCGCCTCCCGATGGGGCAGGGTCGAATCGTCCATACCGGAACTTGCTCGCGACCGTATTTAAATTTCAGCCGCACGGCTGGGCAGCATGGCTACTGGCGGGAGCTTCCGCGGTGGCAAGACATACGGTCCCACGCTTCGACCGCGGAGGCATGTCAGACGCGCCCCTCGTGATCAGCGGATTCGCCGACGAGATCGCCTCCGACCTCGACGACCAGCTCTCGACGCTGGAATCCCTCGACGTCAGCCACCTCGACCTGCGCGGCGTCTGGGACGAGAACGCCCTCGATCTCTCCGAGGACCGGCTGGACGAACTGGAGGCGACCCTCGACGAGCGCGGCTTCTCGATCACTTCGATCGGGTCGCCGATCGGCAAGATCGGGATCGAGGACGACTTCGAACCGCACGTGGAACGGCTCGATCGGGCGCTGGAACTCGCGAACCGCTTCGACACCGACTACGTCCGCGTGTTCTCCTACTACCTCCCGGAGGGCGACGACCCCGCGGACCACCGCAAAGAGGTCATGCGGCGCACACGCGTCGCCGTCGACAAGGCCAAGGACGCCGGCGTGACGCTCGCGATGGAGAACGAGAAGGACATCTACGGCGACACGCCCGGCCGGATGCGGGATCTGCTGACGACCGTCGACTCGCCGCACCTCCGGGCGGTGTTCGACCCCGCGAACTACCTCGAAATCGGGGTGCGGCCGTACCCCGACGCGCTCCTGCAGGTCGTCGAGTACGTCGAGCAGGTCCACGTCAAGGACGCCGAGTACGGCGAGCGCGGCGAGATCCGGCCCGCCGGTGAGGGCGACGGCCGCATCGGCGAGACGGTGGCCGCGCTCCGGGACCGAGGCTTCGAGGGCGCGCTCTCGCTGGAGCCGCACCTCGCGGTCGCCGGGCAGGCGTCGGGCTACAGCGGCCCCGAGGGCTTCGAGGTGGCCGCCGAGGCGCTGAAGGACGTGCTGGACGAGCAGGGCCTCGAGTACGAGTAACACCGAGACGACAGCGGCGCCGGCCCGCGTTCACTTCCGCTCCGGACCCGTAGCCTTTTACCCGGCTTCGAACACAGGTCAGCGTATGACCGAGGCGACGGGTATCGTCGGGGAGTTCCTCGCGCTCAAGGAGGAGACCGACGCCGACATTCTCGCGATGCAGTGCGGCGACTTCTACGAGTTCTTCGCCGAAGACGCCGAGATCGTCGCCGACGAACTCGACCTGAAGATCTCTCAGAAGTCCTCCCACGGATCGTCCTATCCGATGGCGGGCGTGCCGCTCGACGACCTGACGCCGTACCTCTCGGCGCTGGTCGAACGCGGGTATCGGGTGGCCGTCGCCGACCAGTACGAGACTGGCGACGGCCACGCCCGCGATATCGAACGCGTCGTCACGCCGGGGACTCACCTCGCGACGACGGACGACGACGCGCAGTACCTCGCGGCCGTAGTCCGCGACGAATCGGGACGGAGCGGCGCGCGACGAGGTGCCACAGGACAGGGCGGCGACGACGCGACTTACGGCATCGCCGTGGCGGACGTGACGACGGGGCAGTTCCTCGTCACCGAACAGTCGGGCGCCGACGCGACGGCGGCGGCGCTGACGGAGTTATATAAATTCGACCCCGCGGAGGTGCTGCCCGGTCCCGAAGTCCGCTCGGACGACGAGTTCCTCGACGAGGTGCGCGAGCGAACGGACGCGTCTCTTTCGCTGCACACGACCGAGGCGTTCGCGTCGGGACGCGCCCGGCACCGGGTGCGCGAGCAGTTCGGCGAGGAGACGCTGGAGAGCGTCGGCATCGCCGACGCCGAGGCCGCGGTCCGGGCGGCCGGTGCGGTCATTTCCTACGTCGACGAGACGGGCGCGGGCGTGCTGGCGTCGATGACCCGGCTCCAGTCGTTCGACGAGTCGGCCTACGTCGACCTCGACGCGACGACCCAGCGCAACCTCGAACTCACCGAGACGATGCAGGGCGACCGCGACGGGTCCCTCTTTTCGACGGTCGACCACACCGTCACGAGCGCGGGCGGACGCCTGCTCCGCGAGTGGCTGCAGCGGCCCCGCCGGTCGCGCGGCGAGTTGACGCGCCGACAGTCCGCCGTGGAGGCGCTCTCCAAGGCCGCGATGGCCCGCGACCAGCTGCGCGAGACGCTCGGCGACGCCTACGACCTCGAACGGCTGGCCTCGAAGGCCGCCTCCGGAAGCGCCGATGCACGGGACCTCCGAGCAGTGCAGGAGACGCTCGCGCTGCTGCCCGCAGTAGGTGACCTCGTCGCCGAGACCGAACGACTGGCAGACTCGCCGCTCGCCAACGTACTGGAGCGGCCGGACAGGGCGGCCGCAGCCGAACTGGCCGCGGACCTCGACGACGCGCTCGTCGAGGACCCGCCGGGAACCGTCACGCAGGGCGGGCTGATCCGGCAGGGATTCGACGCGGAACTGGACGAGATCATCGAGTCCCACGAGTCCGCGCTCGCGTGGATCGAGGAGCTGCCCGATCGGGAGAAGCGCAAGACCGGGATCACCCACCTCTCGGTCGACCGCAACAAGACCGACGGGTACTACATCCAGGTCGGCAAGAGCGAAACCGACCGGGTGCCCGACGAGTACGAGCAAATCAAGACGCTGAAGAACTCCGAGCGGTACGTCATCGACAAACTGGAAGAGAAGGAGCGTGAGATCCTCCGCCTCGAAGAGCGCCGCCACGAGATGGAGCGGGAGATCTTCGACCGACTGCGCGACCGGGTGGCGGCCCACGCCGAAGTCCTGCAGGAGACCGGCCGGGCGCTCGCCGAGTGCGACGCGCTGGCCAGTCTGGCCGCCCACGCCGTCCGCAACGACTGGACGCGGCCGGAACTGACCGACGGTCGCGAACTCGACGTGAAGCAGGGCCGGCATCCGGTGGTCGAGCAGACGACGCAGTTCGTGCCGAACGACCTGCGGATGGACGAGGACCGACAGTTCCTGATCGTCACCGGCCCGAACATGAGCGGGAAGTCGACGTACATGCGACAGGCGGCGCTGATCACCCTGCTCGCGCAGGTCGGGAGCTTCGTCCCGGCGCGGTCTGCGCGAGTGGGGCTGGTCGACGGCATCTACACGAGAGTGGGAGCGCTGGACGAGCTGGCGCAGGGGCGTTCGACGTTCATGGTCGAGATGCAGGAGCTCTCGAACATCCTCCACTCCGCCAGCGAGGACTCGCTCGTGATCCTCGACGAGGTCGGCCGCGGGACGGCGACCTACGACGGCATCTCCATCGCGTGGGCCGCCACGGAGTATCTCGCCAACCGGATCCAGGCGAAGACCCTCTTCGCGACCCACTATCACGAACTCACGGCGCTGGGCGAGGAGTTGCCGACGGTGGAGAACGTCCACGTCGCCGCGGACGAATCCGACGGCGAGGTGACCTTCCTGCGGACGGTCCGCGATGGGCCCACGAATCGGTCCTATGGAGTTCACGTCGCGGATCTCGCCGGTGTCCCCGACCCAGTCGTCGACCGCTCGCGGGACGTTCTCGACAGACTCCGCGATGAGAAAGCGATCGAAGTCCAGGGGAGCGACCGAAGCGACGGTGAGGAGACGGAACAGGTCGTCTTCGACCTCGGGTCCGGTGAACTGGTCTCCGGGGACACGAGCAGTTCCCAGCAACAGGTCGCGACAGACGGGAGCCAGCTGGAGGCGCCGGCGACCGATGCGGGCGACCAGTCGCTCGATCCGGAGACCGAAGCCGTCCTCGACGAACTCGGCGATATCGACGTCAACGAGACGCCGCCCGTCGAACTGATGGCCAAAGTCCAGAACTGGCAGGAACAACTCGAGGAAAGCGACGCAGACGCGCGTTGAGCCCCGAGCCGGAGCGGCGAGCGTCTCCGGACTCCCCTGCCGGTTGGGCCCGTCCTCTCCCTCGATTCCGACCGTTCAACAGCGGTTGAACAAACCCATAGCACTAACCCCACGCTGTTCTTCGAACACGATGTCGAAATGTCATTGCTGCCCTCCTCAGGTTCGGAGTCCGAGTCGACCCAGGACGGGTCGCTCCGGCTCCTCGATATCGACGACGACGAAGCAGACGAAGTATTTGAGACACTCTCTTCGAAGACGACGCGGGCGATACTCGCGGAACTCCACCGAACGCCGCGGACGCCGGCGGAACTCGCCGAGCAGACCGACACCACGGTCCAGAACGCGATGTACCACCTCGAGAAGCTCGAAGACGCCGGCCTCGCCCGCGTCACCGAGATCAGGTACTCCTCCCGCGGCAAGGAGATGCGCGTCTACGCGCCGTCGGAGCACCCCGCCGTGGTGTTCCTCGGCACCGACGACAGGAAGTCGAGCCTGATAGCGAAACTCAAGCGGTTTCTCGGCGCTGTCGGCATACTCGGTATTCTCGGGTTCACTCTGGAACTGCTCGAAACAGTCGGGAAGGGCGTCGGGAACCACGTACTGAGCCCGCGGACCTCGCTCGTCGCAGCGACCAGCACGTTCCTCGCACTCGTTCTCTCCAGCAGTTCAGCCGACGATCCGACCCCCAGTATCGTCCCCCAGACACGACCCGAATTCAGTTCGATGAAGCGAAAGACCCTCCTGATGACCGGCATCCTCCTCGCGAGCGTGTGTGTGATGCCGGTTGCGTTGGCGCACAGCTCCGCGATCTCCGGCGAGTACATGACGTCGACGGCACCGGCGTCGACGACTGGACACCCGGCGAATGCCGGCGTGCCGGACGTAACCAACGAGACCGTCACTATCGTCGTTACGGGCGGTAAAGCAGACATTCAGTCGGGCGTTTCCCAGCAACTGGCACAGACGTTCCGAGACCGCGGTGCGACCGTCGAACAGGCGGACGAGATTCGGCCCGTCTCCGGCGATCTCTTCGTCGTCCAGCTCGCCGACAGCGAGGTCGATGCCGGTCGGTTCTCGCTGACGCCGCACGCGGATCTGACGGCGTACTTCGCGTACGTCGAGACCGGGAACGCGACGGTGGCCGAGTCGGTCCTCGCGCACGAGCGGGTCTCGGACGCCGGACCGCCGCTGTTCCGAACCGGGTTAGACGGCCGGGCCGCCGTCGGGTCGTTCTCGTTCGAGCGCGGCAATTCCGCGCTCATCGACGCGCTGAACACGATCAAACGTGGGGGCGTCGATCCTGAAGCGTTCAAGCGGGACATCGGAGCGACGGTGGCGAATGCGTCGACGAACCGCGCGTTCAGTGACCGCCTCTGGACGTAACCGCCATCGCGTGTTCCGATCGTCCCCTTCGAGGTGAAAGGCGAAGCGGCCCTCGCCAAGGGGACAAGAGAAGGCTACCGTCCGGGATCCGGGTAGGTCCGTGCAGACCGGATCAGTTTCACTGCACGGTCGAAGTAGAAGTGGCAGGCCCCGCGAACACGAGCATGGGCAAGTGGGAGCGACAGTACATTATCGTCGAACCGGGGGAGCGAGACGTCCGTTCCGTGGCGGGGCATCTCCGAGCGTCGCTCGCCTGGCTCGACTGTCCGGGAATTGATGACCCCGAGCGCGACGTGACGGTCAGGAACGGACGGGTCCACTGGGATAGCCACGAGCGACTGACCGGCCCCTGGAAACTCCTGCGGGATATCCACACCGACCTTGACGTCCCCTGTAAGTGGATAGTCGGAGTCATCCAGCACGAGGTCGAACACGCCGGTGGAGCCTCGCTGTTCACCTGGGTCGACGGTGACCTGGTCCCCGTCGAGGAGACGCCCACGACCAACTGGATCGGTGATAGGGCCGGACTTCGGCTTCTGAAACAGCAATGGGGGATCGACCCCGCGTTCGAACCGGACGAGGCCTTGCTCTCACCGTTGTCGAACCAAGCGTCGGCGGACCGGGATAATGAGTATTTCACGGCTGGTCCCCCGCCGCTGGCTTCGTTTGCGGCCGAACTTCGGGACGAACCGATCGAAACCCGGGAGCTAGCCCGAGCGGTGCTTGCGGCCACCCCAGCGGATGTACTCGCGTCGGCAGTGGACACCCTCACCGAGCGCATCGACCGGGGCGATCGCAGTGAGCGGATCGATGCGCTCGAACAGCTGTACGCGGCGGCCACCTCGTCGGTCGTCCCCGTCGAAGTAACCCCACGACCGGTGTTGGATCTGTTGGACGAGACAGGGCGGTCGGCAATGCTCGCGGCGGCTGTCGTGCGAGAGCTGACAACCGAAGATGCGGTTTCCGAGCTAACGAGCGACACCCCCGAAGTCCGGCGACAAGCAGCCAGATACCTCGGTCTGGTCGGGGCGCCAAAGACCGTCGACGACTCGATGATTGAGGCGCTGACCGACGAGGATCCACACGTCCGGGTCGGAGTCGCTCGGGCCCTGTTCAAACGGGTCTGGTCACAGTTGGATCGAACCTCGGTCGTCGACGGCGAAGTCAGTGAATCGGATCTGTTCGAGTCCCTCTCGAACGGCGTCGACGACGACGACCCGCGGGTGCGTTCGGCTGTGGCCCCTGCCCTCGCGTTACTCGCCGTTCACCACGACAGCGGAGACGAAGCCGTTGCACTGTCGGCGATCGCCAGCGGGCTAGACGGGGAACCAGCCACCCGCCGGTCCGTCGAGTGGTTGCTCGGGACCTACTTCTGGTCGACCGAGGGAGACCCCTCGTCGGTAGCAGCAGTCACGGCAGCGGCGATCCCAGCACTTGGCGAACAAATCGAGCACTTGGCCCGCGATAGCGGTCTGTTCGATACCGAGGTAATCGATGCCGCAGTGGCTCAACTCACCGAGGAGGGATGGGACCCTGCCGATGCTGACATCGGAACGCTCGCGGCGATCTGTACGGTGACGGATGGGCCGTTCGAGGCCGCTGACCGTATTGGTCGTGTCTTACTCGATCGCCTGGCGACGAACCCTCTTGAAGCGACAGAGGCGCTAGTGGCGATCACAGAGTGCGAACCGGCATCGCTCGACGAGGCTGTGGCGGAGCTAGCGGTGGCGGCCGACTCCGGATCGCCGGCAGCGACCGAGGCGCTGGCGAGGATTGCCAGCGCTCATCCCGAACTCATCCGCGATCACTGGGATACCGTTCGCCCGGCGCTCGTCTTCGACGGTGATCAAGCACGCCCTGCTGCTGCGGTGGTCGCCGCACTCGCTGCCGAGGATCCCGACGCGGGAATCCCTACCGCTGATGCCACCCGAGATGTGGTCTCCAACGCGATATCGACACTGTACGGTTTCCTTGACGCGCCCGACGAACAGGCACGCGAGGAGGTCGTCAGGTTGCTTGTCTCGCTCGGCAGCGTTGGGGCGTCCCCGGTCCCGTCGGGGATCGAGCCGTTCGTGGATCGCAGCGACGGAAAGACGGACGGCGGTGACGGACCGGAGCACGACCCCATCGAAGACCGTGACGTACTCGCCGTCGTGGCCGAACGCGATCCCGATGCGGCTACCGAAGCCCTTTCGTCGCTGCTGTCCACGCTTGACCCTTCGGACGACTCTCGGCAGTTCCGAACTGTAATACGGATCATCGAAGACCAGCCGGCAGTTGCCATCGAACTTGTCGACCGACTGGTCGAGTTTCTGGCCCGGCCAGTGGGCCGAGAACATCCCGTCGCGGCGGCCATCGCGGCAGCCGCGGAGCACGACCCCGCTGCCGTCGAGCCACACGTCGGAACTCTTCTGACGTGTCTCGCGGATTTTCGGTCGTATGTCCACGCTGCCGAAGCGCTGGCAGCAGTCGAAGCGGCTACGCCCGGTACCTTGCCGCAGTCGCTCGCGGACCTCACCGATGCTGGCCGCGGAGAAGACTGGCCTGTAGACGTGCTAGCAGCGTCGAGACCGCACCTCGTGGATCGGATGGTCCGTGACGCCGTCGCCGCGGAGCGTTCACGTGCCGCGGATTTCCTCGCGACGGTCACGGAGTACCGACCGGAAACCGCCCAGGAGGGCGTAACGAGACTCGTCGAACGGGCCGACTCCGTCGGATACAACAGTCACCTGTGGTCGACGCTGGAGGGGATCGCCGAGTCCAAGCCCGAACTGGCCGCGGTCGGACTGGACGAGATCGTCGAGAACACGGTCGAATCGGTCGATGCGCGGATGGGCCGCGGTCGAAAGCCCGCTCGCCCCCTGGTCGTCTTGGCCGAGCAGTACCCTCGACGGACCTGGGCGCTGTTGGAGAGATACGACCCCGAAAGCGATCCGACGACGCTCCCCGATCGGGCTCGTCGTTCGCGGGTCGAGGAGAAACTCGAGGCGATCCTCGATGCAGCGGGCCCCGAAGCATCTCTCTCCGAAGGGACCGAAACTGAATTCGACGGTGACTAACCGTGCTCTCGGTCGGTGCATGTCCGCAGTTCAGGAACGTGGATAGCGGATAGACGGCGGGCGACAGCGCCGAACGGTTACTGCTCGACGTCGACCTGTGCCGGGTTCGGATCCATCTTGAACACGACGCTCGGCTCCCAGAGCAGGCGGTGTTCCTTGTAGGTCCCCTTGCCCATGCCACCGTGTTCCTGATTGGACTCGGTGACCTCGAGGAAGGCGAGTTCGCTGAGCAGTCCCCGGATGGAGTCGGTCGTCAGGTCGTCGGCGCCTTCGGCGTCGCAGACCTTCTGGTAGACGTCGTAGATGACGGTCGTCCGGAACCAGTCCTGATCCTCCGACGTGTTCGCGGTGAGATTCGCGAGGGCGTAGAGGACGTATTTGCTGTGGGGCGGGAGCCCGGCGATGAGTTCCTTCAGCCGCTCGACTTCCGCCTGTTCCTGGGCCCGTTCGAGGTGGCTCTCGGTCACCTCGGCGATGCCGTTGTTCTTCGCGTAGTCGCCGGCGTGGCGAAGCAGGCGGATCGCCTTGCGCGCGTCGCCGTGGCGCTGGGCGGCGAGGGCGGCGGTCTTCGGGATGACGCCGGCGTTCAGGACGTCGTCGCGGAATGCGTCGCGCCGATTCTCGAGGATCTGTCGGAGCTGTTCGCCGTCGTACGGGTCGAAGATGAACTCGTTGTGACCGAGGCTGCTCTTGACGCGCTCGGTCATCTGCTCGCGGAAGTTGACCTTGTTCGAGATAGAGATGATGCCGATGGGAACGTCGACCTTCCCCGCTTCGCGGGCCCGCGAGAGCAACATCAGGACGTTGTCGTCGCCGAGCCGGTCGACCTCGTCGAGGGTGATGAGCGCCGCGTCGTACTCCCGGTCGAGGATCTCCCAGAGGCGATTGTAATACTCGTTCGTCGAGATGCCCCGTGTCGGGATGCGAACGCCGGTCTCGGGGGTGTTGATCCCCTCGGCGATGGTCTGGATGGTATCGGCCTCCCCCTTCGCCTGGGCGCAGTCGACGGTCACGGTGGCGAGGCGCTTGTCGCGGCGTTCGGCCTCGTTGCGGGCGCGCTCCATGACGTGATTCGCGACGAGGGACTTGCCCGAACCGGTCTTCCCGTAGAGGATCACCGAGTTCGGCGGCGAGCCGGTCACGGCCGGGCCGACTTCGTTGGCGAGATCGCGGATGTGCTCGTCGCGACCGACGATCCGGGTCTCGTCCGGAACGTGGTCGATGTTGAGCAACTCGCGGTTGGCGAAGATCGTATCGTCACCGCCCTCGTCCACTGACTGGAACAGCTCGTCCCCCTCCGCCGCGCCCGCGTTCCGACGCTCCTGCATGAGTTTCCTGTTCGGTGGCCCGCTGAAAAATGTTTCCACTACACTCCGAGTTAGTTACCCGGTAGTACGAGCTATCGTTCAGGATACGCGCAGGTCCGCGATAACTCCGAAGTCGGTTCTCCCCCAGTAGATTCCGAGTTAGCGGACGCAGACTCCTCGTCCGAACATGTGCCGATTGCCAAACGGGGCAAGTGAACCGGGATCGGGACTGGACGTTCGTCGGTCAGGGGAGCGTCCACACCTCACCGCTCGGTGTCACGACGCCCACACCGGCACGGGCACACCGGATTCCGAGTTACGAATCGAACGACTGCGAAGAGACACCCGGATTCGGAGACACACACCGGATTCCGAGTTAGTTCTCGCCAGTCTCCGTTCTCGGGCAGATCCAATCGGTCGTGCTCAACCGCGGTAGATCGCTATCGAGTCGTCGGTGGATCCGGTTCGGCCAGCACGGACACCCAATTCCGAGTTAGTTCGCGGGTGACCGTCGGGTTCTGCGAGAACTTTCCCAGAAGTTGCGATCCGCCGGACGGGGAGACCGCTGACACCGGACACACACCGGATTCCGAGTTAGTCCGGCAAATCGTCAGGGGGCGAATCAAGCGGACACACACCTGATTCCGAGTTAGTTTGATGACAGCACTGGGTATCAGGGAGAGAGCCACGTCGCCATCCATCGGGACGGTTACGGTTCTCAGTACCGCCAATCACTCACTATACCTCCAGTTACTCACTAGGCTGTGTCACTAACTAAACTGCATCACGAGAGATGCGTCCTGATCTCAATCAACTATTCTAGTCTCGATCTTCCACTGTCTCAACCGTCCACCATTCCACTACGCTACTACAACTAGAAACTAGCTGCTAGTCTAGTTCTAGAGCGAACACACCTCGTTCCGAGTTAGTTCACACGCCACAGGGACCCTCTCCCCAACCGAACCCCCCACTAACTCGGAATCAGGTGTGTGTCTCCCTCCGCCCATCTAACTGTCCCGCCGGAACTGTTCCATCGGGACAGTCAGAAGCCAGTCCCACTCGCGATTAGCCCCGTTCGTTACCGGGTTCGTCACAGAATCGTTCCGTATTGCGCCTCCGTGTCGTCGTTCTCGGGTATTCTCGCACATTGAGAGCGCGCTCGCTCTCTTATCCGATCCAACGACCGAGACTGAAGTATGAGCGACATCGGCAGGACGTGTTCGTACTGGTCGCCGGCGGACTGCGAAGGGTCGAGACACTGTCCGCCACGATGTCCCCGCTTCATCGACGCCGAGGGAGACCACTGGGTCGTTCGTCCGCCGACAGCCGACGACCGTGACGCCCTCGTCGAAATGTACGACGACTTCGCGCCCGGCGAGCGCGCGCAGGGGCTCCCTCCACACACCCGATCCCGGATCGAGGACTGGGTCGACGACTGTCTCGAACGGGGGTGTAACTTCGTCGTTACCAGTGACGACAGAGTCGTCGGACACGCCCTATACACGCCGACAGACGACCCCGAACCGGAGTTCGCGGTCTTCGTCCACCAGGACTACCAGCACCGCGGCGTCGGCACCGAAGTGAGCAAACACGTCCTCGCGGCCGCGTCCATCGCAAACCGCGACGCGCTCACTCTCGTGGTCGAGCCGCACAACCGCGCTGCGCGTGAGCTGTACGATACGCTCGGCTTCGAGACGGTCGGGGAGCCGTCCTACGACCGGACCGGCCGACCGACGGGCGTCCTCCGGATGCGTCGACCCTTCGACTCGCCGGACGATACCGTCGCGCTGCGACAGCCGCCCCTGGTGCGTGGTGATATGCCGCGACCCGGATCGGACCCGGCAGCCTCCGACTGATTCGGACGGACTCTCCATCGAGTGCATCTGCTCCGAAACCCGATCGGGAAGACGTCACAATAGGGCACAGAGAACTGCGGACAGCGAGGCCGGAATCGCGGTAGCTGTGGGCGTAAGTACGGGAGAAATGGATCAGCCGAGTGAGTCGGCCGTCATCCGAGAACGTATTCGAGGACGGGATAGCGCTCGACGAGCGACTGGCCGCCGACCTCGTAGTTCTCGATCCAGGCGTCGAGCCCGAGGATGCGACCGGCGCCGAAGGCGGCGACCGCGAGGAACACGAGCATGTACGCGAAGTCCCCGTTGATGACGCCGTGGGCGACGTCCCAGTTCCCGAAGTAGAACATGAACATCATCAGGGCGCCGAACAGGGCCGCGAGGCGGACCAGCGCGCCGACGAGCAGCCCGAGGCCGATGAGCAATTCACCGTACGGGACCGCGACGTTGGCGAACTCGACGAACCACGGCGTCGACCCCATCCACGCGAACATACCCGCGAGGGGGTTGCCGTTCGTCGCCGCGCTGTAAGTGAGGTACCCGCCGGAGTCGAACCCGCCCGCGGCGATCTTCGTGAACCCCGAGTAGGCGAACGCCCAGCCCATCATCAGACGGAGCGAGAGCACGAACCACGCGGACAGGCTGTGGGCGCGGCCGCCGACCGTGTAGCCGCCGATAGTGCTCTGGAACGTGTTGCGAGTGTCTGGGGAGGTAGTTGCTGCGGTCATGGTAGACGGAAGAGAACTTCCTATCTCTATAGACGATGGATGGGGTAATAAATTAATATGTATATGCGGTAGCATGGTTCTCGATAAGTTATAGAGATTATTACAGCGGTACCGCCGAGCCTCCGTCGCTTCGGCGTGCCCGCCGGCAATACCCGGGCAACGAGGACCGAAATCAGTACAGCGGTGCGATCTCCTCGGCGCCCTCGTTGAGCAACCGGTCGAGGTTGTCCTCGCGTTCGGACTGCAGCTGGTCGATGTTCTCCCGGGCCTCGATGGCGACCTGCTGGAGTTCCTTGACTCGTGGGACCTTGTGGACGCCGGAGAACAGGACGGCGCTGGCGACCCGTCCTGATTCGGGAAGGGGATAGTCGCCGCCGCGGACCTCCATGCTCCCGGTCTCCTCCTCCAGCCACGACCGGCCGCGCTCGATTCCCTTTCGATTGAGATGCGCAGGGGGACCACCGACAACGAGCAGCGAGCGCTCCGTTCCCGACAGGTCACAGGGGAGCGTCAGTCTGCCGAGCGCGGCCTTCCGGACAAGCGAGGTGATCCGATTGGTCGTGTTCGCTTCTCCCATGTCGTCGACGGCGCCGTCGTCGCCGCCGAAACACGAGAGGAGCCCGTCGTCGGTTCGATCGACCGTCTCGGAGGCGAATCCGACGGTCGAGACGCCGCCGCCGTCGAGCGTGTTGATGATCTCCGAGGAGTCGACGACGCTCTCGGCGACCTGCTCGTTGCCGACGGTCTCGCCGGCGCCGAACAGCATCCCGAACCGGCGCACGATCTCCCCGTTGATCTGGTCGTACCCGCCCGCCATCGACTCACCCGTCTGGCGCCACGCGTCGTTGTCGAACACGAGCACGTTGTCCGTCTCGCGCACGAACGTCTGGAACGAGCGGGCGGCGTTGAGCGTGTAGATGCCGCCCTCGTCGGCCGCCGGGAGGATCCCGAGGCCGAACACGGGCTCGGTGTAGATGCGCTTGAGGTGCTTGGCGAGCACCGGCGCGCCGCCGCTGCCGGTCCCGCCGCCGAGCCCCGCGACGATCAGGAACGCGTCGACCTCGTGGACCGGAATCTCGTCGAGGGCGCTCTGGACCTCGCCGATGTCCTGCTCGGCGATCTCCGCGCCGAGTTCGTTGTCCGCGCCGACGCCGTGGCCCTTCACGCGTGCCTGCCCGATGAGAACGCGATTGTCAGGGGGAACGTTCTCCAGTCCGCGGAGGTCCGTCTTCGCCGTGTTGACTGCGACGGGGGAACTGAAGATGTCCAGTCCCGTCCGCCGCTCGTAATCGACGAACTCGTCGACGATCTTGCCGCCCGCCTGTCCGAAGCCGATGAGTGCTACTTTCATGGTTTCCTCGTGACGGGGGTCAGTGGTCGACTCGCCGACCACGGTAAGCCCTCGATAGCCCGACGCCGACTTCGCCCCGTGTCGCTTCGGACACTCGGTCGACACGTGTATTGTTATGCGTCGTATTACCCGCGCCCGGCTGTCGAACCAGAAACGCCCGATCGCCGGATCCGGACGGGACCACGCTCGTCGAGCGACAGCGAGCCGCGCTGTTCGCCCGCGAATCGCGGGGACAAACCGTCGACGGCCGCACGGATTTACGCGTGGGGCCCCTACGGCAGAGTGCCATGAGCCACGGAGACGCCAGCCACGAGCCAGTCGACGAGCGCACCGAGAGCGGCCAGCAGCGCGATTCGAAAGGGGGCGAGGGAGCGGCCGGGACGCTGTCGAAATACGTCCGGAGGGGCGCCCGTTCGGGTGCGATCGCTGGGGTCAGCGGCGGTGCGACGGTGCTTCGGGGGATCCGTTCAATTCGGGCCGGTGACCGCGCTCGCGGCTTGCGGCGGCTCGTCGTCGGCGCCGGACTCCTCGCCGTCGCCGCCGTGCAGCGGCGTTCGGGTCGCGATCGGGGAGAACGGATCGACATCGACCAGTCGGACGTCGTCGAGACGAGCCCCGACCTCGAGAGTGTAGTAGACGAATCCAGCGCCGAACCCGCCCACGCCAGCGGTGACGAGGCGTCGTCGGTCGTCGAAACCGGCCCCGACATCGAGGACGCAGTCGAAGACGAGTCCGTCGAGTCCGGAACGGACGCGGAGTCGGGTTCGACCACTGAACCCGAAACAACAGACACGACCGAGACCGAAGACGCGGCGACCGAAACCGAGGAATCAGCAGCGGAGGCCGCGCCGCTGGCGGACGACCGGCTGGGCGAGGCGGCCTTCGACGAGGAGAGCAATCGGGTGCCGGCCCCCCAGCGGGCGTTCAATCAGGAGTTCCTCTCGATGAACGCCGAGGTGGTCTGGGGGATCCGCGACGACGACGCGGTCGTCGTCTCGCAACTGTTCGACCCGATCGAGGACGGCGACGACGTCCGGTACGTCGCCAGCACGCAGGTCGACGAGAACCGTCTCGTCACTATCCCCGACGAGGTGCTCGACCACTGGGAGACCGTCTCCGAAGGTGCCGGCGTCGTCGGCGGCGACGACATCGTCTTCGCGACGAGCGACGAACTGGCCGCAGACGAACAGTTGCTCGTCGTGCCCGCCGCGTGGGCCGAGGAGGTTATCGCCGACGCCTGACGGTCGGAGTCGCCCGTATCGGCTCGCGAAAGCGCCGTCGGCCCCCTGTTTCTGCACCCGTCAGTTCTCCCGGAACTGCGTTCCGGTCGCCCCCTCCGGCGGAGTGGCTTCGACCCAGTTCGACTCGTCGAGAACGAACCGGGAGGCGACGGCGGCGACCCGTCTGGCCGTCTGCTCGCGGCCGAACAGGGAGATGCTCCCCAGCGACGCGCCGACGCTCTTGCTCGCCTCGCGGGTCGGGAGCGCGGGGTCGCCGACCAGATCCTCTAGTTCGCGGGTGAGTCTCTCGTCGAGTTCCTTTCGAGCGGGTTTCGAAAGCTCGCTTCCCGCCGGCAGGAGGTCGTAGGTGACCGCGTACCCCTCCTCGTAGCGCTCGACGGCGAAAAACGGCGTCTCTTCGCGCTCCGCGCGCTCGTACTCGGCGTCCCGGGTCGCCTGATCCTCGTAACACGGGACCTCGGACGGCTCGTATCCCTCTGTCACACCAGTAACTTCGCACCTCGTTACCATAAATATCGTGTGAGGTCGCGGGGATCGAGGCCACTTTTGAAAGCTGGCCCCACCTATGCGAACGGATCCGGAATATTGGCCGCAGTGACACTCATTTCCGGCAGTTCTCCGATATCGGCCGATGACTAAAGGCGCCGTTTGAGTAAGCGAAACCTACTACGTAGTTGCGTGATTCAGATCGGTTACATGCCCCGATCGGAAACGACGACAGCCTGCCTGCTGGCCGCACTGATGGTCGCCGGCACCCTCGCAGCGGTGGTGCCGGCCGGTGCGGCCCCGGCAGGGCCCTCCAGTCCGTCGGCCGCCCAGGCCGACGCGCAGTCGGATAGTCCGTATGGAGACATCGTCCCACAGACGACGGTCGAGACAGACGACGGAGCGACCATCGTCGGTGGCGTCGAAATCCCGGAGAATTACAGCGTTCGGGCCGTTCCCCGGACGATCAACGGGTCGATCGCACGCGTCGAAGACGACCGACTCGCGTGGGAGCAGACGTTCTCGACGACGAACGCGAGCACGCAGGTCAGCTCCGTCGCCGTCGGAGACAACGGCGACGTCTTCGCGCTCGTCACGACCCAGGCCCGCCAGTCCGAGACCTACCCGCCCGAGACGACCGTCGAGGTCGTCCACCTCACCAGCGACGGTGACGTGACGTGGCGCAACGAACTGAACGCGAGCGCGCAGACGACGTCCGCGACCGGCGGTGAAACGCTACGTGCGACCGACCAGGGCGTCGCGGTGGCGTACGGCCTGCCCGGCGGTGACGGCGTTCGCCTGGCCGAGATCGCAGGCGGCAACGCGATCTGGAGCGAGACGTACGACCTCGCGGCGACCCCGGCGTCGCTCCGGACGACCGAGGACGGCTTCCTCGTGGCCGGGACCGTCGGCTACTCGAACCCATGGGTCCTCCGGACCGGCAAGTCCGGTCAGGTGCAGTTCAACAGCACGGTTCGCGGGGCCGTCGACCAGCGGGTGGTCGGCGCAGTCCCGACCGACGACGGCGGCGCGCTCCTCGCTGGCACCCAGACTAGCTTCGGAGGGTCCCACAGCACGAACACGTGGGTCAGCCGCGTCGACGACGACGGCGTCACTCGCTGGAGTCGCATCTACGGCGTCGGCAACGAGAGTCGCGTCCGGGGAGTCTACCCCCATCGAACCGGCGTGCTCCTGTTCGAACAGGGCCAGGGAGGCCTCAGCGGTGAAACCGAAATCGGAGTCCGCGGCGTCGACGACGACGGCAGTCAGCTGTTCGCCGAGACCGCCGCGTTCAACGGCTCGGTGACCGCAGCCCAGTACACCGGCGACGAGATGCGACTCGTCGGCGTGACCGGACTACTAACCGAGCGCCTCGAGGCCACCACGTCGACGCTCGACGTGCCCAACCGCGGCTCGGTCGACCGTGGCGGCCTCAGCGCCGACGCGGACGTCACGTCGAACGAGTCGGTCTACCGCGGACAGAACATCCGGTTCGCCGACCGCGGCGCCCGCGGCGACACCTACGACCTCGTCCGACTGCCCGGGGAACGGGACGACTTCGACGCCCAGGTGGTCCGCCGCGTCGACTTCGACGACGGCGAGGCGGTCCTCGAATCGGCGACGCTGCCCGCTGGCGAGTACGTCCTGCGCAACGCCGACGGCGAGGCGCTCGTCCTCGACGACGGCCGCGTGGTCGACACCGGCAGCGTCGACGACGCCGCGTTCGAACTCGACAGCCAGGACTTCTTCCACCTCGACACCAACCGTACGTTCGTCGACGCGGCGGCGGGCGAGAACCGCGTCTCGCTCTCGCTGCACTCGGAACGTCCCGACTACGTCCTGCACGCGTCGGTCGAGGACCACGCGGACGAATCGGTCTCCGCCGACGAACTCCGCGGCGCCTTCGACGACGTCGATACCTTCACCGGCGTCGAACGCGTCCGCGGTCGCCCCGTCGCGACCTTCGAAGTCAGCGGCGACGTCAACATGAACGCCTCGGCGGCGGCCTTCGACGCCGGACTCTACGAGGTCGAAGTCAGCGTCCCGGACACCGCCGAGGCCGGTGGGTCCGCGACGGGCCGACTCGTCGTCGCTCAGGACGCCAACCGCACCGTCGGGCTCTCGCTGAACGAGTCGTCGCTGACCGTCCCCACCGACGGTGAAGCGCGAACCAACCTCTCGCTGTCGGGCGTCGACAACGGCATCACGGCGCTGTCTCTCTCCGCGAACCGTACCGGCGACCCGGCCGTCTGGCCGGACATCGAACTGCAGATCAACGCGTCGCGTCTCTCCGCCAGCGCCGGCGGGAGTTCGGACCGCGCCGAGGCTTCCGCCACGGCGTTCGACGGTGAGACCCGCAACGGGACCGTCGAAGTCGGAACCTTCGGCGTCGAGACGGACACCTTCGGCAACGAGCCGGTGACGACCGGGAACAACACGATCACGCTCCGCGTCGACTGGGTCGTCGACGAGGACGGAACTCCCTACGCCGTCCCCGACCCGATCACGGTGCCGGTCGAAGTCGTCGAGTCGACTAACGAGACTACCGGCGACGACCCCGGCGAGGGCGGCGTGAACGTCCGCGGCGGCAGCGACGACGACACCGCCAGTGACGAGAGCGGCGACGATACCGCTAGCGCCGAAAGTGCGGGCAGTGAGGGTAGCTCGTCCGGGAACGAGACGGCCGCCGCAGCGGCGGAGTAAGTACCGTCGGCAGTCGCTACCCAACGGTAGCCACCGACACCGAACCCACGCGACCGCACACTACTCTTTTCGAACGTTCGTCTCATCCCACTCGCCCAATCGGCGACGAACCGAATCCCCTGATCTCGGTCACCACGCCGCGTCGAGGACCGCTTCGATGTCGGACGTCGTCGGGTCGAGCCCCGCGGGTGTGCCGTTCATCAGACTGTCGTCCCGGACTTCCGCGGCGATAGCGGGGAAATCGTCCCGGGAGAGCCCGTCTATCGCACGCAGCCGCGAGGGAAGTTTCAGGTCGTCCCTGACCGACGCGACCGCGTCGACGACTCGCTCGGCGAGTTCCCCGTCGTCGGCGCTCGCATCGTCCACGTCGAACGCCTTCGCGAGCAAGGCGCGCCGCCCGTCGACCTCGTCGAAGACGTACCGGAGGACGTGGGGCGCGAGAACGCCGTGGACCGTTCCCTGATGGGCATCGTAGTCGTGGGAGAAGCCGTGGCCGAACGCGTGGATGATCGACGCCCGGTAGGTCCCCGGCGTCGAGATGCCGTACTGCGCGAGGACGACCCCCGCGACGGCGTCGTACAGTTTCGCCTCGTCCATCGACGCCTCCGGGAGCGTCTCGAATCCCGACTGCATGAGCGACAGCGCCCGCATCGCGGTGCCGTCGGTCACGGGCGTCCGGTACCGGGAGTAGAGGCACTCGACGGCCTTGTCGAAGCCGTTCATCGCCGAGGCGCAGAGCACGCCCTTCGGCGTCGACTCGAACAGCGCCGGATCGTAGCACAGCGCCGTCGGCATCAGCCGCCGGTCGCCGACCGACCCGTTCGGTATCTCCCGATCCGGTCGCCCGGTCGGGTCCAGTGTGAGACCGACGCCCGCGATGACCGACAGGTCGGCGCCGGCCAGCGTCGTCGGGACGGCCACGATCGGCGTCGGATCGCCGTCAGGAGCGACGGCCACTTCCCCGGATTCGAGCGCTCGGTCCGCGGCGGCGTCGACGTCGTCGTGGCTCGTCAGCGCGCTGATCACCTTCGCCACGTCGAGGCTGCTCCCGCTTCCGACGGCGACGAGCGCGTCGATCCCGTCCGATTTGACCCGCCGGGCGCCGTCGAGACCCGTCCGCAGGTACTTCGCCGGCGTCGTCTCGTCGAAGACCCCCGCGAGTCGGTCGCCGAGTCCCGCTTCGACCGGGTCCATCACGTCCCTGTTCGCTCCGACGTTCGAACCGGTGACGACGAGCGCGTCCGCCAGGCCACGGTCAGCGAGTATCGATTCGAGGCCGGCTACGCACTCCCGAGCGCACCGGAGTTCGCCCGGATCGTAGTCGAACGTGAATCCGCGCTCGGAACCGCGCTCTTCGACCGTCATACAGTCGAATTCGGCCGATCCACTCATAAGTCCACCGAGCCGAACGGTCCGAGCGGTGCTCACGGCCTGTCGCCCGCATGCGAATCGCCTTCCGGATTCGACCGGTAGTAGAAACGGTTTTCCGGTTCCACGAGACAGCAACTGCCAGTACGGTGTCCGGTCGTCAGCAACGAGGGATCTATCACCGGTACGCCCGCAATCTTGCACGTGGCCACTGCCGTATTGTCTGAGAAACACATATAAGATCCATTTTATTACAAAATATTTACCAATTTAACGAGCAGTGAAAAGTAGTGGTATAGATGGCCTGTATCGGGCCATACCAAGACAACGAAGAAGTAAGGTCCGTTCTCTATTTTCAGCTACGAATTTCAAAATAACCGCTATAGATTAACAGAGGGGTACTATAAACAGTATTCAGGGCCCGCGACCCAAAATTCGTATAAGCAATCAATTATTAGATGGGTTTCCGATTGAGTCATCGTTCTTAGTCAAACAATCCACCGCTCCAATTAGCCCGGAGGGGAGATAACTAGGGGTCGCCCAGTCGCACCGCTGGGCAGTTCGGTCGGCAAGGAGTGCTGGGGCCCGAACCGGTGCGCCGAATCGGCGCGACGGCCGGAGACCCCAAATGGAAGCAGATAACAGCGATGTGGCCGACGTGGAGGGGTCAGGCCAGGGGTCGAACCGCAGGCGGCGACTGGCGAGCGGGTCGCCGCCGAGCCGGAGTCGGCCGGCTTATTCCGGCGGTTCGAACTCGGTGTTGTAGCTGGCTTCGGTCAGGCCGCCGAGGAGGAGGGCGGAGCTGATGCCGAAGCCGCGCTCGTAGTCGAATCCGCGGTGGCTCGCGTCCGGCCACTCGAAGTCGCGGACGTTGCCCCACGCGCCCCAGTTGTACTGGTGGAACACGAAGTGGGGGAGGTAGTAGTTGTAATACCGGGCGCATTTCCGGTACAGTTCCTGCAGCTGTTCCTCGGACGTCTCGGGAGCGCGGATGTCGTAGACGATCTCGGCCAGATTGATCTCTTCGCCGTCCGAGAGATCGGGGTTGACGCCGGCTTCGTCGGGGGCTTCGATGGAACCGACCTCCGAGGGGACCTGGACCTGGAGCGGCTTGCCCTGAGAGTCCCGCTCGGTGTCGCGATCGACCCGTTCGGTGGGCGATTCCTCTTTGCCCATGACGATGGTCCCGGCGAAGGTCCCGGCCGTACTGTTGTAGTACGAGAACGGGTTGGTGTACCCGTGCCAGAAGATCGAGGAGTCGTAGTTGAGGCCGTCCTCGGCGTTGAGGTTGCTCTGCCAGCTCGACCAGCCCTGACTGCTGAAGTTGACGCCGAAGCCGATCTCCGCCAGGTTCGCTTTGATCGTCTGGGCGGCGCCGGCGTAGTCGGCGATGGCGGACGGATAGATGACGTCGATGCTGGCGGTGTTGCCGTTGGGGCCGACCCACTGGCCGCCCTGCTTGCTGTAGCCGCCGCGTCGGAGGTATTCCTCGGCCGCTTCGTAGTCGGACTCGACCGGCCAACTGTGGAGGCTATCGAGGAAGTCGTTCGAGAACGCCGCCTGCGACTGGGCGTCGAGCAGGTACGTGTGGTTCTCGATCGGCACGGACCGTTCGGCACCCCAGCCGTTCGCACCGGCGGTCGACCAGTCGACGGCGGCCACGAGCGCGCGGCGCACCCAGAGATTCTGCAGGTGCTCGTTGTGCCAGTTGAGCCGCCACTTGTCACCGCCGGTCGAACGCAGCCAGCGGGTCAGCTCCTGCATGTGGTCCGGCAGGCTTTCACGCGGGAAGAGGCTGTTCGGCGCGACGATGTTCCCGTTGAGGTCGAGCGAGCCGTTGCCGGCGAGGGTCTGTCGGCGGTCGCCCTCGCCCCACATGAGGACGAGTTTCGAGACGTTGGTGTTGGCGGCGTTGGGGTGTGCAACTTCCGTGTCCCCGTTGCTGGCTGCGGCCTCGTCGCGAAGGCGAAGCGTGAGTCGAGCGGACCCGATGTCGTCCTCGGAGCGAAGTTCGTAGGGACCGCTCCCCCAGCCGTTTTCCATCAGGCGTTCGAGCGAGATACGGTCGCTCGTGAGGTCGTCAGTGATCGACTGGACCTCCTCGGCCGACGTGGCGTCCTGATACTGTTCGAGATACGGCCGCGTGAAGTCCGGGTGCAGCGGCATGTCGCCGTCGTTCGGCGCCGCGTCGGCTTCGAGGATGTGTCGGGCCTGCGGGTTATCTTCGAGCTTGCCGCTGCCGTCCGCGTTCCACCAGTGGTACTCCCACTGGCTGTTCGCCTCGTTCTGGAACGCCGTTTCCTCGTTGAACTTGTTCCCGTTCTGGAAGTAGTGGACGTGGTCGTGGATCTCCCGCGCCTCGGCGTCGAAGGGGTCGCCGTTCCAGAAGGTTGCGCGGTCGTCGTGGGACTCGTAGACGTCGTAGGGCGGCTCGATCTCGTAGTCCGTGTACCACGTCATGATCGAGACGCTGTCCTTGCCGGGCTTCCACGGCGTCTCGATCTCGAGCCCGCTGTAGAACAGCTCGCCCGTGTGGACGTTCCGGAGGGCGTGGAGATCTGTCATGAAGCCCATGCCGGTCGTGTTGTCCTGGGGCGCCCAGAGGTTCGCGTCGAACACGTCGGGCGAGTTCGCCTGGAAGATCCGGATCTCGTCAGTCACCGGCTCGCCTTCCGGCGTTGGCTCGGCGGTGTCCGTCGAGTCGCCGGACCCGGAAGCCGTTCCCGCCGGCGTCTCCGTCGGCGTCTCCTCCGGTGCGGCCGTCGTCCCGTCTCCACCCTGCGACGGACAGCCAGCGAGGCCGGTGATACCGACACCGGCCAGCAACTGTGCATACTGCCGTCGCGACAATCGGTCGCGCAGGTTGTCATACTCCCGCATAGTAACCACCTTCATCGCATTCTATATAAATGTTACTTACTAATTCATCGGCGCGTCGGCGCCTCTCGCCGGGGATCCGCGCGCGAGTGCGATCATCTCCGTGTGACGAGGCGGTCTCCAGCGTGACTGGCCTGTCCGCACTGCAGGTATCGAACCCGCTTCCGAACCGTGCGAAAACTCCGGTGGGCCAGTCAGCGCGATCGATAAAACGTCCCATCCCCGAAGAACTGATCAGTCCTCGTTCGGACGATCCGTAGCCACTCGTTCGGCTATCCACGGCCCGTTACAGGTCGACCGAGACATTTCCACTGCCCGTATCTGTCCAGTTGTTCAGGCCTACTATCCATATATAAATGCATTCTATACCGATCTGTGTCCCACCTTATGAAACGGTATCGAGGGTCGGCCCCGAGGTCGAAATATCTGTTTCTGCAAATACCGGGCCAAATGCCGGAGATTAGGTCACGATTACACGCCTATGACCGTAATAATCGGTCCTGTTCAAATCCGTGACGAGCGCTACCGAACGGCAGTCTGTTTCATAATATGGCACCAACTGCTGACCGTCGAGTCAGCTTTCGCGATCTCGGTGTGCAGTTACCCGCTGACCGAACAAGTGGTACTGTTCACTACGCGCCGGCCAGAAACGGTAATCTCGGATAGGCACGAAATACAGGAGAAGAGGCTCTCTCCCTCGATATCCCGAGCCCGGGATCGCTTCTAACGCGCGCGACGGACTGCAGCAAAACTACGGAGAGAGTCACCCACAACTCGCGTATTGCCGCCTCTCATAGCACTCCGTATCGCCGTGGATCCCTCGGAGGACCCGCTACACTGGGGAGATAATCCCGAATCCGGAATTACATCGCTACAACTGTAATCCCGTTTGTGGAGTCGGAAGTCAGTGCGAATCTGATCCGAGTATATCGGATCCATGATGCACAGTGGGACCGAGTCGCAGGAGCCACATTTATGTCGGCAGTCGTGGATCGGTCACACGGTATGTCGACATCGCTGTTCGATTACGATCCGAGAGACTGGGAAACCGGGGCGGACGGGACCGTTCGGTTCGCGCTGGTGGGAATCGGCTGGTGGACAAGCGAGTACGTCCTCCCGGCGATCGACGAGCTCGACAACTGCACGACGACTACCGTCGTCAGCAGCTCTACCGAAAAGACCGACCGCGTCCGCGAGGAGTACGACACCGTCGAACACGGCCTGACCTACGACGAGTTCGCCGATGGCGAGGCCGCAGACGCTTACGACGCGGTCTACGTCTGCACGCCCAACGCGACTCACCTCGAACACGTCGAGGCGGCGGCGCGCAACGGCAAGGCCGTCCTCTGCGAGAAGCCGATGGAAGCGACCGTCGAGCGCGCGGAGTCACTCGTCGAAGCCTGCGAAGACCACGACGCCCCGCTGATGATCGCCTACCGGATGCACACCGAACCCGCAGTCCGTCGGGCGCGGGAACTCGTCCGCGACGGCGTCATCGGCGAACCGCAGCTCGTCCACGGCGAGAACTCCCAGCCGCTCCTCGAGATGATCGAGAACCCCGACCAGTGGCGGCTGAACCCGGACCTGACCGGCTATGGTACCTCCGTGATGGACCTCGGTATCTACCCGCTGAACACCGCGCGGTTCATCCTCGACGCCGACCCCGTGCAGGTACAGTCCACGATGGCCTCCGAACACGAGGCCTTCGACGAGGTCCCCGACGAGGTCGCGACGTTCTCCGTCGTCTTCGACGACGGCACCCACGCCGCGTGCACGTCCTCGCAGAACGGTCACGACCACACGCGCCTGGAGATCGTCGGCACCGAGGGCCGAATCGAACTGGAACCGGCCTTCCACATGGAGACCTCGCTGACCGTCGCGCAGGGCGACACGACGGTGGACGTCGAGACCGAGCAGGTCGACCAGATGGCCGAGGAGTTCGACTACTTCGCCCAGAAACTCCTCGCCGACGAGCCGCTCTACGCGGACGGCGAGCACGGGCTCGTGGACATGAAAGCGATCGCGGCGATCCACGAGGCTGCGGAGTCGGGCGAGACGGTCGACGTCGAATAAAAAAAGCCGCTTCGGGGTTTTCTACGCGATTACCGCAGTTCGTCGGCGCGCTTCTCCCAGTCCTCTTCCCAGAGGTCGATGGTGTGGACCGAGTCCTCGGTGTACTCGTGCTTCTCGACGACGTCCATGTCCAGCTCGATGCCGAAGCCGGGACCCTCGGGCACCTGGATGTACCCGTCTTCGACCTCGAGCGGATCCACGAGCAGCTCGTCGACCCAGTCCTCGTCGTAGGTCTGGAACATCTCCTGGATGCGGAAGTTCGGGATCGAGGTGCAGAAGTGCGAGTAGATGGCGCCGGCGACCGGGCCCTGCGGGTTGTGCGGCGCGATGTCGACGTGGTCGGCCTCCGCGAGACCGGCGATCTTCTTGCCTTCCGTGATACCGCCCGTGTTCATCAGGTCGGGCTGGAAGACATCGATGTCCGTGCGCGTGACCAGGTCGAAGAACTCGTGTTTGGTCATGTGGCGCTCGCCGGTCACGACCGGGATCGGCGACTTTTCGGCGACCTCGCGCAGGCTGTTGATCGAGTCCGGGGGGCACGGCTCCTCGTACCAGGCCGGGTCGAACTGGTCGAGTTTGCGCGCGATGTCGACCGCCTGACTGGCGGAGAAGCGGCCGTGACACTCGATGAGCAGGTCGACATCCGGGCCGACGGCCTCTCGGACGGCGCCCACGATGTCGACGGCGTGGTTCTTCTCCTCGGTGGTCATCGACTGCCACGCGGTCCCGAACGGGTCGAACTTCATCGCGTCGTAGCCGTCGTCGACGACCTGTTCGGCGGCGCGGGCGAACCCTTCCGGCTCGCCGTCGGCGTCGGTGTACCAGCCGTTTGCGTAGGCGCGAAGCTCGGTGCCGTGCATAGCGCCGCCCAGCAGCTCGTAGACGGGCTTGTCCAGCACCTTGCCCTTGATGTCCCAGCAGGCCATGTCGACCGCCGAGACGACGGTCGTGTTGATGACGTTCTTGGAGAACCACTCGTTGCGGTACATCTCCAGCCAGAGGGCCTCGGTGTCGAACGGGTCGCGGCCGATGAAGAAGTCCTTCATCTCCTCGATGGCCGCCACGACCGTCCGGGGCTTGTCGTGGGTCGTCGCTTCCGCGATGCCGGTGACGCCCGCGTCCGTGTGCAGACGGACGAAGACCCACGGCTTCCACGGATTCGCTACTAAGTGTGTCTCGACGTCGGTAATTTCTACGTCCGACATGGTTGAACTCCTCCCGACCAATATATTAAAGATACCGGTGGAGACCGAACGAGTGCGGTTCGCCGGCCATCCGACGTTGTCGGACGATTAATGTAGGTCCGGCCCCGTGGTATCGGTATGCACGTCGAACGGGACCCGCCGATCAAGTCCACCGCGACGAGCCTCGACGTCATCGAGACGGTCCACGAGTTGGGCGGGGCGACGCTCCCCGAAATCGTCGACCAGTTCGACAAGCCGAGAAGTACCGTCCACGACCACCTGAAGACGCTCACCGAAGCCGGCTACCTCGTCAAAGACGACCGCACGTTCCGCGTCAGCGTCCGTTTTCTCAACCTCGGCGGGCGCGCACGCGCGCAATCACAGTTTTTTCAGGTCGCCGAGGGCGAGGTCCGGCAGCTCGCGAGCGACACCGGCGAGCACGCGAACCTGATGATCGAGGAGAACGGCCGCGGCATCTTCCTCTACAAGGTCAAGGGGTCGCGCTCTGTCAACCTCGACACCTACGAGGGGATGGAAGTCGACCTGCACACGACGGCGATGGGCAAGGCGATCCTCGCATGGGTGAGCGAGAGTCGCCGCGACGAAATCATCGAAGAGCGCGGCCTCGAACCGGTGACGAGCCGGACGATCACTGACCGCGACGAACTGGAGGAGAACCTCGAGACCATCCGGGAGCGAGGCTACGCTATCGACAACGAGGAGCGCGTCGAGGGGGTCCGCTGTGTCGCTGCCCCGATCGTCACCGACGACCGAGTCGTCGGCGCGGTGAGCGTCTCGGCGCCCAAGAGCCGCATGAACGGCGAACGCTTCGAGGAGACCATCCCCTCGGAGGTCCTCAGTACCGCGAACATCATCGAAGTCAATCTCCAGCACGCCTGATCCGACGATTCCGGATACGCCTTGTCTCACTTCCCCACGGTACCGATCGGCACTGTCCGACCACTCGATCCCAACAGTTCGCTTCCAGTCTGCAAGGTCTCCGCGCTGCCAGCCGACGGTGTTGTCGACACAGTGGTCCCCTACACAACGCCGGCAACACAATCTTTATAATTGAGAACTGACCATGAGGGACTATGCGTTACTATCGCATCGAGCGAGGGGAATCTCGGTCGCTGATCGCCGAAGACGACTCCGCCGCGTACGATCTCACGTCGACTGAATCCGCACCGACGTCGTTTCTCGAACTCGCCTCGGCCGCATCGCTGACGGACGAGTCCGTCGACGACGTGGCCCGCGGCCTCATCGAGGAGGCGCCGACAATCGAGCTCTCGACGGTCCGCGAGCACCTCATCCGCCCGATCGACCCCGACGAGATCTGGGGTGCGGGCGTCACCTACGCCATCAGCCAGGAGTCCCGCGAGGACGAGGGCGGACTCGCCGAGGCGTACCTGAACGCCTACGAGGCCGACCGCCCCGAGGTGTACTTCAAGGCGACGCCGAGCCGGACCGTCGGCCCGAACGAGACGGTCGGGATCCGCGGCGACTCCGACTGGGACGTCCCCGAGCCCGAGATGACGATCATCCTCTACGAGGACGAGATCGTCGGCTACACCGTCGGCAACGACATGTGTAGCCGCTCTATCGAGCGCGACAACCTCCTCTACCTGCCCCAGAGCAAGATCTACGCGAAGAGCTGCGCCATCGGCCCCTGCATCGCGACGGACGAGGCCATCGGCGACCCGCTCGACGTCGAGATGAACATGGAGATCCTCCGCGACGGCGACACCGTCTTCGCGGACTCCACCTCGACCAGCGAGATGGTCCGGACCTGCGAGGAACTGGTCGACTACTACACCCGCTACAACGAAGTCCCCGAGTCGACCGCGCTGCTCACCGGCACCTGCATCATCCCGCCGGACGACGTGACCCTCGAGGAAGACGACGAGATCCACATCGAGATCGAGAACGTCGGGACCCTCGAGAACACCGTCGAGCAACTGTAGACCGCGACCGGCGCGGTCACGACTTCCGTCTGTCCCATCCCGAGCGGCGTCTCTGCCGCCGATGCCGGCCATCTGTGCCGCTCGGACCGATCAATTTATACTGCGGCCTTTGAATATCATACTCCTGTATGGCAAACGCTCGCGTCACAGTTCACACAGAGGCAGGTATCGACCGTATCGAGCCCGAACTCCACGGGCACTTCGCCGAACATCTCGGGCGCTGTATCTACGACGGCATCTACACCGACGACTCCGTCGACGAGGAGGGCTTCCGCGAGGACGTCGTCGAACTGCTCGACGAACTGGAGATGCCGGTGCTGCGCTGGCCCGGCGGCTGTTTCGCCGACGACTACCAGTGGGAGGACGGCATCGGTCCGCAGGAGGAGCGACCGCGCCGCCGGAACCTCTTCTGGGGCCAGGGCCGCGAGATGATCCCCGAGGAGTCCAACCGCTTCGGGACCCACGAGTTCCTCGAGTTCTGCGAGCGTGTCGACACCGAGCCGTACCTCGCCGCCAACGTCGGCTCCGGTGACCCGCAGGAAGCGGCCGACTGGGTCGAGTACGTCAACTACGACGGCGACACGACGCTCGCCGACCGCCGCCGCGAGAACGGCCGTGAAGAGCCCTTCGACGTCAAGTACTGGGGTCTCGGCAACGAGAACTGGGGCTGTGGTGGGCAGATGGATCCCGAGCAGTACGCCCGGGAGTACCGCCGCTTCGCCACCTACGTCGGCACTCAGTCCGCGCACATGCTCGACTACGACCTCGATCTCATCGCCTGCGGGTTCGAGGGCCACGACTGGAACCACCAGTTCATGGAGGAAGTCGGCGGCACGCCGTGGGGCGTCGAGTACCCGCTCGACCACCTGACGCTGCACCACTACTACGGCCGCACGATGACCGTCTCCGAGTCCGACGAGGACGACTACGACCAGTTCCTCGTCGAGGCGCTGGAGATGGACCACCACATCGAGCGCCTGGCTTCGGCCATCAACGCCTTCGCGTCCACGCGCGACATCGGCGTCATCATCGACGAGTGGGGCTCGTGGCACCCCGAGGCCCAGGGCGGAACCGGCCTCGAACAGCCCGGGACGGTCCTCGACGCGCTGTCGGCCGCCGCCGTGCTGGACATCTTCAACCACCACGCGGACGTGATGACGATGTCCAACATCGCCCAGACGGTCAACGTCCTGCAGTGTCTCGTCGAGACCGACGGCGACGACGCCTTCGCCCGGCCGACCTACCGCGTCTACGACCTCTACAAGCCCCACAAGGGCAACGAGGCCGTCACCACCTCGATCGACGCGCCGACCCGCGAGGTCGACGACGAGGAACTGCCGCTCGTCGGCGCCTCCGCCTCGGTCGACGACGACGGCTCGGTGTTCGTCAGCGCGACGAACCTCGACACCCGCGCCGCTCATACCGTCGAGTTCACTGTCGAGGACGCCACCGGTGACGACGTCGACGCCCAGGTCCTCTTCGAGGGCCAGGAGCCGGACGTGGAAGTCGACGCCGACAACGCCGACGCGTTCGCCGCCGCCGAGCTCGACGTGAGCGTCGACAACGACGGCACCATCACCGCCGAACTCGAACCGGCCACAGTCGCCGGCATCTCCGTCGAGTAACGCGGTCCCAATCGGGCACCCCGCCCGGACGCCGCTGTCATGGATACATCGCGGCCGATACCTCCGCCGTCTTCCGTTTTTCTCCCGCTCTCCGCGTGGTCTGTGAGCGACCGACACTCGTTCGTACGCGGCAGGTCTGCCGATTTCACTGTGTCCCGACCTGTCAGTCGGTCGCACTGCTTGTGCCCGGTGGAACTCGACGCAGACTTGTCGACCTGATTCGACTGTTCGACATTCACAGCGAAGGCCGAGCGCTACTACCGGTTCATCTACGGAGATCGGTCCTCTCGTCCAGCGTCAGTGAGCCAGAACGCCCGTTCGCCGGCCGTGAGCGTCGCTGCGGTTCGAACGGACACGATCCGTCGGGCGATCCGGATCGTGAGCGCCACGAGCACGCGGCCGCCGAGGATTCGAGCGGTATTTTCGATTACCTGTCTGACCACACAGTAATACAGTGAGGGAACATTCCGGTGCCGTCCTGCGGTCACCCCTTCAGATCCGGACGGCGGGACGGAACTGACCTCCACCACGTAATGTACGCCCGGTCTGGGAGAGTTCGCCGATCCGGTGGTGATCTCAGGCGGTATCGACCGATGGAGAAGGTCCCGTGGTGGCCGGCAGAGAGGAACGGTGTCCCGCTTCGACAGAGCAGCCGGTTCTCGGTTCTGATGGTCGGCGCGTGCGTCTCGGGTCCCGGTCCCGAGACGGTTATCTGAACGACTATCCGCACCTCCCGAACGACATGTCCACGGATCCGAACAGAAATGGTGTATCGATCGCCGCCGATGTCGGGTGTGATCTCCTAGACGGCATTCCGTGGCCGGCTCACGTGCTTAGTCGTCGATACCGGCGCTGTCCGCCAGTCATTCCGAATCATTTATGTTGGTCGAATCGGGAACAATAGCCCATGCCATCAGATGGCAAGCCGACAGACAGGGCAGCAGAGCGACGGCGTCAGGTTTCGCGCCGGCATCTCCTCCATGCCAGCGCGATGGGCGGCGCAGCGGCACTCGCCGGATGTTCCAATGGTGGAGACGGCGGAGACGGTGAAGACGGAGGCGGCGACGGTACGTCCGACGGGACGGCCGGCGGCGACTTCCAGCCGGCCGACAACTCGTTCGTGGAGCCGGACACGATCGACCTCTCCAACTACCAGTTCAACCACCTGAACCTCTCGAACCCGTTCAACCACGCGCTGCAGAGCGACCCGCTCCAGCGCTACCACATCGGCAACGAGGAGTACTCCTCGTACGCGGTCGAAGTGGACAAGTTCGAGGGCGAGACGGCCGTGCTGAAGGTCCGCGACGGCCTCACGTGGCACAACGGCGATCCCGGTGACCCGGTCAACGCCGACGACCTCTACGCGAAGCTCGCGACGGACGCCATCATCGGCGACACGATCTCGACGCTGTGGGACGAGATCAACCGCGCCGGCGACAAGTCCGTCGAGCTCTCGCTCATCGGCACCGTCAACGAGGACCTGTTCATGGACTCGTTGAACTACTACTCCTTGGAGACGCCGTGGCGCCTCTACAAGGACTACATCGAGCGCTGGGAAGACGCGACGACCGACACCGCAACGGCCAGCGTCCGGAGCGACCTGCGCAACGACGCCTTCGACGAGCCGAAGGGGAACGGTCCGTTCCAGGTAAAGGACATCAGCTCCGACCGGATCCGGATGGAGAAGTACGAACACCACCCGGACGCCGAGAACATCAACTGGGACTACTGGGACATCGAACGCGTCTCGACGGACACCGCGAGCGTCATCATGGGGGAGCAGATCGACGGGATGCGCAACTACACCGCACCGGAGTCGGTGTTCAACAACGCCCCGGACGCCTTCGAGTATTCGCAGCTCCCCGCGCTGTGGGGGCACTCCCTGCCGTTCAACCACGAAGACGAGGACTTCGGCGACATCCGCGTCCGCCAGGCGATCGCCGAGTTCATCGACCGCGAAGCCTGTGCGAACTACTACGGCCAGTTCGGCGCGGCGGTCCAGGCGCCGAGCGGTCTCGTCGGCAACATCGACGGGCAGAACAAGCAGACCGACCGGTGGTCGAACAAGGTCTCCGACGAGATGGCCGAGCAGCTCCACCGCTACGACAACCCCAAGCGCGGCCGGCGGCTGCTCCGCGACGCCGGCTACCAGAAGGACGACGGCACTTGGTACAAGCCGAACGGCGACGTGTTCGAGGTCCCGATCAAGGTGCCCGCCGGCTACACCGACTGGCACCCCGTCTACGAGACGATCGTCGACAACCTCAAGAGCGAAGGCATCAAGGCCGAGATGCTCACCTTCGAGGCGTCCTCGTACTGGTCCGACCACTACCTCGCCGGCGACTTCAAGCTCGCCTCGACCGGCTGGACGCTCCAGCGGTCGAGCCCCTACTACGTGTTCGACATGTACTACAACATCGACACGGAGTTCATGAACCTGTCACCGGAGACGCTCGAAGCGCCCCCGGTCGGCGAACTCGACGGCGAACTCCAGGAGGTCGACGTCCGGGGCCTGATGGACGAACTGCTGACCGCCCGCGGCGACAAGGCCATCGAGCTCCGGGACAAGCTCGCGTGGTTCACCAACCAGTCGCTGCCGATGCTCCAGATCCAGGAGATCAACGACCCGGTCTGGTTCACCACTGACGACTGGGAGATCCCGCCGACGGACTCCGAGAAGTACCAGTCCAAGTGGCCGCTCTTCTGGTTCACGCGCTTCGGCGACCTGCAGGCCAAGCCGAAATAACCGGCCGCGTAACCGGATTTCGGGGCACGAGCGAAACAGTTATGGGTTACCAAACCGCCATTTTCCAATAATTAATGTACGTTGCAAAACGAGTGGGACAGGCGTTCATCACTTTCGTGGCAGTTATCACTGTCACGTTCGCGCTCGTTCGGTCGATCCCGGGTGGACCGGCCGACTTCATCCGAGCGCAAGTGATGCGGGACCGCGGCTCCCAGAGCGTCGACATGAGCCAGCTCAACGACCTGGTTGAATCGTATACGAACATCGATCCGTCGACACCGGTGTACGTCCAGTACTTCGACTACCTCACGAGCATCCTCCAGGGCGACCTGGGGCAGTCGATCCGGTACAGCAAGCCGGTCGCGTCGATCATCGTCGACGCAGCGCCGTGGACCGTGTTCCTGCTTTCGATCTCGATCCTGCTCACGTTCGCGATCGGGATCCTCCTCGGCGCCGCGATGGCCTACCTCGAGGGAACGCGCTTCGACGTCTCCTCGACGGTCGTCTCGATGTTCATGAACTCGGTCCCCTACTACGTCGCCGCCATCTTCCTGGTCTACGTCGTCTCGATCCAACTGGGTTGGCTGCCGCAGTCCGGGACGACTTCCAGCGGCATGGAGGCAGCGCTCACGCCGGCGTTCATCATCGACCTGTTCCGTCACGCTACACTTCCGATCGCCTCGCTGGTCCTCACCGGCTTCGGTGGGGTCGCGATCACGATGCGAGGGAACGCGATCCAGGAAATCGGCGAGGACTACATCCGCGTCGCACACCTCCGCGGCGTCCCTGGCCGTCGGATCGCGACCCGCTACGTCGGCCGAAACGCGATCCTGCCGATGTACACGAACTTCATGATCTCGATCGGGTTCATGTTCGGTGGGTCGGTCATCCTGGAGCAGATCTTCGCCTATCGCGGGCTTGGCTTCTATCTGCTGCGGGCGATCAGCGCCCGGGACTACCCGCTGATGATGGGTGGGTTCTTGATCATCGCGCTGGCCGTGCTGATCTGCATCCTCATCGCCGACCTGACCTACAGCAAGATCGATCCACGTATCAGCAACACGGGCTCACGGGAGGCATACTGAGATGGCGGAGAAGACGTCTTCGTTCAGCCAGTCCGACGAGGCATCGACTGCCGCCGGACAACCCGCATCACGGTCGGAGATCTACCGTGAGTGGGTCGACATCGCGATCCTGACGCCGGTGCGGGTCGCGTGGGACGACTGGCGGACGCAGCTCGGTTCGATCATCATCATGTTCTACGTGCTGATGGGAACCGTCGGCGTCTGGCTCGTCGAGCCACCGACGTCGGGGCAAGCAGAGAAGTACATGCAGCCGTTCCAGGACTGGTCGGTCCCGCTCGGGACGAACAATCTCGGTGCGAGCCTGCTGTCGGACGTCGTCCACGCCACGCCGCCGATGCTCGAGATGATCGCTGCAGGTGCCGTGTTCTCGACAGTAATCGCGACCATCGTCGGCACCGTCTCGGGGTACAAAGGCGGCCTCGCCGACCGCGTCCTGTCGACGGTCACCGACATCGCGATGACGATCCCCGGGCTTCCGCTCATCATCCTGCTCGTCGCGGTGTTCGAGCCCGAGAGCCCCGCCTTGATCGGTATCATCCTCTCGATCAACGGGTGGGCCGGCCTCGCCCGGTCGATCCGTTCGCAGGTCCTCTCGCTGCGCGACCACTCGTACGTCGAGGCCTCGCGCATCATGGGCGCGCCGACGCGGTGGATCCTCAAGGACGACATCCTGCCGAACATCATGCCGTACGTCCTGATCAACTTCGTGAACTCCGCCCGCGGGGTCATCTTCGGGTCGGTCGGGCTGTACTACCTCGGGCTGCTCGGCGGCTCCAATCTGAACTGGGGAATCACGCTCAACAGCGCCTACAACGACGCCGCCATCTACTCGCTCGATACGGTCTACTGGCTGATCATCCCGATGATGGCCATCGTGGGAATCTCCTTCGGGCTCGTGCTGTTCGCTCAGGGGACCGAGAAGCTGTTCAACCCGCGCATCCGAGCGCGACACGCTGAAACCGTCGAAGACGACGCACCCTACCAAGAATGACGATGCAACAGACACACACCGCGTCCGTCACGGACCCGATATTCGAAGTGCGAGACATCTCCGTCTCGTTCGACATGGACCGCGGGGAGTCGCGCGTCCTCGACGAGGTCGACATGGACATCCAGCGGGGCGAGATCCTCGGCGTCGTCGGCGAGTCCGGGTCGGGCAAGTCAATGTTCGCCTCGGCCCTGCTCGACGCCGTCGTCGACCCCGGCGTCCTCACGGGCGACATCACGTTCCACCCCGAGGACGGCGAGTCGATCGACCTGCTCGACGAAGAGGGGCGGGACATCAAGAACATTCGCTGGCGACAGATCGCGATGGTCTTCCAGGGGGCGATGAGCTCGTTCAACCCCACGATGACCATCGAGGAGCACTTCCGGGAGACCCTCTCCATCCACGACTACGACGTCGAGGAGGGGATGGAACGCGCTCGCGACCTGCTCTCGGATCTCTATCTCGAAGCCGACCAGGTGCTCGGTTCCCACCCTCACGAGCTGTCGGGTGGGATGAGCCAGCGGGCGCTCATCGCGCTCGCGCTCGTCCTCGAGCCCGAAGTCCTCGTGATGGACGAGCCGACCGCGGCGCTGGACCTGCTCATGCAGCGCTCTATCATCGAGCTGATCAAGGAGGTCGCAGAGGAGCGCGATCTGACCATCGTTTTCATCACGCACGACCTGCCGCTCGTGGCGAACCTCGCCGACCGGCTGGCCGTGCTCTACGCCTTCGAGTTCGTCGAGGTCGGCCCCGCGAACGACGTCCTGACCGGCGCGAAACACCCCTATACGCGGGCGCTGTTGAACGCGACGCCGAACCTCGACACGCCGCGCGAGGAGATGCGCCCGATCGAGGGGGCCGCGCCGGACCCGGTGAACGTTCCCGAGGGCTGTTCGTACCACCCGCGCTGTCCGCTGGCCGACGAGAAGTGCGTCCGCGAGGACCCGCCGCTGGACAGCGAGAGCGACGAGCACGCCGCTGCCTGCCACTACGTCGACCGCGTGCCAGAGGAAGTTCCGCTGACGCTCCAGGAGGTGACCGTCGATGAGTGACGACCACGTCGTCTCGCTCGAGAACCTGGAGGTCCACTTCGAGACCGAAGGATCGATGCTCCCGTGGGGCGACGATCCCGACGTCGTCAAGGCCGTCGACGGCATCTCGCTGGACATCCCCGAGAACGACGTCGTCGCGCTGGTCGGCGAGTCCGGCTGCGGGAAGACGACCCTCGGCAAGACCGCAATCGGGACCCAGCGCCCGACCGGCGGATCCGTGAAGTACCGCGGACAGGACGTCTGGGACGCCAAGGACGGCAACGGCGACGTCGAGATCCCCTTCGAGGAGATCCGCCAGTCGCTGCAGATCATCCACCAGGACCCCGGCGCGTCGCTCAACCCGAACAAGACGGTCCAGCACTCCCTCGAAGCGCCGCTCAAGCTGCGCAACCCCGACATGGACACCTTCGAGCGCCGCGAGCGCATCAGCGAGATGCTCGCCCGCGTGGGCATGGAGCCGCCGGAGGACTACGCAAAGCGCTTCCCGCACCAGCTCTCCGGTGGGGAACAGCAGCGCGTCGCGCTCATCCGTGCCCTGCTGATGAACCCGGACCTCATCCTCGCGGACGAGGCCGTCTCGGCGCTCGACGTGTCGCTGCGGATCGACATGATGGACCTCATGCTCGACCTGCAGGACACCTTCGACACCTCCTTTTTGTTCATCAGTCACAACCTCTCGAACGCGAGCTACATCGCGGGCAAGTCCGACGGTCGCATCGGCATCATGTACCTCGGCGAACTCGTCGAGATCGGCCCGATCGACGAGGTGCTCGGCGACCCACAGCACCCCTACACGAAGGCGCTGATGTGGGCGACGCCGAACCTCAACCCCAAGGCCGCCGACCGCGGCGAGTCGCCGCTCCGGAAGATCGACGTCCCGGACCCGCGCAACCCGCCGACGGGGTGTAGCTTCCACACCCGCTGTCCGGAGGCCCGCGAGGCCTGCACCGGCGAGATGCCCGAGCCGGTCACCGTCGGCACGGACCACGACGTCGCCTGTTATCGGGCCTACGACGACCACGAGTACTGGTCCAGCCCGGAACTCGGCGACGACGCGACCGACGGATTCGAGGCCGCCGGCGAGTCCACCGCGGACTGACGCGGGCCGACCGTCGGTTCCAGTAGTTCTTTACCCGCCACGGCGAAAGGACCGGGCATGCACGCGAGCAAAGGGATCTTCCGGGCGCTGCTCGCCGTGGGCCTGACGCTGTTCGTCCTGACCGTCGGACTGTTCGTTCTCCAGGAGCCCGGGACCCGCGGGTACGTCGTCACCATCCTCTCGCTCGGCACGCAGTTGATCATCATCGCCATCGGCGCCGCCGGGCTCTACTTCGAGTGGGAACCCCTCTCGGTGCTCGAGGAGTGACGAACGAGCCGGTAGCGGTCGGCAGGGGCCACCGAGGAGGCCCAGTCGTCGCCTACTGAACCGGAATCACTGAAAGAATAGTCGCGGCGTTTCTGTCGTCGAGGTCCGCTCAGGGAGCCGTCCCGGTCGTTGTCTAAGGGATCGTTACCGAGAGCGCGTCATCGGCCGCGATCGCGGTCACCACGGTCCCGATCGCGGTCCCGGTCGCCGCGGCAGCGGTCGCGGTCGTTGCCCCGGCCATCGCTGCCGTGGCCCTTTCCACGTCCCTTGCCGCCGTCGTCGCCGCAGTAGCTGTCGTGATACGGTTCGCCGTCGGGCGCAAGGTCGATGCCGTGCCAGACGCCGGTGTCGTCCACCGTGTCGGGGCGGCCCCGGTCGTTGTCGACGTAGAGCCTGACGACGGCAGCCGGATCGAGGTCGAGCGAGAGCGTGCCGTCCTCGGCGACCGTCTCCATCGACGTCTCGGCGACGTGGTTCGTCGGCTCCTGCCACGACTCGGGGAACGCGTGGGGAAGCGGGCGCGCCTCGGCGGTCGGCCGGATCGCGACCGCCTCGACGGACTTGCCGGCGTACCACTCGCCGAGGTCGAGGGTCACGTCGGCGCTCTCCCGGAGGTTCCGGTTCGTGAGGAAGACGGCCAGTTCCTTGCCGCGGCGGTTCTCCATCGCGGCGGCGTCGACGTAGGGAACGTCTTCCATACGTCGGATGCGCGGTCCGGTGTCCGGGATGGTTCGTGTTTCACCCCCGACGTCGACGTCGACGGCGTGCCACTCGGCCGTGCCCTCGAAGACCGCCGAGTACAGCGCCGTGACGGTTCCGGCGGGCGCCAGCGGGTTCGGGTCGGAGGGGGAATCCTCGTTGATCGGCGGGAACATCCGCACCGGAAGCCACGTCTGGGAGGCCTCTTTGACCGTCTCGCTCCGGCGGATGAAGGCGTTGAGCATGCCTGCGATGTACGAGCCGCCGGGCATCGTCTCCGGTCCGGGGTACGGTGCGCCCTGGTCGACCGTCGGGAAGAGGCCGTACTCGCCGACGTTGATCCGGAAGTCCTCGACGCCGGCGTCGGCCGCCTTGTCGCTCAGTTCGGCCATCAGCTGGTCGAACTGCGTCGGGAACATCACCAGCACCTCGTTGTAGTCGATAGGGCCGGCGTTGTTGGCCTCGTACCAGGCGTCACGCGGCTCCTGTTCCTCGATGCCCCAGTTGTAGCGATGCAGGTCGAAGCCGTCGAGGCGGTCGCCGGCTTCCTCGAACAGCGTCTCGTTCCACGTCGCCGGGTCGGGCGTGTTCGACTCGTTGTATCCCGGGTCCATCGCATCGGCGTAGACGAGGACGTCGTCGTCGACCTCCGTCATCGCGTCGTAGTACGCCGTGAAGCCGATCCGTTCCTCGGAGCCGCTTGCGTACTCCGAGGCGTCCTGGGTAGAACCGCGCTGCCACGGTCCCCACACCTCGTTGCCGACCTCCCAGTGGGTCACGTCGTAGGGTTCGGGGTGGCCGTTCTCGGCGCGGAGCTTGCCCATCTCGGTGTCCGTGTCGCCGTTGCAGTACTCCACCCAGTCGGCCGCGTCCTCGGGGAGCGTCTGCCGTTCGGAAGCCCACCCGGGTGGGTTGTCCCACCAACCGATCGTGATCCGCGGGGTGAGACCGGCTACTTCGCAGAGTTCGAGGTACTCGTCGGTCCCGAAGTAGTTGGGGTTGATGCCGCCCCAGGCGTGGTTGAACCGGACGGGGCGCTCTTCCTTCGGCCCGATCCCGTCGCGCCAGTTGTACTGGCTGACGTAGTTCCCGCCCGGCCACTTCAGCCAGGTGGTGTTCTGTTCGCGCATCAACTGGACCGTGTTCGGGTTGAACTTCCCGCGGATCGCGTCGTCGGCCGCGAGGTTGATCCAGTCGAGGTCGACGTAGCCGCTGCCCTCGGCCGAGAACTCGATTGCGTACTTCCCGTAGGGCGTGTCGACGTTTGCGACGGCGCCGGCGACGTACTGGTCGCCGCTGGCTTCGTCGAGTTCGAGGGTCACCTCGTGGCGCGTCCACTCCTCGGACACGTCTAGATCCGTCGACGCGAGCACGTCGCCCTCGAGGGTCCTCAGCGCCGCCTGCACCGTCTCGACGCCCTCGCCGCGGACGGAGACGGAGAGATCGTACCCGTACGTCCGGAAGTCCGGCAGGACGATCTTCTGGGAGATGCCGCCGCGAGCGCCGTCGAGCGAGACGCGCTGGTAATTGGTCGTTTCGACGGCGGCGACCCCGCCCTCGCGCTGTTCGAACGATACCCCTTCGTCGCCGACCGGTTCCCACGGGAACGGGATCCCGTCGACCTGTTCGATAGCCGAGGCGGGGTAGAACGTCCGCGGGCCGAAGAAGTCGTCCTCGCTGTAGGACCGCGGGTAAAACGAGGGGTTCTTGACGTGCTCGGAGTAGACGCCGGGGTAGATCGTCCCCGACTCGTAGCTCTCGCAGAGTCGCCCGAACAGCCCGTTCGACACCGGCTCGTCGGTCCGCTCCCCGGGATCGATCGAGACGGTGCTGTCGATAGTCGCCGCGTCGTCGCCCGACGCGCCCCCGACCGCGCCGGTCGCCGCGCCCGCGAGTACCGCCGACTGCAGCGCCATGAACGTTCGTCGAGACAGTCCACCTGTGGAATCGTTGCCACTACCCGCCCTCCCGTGAGGGTCGCGATCACTCACCATGCGGACCCAACATCATAACCACCATGCAAAAATATTACTGAATTTATTTTACCAAACAGCCGCAGGAGTCGCTTGCCGACGCGGCCCGCAGAAAACGGGAGACCGGTCCACGGCGCCGAATCGGATCTCCGTGAATCTATACGGGGAAGTGAGAAAATTTTAAGTGGAAAAATCGGCTACCCCGAACTGGCAGGCGGACTCCGACTCGTCGATAGGTTGGCACACCTACGTCCCCTCGTAGGCTGACATCCCCATGCCGTAACTCGATCCCTCGAACGCCTGCCAACCGTCTCTCTGCAGTCTTTCCAGGTCTCAGCCCGACTCGCCCGATCGTCACAGTTGCGCTCTCAGTTCACTATCCGATTAATCAAATCAACATAATACATCTGAATCAGATACGATCCAGCCGTCGGTCGATACTCGGGCGACCCGGATAGAGACCGAGATCCGAGCGTGGTCCTCCGGCCGAAACCAGCGGCGAGAAGACCGACCGCGGCAAGGTGTCAGTAACGGAATCAACAGCGATCGTCGAACACTCACGGTCAGCGAGAGGGGCCGGGGACGGACGGTTCCGGGGCTTAGAGCGCGTCGGACCACTCGGAGTAGGTCGTGTTGAACTCGACGACGCCGACCACGTTGCGGAGTCGAGAGGGGATCTCCGAGCGGAAGCGCTCGTCGGTCAGCCGTCCTGCCGGGCCGGAGACGCTGATCGCGCCCAGTAGTTCTCCCGACCGGTCGGAGATGGCCGATGCGACGCAGCGGACGCCCTCGTCGCGCTCCTCGTCGTCGAAGGCGACGCCGCGCTCGCGGATGTCCGCCAGCGACTCACGGAGCTCGTCGGGGTCGGTGATCGTGTTCGCGGTCCGCCGCGGGAGCGGGTTGTCGTCGAGCATCGCGTCGAGTTCCTCCTCCGGAAGTTCGGCGAGAAACGCCTTGCCTGCGGCCGTACAGTGGAGGTCCTCGACGGTCCCGGCGTAGGTGAGCGGGTCGTCGACGTTGTCCCCGGCCGCCTGATAGAGGGTGATCCCCCGGCCGTCGCGCTCGACGACGAGCCGCGCCTGCTCGCCCGTCGTATCGGCCAGCCGGTCGACGTTCGGCTTCGCGACGTGGTAGATCCGCTCCTGCGTCCGGGCCTGCGCGCCGAGGGTGAACAGGCCGAGCCCCAGCCGGTAGGTGCCGTCCTCGCGGACGAGGTAGTTGTCGGCCGCGAGCGTGCTCAGGTAGTGGTGGACGGTGCTCTTGGGCAGGTCGAGCGCGTCGGCGAGTTCCGTGACGCCGACCCGGTCGCGCTCGCGGACCGCCTGAAGGATTCGGAAGGCGGTCGCGACCGACTTGATCTGCTCGCCCCGCGGCTGTGAACTCCCGTCGCTCATGGGCGTCTCTCACGGTGTGGAGCCTTAAACCTGATCAGCCTCGTCGCTCAGACCCAGCCGTGGTCGGTCGCCTCGTAGATGGCGTCGACTACCCGCTGGACCGCGAGCGCCTGCTCGACGGTGCAGCGCTCCGGCGGTTCACCCGTTTCGACGGCCGCGAGGAACGTGGCCAGTTCGTCCCGGAACGGGTCGTTGGCGGGCGGGATCAGCTCGCTGTCGACGTAGTGGTCGATCACGTCGCTGCGCACCTCGTAGAGCCGGAAGTCCCGGACCTGCGTGACCGACGGATCGGTCGCCTCCAGCGGGTTCGTGATGTCGAGCGAGATGCCGGCCTCGGTACCGCGGATGTTGTACTCGTGACTTCGCCGGGCGTTGGCCGCCCACGCGGCTTCGAGGTGGGCCGTCCGGCCGCCCTCGAACTCGCAGAAGGCGGTGACCGAGTCCTCGACGTCGTACATCTTCGCCTCGTCGTCCTCGCCCCACATCTCCAGATAGGCGTAGTCCGAGCGGTTCCCGAAGTCCGAGCGAGCGGTGGCGATCACCTGCTCCAGTTCCGGCCAGTCGTAGAAATCGAGGACGAGGTCGATCAGGAAACACCCCACGTCGATGAGCGCGCCGCCGCCGGCGATCTCGCGCGACGTGTACCACGTGCCGCGACCGGGGACGCCCCGCCGGCGCATGTACCGGGCGTCGATGTGAGTAACATCGCCGAGTCGACCGCTGTCGACGTAGGCCTTCGCCAGCCGACAGCGGTTCCGGAACCGGTGGAAGTACCCGCACATGCAGATGCTGTCCGAGTCCGCGGCCGCCTCCGCGATCCGCTCGGCGCTGTCGAGGTCGTGGGCCAGCGGCTTCTCGATGAGCACGTCGAGCCCCATGTCGAAGGCCTTCAGCGCCGCCGTCTCGTGGAACTTGTTCGGCGTCGAGATGATCACCGCGTCGAGGCCGGCCTCGAACAGGGCGTCGAGCCCCTTGTACATTGTCGCGTCGTACTGGTCGAGAAACCGCTGTTTCGCCCGGGGGTCGAGGTCCACCGCGTGGACCGTGTGACCGAGCTCCTGGAGGAACTGCGCGTGCGTCTCCCCGTGCTCGCCGAGGCCAACGAGCCCGATGTCCATCCGGGGGGAGTCGTCGTCCATAGCCAACCCTCCGCGCCGACGGTTGTATTAATTTTGGTCGCGCCGCCCCCGAACGCGCCCGTTCTCCGCACAGAATACATAAAAAATCATACTGGTTGTGCTTCTGTACAGATAGGTTATCATTCGAGTGTGGATCGTTCGGCGTTCGGGATGGGGGCAAGCGGGTGGACGGACGACGCCCGGAGGAAACGTTCAAGGTCGTACGAGCAACAGTCCTCGTCAATGGGTGAGACGTACTTCAGGGGACACGTGACACAGCGCGGGATCGTCATCGGTCCCCGGGGAGACGTGCTGCTGGTCACGAGCGGACTGCGCCCGTGGACCTTTCCCGGCGGTCGGATCGAGTCCGGCGCCGAACCGGAAGCCGCGCTGCGGCGGACGCTCCACGAGCGGGTGGGCTTGCACACGACGGTCGAGGAACCAGTCAAGACCGTCACCGACATGTGGGGCAAGGGCGACGAGCCCGTCTACGCGGTGCTCTACCGGGTTCAGGCGCGCAGCCGCGACGTCGACCTCGACGGTACCCACGACGATTACTGCTGGTACACGCCGGAGGGCGCCATCGAGGAGATGCACTTCAAGTCGCTGGAGACGGCCGTCGAGCGCGCCGTCGCGAACCACGAGACCGATTCTGACTCTGGGGAGTAACTGCGGGGACGGCACTACGCTCCGGTGTCGCGAGCGTACCCGGCCACGACGACCGCGAGTCCGAAAACGAGCAGGACGAGCCCCGGCTTGGCCGTCGCGAGGGCCGCCGCTATCAGTTGAGCGACGCCGTCGACGGCCGCGGGCGCCCCGCCGGTGCCTGCGGGTTCGAGCAGCGGGCTTCCCGACGGCGTCGCCGCGACGAACCGGTCGCTGGCGTACTGGACGACCGCGCTGGCGGCCACCACCCCGGCGGTCGCTCCGAGGTACTCCTCGAGCGATCGGCGGGCGCGCTCGGACTCCTCGGCGATGACGACGGCGCCCTGTGCGGGCGCCCAGACGGTCATCTCCTTGCCCTTCTCCGAGTAGCGGGTGCCGACGGACTCCACGAGCGCCGCCGACTCCAGCTTCGTCAGGTGATAGGAGACGGTCTGGACGGACTTGTCGGTCGCTGCGGCCAGCGCGGACGGCGTCCGCGGCTCCTCGTGGAGCGCCCGATAGATGTGCCGCGCCGTCTCCGCGCTGAGCGCGTCGAACACCCTGTCTTCCTCCTCGCTACCCAGTTCGACGAACCGCGGCGTCGCGTCGCGGTCCGCCGTGCCGTGCCTGATCTGTGATATCTTGCTCATCAGTCTCGCCTCCGTGAGGTATCCGATCCGCGACCCCGCCCCGCTGCAACGACTGCGAATAACGGCCCCACGAGCAGCGCCAGCGGGACGATGTCCCGGAGTGAGCGGTCTGGACGCCCTGCCGACGGCGACGCGACGCTGTCGACGGTCGCACCGGCGTCGAGCAGCCCGCGACCCGCGATCGGATCGGCGCTCGCGGGGCCGACGTCCGTCGCCGACGATTCGAGCGCCCGCTCGACGCCGTCGGGGCCGAGCGACGGATCCGCGTCCATCGCGAGCGCCGCCGTCCCGCCGGCGTAGGCGGCCGCGGCGGACGTCCCCGTCCCGCCCCGTCCCGGCCACTCGTCCCAGAAACCAACCGGTGCGACGACGTCGACGCCGCGGCGCCCGTCGGTCGTGGGACCTCTGCCGCTGTGGGCCATGACATTGCCGGACTCCACGTCGTACGCGCCGACCGCGAGGGCGCCCTGGGCGGTCGCCGGCGACGCGACGCTCCCGGCCGGCCTCGCCTGCTCGAAGCTGTGCGTCGGCGATTCGAGGTCCAGTCGCACGTCGGACGCCGATGCTCGGGCCGACCCGCCGTCGATCCGGACGGTGACGAAGTGCGACCCCGGCTCGACCGAGGTCTTCAGCCGCTCGACCTCGACGTGCCCGGACCGCGGCGCGGCGGGCTCGACCCGTTCGGACCTGGCTACCAGTTCCGGCCCCGAGGGACCGGACCGGTAGAGTTCGAGCGTCAGGTCGAGGTCCGTCTCGGCCGTACCGTTCCAGGTCAGCCACACCCTGGCTTGCCCGGCGGTAGCCGACCGCGACGGCGCCAGGGGCTCGAGGTAGTTCCGGGCGCCGTCGGGGAACTCGTGGCTGCCGTCCTCCGGGCTGAGCGACCCCGACCAGTGACCGCGAGCCTGGTTACCCGTCGGGGCGACGACGACCGTCCCCGCCTCGCGGGCGTTTGTAACCGCCCGCGACAGCGGCGCCGTCCCGTCGTCCGGGGCGCCCAGCCGGTTGAACTGGACGACCACGACGTCGGCGTCGCGGTCGACAAGCCACTGCAGTCCGCGGACGGCGCCGTCGGGCGAGTTCGCGTTCGCGAGCAGCAGGTCGGCGTCCGGCGCGGTCGCGGCGACCGTTACTGCTGCTGCGGTCCCGTGACCGTTGACGCCGCCGTTGGCGAGCCGATTCCGCTGGCCGAACGACCGGGCGGCGACCACGCGGTCGCGGAGCGCCGGATTATCCGCGTCGAACCCCGTCGCGTCGAGGACGCCGACGGTGACGTTCGATCCGGTGATCCCGCGGTCGTGCAGCCCACTCGTCTCCTCGGGGAGCGTGAGGTTACCGCGGTCGACGGTGGTCGAATCGTCGGCTCCGAGCGCGCCGAGCGCGGGACCGAGCGCTGCCAGGGCGGCCGCGGCCGCGATCGCACCGACGATCACGCCGACCGCGAGCCAACCGAGATCCGTCGGTATCCCGCCGTTCTCACCTGCCTCCATGATCCCTCCCGCGGCGTCCACCGCCGACCGCTCGTCGTTCCCGCTGCCGACTTCTCGATCCCCAGCGGTCACTCTCCATTCTCGTCCTCCTCGACCCGGTCCATCAGTTTCCGGTACCTGGTCGTCGTCTGTTCCGGGCCGAACAGGTGCGGCTTCATGTGGAACTCGCCCTCGGCGGCCCAGTCGAGGACGTCCCGGACCTCCGATGACAGGTGGCCGTCGAGCGGGACGGTCGGGACCGCCCGCTCCATCTCCCAGCGCCGCGCTGCCACCTCCGGGCGGCAGAGCCAGTTTCCGTACCGCAGGCCGGCGAGCGGCCGCTTGCTCGCCGTGGGGACGACGGAGTAATAGCCGTTCAGGATCGCCCCCTCGGACGGGACGACGTACTCCAGCGGGACGCCCCGCTCGAAGCGCGCCTCGTAGAGCGCCGGGAGCGAAATCGACCCGACGACGGCGTCGCCGTCGGCGAAGACGTCCACGGCGGGCGCCCGGTCGCGGTCGTCGTGCCCGTCGACGAGTTTCGGTCGCTGGCGGCGCAGGACCGATTCCACCCGGTCGAAGTCCGGATCGCGCGGGTCCTCACCGGCGTACAGCGCGGCGATCTCCGGGTGCCCGTAGACGACGTCGGTGTCTATCAGAACCTCGCTCTCGTCGGCCCCGTCCCAGAGAGCGCTCCAGGAGTCGGGCGGGCGCTCGAAGTAGTCGGCGTTGTACACGAGCGGCGTTATCTGCGCCTCCACGGGGAGCGCGAACACGTCGCCGTCCACGCGGTGGGCCGGACCGGACCGGAACACGTCGAACACGCGGTCGAACGCGGGCACGTCCTCCGACGGCAGCGCGTGGAGGAGGTCGTCGCCGACGGCCTCGTCGACAGAGTCGATCGTCGTGACGACGTTGTCGAACGACCCGCCGGGCTCCTCCCGCGCGGTCGGTTCCGTGAACAGGCCTTTGACGCGCTCGAAGACCCTGCTGAGCAGTCCTGGCGGTTTCGCGCGGCCGCCGTACGACCGCGACGGATTCCAAGTGAACGTGCGGTAGTGCTGGACCGTGATGTTCGTCCGGTCGGCGAACGCCTCCGCGGCCCACGCCGACCACTGGTCGTAATAGTCGGCGGTCACCACCGTCGACGCACCGTCGTCGGGCGGCCACGAGTCGAGCTGCTGTGGCATCTCGGGGCTGTCCCGGCTGAGCAGGTGGCCGCCGCCGACGGCGGCCGCGCCGGCCGCGACGCCGACGCTCCGCAGCACCCGTCGACGCGAGAGCGGTCGCGAGCGTCGACCGCCGTCCACCTCGTCCATGGATGCCACGAGTAGCTGCCCTCACATATAGGTATAGAACAGTTCGAGCGCCGTCGAAGCCACCGGGGGGTTTTACTCCCAAGGTCGCTCACGTGGCGATACGATGGCTGCGCCCCGCGACCGGACCGACGCGAGCGAAGACCACCGAGGCGGTCGCCGCTCGGGCACGCCCAGTCACGCGCTCGGATCGGGCGACTCCGCGCTCTCGGTCGCGCGGCGCGATATCGCGGCCCTCCGCCGGTCGAAGCTGCTGTGGGCGACCGCACTGGTGCTAGTCGCGCTGACGGTCGCCCCGGTCCACGACCTGATCGGCCACCACATCCTGATCGACACGCACTACGACCTGTTGTCTCGGATTCCGGATCTCTACTACGTGACCGTAGGTGCCGTCGCAGCCGCGGTCGGCTACGCCGCGAACGGCGCCTCGCCCGCTGCCGGACAGCCGGGACCGCTTCGCAGCCGCGCGGTCGCCGTCTGGGAGTGGTCCCGACGGAGCCGGAGCCGGCAGGTCGCGTCGGCGGCCGCGGCCGCGTTCCTCGCCGCCCTCGCCTACGTCGCTATCATGCAGTTCGGTCCGAATCCGGTCGCGCTGGCGGCCCTCGCGCTCGGCCTCACGACGTACGTCGCGGCCGGCGGCGGAGTGGGTCTCCGAAGCGAGGCGAGCGGTCGCCGTTCCGGCGGCCTCCCCGCAGTGGGTCGGTCCGCGTTCCTCGGGTTCGCGCTGAGCCGGACGGTCGTTCTGCTCGCGCTCGTCCTGGGGACGTACCTGCTCCAGGGAGTGCTCGTCCTCGTGCTCCTCGGGGCGTTCGAGCCCGCGGCCTACTTCGCCAACGCCGGTTTGCTAGCCGTGTTCACCGTCATGTGGGCGGCCATCGCGGTCGGGTTCGGGGCGCTCGCGGCGACGCCCGGGCGGGCCTTCGCGGCCACGCTCGGTCTGTATCTCCTCGCGGACCTGACCCACTTCTGGCACAACACCGTCTCGAACGTCCTTGGCGCGCTGGTCCTCGGCGACGCCTACGACCTCCACGAACTCACCCGGCTCGGGAACCCCTACTCGGGCGACCCCTGGTGGGTGCTGTACCTCGGCTGGTTCAACCCCTTCGACGGGTTCCGGGGCGTCAGCAAGTGGCTGTCGGTCAAGCTCAGCTCGACCCACATCGTCATCGACGGCGAGGCCCGGGAGGTCACGATCGGCGGCGACCCCGTCCACGTAGCCTACGCCGTCGCGATCATGCTCTGCTGGATCGTGGCGTTCCTCGCAGTCGGCTACTACGTCTCCGGTCGCGACGAGCGCGCGTGACTCGATCCGCGTTCTCGCTCTCTCCGCGTTCTCGTACCCGTTCCACAGAGAAGAGAGCAATACCTGTCTGAAATAATATTATAAATCAATCGCCGTAGAGGCTTCGATCGCAGTCGAAACTATCGGATTGTTTACCGTCTCTCCGGGTCATCGACCGGACGGAATGACAGCTATCGAAACGACCGCCCTGACGAAGGAGTACGGCGACGTCCGCGCCGTCGACGGCCTCTCGCTCACGGTCGAGGAAGGAGAGATATTCGGATTCCTCGGCCCGAACGGCGCCGGTAAGTCGACGACGATCAACATGCTGCTGGACTACGTCCGGCCGACGAGCGGCGGCATCTCGGTGCTGGGAATCGATCCGCAGGAGCGGCCGCAGGCGGTCCGCGCCCGCCTCGGCGTCCTCCCCGAGGGATACGCCCTCTACGACCGGCTCTCGGCGCGCAAACACGTCCGCTTCGCCGCCGAGATGGAAGGCGTCGACGCCGACCCCGACGCGCTGCTCGAACGGGTCGGGATCGAGGGAGACGCCGATCGCCCGGTCGGCGGGTTCTCGAAGGGGATGACTCAGCGGCTCGCGCTCGCGATGGCGCTCGTCGGCGAACCTGATCTGCTCATCCTCGACGAGCCGTCGTCGGGGCTGGACCCCAACGGCGCCCGCGAGATGCGGGAGATCGTCCGCGCGGAACGCGACCGCGGTGCGACGGTCTTCTTCTCCAGCCACGTCATGGAGCAGGTCGAGGCCGTCTGCGACCGCGTCGGGATCATGAACGACGGCGACCTCGTAGCCGTCGACACCGTCGAGGGACTGCGCGGCCAACTGGGCGCCGAGTCGACGCTAGTCGTCACGGTCGACACCGTCCCCGACACCAGCGGCGTCGAAGCGATCGGGGGCGTGACCGACGTGACCGTCCGCGAGGGGGCCCTCCGGGTCTCCTGTACGGACCCCGGGGTGAAGGCGGAGGTCATCGAGCGCGTGAGCGCTGCGGGCGCGACGGTCCGCGACATCGACGTCGAGGAGGCGTCGCTCGAAGACCTCTTCAGCGAGTACACGAACGGCGGAGCCGACGCGTCGGCGGGGGTGACCGAAGCGTGACCGCTCGGGCACTCACCGTCGCGCGAAAGGACCTCACGGATCTGGCGCGGTCGAAGCTGCTGTGGGTGGCGGCGCTGATCATGCTCGCGCTGACGGTCCCCGAGACGTACAACCGGGCCACGGACTCGTGGAACGTCTTCGTCGACTCGACGCAGAACCGGCTTCTCGTCCCGTTCGTCCTGTTCGCCGGCCCGGTCGCGATCGTGGCCGCCTACGCCTCGATCGCCGGCGAGCGCGAGTCGGGGAGCCTCCGCGTCCTGCTGAGCTTCCCGACCGACCGCGGTGCGGTCCTCCTCGGCAAGGCCTTGAGTCGAACGGTCCTGCTGTTGACCCTGTCGCTGGGGACCTACCTCGTCCTCGGCGGCGTGTTGATCCAGACCTACGGGACGTTCGACGGCGCCGAGTACCTGCTCGACGCGGGGTTGCTGGCGGCGTTCACCTTCGCGTGGGCGGGCCTGTCCGTCGGCGTCTCGGCGGCCGTCGCGACGAAGGTCAGGGCGATAGCCGTCCTGTTCGGCACGTATCTGGCGCTCGGCCCGCTGGACCTCTGGCGGGCGACCGTGGTCCGGCTGGTCGGGATGGTCGTGGAAGGTCCCGGGTTCGACCCGTCGACGCTGCGGTCGCTCACCAACGCCGGCAGCGAGACGCCCGAGTGGTACCTGTACGTCGGACGGCTGAATCCGGTCGAGGCGACGCTGGCTGCGAACGACTGGACCAGCTACGTCCTGACGCCGTCGGTCTGGTCCACCGGCCCCACCACGCTGGCGCACAACGTCTTCGGCGTGGCCGCCGTCCTCGCGTGGGGCGTCGTCCCGCTGGCGATCGGCTACTGGCGCTTCGGTCGCGCGGACCTGGGGTGATCACGATGCGCGAGAACACACCCAGACAGCTGGCGCTGGTCGCGCTCGGCGTCGTCCTGCTCGCCGGGTCCGCCGTCGTCCCCGTCGGTACCGTCCTCTGGCACGACGCGTCGGCCGAACAGCCGGACTTCGCCGAAGGCAACGAGACGGCGCTGCGGGGTGAGGGCTACGACGTCGTCGCCTACGAGAACCTCTCCGAGCGAGGGCAGGAGCTGTACGTGACGACGCTGGAGAACGGCGGCGAGTACCGCGTCCCCGCCGGCGAAGGCACTGACGACTTCGAGTACCTGTCGCGGACGGACGTCGTCGAGACCGCGAACCGCTCCGGGTTCGATTTCCGGTCCGCGATGCAGGTCGCTATCGAGCGCCCAAACGGCAGTGACCTCCCGGACGCCGACGAGGACCTGCCCGACGCCCGGTACGACGTCATGCTGACGAAGACGGCGCCCCCACCGTTGTTCACGGTCGCTCGACTCCCGCAACTCCTGCTCGCGCTTGCGGGGCTCGCGACGCTCGGCTACAGCGGGTCGCGACTCCTGTCCCTGTAGGGGCGAAGGTCGGCAGCGTCGGACGGCCGCCAGTCGTGGTCGTCGACCGTCGCCGGTCGGCGGCCGGAGTACTCAAGGGCGTCGGCCGACCACGGAGGGGTAGATGAGCGACGACGCCCCGACCGGAACGATCCGGCGCCTCGACGAGGCGACCGTCGAGCGCATCGCGGCCGGCGAGGTGGTCGAACGCCCCGCCTCGGTCGTCAAGGAGCTCGTCGAGAACAGCCTCGACGCCGGCGCCTCCCGCGTCGAGGTGGCCGTCGAGCGCGGCGGCAAGGACGGTATCGTCGTGGCCGACGACGGCATCGGCATGACCGAGTCCGAGGTCCGCCGCGCCGTCGATGAACACACCACCTCGAAGATCAGCGACATCGACGACCTCGAATCGGGCGTCGCCACGCTGGGCTTCCGCGGCGAGGCGCTCCACGCCGTCGGCGCCGTCTCCCGGCTGACGATCACGACCCGGCCGCGCGCCGACCGCGACGTCGACTCCCCCCGCGGCACCGAACTGCGCGTCGAGGGCGGCGAGGTCACGAGCGTCGAACCCGCGGGCTGTCCGGAAGGGACCACCATCGAGGTAGAAGACCTCTTCTTCAACGTCCCCGCCCGCCGGAAGTACCTCAAACAGGACGGCACGGAGTTCGCCCACGTCAATACCGTCGTCACGAGCTACGCGCTCGCCAACCCCGACATCGCCGTCTCGCTGACCCACGACGGCCGCGAGACGTTCGCCACGACCGGACAGGGCGACCGCCGCGAGGCCGTCATGTCCGTCTACGGTCGCGACGTCGCCGAGTCGATGGTCGAAGTGACCGCCGACGGAGATGGCGACGGCGGCGTCGACCTGCCGGATGGCCCGCTCGACGGCGTAACGGGACTGGTCAGCCACCCCGAGACGACCCGGAGCACCCGCGAGTACTGCTCGACGTACGTCAACGGCCGATACGTCACCGCGACGGCCGTGCGCGACGCGGTCATCGAGGCCTACGGCCACCAGCTCGCCCCCGACCGGTATCCGTTCGCCGTCCTCTTCCTCGACGTGCCCGCCGGCGACGTGGACGTGAACGTCCACCCGCGGAAACTCGAAGTTCGCTTCGCCGACGAGGAAGGGGTCCGCGACCAGATCACGACCGCCGTCGAGTCGGCGCTGCTTGAGGAGGGGCTCCTCCGCAGCGGCGCTCCCCGCGGGAAGTCCGCGCCCGAACAGACCGAGATCAGGCCCGATCGGAGCAGACTGGACGACGACAACGAGCGTGAGGCCGAGGGCCCGGACGACGCGTCGACCGAAGGAGGGAGCGGGACCGAAGCAGGGGCCACGACTGACTCCGAGACCGCGACCGAGTCCAGCGGCGACCCGCCGAGCAGCAGTTCTCCCGGCGGGCGAGCGGAAGCCGCTGCGGATTCCGCAGGCGCCGCCGACCCCGGCTCCCCGTCCGATTCCGCCACCACCGTCGGCGGCGACGAGACGGTCGATTCCGCGGGCGAAAAGATATCGGGACCGACGTTCTCCTCCGACCCCTCGGCTCCGTCCCCCCGGTCGTCGTCGACAGACGCGCCGTCGACGGAGACAGGGTCCAGCGCGGAAGACGAAACGGACGACGACGCAATGGGCGACTTTGGGACCGACCGCGGGGTCGCGAGCAACGCTGGAAGCGAGTCGAGCGCGGCTGACCCGGCGGATGCGACTGACGCCGAGACATCTGAGACACAGGGAGAAGCCGACTCGGGCCCGGAATCGGACGGAGACGGGTCGCACGACCGCGGTCGCAAGTTCACGGGCGGCCACGGACAGGCACGTCTCGGCGGCGACGAGTCCGACCCCGAAGCGACGGACTACGGTTCGTTGCCGTCGATGCGGGTTCTCGGCCAGCTCCACGAGACGTACGTCCTCGCGGAGACCGACGAGGGCCTCGTGCTGATCGACCAGCACGCCGCCGACGAGCGGATCAACTACGAGCGCCTCCGCGAGGAGTTCACCGGCGAGACGACGACGCAGGCGCTCGCACGGCCCGTCGAGCTGTCGCTGACCGCCCGCGAGGCGGAGCTGTTCGAGACCTACGGCGAGGCGCTGGCGACGCTGGGCTTCCGCGCCGAGCGGGTCGGCGACCGGACCGTCGAGGTTCGCACAGTGCCGTCGCTGGTCGCCGACGCCGCCGATCCGGACCTCCTCCGGGACGCGCTGGCGGCGTTCGTGGAGGGCGAAGGCAGCGCCGCCCAGACCGTCGAGGCGGCCGCCGACGAACTGCTGGCGGATCTGGCCTGCTACCCGTCGATCACCGGCAACACGTCGCTGACGGAAGGGTCGGTCCGCGACCTGCTCGCCCGGCTGGACGACTGCGAGAACCCGTGGGCCTGTCCGCACGGCCGGCCCGTCGTCGTCGAGTTCGACAGCGACGAGATCGAGGCCCGCTTCGAGCGGGACTACCCCGGCCACGGCGGCCGCCGGGACTGACGGCGGTCGGACCGGTAACGGGGTCGTCTCCCTATGAATTATACCGGACGCTATCTTTGGACGGGGTATGACGGAGCTGGTCACGTTCGGAGAAACGTCGTTACGGGTGTCGCCGGTCGGGGACGAACGCCTCGAGACGGCCGGGGAGATGCGGATGCGGGTCTCGGGGACCGAGAGCAACGTCGCCGTCGCGGCGAGCGCGATGGGCGCCGAGGCGACGTGGCTCTCGAAGCTGCCGGACTCCCCGCTGGGTCGACGGGTCGAGCGAACGCTCAGCGAGTACGGCGTCGACACCGAAGTCGCGTGGGCCGACGAGGGCCGACAGGGGCTCCAGTTCGCCGAGCAGGGGCCCGAACCCCGCCAGAAGCGACTGCTGCAGGACCGTTCCCGCGCCGCGGCGGCGTCGGTCACGCCCGGTGAACTGCCGATGGACCGCGTCCAGCGGGCCGACGCCACGTTCGTCGCGGGGAGCACGCTGTCGCTCTCGGGCGACATCGTCGAGACGGCCGAGGCGGTTCTGCGCGCCGCCGGCAACGGACTCGTCGCGATGGATCTCGACTTCCAGCCCGGCCTCTGGTCGGTCGAGGAGGCCCGCGAGACGCTCGACGGCGTCTTCGACGCGGTGGACGTGCTGTTCGCAAACGAGGAGCAGGCTCGCGAGTTCTTCGACCGGACGGGCGAACCGCGGGAGATCGCTCACGCCATCGCGTCGACCCGGGAGTTCGATACGGTCGTCATCACCCGGAGCGAGCGCGGGGCGCTGGCGTGTCAGGGTAGCGTGATCCACGAACAGGACGGCGTCGAGGTCGACGCCGTCGACCCGGCCGGCCAGCACGAGGCGTTCATCGGCGCGTTCCTCGAACGCGTCCTCTCGGGCGCGAGCGCCGACGAGGCGCTGGCCTCCGGCGTCGCGGGCGCGACGCTGGCGCGGACGATCCCCGGCGCGATGACGACCGTCACCCGCGCGGAAGTCGACGCGCTGGTCGCGGACCTCCAGAGCGGTCGCTGACGGCGAACCGACTGTCGCCGCCCTCCTGACGACCGCTGTGTCCAGATTCTTCGGCTGAGCGCCGGACGGCGGGACGAACAGTCGACAAAGATATGGGGCCGCCGAATAAGGTACCAGTCATGACACGGGCACACTCGGGATTCGCGTCGCTGTTGCTGTCGCTGTTCGTCGTCGCCGCGTCGTTCGTCGGGGGCGTCGGCGCGTCGACGGGGGACAGCGCGACGCTGACAGTGACCGTCGTCGACCAGAGCGGGAACCCGCTGAGCGACGCTCAGCTCTCGGCGACGTGGGACGGGGGCAGCCCGGTCAACCGGACGACCGCCGGCAACGGGAAGGCGTTCCTCGACGTCGCGGAGGGGGCCGATGTCACTATCCGGATCGACCACCCCCACTACGTCCGCAACAAGCCCTACGTCGTCGAGAACGCGAGCGAGCGCGACGTGACCATCGAGGTCGCCAAGGAAGGGCAGGCGACCGTCACCGTCGAGGACGCGAGCGGCGGCGTGGGCAACGCCATCGTCCGCATGTTCCACGACGGCCAGCCGGTGGTCAACGCCCGGACGACCGCCGATGGGACGCTCACCACCGGCGGGATCGAACAGGGTAACTACACGCTCATCACGTTCAAAGAGGGGTACCTGCGCAACCGGACGACGCTCACCGTCGACGGACAGGTCTCCCAGTCGATGGCTATCGAACGCAGTTCGGTGCTCGTCAGCTTCAGCGTCACCGACGACCACTTCGACCCGCCGCAGGCGGTGACCGACGCTAACGTCACCATCCCCGGAGTCGCCGACGTGACCACGCAGGGGACCGGCAGCGTCACGGTCAGTCTCCCGGTCAACGACGCCTACGACGTGACGGTGACCAAGCCCGGCTACGAGAGCGTGACCCGAGAGCTGACCGTCCGCGAGTCCGAGACCGCGCTCAACGCGTCCATCCAGCGCGAACCCGCCGTGGTCGTTCAGGCCGACAGCGACCGCGTGGTCGTCGGTGAGCCCGTCCGGGTGACGGTCACCGACGAGTACGGCAACCCCGTCCCCGGCGCCTCGGTCAGCGCCGGCGACTCGTCCGTCGGCGAGACCGACGAGAACGGCGAGATCCGCGTCCCCATCGAGAGCGCCGGGAACGTCACCATCTCGGCCGAGTCCGAGGGACGCGAGGACACCGTGACCGTCGAGGGCGTGCAGGCCGGTGGCGGGGGCGATACGCCGACGGCGACGGCCAATGCGACCGCAACACCGTCTACCGACAGCCCGACGGAGACGAGCACCGGGTTCGGCCCCGGCTTCGGGATCACCGGCGCGCTGGTCGCGCTCCTGCTCGGCGCCATCGCTGCCCGGCGTCGCGACTGAGCCGACGGCCGCTACTCTCCTCTCGACCGGACTCGCCGGACGGGACGGCGGCGGCCGCTGAACCGGAAATCGTCGCCGCCTCACCGATCTTTAGGTCACGTGGTGTCAACCGTCGCGCATGGCAACCGAGACGCCGAGCGTCCGGTCGACCGTCAGGCAGTTCTTCTCGCTGGAACGGGACGTCCTCGTCCTCTCGCTGGCGATGTTCGCGTTCAGCCTCGGCTTCCAGATGACCGGGCGGTACCTCTCGGAGTACCTCGTCGTCCTCGGTGCGACGCCCTTCATCGTCGGACTGTACGGCTCGTTCGGCAACGTCATCAGCGCCGTCTACCCCTACGCAGGCGGCGTCTTCTCCGACCGCGTCGGCTCGCGGTACGCCCTGACGCTGTTCGGCCTGCTCTCGACGCTCGGGTTCCTCTTCTGGCTCGTCGCGCCCCTCGTCGGCCCCATCGATCTCGGTGCAGTCGTCCTCGAACCGTGGCTGTGGATCTTCGTCGGCCTGATCCTCGCGCAGGCCTGGAAGTCGTTCGGCCTCGGCGCGACCTTCGCCATCGTCAAACAGAGCGTCCCCGACGAGCGCCTCGCCCGCGGGTTCGCCAGTACCGAAACGTTCCGCCGGACGGCCTTCCTCATCGGCCCGGTGCTCGCCGCGGGCCTCCTCTTCGTCTTCTCGGGAGGGTCCAGCGAGGAGGACATCCTCCCCGGCTTCCTCTACGTCCTCGCGGTCGCCGTCGTCTTCGGCGCCGTCGCGACCGTCGTCCAGCACGTCCGCTACGAGACCGACGCCGACTCCTTCGGCAAGGAGTTCGAGGGCGTCGCCCAGATCCGCGACGACCTGGCGGACCTACCCGAGACGCTCCGGCCGCTGCTCGTCGCCGACACGCTCGTGCGGTTCGCCAACGGGATGGTCTACGGCTTCTTCATCCTCGTGATCACGCGCATCTACGAACTGGACGCGACCCTGTTCGGCTACTACCTCAATCCCGCCGTCTTCTTCGGCGTCTTGCTCGGCGTCGAGATGGTCGTCGCGCTGGTCTCGATGGTCCCCGCCGCCATCGTCGCCGAGCGCGTGGGGCTGAAGCCCGTCGTCGCGCTCGGCTTCGCCGTCTACGCCGTCTTCCCCGTCATGCTCATCTCCGCCCCGGCCGACCCGCTTGTCGTCGCGCTCCTCTTTGCGTTCTCGGGGCTGCGCTTCGCCGGGCTCCCCTCGCACAAGGCGCTCATCGTCGGTCCCGCGGAGCGCGACACGGGCGGCCGCGTCACGGGCGCGTACTACCTCCTTCGCAACACCATCGTCATCCCCAGCGCCGCCCTCGGCGGCTACCTCTACGACAGCGACTGGGCGGTCGACGTCCCCGTCGGCCCGCTGGACGTGCTGACGGCCGGTCCGGAGCTGGCCTTCAGCGTCGCGAGCGTCGTCGGCGTCGTCGGCGTCGTCTACTTCCTCGTCTTCGGCGAGGAGTTCGCGGCCTACGCCTGACCGGCGTCGCTGGCCTACCGACGACCCCCGCTCCCCGTGCCTGTCGGCGACAGTCCTATCTCCTCGCCAATGCTACGTTATGGCATGGCTATCGACGACGAAACTCCCGGCGCGGACCTGACGGACTGCGAGGTCGAGGCGTTGCACGAGGTGGAACTCGGGCTGGAGTGGCTGCGGCGCGCGCACGGCAAACTGGTGGAGTTCCACCACAACACCGGCCACGCGATGGAGCACCTCGACGAGGCCGAGACGCTGCTCCGCGAGAGCGGCCACGACGACCTCGCCGACGAGATCCGCGAGCGTCACCTCCCGCGGGGCGTCGTCGACGACCACCGCTGGTCCTACGACGTGCTGGAGTCGTTCGAGGACGACTTCATGGCCGACGTGACCGCCTTCGCGGAGCACACGCGCGCCGACCTCGCCGACGGCCGCCGCCACGTCGCCGAACGCCGCCAGGAGCGCGAGTGGAAGCGGGACGCCGACCGGGAGTGACGGTGCGACTCCGAACAGGAAGACGCGGACCACTCTCCGACCGTCGAGGCCGAACGGGTGACCGTCCCGCAGCCGTCCGCGAGAGGTGATGTTCGAAAATCACTTTCCGGACTCCGCTCGTTACCTGCGCGTATGGTCCCCGAAGCATCGAGGTGGTGGCGCTGAGGCGCGACCCCACCGACGAGCTCCGCCACTCGCTGCGGGCGCTCGTCTACTTCTCGCTCGGCATCGGACTGGTGTTGTCGCCGCCTTTCTCGGTACGGTCCACGATGCCTTCCACCCCGGCGATTCCTACGGCTACGAGGCGGTCGAGATAACGCCGGACGGTCGGTCGCTACAGTTCGAGTCCACGTCCCCTCGATTCGACTCCGCGTCCGCTCGTGCCGTCGGAGGTCTCCCCTCGCGCGGGATCGAAGGTATCGACTGCGTCGACTGGCCCACGCGCCTGTGCGAGATGGAGCGGGTCCTGCTCGTTGGGAACGGGACCGTCCACTCCGGATCCGATCCGCGCCAGCGCGCTCCCCGCTACGTCTGGCTGGATCGGCAACTCTACCAGCGCGTCAACGAACGGAACGACAGCGGGACCGTGATGGGGCTCGAACCGGTCTCGGGAGCGGCGGTCCTCGAGGACCTCGCCGTCCCGGTCGAGCGGAGCGCCGACCCGGCTGCGGCCCGCCGGATCGTCGATGCGGGGAACGCCACGCTCGACCGACCGCTGAAAGAACCGGGGCAGATCGTCGCGATGAACGGCTCCTACTACGGGTTCAGCCAGTACCTCAAAGACTCGCCGGCCGACACCGCCGGATTGCCCGAGGCCGTACTGGTCGTGGCGACCGGCTTCGCGACGGGACTCTGGGAGTTGCGGCGTGGCTGGGTTCACTACGATTCGGCTCGTGGTCAGCGAGTGGAGGCGTGAACGAGTGTCCGGTTCGCTCCGCGCGCCGCTAGTGATTCTGGATCGCGTCGATGACCATCGCCGCGGCGACGATGGGTTCCTTGGGGACGTTGGAGGCGTCGTCGATGGTGACGTCGTAGCGGTCGCGGATCGAGAAGTGCGCCTCGATGGTGCCGACGTGGCCGCCGTTCGGGTCGGAGATCTCGTACTTGTGGGGGATGAGACTCCCGAACGGGAGGTAGTGGCGGGCGAGAGTGTACAGCGCGCCGCGGGAGTCGAGCGTGGCGAGTTCCCGGCCGGTGTCGACGTCCCTGACCGTCCAGGTGTCCTGGAAGACGGAGAAGTCGTTGTCGAGGACGACCAGGTCCTGGCCGGTCTGTGAGTCGGTGAGGGTGTAGTTGCCGGCGACGTCAAGCATGCTCCCGGCCTTCACCGAGAAGACCTCGTTGCCGTCGCCGTCGACGAACGGGAACTCCTCTTTGAGCTTGAACATCTTCTGCTTGCCGCGCAGGACGACGTTCCCGGCGGAGTCGAGCGCCTTGTACTTGTTCCGGATCAGCGACTGTTCGACGGTGTAGTTGTCGTCGGAGAGTTCCAGTCCCGCGATGTCGTACGTTCCGGTCATGGTGTCCGGAACTGTCCCGTCTATTGTATATAAACGTCGACACGCACGTCGCGGAAACTGCCGAACCGACAGGGTTTCACCCGCCCGGTCCATGACGGAGGATAGATGAGCAAAGACGTCATCGAGGTCCGCGGGGCAGAGGAACACAACCTCAAGGACGTCGACGTGACGATCCCTCGCGAGGAGCTAACCGTGGTCACCGGCCTGTCCGGATCGGGGAAGTCCTCGCTCGCGTTCGACACCGTCTACGCCGAGGGCCAGCGGCGATACATCGAGTCGCTGTCGGCCTACGCGCGCAACTTCCTCGGGCAGATGGACAAGCCGAAGGTCGAGAACGTCGAGGGCCTGTCGCCGGCGATCTCCATCGACCAGAAGAACGCCGCGAACAACCCCCGCTCGACGGTCGGGACCGTCACCGAACTCCACGACTACCTCCGCCTCCTCTACGCTCGCGTCGGCACGCCGCACTGCCCCGAGTGCGGCCGCGAGGTCGGCGAGCAGTCCGCCCAGCACATGGTCGACCGCATCCTCGAACTCCCGGAGGACACCCGCGCGAAGATCCTCGCGCCGGTCGTCCGCGACCAGAAGGGCGCCTTCGAGGATCTGTTCGACGAACTCGTCGCCGAGGGGTACGCCCGCGTCGAGGTCGACGGCGAACAGCACGACCTCTCGCTCGACCGCCCCGACCTCGACGAGAACTACGACCACACCATCGACGTGGTCGTCGACCGCATCACCGTGAGCCCGGAAGCCCGCTCCCGGATCACGGATTCCGTCGAGACGGCGCTGGAAGAAGGCGAGGGTGTCCTCAAGGTCGTCGTCCCCGACCCGCCCGAGGACGTGGAACTCGGCGGGGCCGAGTCCCGCTCCGTCGGTGACCTCGGGACCACGGACGAGGAAGGGGAGGACGCGGACGACGGCGAGGACGACCGCCTCGTCGTCGAGTTTTCCGAGGACTTGGCCTGTACGCACTGCAACGTCGACATCAGCGAGATCGAGACGCGCTCGTTCTCGTTCAACAGCCCCTACGGGGCCTGTCCGGAGTGTGAGGGCCTCGGCGAGACCAAGGAAGTCAGCGAGGAACTGGTCATCCAGGACCCCTCGAAGCCACTCAAGCACGTCTTCGAGCCGTGGAGCTACGACCGGACGTACTACTCCCGACAGCTCGACAACGTCGCCGAGCACTTCGGCGTCGACCTGAACACCCCTTTCGAGGACCTCGACGAGGACATCCAGCGGCAGTTCCTCTACGGGACGGACTCGCGGGTCCACTTCGAGTGGCGGACCAAGAACGGCACGCGCGAGAAGACCGAGCGCTTCGAGGGGGTCATCCCGAACCTCGAACGACGCCACGTCGAGACCGACTCCGACCGCGCCCGCGAGCACATCGAGGAGTACATGGCGACCACGACGTGCCCCGAATGCGACGGCACCCGGCTGAAAGCCGAGTCCCGCGCCGTCCTCGTCGACGGCACTTCCATCACGGAGGTCAACCGGCTTTCCATCGGCGACGCGCTGGAGCACTTCGAGGGCGTCGAGGGGAACCTCGGCCCCCGCGAGACGAAGATCGCCGAGGAGATCCTCAAGGAGATCCGCGCCCGCCTCGGGTTCATGTGCGAGGTCGGCCTCGACTACCTCACGCTGGATCGGGAGGCCGCAACCCTCTCCGGCGGGGAGAGCCAGCGCATCCGCCTCGCCACCCAGATCGGCAGCGGCCTCGTCGGCGTGCTGTACGTCCTCGACGAGCCTTCGATCGGGCTGCACCAGCGGGACAACGACCGCCTGCTGAACACGCTCGCGGAACTGCGCGACCTCGGCAACACCCTCCTCGTCGTCGAGCACGACACCGAGACGATGCGCCGCGCGGACAACATCATCGACATGGGGCCCGGCCCCGGCAAGCGCGGCGGCGAGATCGTTACGAATGGCGACTTCGACGACGTGATCGCCGACGACGAGAGCATCACCGGCGACTACCTCTCCGGCGAGCGCGCCATCCCGGTCCCCGAAGAACGGCGCGACCCCGACGGCCACCTCACCATCGAGGGCGCCCGCCAGCACAACCTGAAGGACCTCGACGTGGACCTGCCGGTCGGCTCGTTCACCGCCATCACGGGCGTCTCCGGCTCGGGCAAGTCCACGCTGATGCACGACGTGCTCTACAAGGCGCTGGCCCGCGAGATGCACGGTAACTCAGACGTGAACCCGGGCGAGCACGACGGCCTCTCCGGCCTCGACGCCATCGAGACCGTCCGGCTGATCGACCAGTCGCCCATCGGCCGCACGCCGCGGTCGAACCCCGCGACCTACACCAACGTCTTCGACCACATCCGCGAGCTGTTCGCCGAGACCAACCTCGCCAAGCAGCGCGGCTACGAGAAGGGCCGCTTCTCGTTCAACGTCAAGGGCGGCCGCTGCGAGGAGTGCGGCGGGCAGGGCACCGTCACCATCGAGATGAACTTCCTCTCGGACGTGCAGGTCCCCTGCGAGGAGTGCGGCGGCGCGCGCTACAACCGCGAGACGCTGGACGTCACCTACAAGGACGCCACCATCGCCGACGTGCTCGACATGAGCATCGATGAGGCCTACGACTTCTTCGAGGGCCACAGCCAGATCCGACGCCGGCTGAAGCTCCTGAAGGACGTCGGCCTCGGGTACATGCAACTGGGACAGCCCTCGACCACCCTCTCCGGCGGCGAGGCCCAGCGCGTCAAGCTCGCCGAGGAGCTCGGCAAGAAGGACTCCGGCGAGACGCTGTACCTGCTCGACGAGCCGACCACCGGACTGCACCCCCACGACGAGCGCAAGCTCATCGACGTGCTCCACCGGCTCACCGACAACGGCAACACCGTCGTCGTCATCGAGCACGAACTCGACCTCGTGAAGAACGCCGACCACATCGTCGACCTCGGCCCCGAGGGCGGCGAGGCGGGCGGCGAACTCGTCGCCGAGGGAACTCCCGAGGAGGTGGCCCGCACCGAGGGCTCCTACACCGGGAAGTACCTGCGCGACCTGCTGCCCGACGTGGACATGGAAGGCCCGCGCGGCGACCGCGTCGTCACCGCGAACGCCGACGGTGAGGCCGAGACAGCGCCGCGAGCGGACGACGACTGAGTCCGAGAACGTGGGACTCGTCGGCCGTCAGGCCGACGGGTCGAGGAAGGCGAACTGCTGGTTGTCCGCGCTGGTCACGTTCCAGTGGCGGATGTCCGCGCCCGGTTCGGGGTCGCGCTCCCAGACGTCGGCCGCGAGGTCGGCGTGGGTCGGCTCGAGCGTGTAACCCCTGCCGCTCTTGGGCACCACCGCGAACTTCTGGTAGTCGGCGCCCTCCCACTGGCCGAGTTCGAGGTTCGTGCCGGTGTCCGCGCCGCCGTCGGCCGTCTCTAAGACGAGGTCGTCGGCGTCGGCCGCGGCGATGCGGTAGACGCCATCATCGAGTTCGGTCACCTCCCACGTCTGGCCGCTGGCCTCGCCCACGGTGTCGTTGTAGACGTTCGCCCCGTCGGCGAGTTCGCCGTCGACGCTCACTACGATGTCGTCGGCGTTGATCTGAGAGGTCAGACGGTAGGTCCCGTCCGTGAGGTCGACCGTGATCGGCTCAGAGTGCGACGTCGTGCAACCGCTTTCGGCGGTGGCGGTCAGCGTGACGGTGTACTCGCCGGGACCGTCGTAGCTATGCGTGGCTGACTGCCCCGTCGCGGTCGTGCCGTCGCCGAAGTCCCACGTCAGGGAGTCGATCGAGTACTCGCCGGAGACGTCCTCCGCCTCGAAGTCGATCGACTCGCCCGGGTCGACCTCGGTCGCGCTCGGGACGGGCCGGGCTATCGGCTCCGGCTCGCTGACTGTGATCGTCTCCAGGTCGGTCGTCGTCTCTCCCTTCTTGCCCGTCGCGGTCAGCGTGACGGAGTACGTGCCCAGTTCGTCGTAGGTGTGACTGACCGACCGACCCGTCGCGGTCGTGCCGTCGCCCAGATCCCACGAGAGAGAGCTGATCTTCTGGCCGTTGTCGGTCCGGTCGACCGCTTCGAACTGGACTTCGACGCAGGGCGTCGCATCGGTCGCGCTGGCGGATATCTCGGCGAATCGATCGGCGCCCGCCGGCTCGAACGAGGTCATGATGTCCGGCTTCGGCGGGTCGTCCATCCCGTGGCCGAGGAAGAAACTGGGCCACGGCGGCTGGTTGTACCCGGCGTTCTGGCGCGCGATGCCGGTCCGGTACTGTGGGTCGTGCAACAGCGTGTACAGCCGGTGGTTCGTCTCGTGCGGCGTCGCGTACAGGCGCAGGTGGCTGCTGTCCTCGGCCCGCCAGATGACCTCCTCGCGCCAGTCGCCGAGGATGTCCCCCGACAGGCAGGGGTTGCCCTTCGTCCAGTTGTTCGAGCGAGTGCCGTCGAACGATTTCAGGAGGTCGAGTTCCCGCGTTTCCGGGTTCCACTTGTCGATCCTGCCGATGCCGACGCCGTCGCCCTGCCAGTCGTGGTCGAGCAGTTCGCGGTGCAGGTCGCCGGTCCACCAGACCCCGGAGTTGATCGAGGGGATCGTCTCGTCCATCAGTTTCTGGCCGTTCGCGGTCCAGGTGCCGACGCCGCCGGTCGCCCAGGCTTCCGCGCCCGGGTAGTTCGGGTCGACGTCGGCGACCATCGCGCGGCCGGTGTCGCTGGCCTCGACCGACCAGATGTACTCGCCGGTCTCGGCGTCGCGCATCGATGCGCTCGGTTCGCCCTCGGGCGGATACTCCGCGGGAACGAAGATCTCCAGCCCCTCTCGATCGGGGAGGAAATCACCGCAGTGCTGGGCGTCGGGGTTCGACATCGTCGTCGTGTGCAGACCGGTGCCGTCGTGGTCGATGACCGCCCCGCCGAAGATGATCTCGTCTCTCCCGTCGTCGTCGACGTCGGCGGTGGCAAGGCTGTGTGCGCCCTTGCCCTCGTACTCCGGGTTCCCGTCGTCGCTGTCGAAGACCCAGCGCAACTCGAGTTCGCCTTGCCGGAAGTCCCACGCGGCGAGCATCGACTTCTCGTAGTAGCCACGGGTGAACACGATGCTCGGTCGCTCGCCGTCGAGGTAGGCGGTTCCCGCGAGGAACCGGTCGACGCGGTTCCCGTAGCAGTCGCCCCACTGGCAGGGGTCGCCGCGCGCGGGCTGGAAGTCCTGCGTCGCGAGTTCCTCGCCCGTCTCGCCGTCGAAGACGGTGAGGTACTCCGGTCCCTCGAGGACGTACCCGGAGTCGTTCGTCCAGTCGGCGTCCGGATCGCCGATGACGTTGCCGGCCGCGTCTTCGGTCCCATCGGCCGTCCGCACCGCCAGCTCCGACTTGCCGTCGCCGTCGAAGTCGTACACAAGGAACGGCGTGTAGTGCGCGCCGGCCCGGACGTTCTGGCCGAGGTTGATCCGCCAGAGGTGCTCCCCGTCCATCGTGTACGCGTCGATCAGGACGTCGCTCGTCTGTCCCGACTGGGAGTTATCCTTCGCGTTCGAGGGGGACCACTTCTGGACGATGTCGAGCGAACCGTCGCCCGTGAGGTCGCCCACGCTCGCGTCGTTCGCGTGGTACGTGACGGTCTCGCCGTTTTCGCCCTCAACCGGGTCGGGCTTGTTCAGCGGGATCTCCTTGTACTGGTCGTCCCACACCTCGACCGACTTCGACATCCCGGGCTTTCGGTCGTCGTCTTTGTCGTGGCGCTTCCCGCCGGCCCGACCGTTGCCGACCGCTCGAACGGCGTAGGTCGAGTCAGTCGTCCCGTCCGGGTCGAGGTAGTTCGTGCTGTCGGTGATCGGTTTGTCGTTCAGCCGCTCGCCGTCGCGGAAGACGTGGAAGCCGAGATCGGCTGGTTCGGTCCCGAACAGCCGCCACCGGAGCAACACTCCCCCGTCCGTCGGTACGGCGACGAGACCCCGATCGAGCGACTCCATCTGACGCCCACGGCGCTTGTCCTTCCCGTTCTGTTGCACCCTCCCGGCGTTCGCCGTGCCGACACCGCCGGCCCCCATCAATACCGCTCCGGCGGCGAGTCCCCCGAGGAACTGACGCCGGTTCTGTCGATACCTTCCGTCGTTCTCATCTGTGCTAGATGTTGTCTTTCTCGTCACAATGTCCCAAATTGAGGTCATTTAGTATGAAAGTTCGGGTGGAATAACTGCGTGAAACAATCGATACAGTGAACTGTGGGCCAGAAGTATTTCGATAGAGCCGTCCGCTTCGAACGCGTCCCTGCCGGAGAGCGGAGAGTCGATGCGGGTTAGACCCACACACTTTATCGACCGATCCCGTAGGATGAGGCATGACAACACTGTACGCTGCCCTGGACGACCGCCTGCTCGTCGTCCGCGGTGACGCCACCGAGGGCGTGTGGACCGCCAGCGAGCGCCTCCCGAACCTCGACTTCGAGTGTATCGCCGCCGGCGACGACCGGCCGGACAGGGCCTTCGCCGGCACCGTCGAGTCGGGGATCCAGCGGACGACCGACGGCGGCGATACGTGGGAGCGCGTCGCGCCCGACGTCGACGACCGCGTCACCTCGCTGGCCGTCAGTCCGCACGATCCCGAGACGGTCTGGGCCGGGACGGAACCCTCCGCAGTGTATCGCTCGACCGACGGCGGCGACTCCTGGGACACCTTGCCGCCGCTGACCGACCTCCCCTCCGAATCGGAGTGGTCCTTCCCGCCGCGACCGCACACCCATCACGTCCGCTGGCTGGAAGCCGACCCGCGCGACCCCGAGCGGCTCTACGTCGCCATCGAGGCGGGGGCGCTCGTCCGCACCGAGGACGGCGGCGAGTCGTGGCTCGACCGCCCCGAGGGAGCGCGGCGCGACAACCACACGCTGGCGACCCACCCCGACGCCGAGGGCCGGGTCTACACCGCCGCGGGGGACGGCTACGCCCAGTCCGAGGACGGCGGCGACACGTGGGCCTACCCGCAGGACGGCCTCGACCACCGCTACGTCTGGGGGATGGCCGTCCCACGCTCGGACCCCGACACCGTCGTCGTCTCCGTCGCCAGCGGCGCCCGGAGCGCCCACACTGTCTCGACCGCCGAGGCGTACGTCTACCGGACGACCGACGCAGCCACCGATGAATCCACAGCGTGGCACCTGGCCATGGACGGACTGCCGGATCCCGAGGGGACGGTTCGGTCAGTGCTGGCCGCCGGCGACGGATCGACGCTGTTCGCGCTCAACAACCGCGGACTCTACCGCTCGGACGACGCCGGCGCTTCGTGGAATCGCCTCGCGCTCGAGTGGCCCGACGAGTACGAGTCGCAGACGCCCCGCGGGCTCGCGGTGGTCTGAGCCAGCGGGCGACGGAGACGAGAAGTACCGTTCAGAGCGCCGCACCGACGCCGTAGAGGGCCATCGTCGCGACGACGGCCGCGGCTCCCGAGATCGCGATCACCTGAAACGCCCTGATCCGGTCGCGCTTGACCGCCTGTTCGTCGCCGACGCTCCCGGCCCCGCCTCCCGACCCCGAGAGGTCGTATCGCGCGAGCGCGCCGAAGGCCGCGCAAAAACCCATCCGGTCCTGAACGATACCGACGAACCCGCCGAACAGGAGCGGAAACGCCCCGAGCAGGAGTCCGTCGGGCCGGCCCGTCGCGAGGACGAACCCCGCGTATACCGCCGTGGCGAGAAGGGAGACCCCACCCGCTATCCGGCGCTTCTTCCGTTCATTCGCTCCGATGTTACAGACGCCCGGCTGGTATTCGGCCATGCTCGGCGCTGTGGACGGTGCCCGGATAAACCCACCAGCAAACAGCGTCGGCATCGGCCGCGGCTCCCAAGGACCCTGCGAAGCCGGGACAGACGCGATTCGGACTCGCCGGACTGAAAGATATTTCATCGCACCGTGTGACAACACGGTTATGCACGATTTCGCCGTCGTGGGCTGCGGTCCCGCTGGGTCGCGCTTCGCCCGCCGCGCCGCCGAGCGGGGCCACGACGTGATCGCCTTCGAGCAGGGCTCGGTGGGGGAACCGCTCGCCTGCTCGGGCCACGTCTCCACGGACATCTGGGAGTACACGCCCGAGGGCGCCCGCGACCGCCTCCTCCAGAACGTCGTCTACGGCGCGCGCTTCCACCTCGGCGGCCCGCGCGGCGACCCCCCGGGCGGACGGTCACGCCCCCGGAACCCCGGACCGCCGCTGGGACGACTACCCCGCCAGCGCCTACCCCTTCTACAAAGACGAGCAGATATCGAACGTCATCGACCGCGTCGGACTGGACAGGGAACTCGCCGACGCCGCCCGCGCCGCGGGCGCGGACGTCCGCGAGAACCACACCGTCGTCGACGTGGAGGAGCGCCCCGACCGCGTGCGCGTCGAAGTGAAGGGGCCCGACGGCGTCGAGACCCACGAGGCCCGGATGGTCGCGGGCTGCGACGGCCCGAAGTCGCGGGTCCGGCGCGAACTCGGGATGGACGAACCCGGCGAGTTGCTTCACGGCGTCCTCGGGTTCTCCGACGAGGACGACGACACGGACTTCGTCGACGTCCACCTCACCGTCCCGGAGTTTTTCGCCTGGCGGATCCCCCGCGGCGACGCGGGCGTCGAGTACGGGCTGGCGACGCCGCCGAGCGCCGACGTGCGCGAGCGATTCGAGCGGTTCACCGCGGACTACGGCGTCGAGACCGACCACCGGTGTTCGGGCCTGATCCCCATCGGCCCGCCCGAGTCGGTGACGAGTTCGCGGGCGTTCCTGATCGGCGACGCGGCCGCCCAGACCAAGCCGTTCACCGGCGGAGGCATCCTCTACGGGATGACCGCCGCGGACCACGCCGCCCGCGAGATCGACCCGCGCAGACCGGGGAGCCTCGCCGACTACGAGGACGCCTGGCGCGACGACCTCGAACGCGAGATCGAACTCGGCCACTGGCTCCGGCGCGCCTACTCGCTCCCGGAACCCGTCCAGCGGGCCGGCCTCCGCACGTTCTCCGGGGAGATCGGCGTCCACATGGACCGGCCGACCTCGCTGTTCTCCGTCGACCAGTTGAAGTCGCTGCTTCGCGGGTAGGCGGGGTTTTCACGGCATGCGTCACCGCGCTCGTTCGCTCCCATGTCGTCGGAAGCGTCGAAATCCTCATTTGATATCACTCCGAAGCGCCGTCATGGAATTCGACCTGCCGAAGACGGCCGCCGCGTTCGTCCTCGTCGTCGCGGTCGGCGTCGGCGGCCTGATCGGTGCGCCGATCCCGATGGAGACGTCGACGATCCTGATGATGGTCGCCCCGTCGATGCTCGTGTTCGGCCTGATCTGCCTCGGACTGGGCGTCAAGTACGGCGAGCACCGGGCGGGCAGCGCGCACTGAGTCCCCGTCAGTTCGACACCCGTTCGAGGTAGCGGCGGAACGCGAGCGTGCAGGTGGCGAACACGACGCCGAAGACGAGACCGCTCCAGAACGCTTCGCGCAACCCCTCGCTCGTGACCGTGGCCAGGAGGAGCCGTGCGGCGATGGGTGCGGCGACGAGGGCGAGGAAGTATGCGACGGCGTGGTCTTCGAGCCACTCGCCGGCGTCCGCGAGCGGGGCAGTGAGGCGAGACATGGAGGGCGTATCCGGACGGTCGCCCGCTCGGGACTTCACCGCTTCGCCGGTCCCGGAAGATGTAACCCGCCACCGTCCCCACACCGGGGTAATGACGGTCATCGAGTCGGTCCACGCGGACCACGGCGCGGAGTTCGAGGAGCGGGGCGGCCGCCGGGTGGCGGCCCACTACGGGCGACCCGATCGTACCCACGCCGCCGTCCGCAACGTCGTCGGCGTCGTCGAACACGGCTACGGCGTCCTCGTCGTCGAGGGCGAGGACCGCGTCGACTTCGTCGACAACGCCGTCTCCAACCGCGTCCCGGCGGCGGACGGGGAAGGCTGTTACGCGCTGTTGCTCGACCCCTCCGGCCGCATCGAGACGGACATGTACGTGTACAACGCGGCCGACGGCGACCGCCTGCTCCTCTTTCTCCCCCCGACCGAACACGAACGCGTCGCCGAGGACTGGCGCGAGAAGACGTTCATCCAGGACGTCGAGATCACCGACGCGACCGACGACTTCGGCGTCTTCGGCGTCTACGGCCCCCAGGCGACCGAGAAAATCGCGAGCGTCCTCAACGGCGCCGCCTCGCCGGACCACCCGCTCTCGTTCGTCCGCGGGTCGATGGGTGACGCCGGCGTCACCGTCATCCGCGACGACGGCCTGACCGGCGAGGAGGGGTACGAGGTCGTCTGCGCCGCGAGCGAGGCCGCAGACGTCTTCGACACGCTCGCGAACCTCGGGCAGGCCGCCGCGCCCTTCGGCTACCACACCTTGGAGACGCTGACGCTGGAAGCCGGGACGCCGCTGTTCGAGTCCGAGCTATCCGGTCGACTCCCCAACGACTGCGGCGTCCGCAACGCACTCGACTTCGAGAAGGGCTGTTACGTCGGCCAGGAAGTCGTCTCCCGGATCGAAAACCGCGGGCGCCCGAGCGAGCGACTCGTCGGCCTCAGCGCCGAGGCCGTTCCCGACGCGGGCGCTGCGGTCTTCGCCGACGACGCTGCCGTCGGCGAGGTGACCCGCGCCGCCGAGAGTCCCACCCGCGAGGAACCGATCGCGATGGCCGCGCTCGACGACGACGCCGCCACCGGCGACGCCGACCTGACCGTCCGCGTCGACGGCGACGAGCGCCCGGCGACTCGCGTCGAACTCCCGTTCGTCGAGGGCAGCGACGACTCCGCGCGGCGCCCGCGCTATCCCGACGAGTGAACGGCGGATCGCGGGGTTGTACGGCCGCTAGACCGCAATTCTGAACATCGGCGTCGCTCGGCCGCCGTTCTCGCGGCTGATACTCGCACGAAACGCTCAATATTTGTGCTGTGCAAGGTGGTCGTAACCCCGCCCATGTCGGAATCAGTCATCGCGGACTTCGTCGCCTCCTTCAACTCCGAAGCGTCGGCTCGCGCCGAGCCGGTGAAAGGGCGGATCCTGCTCAGCGAGAAACGACTCGTGCTCGCCGGCGACGAGGGGAAGGTGACGATCCCCCTCTCGTCTATCTTCGACATCGCCGTGGGCCATGTCCCCGACGGTCTCGGGGAGTTCTTCAGTTCGACGGTCACCATCGCCTTCGAGCGGTCGGGCAAGCGGATGGTCGCCGCCGTCGAGGCCGACGACGACAAGATCGAGAAGTTCACGACCGTCCTGTTCAAGGCCATCCTCAACGGCACCGACATGACGGTCAAACATCCCGCGCGAGTCGGTGGCCGCGTCACCGACGAATCGTTCGTCCCCGCGAAGCTGTTCCTCAAGCCGGGGTCGGTCCGCTTCCGCCGCGCCGACGACACTGTCGACATCGATCTCTCGACCGTCAGCGACTTCGAACGCACCAACCGCGAGATCAACGGCACGGACCGGGCCGTCCTCGCCGTCCGCCACCTCGATGGCGGGCAGGCGGCGCTCTCGCTGGCGGCCATGGACTCCCCGCGGAGGATGTCGATCCTCGGTCGGTTCCTGCGTCTGGAGTACAGCGACCTCATGGCCGACCTGGAAGACGTCTCCCTCTCGGACGACCAGGTCGAACTCCTCGTGGCCGTCTACTCGTCCGGCCCGGGCGTCTCGCTGGCCAGCGTCCTCGACATGGACGGCAGTCAGCTGACGATGGTGCTCAACGACCTGAAATCCGACGAACTCGTCGTCGACGGCGACGACGGCCCGAAGCTCACCCCCAAGGGCCGCGTCGTCGTCAGCAAACACCTCGAAGACGTCAACTCGTAGCGGCCCCACTCGGTGGGTCCGGTGCTCGATGGTGCAGCGAGTCGCGATCGCTAGCTACTGGAACGCTCAAACGGACAGTTCTCCCCGCAGCCTGAAAGAATTGGCTCGCTGCCGAGTTAATGACAGTTCGGAAGAATTAAACGGCGATACACTGATGCCAACATGCCCGGTCGTCGCGGGCACTCACGAGGCATCCGTGGTTCGGGGGCGGCTTCGTCGGCCGCTCCCGGTTTTCCGATCTTAGCCGTCCCAGGGTTCGCCGCTCGCCAGGTCGACCTCGTGGTCGAGTTTCGAGGACGGACAGCGGTCCTCGACGACGCACGATCCGCAGTCGGGGTTGCGGGCCGTACAGATCTCGCGGCCGTGGCTGATCAGCAGGTGGGTGTACCACTGCCACTCCTCCTCGGGGACGACGGGGAGCAGGTCCTGTTCGATGGCCTCCGGCCGCTGCTCCTCGGTGATGCCGAGCCGCCGCGAGAGGCGCTGGACGTGCGTGTCGACGACGATGCCCTCCACGAGGTCGTAGCCGTGCTGGAGGATGACGTTGGCCGTCTTCCGGCCGACCCCCTTCAGGTCGGTGAGTTCGTCCATCGTGTCCGGCACCTCGCCGTCGTGCTCGTCGATGATCGTCCGCGCCGAGGACTTGAGGTAGTCGGCCTTGCTGTTGTGGTAGGTGATCGATCCGATGTCCTCGGAGAGCTCGTCGACGTCGGCCTCGGCGTAGTCCTCCGGGGACTGGTACTTCTCGAAGAGGTGTTCGGTCGTCTCGTTGACGCGCTCGTCCGTGCACTGCGCCGAGAGCATGACGGCGACGAGCAGTTCCAGCCGGTTCGAGAAGTTCAGCGAGATGGTGGCGTCTGGGTACTCCTCCCAGAGCCGCTCGATGACCTCCTCGGCCTGCTCCTCGCGCGAGGGAAGTGGGGTGCCCATGGTGGAGGGATCATCGGCCGAATCTCGTTTGAGTGGTTCGGTCTCGGGCGCGGCAGAATCGGCAGAGGTGAAAAATTCGAGCGCGCTTGCGTCGGTTGCGGCCGTTACTCGACGTAGGTGTACTTCCGTTCGCCCATGCGGCCCCAGCCGTCGAAGACGAACTCCGACTCGGGGGAAGTGAACTGGTCGACGTCGCTGGCGCCGGCGTCCTCGTCGTGGTTGTGCACGTCGTGGACGTCCTCGTACTCGTCGAAGGTGAGCTCGTAGCGCGCGTCGAGTTGCTCGTCGACGTCGAGCGCCGCGATCTCGTCCTCCCAGCCGGACTGGACCGTCTCGGCGTGGATCTCCGCCTGCGCTCCCGAACCGTAGGAACCGACGAGTAGCTTCTCCCCGGTCAGGTCGACCCCGTCCTCGTAGGCGGCCTTCAGCCCGGAGAGCCGGGCGACGTGGACCGAACCGGTGTACCAGTTGCCGACCTCGCGGGAGATGGTGAGCGTGGGTTCGACCGTCTCGGCGTACCACTCGCGATACACGTCGGTGTCGGTCAGGTCGTCCGTGTAGTCGGCGGCGGCCTCACGGAAGGCCTCCTCGGTGTCGAAGGCCTCGTAGCGGGGCTGTCGGCCGATATCGTCGGCGAGACGCTCCTCGATCTCCGTGTCGCGGCTGAAGTGCCGGAACGCGAGCGCCGCAGCCTTGCGGACCATCCCCGGGAAGGGGGTGTGGAACGGCCCGAGCACGTAATCGTCGGGGTGGATGGTCTCGGTAACCGATTCGAAGTCCTCGATGGCCTCGCGCATCCGCGAGAGGTACACCTGCACCGAGCGCTTGCCGTCGACGCTCGGGAACTGCTGCTGAGGCTTGAGGAAGTCCGTCTCGTCCGCGCTGCCGTAGCCCTGTTCGGTCGAGAGTTCGACGAGATCCGGGTCCTCGGTGACCAGAAGCGCGACGGCCCCGGCGCCCTGCGTGGCCTCACCGGGGTCGTCCCGGGCGTACAGCGCGGTGTCGGTCGCGATGACCAGCGCGGCGCGGCCGCGATTGCGACCCGCGCGGATCCAGTTGTAGGCGTCGTCGAGGCTCTGGGTGCCCGAGATGCAGGCGAACTTGCGCTCGCCCTTGTTGGCGTGGTGGAAGTCGCCGTCGTACACCTGCTCCAGACAGCCGGCGATGTACGTCGAGACGGGCTTGGAGTTGTCGAACGCCGACTCCGTCGCCACGTCGATCCGGCCGATGTCTTCGGGTTCCAGGCCCTTTCGTTCCATGAGGCTGTGGGCCGCGTTGGCCCCCATCGTCACGATGTCCTCGTAGACGTCGGGGAACGAACTGGCGGTTAGGCCGAGCCCCTTCGTGTACTTCCCGGGGTCGTCGCCCTGCGCCGGCGCGAACGTCTCCGGCAGGTCGAGTCGAAGCTTCCCCGTTCGTATCTCCACGGCGTCGATACCGACCGATGTCATATCCCCTGATCCGTGAGACACCTACAAGTGCCTGTCGACTAGCACATCGACGAGTGTCGAACCCCACGATCGGAAGATCTCGTTCGGACGAGAAACGCAGTGAGGCGCCGTAACGGCGGGATTTTGGTCACGAGACGGTGACGGTGAACGTTTCGCTCCCGGTCGAACCGTCCGCGAGCTCGTAGGAGACAGTGACCTCGAACGACTCTCCGCTCATGTCGATCCGGTTGCCGCCGTTGTTCTCGAACTCGAAGAGCGAGACGCCGAACGTCGTCCCACTCGACGCCTCGGGGTTACCGTTGTTGCTGAATCCGTCGCTGTCCATGTCGAACGTGGCCGGGAGGGAGACGCCGTCGTTGTAATCGACCCAGCCGTCGCTCACGTCGCCGGTCACGTATATCTCGGTCCGCTGTCTCTCGTCGTTGGGCCTCACGCCGTCGCTTATCCGGCGGTTCCCGCCAATACCGGAGACCTCGACGCTCGTTATCTGCGCCCGCTGACTGAAGTCGTTCCTGACGGAGAACTCGACGCCGCCGGTCGTCGAGTCCGGATCGGGTCCGTCGACTGCCACCGCGTCGCCGTTGTAGACGAGCGATCCACTGCCCCCGCCGCCGCCGGATCCCGGTTCACGACCGCCCGCTTGCCCGCCGCCGACCGCCTTGCCGATCACGGAGATCTGCGGGTCGTCGACGAGCCACTGGTCGTTGGCTGCGTCTGCCGCGACCTGCCGGAACCGCAGCGAGAAGTTCCCGTGAAGCGCGTCGCTCCCCAGTCGAATCGCTCGGTGGTAGGTCGGGTTCTGCGGATTGTCCCCGCTCCCGCGGGCTTCGAGCAGGTCCGCTTGCACCCAGCCGCCCCCTGCGGTCCGGTACTCGACGGCGAGGTCCTCGTCGAGCCCCGTCTCGGCGTCGTTCGCCTCGGCACCGGCGTCCTGCGCCCAGTACTGGACGATCACCATTTCCGCGCCGCTCGTGTCGTACTGCGTCGTCACGAGCCCCCCGTCGTCGCCGCCGTCGATCAGCGCCGACTGCGAGCCCGTGTTGGCGTTCCGACTCGTCAGTTTGTCCGGATCGGACCCACGGAAGGTACCGAACACGCCGTAGTTCCCCAGATCCGATTCGAAGCTCTCGTACGACGGCGTGGACACGGCCCGGGTCGCGTTGGCCCCCGCGCTCTGGGTCCACAGCGTGGCGTTGCCCTCCGTCCGCTCGAACCGGACCGTCGTCCTCGCCGTCCCGTCGGAGTCGGTCGCGGTCACCCGCTCGTACGCGCGAACGAGGGCGGTATCGTTCGATCCGAAGCCGACCGGCGCGCCGATCTGCGGCGGGTCGGTCGCCGACTGCATCGTGACGTTACACGGGGCCGGCGTCGACGCACAGGACTCGCCGCTACTCGTCGTTCCCGGTACCGTCGTCGGTTCGGTCCAGCGCAGCGTGTAGCCAGCGCCGCCACCACCGCCGCCGCCTCCGAGCCCGCTCCGGTCCGCGTTCCGCACCGTCACGTTCATGCTGACGTTCTCCGGCTCCCCGCCAGCGAACGAATCCGCCCCCGAACCCGGCGTCACGGCGAAGCTCGCGTTAACTCTCCCTGCGACAGACGCGCCGTCGACGTTCGACGGAGCGCGATAGGTCAATCGTGCGCGGCCGTCGTCGCCCGTCTCCGTCCGCCTCGTTACCTCGCCCACGCCGTCGGTCGCCGCCCGCACCGTCACCCCGCTCACCGGGTTGTTGTACCGGTCGCGCACCTCGACGACGAACTGCGCCGTCCCGCCCTCGGGGACGTGCGTCCCGTTCCCCCGGATTTCGGTCACGTAGGCCGCTTCCGTCCCCGTCACTCGCGTCCCGACGCCGGCCTTCGCCATCCGGAGGTCGTAGGTCCCCGGGACGAGGTCGACGACGAGCATCCGATACTCGGACCCGCCGGGGATCGGGTTCGTCCGCACGTCGGTCACGTTCCCGCCCGCCCCGACGAACTCCTCTTCCAGCAGCGCCTCCCAGCGCGATTCGGGCAACCGCGTCGGCACCCGGACGGTCACGTTCGAGTCCGGGTTCGCGTTGCGCACCGCGACCGTGGTCGACGACGCGCTCACCGGGCGCACGTCCACCGACTTCGTCCCCGACGAGGACTCGCTGAGCGACCCGTTCAGCGCGACGAGCGAGACGACGTCCCCGTCGATCAGCGCCTGACTGCTCCGGGCGACGGTCGTCCCCTCGAAGGAAAACTCGTCGTACAGCACCGAGTTCTCGTAGCGCGTCGACGGCGGCTGGCCGTACTCGTTGTAGTTCGGCCGATAGGCGATCCCGCCGGTGTCGTAGTCCCGGCGAGTCCCGTTCCAGAAGTCGTCCGTCTCGGAATCCAGTGCCGTCGCGTTGGTCACCCCGACCGAAACTGCGGCGTCGGCCGTCCCGACCGTCCGCAACTGCCCGGCCGGCGGCGGCGGATTCACCGCCAGCACTCGCGACGGATACGTCGTCCCGAGCGTGACCGCCACCGACCGTCGTGACGAGTCGCCGACCGTCGACACCACCGCGTTGCGCAGGTCGAGCATGTCTCCCCGGAGTTGCTGGCTGTGGTCGAACTCGACCCGTTCGTTCTGCTGTGGGACGACCGACGCCTGGTAGAGCGCCAGCAGGAGGACGACTGCGGCGAAGATCAGGACCGCCCCGATCTGGATAGACTGGCCCCTGTCGTCCCACGACTCCATGTGCCCGCAGTTCCCGACGGGCGTGCAAAAACCTGTGTCCCCGATTTTCCGCCCTGATAACGACCCGTCGTCCGGAAACCCGGCACCACCGAGCCGGCCGGGACGACCGCGATGGCCCCGTTACTCGTCTTCCTCTTCGACGACTTCGGGGTCTTTCATCGCCGTCTGGAGGCTGTCGAGCCCGTTGACCCACTGGACCACCAGGCCCGGTTCCAGTTCCTCGGCCATCGCGGGGTCGAACTCGGCCCCGTCGATGACGAGCGTCCCCGCCTGGACGCAGTACGACAGCGCGGCGTCGAGGTCCTCCTCGGACTCGGCGTCGGCCGCGGCGCTGACGTAGTCCCCGATGCCGGCGTCCTCAGCGGTGCCGCCGACGACGTACTCCTCGGCCGCGTAGAAGACGCAGACGAGCGAGGTCTGGACGCTGTCCACCAGCATGAGCGCCTCCTCGTCGTCGAACGCTGGCTCGTCGAGGACGACCTCGCGCATGTCCTCGATCTCCGCGAGCGCCTCGTCCTCGTCGAGGACGCCCTCGTCGAAGTCGGAGACGACCTTGACCACGGCGATGGCCGTGTCGTCCTGCATGTTCCACAGCAGTTGCGCGGTGTCGTCGTCCTCGGGGTCGAGGTCCTCTTCCTCGATCCTGTTCAGCCAGTTCTGCCAGCGTTCGGGCGTGTAGTACTCCCCCGGCTGGTTGCTCATACAACTCCGTTCGTCGCTCCGGTCATATGGCTTTCGACCCCGATCCCATGTTTTTCGCTCGAGGGTCGTGCGTAGCGCGACCCCCGAGCCAAAAACATGGGTGAAAAAGGCCGAATTCGCGCTCCGCGCGAATTCGGTGAACCGGCGCCTGCGGCGCCGGATGCGAGCGTGGCGGGCCTGCCTTTCCCCGGGTCGCGCGGCCCGCGCGAGAGCGCGGGCACGCGCTCCCGGCCACCGCGACCGCAATGCTCTGCTCCGCGACCGCAACGCTCTGCTTTCAGTAGGGGTCGTCCGCCTCGATATCGGCGTAGAACCGGACCAGTCCACACTCGGGACACATCACCGTCTCGACCTCCTGGCGCTCGTTCATCCCGAGCTTGCCGAGCAGGCCCTCGCGCTTCTCTTCCGTCTTGACGTGGGGCTGCCACGCGTCGTTCATGCCGAACTCGACCGACTCCATCGAGACGCCGCAGTCGGGACAGCGATGGTCCATGCAGGCTGTTTCGCCCCGGGAAACGTAAATGTCGACTCCAACCGGCCCCTCGCGAACCCGCTACGCTTATCGTGTCAACGGCGGAGTGTAACGTATGCGACGGCGAATCTGCTGGACCCGGGGCGATCGTCCGCGGACTCAGGGGTCGATCGGACGGCGAAACGGATCGGAGCCGAGATGACTGTCGCCGCGGCGGCCAGCGCCACGCTGGTCGGTGCCGTGCTCCTGACGGTCGGCCTGTTCGGCGTGCTCCGGCCGTACACGGTCGCGCTGTGGCGCGAGCGCCTCGACGCCGTGGGGAGCACTCGGTCCTGGGACGACGTCGAACCCGCCGAGTGGCGGGTGACCATCGCCCGCTACACCTTCGCGATACTCCTCGCGGGCGGCGTTCTCTTCCTGTGGATGGCGGCTCAGCAGTGGCTGAAACTGCTGTGAGAAGGGCCGCCTACTCCAGCGTCGCTTCGGTGTCGATGCCGTAGACCGCCGCGGGAGTCTCCACGTGCGCACGCTCGATGGCTTCGTCGTGACCCTCTTCCAGCAGCCAGCGCACCCGCCGCGGGACGGTCTTGACGCCCAGCACCGCGCCCGGGCGGTCGGGGTCGTCGATGTAGTCGGTCTCCATCATGAACGGCTCGTCCTCCTCGATAGCGACCTGTAGGTCCTCCTTGTTCGAGATGACGCTCTTGGTGATCCCCTGCAGGCGCCCGCCGGAGTAGTGCTTGACGACGCGCTCGGGCGGGAGCCCGCGGTCTTCGGCCCACTCGGCGACCTCGCGGAAATCCTCGCCGCCCTCGGCGTGCAACTGGATGGCACAGCCCGCTTCCGCGGCGAGGTCGAATCCGTGTTTCATCACGTCGTTGGAGGCCGCCCAGACCTCGTCGGCGACGTCGTAGTGCGGTCGCCCGGACTTCAGCCCGAGCGCCGGGCCGTCGGCGACGTACTCGGCGGCGACGTCGAGACCGGCCTGCATGCGGTCGCGGGCGTCCTCCGGGTCGAGTCCGTCGTCGACGAGCTGTGAAACCAGCGCCGGGTGGACGCCCAGGACCGGCCACGCGCGGCCCGGAAGCACGTCGCTCGCCCGCTCGACCACGTCGACGGTGAGGTCGAACACCTCGCGGAAGCCCTCGCGGCCCTCGGGGAGGTCCTCCAGCAGGTGCCACGAGGGCTTGTTGACGACGAGCAGGTGGGTACCGCCGTTGTCGGCGAACTCCGCGGCGGCCTCGACCCCCCGTCCGTGGACCGGGTCGAGGTGCATGTGGTCGTCGAGGACCGGACCGTCGATCTCGGCGTTCATGTTTCCGCCTGTGGCGCGCCGGCGCAAAAACCGATCGCTGTCTCTCCGCCCGGCCGCCCCGTCAGCTACTGCCGTAGACGCCGCAGAGGTTGCCGGTCACGTAGACCTCGTTGTCGGTAGTCGTCTCGATGCCGATACCGATGCGGGTGGCGTTGGCGTAGGAGAGGCGCTCACGGTAGGGCTCGGTCTCGACCCACGACTCGAAGATCGCGGCGGCGACGGCCGACTCGTCGCCGTTGTAGCGGGTGCCGTTCCCCGTCTCGTAGGCGCGGCCGGCGTCGGTCTTCCCCAGGACTTCGAGGCGGTTGCGCGTCGGCGTGACGACGTACTGGGCCCCCGATTTCTTGAACTGGCAGGTCTCGAAGAGTTCGGCGTCGCGATAGCGGCCGGCGCTCGACCGGTTGTCGATCCGGTGGATCGTCTCGCCGCGGTCGGCCATGTCGACGCTGTGGGCCGTCGCCATCCGGTCGAGCTTCCGGACGACCGTCCCGTCGGGGTTCCCGAACGGGCGGAGTCCTCGTTCCTCGCGCCAGTCGTTCACCATCCGCCGGAGGTCGCGCTCGATCTCGTCGGTGTCGAACCGCCGGATCAGCATCGGCGTCCGCGTCGCCGTCGCGGTCGGATCCGGCGTCACCGTCGCCGTCGGCGTCGAGGTCGGCGTGGAGACCGTAGTCGGGGTTGTCGGTGCAGGCGTCACGGTCCGCGTCGGCGTCGCCGGGATAGCTGTCGCCGTCCCAGTCGCGGTCGGCACCTGGCTCGGCGTCGGCGTCGCGGCCCCCGGCGGAGTCGCGGTCGGAACACTGGTCCCGTCGGGCGGTCCCGACTGGCCCGTTCCGCCGCCGATGGCGAACCCGAGGGCCGCGCCGACGAGGAAGAGGCCCAGCGCGGACGCGACGAGGACGCGCCCGTCGATGCGAAGCATGCCCGAGGATTCCCGCAGCCCCGGTTAAAGACTGGCCCCCGATTATCAGGCCTTGAACGGGGTCTGGCGCGCGTTCGCCACGGTGGCCGTCGAGGTGGAAGTGTTACAGCACGCCCGCGACGGCGAGCCCGACCAGCAGGCCAAGCCCGAGCGCCCCGGCGAGCACGCCGACGAGAACGCGTTCGTCGATCCGGTACATACCCGACCGATTCGGCGCCGTGGAGTTAACTGTTGGCAGCGGCGCCGTCCCAGGGAACGAGGGCGAGAAGTGAGACGAAACGCTCGCCGGACAGCAACTACCCGAGGGTGATGTCCTCGTGGGCGGTGTTCCGGAGCGCGTCGGAGCGGCCGTGTTCGCCGGGCGCGATGGCGATGGTCGCCAGCCCGCGCTCGGCGGCGGCCTCCAGCACCGGCTTGAAGTCGGTGTCCCGCGAGGCGACCGCGAGCACGTCGATGGCCTCCTCCACGGTCGCCGCCGTCGCGTCGACGCCGAGTTTGACGTCGACGTCGCCGCTCGTCGTCACCACCTCGAACCCGCGCGCCTCGGCGGCCTGGATGAGCCCCGCCGGCGCGTTCTCGTCGAGGTAGAGGTGCGCGTACGAGCACTGCCCGTAGCGTTCCGCCGCCGCTCGCACGTCGTCCAGGTCCACGTCGAACTCCTCGCGGAGGACGTTCGGCCCGTCGACGTACAGCCCCACCCGCGGCTGGTCGTGTCCGCGAGACGTATCTCCGTCATCTGCGTCGTCACCTGCGGACCCCTCGCCGTCGCCCGCGGACCCGCCGTCCCCGCCGAACAGCCGCTCCAGCAAACGCATGCCCCGCCGTTGTCGAGCGCCGAGTATAGGCGTGACGTTTCGGGGCGTGCCGGCCGTGACGGCCGCGGGCGGCCGAACACGTAGAAGTCGGCGGCCCCAAACCGAAGCAAACCGATGTCCGACCACTCCAGCGGGCCGATGGACGACGGTGTCAACGACCCGGTCATCGACGTCGAACGGCTCTCGGTCGAGTACGGGAGCGTGACGGTACTCGATCGACTGGATCTGGCCGTCCAGCGCGGCGAGACTCTCGGCGTCGTCGGGGAGAGCGCGGCCGGCAAGACCACGCTCGCGACTGCGCTGGTCGACGGCGTCGCCTCCCCAGCCCACGTCACCGGGACGGTCACGTACCGCCCCGCGGAGGGCGACCCGATCAGCGTCGGCGGGCTCGACGAGGAGGCCCTCCAGCGATTCCGCCGTGAGACGGTTTCCGTCGTCAGCGGCGACCTCGGCGGGTTCGACCCGACTGCCACGATACGGTCGCAGTTCCGACCGGTACTCCGGGCGACCGACGCGGACGAAGCGCGCGCCCGGGATCTATTCGCGTCGGTCGGCCTCGACGCCGAGCGCGTCCTCGACGCCCGTCCGGGGGAACTGAGCGACGGCGCCAGAGAACTCGCACAGGTCGTCCGCGGCCTGCTCGGCGACCCCGCAGTCCTCGTCCTCGACGACCTCCCCTTCGCCTTCGCCTTCGACGTCGCTCGCGACGACCTGTCGGCCGTACTCGAACCGGACACGGACGGAAAATCGGCCGGCAGCGGCGGAACGACGGTCGCCGCGCTCGGTGGCGACCTGCCGGCGCTCGCGGCGGTTGCTGACCGGCTGGCCGTGCTTCACGACGGCCACGTCGTGGAAATCGGGCCGACCGGCCGGATTCTCGACGATCCGAGTCACCCGCACACGCGGACGCTCGTCGAGTTCTACGGCGGAACGCTGTAGCATTCTCCGGCACGGATTTTACCCGTCTGAGTGCCCAACCGGACACATGGCTCAGGCGGGAATCGACGTCGCGTTGCTCGCGGACGTGCTCTCGGTGTTCATCATCGCCGCCGGCGTCGGTATCTTCGTCGCCAAGGTCGGCCGGTTCCCCTACACCATCGCGCTCCTGATCGCCGGGTTCGCCGCGTCGATCGCGGGGATACACGTCGTCATCGATCTCTCGCACGACCTCATTCTGCTCGTGCTCCTCCCACCGCTGCTGTTCGAGGGGGCGGCGACGACCGACCTCGTGCGCCTGCGGCGCAACTTCACGCCGATCATCGTCCTCGCCGTCGTCGGGCTGATACTCTCGGTGCTCGCGCTCGGGTTCGTCGGGCAGTACGCCTTCGGCTTCGACCTGCTGATCGCGTTGCTGTTCGCCGCGATGATCCTCCCGACCGACCCCGTCTCCGTCCTCGCGCTGTTCGAGGAACTGGGCGCGCCCGACCGCCTCTCGGTCCTCGTCGAGGGCGAGAGTCTCATCAACGACGGTGTCGGCGTCGTCCTGTTTACTGCCCTGCTCGCCCGCGTCACCGCCGAGAACGGCGGTGGCGGCGGACACGGCGGTGGCGGGCCGGAACTGTTCTCGGTGGCCGGCGCGCTCGACGTCGGGCTCAACATCGCCGTCACCGCGGGTGGGGGCGCGCTGGTCGGCATCGTCGGCGGATACGCCGTCTACCGGGTGATGTCCGGCGTCGACGAGCACATGACCGAGATCGTCCTGACGATCATCCTCGCCTACGGCGTCTTCCTCGTCTCCGAGCACTACGTCGAGGTCCTGCTCGGCATCCACTTCAGCGGCGTCATCGCCACCGTCGCGGCGGGCCTGCTCATCGGGAACCGCGGCGCGGAGTTCGCGATGAGCCCGCGGACGAAGCTGTCGGTGTTCAACACGTGGGAGACGGGCGCGTTCATCGTCAACACGTTCATCTTCGTCATGATCGGCGTCACCACGCCGGTCAGCGACCTCCTCGCGAACTGGCGGCTCATCCTCATTGCAATCCCGCTGGTACTCGCCGCGCGGGCGCTGGTGGTCTATCCCCTCACGTGGCTGGTCAACCGCTTCAACGAGCCGACAGTGCCGTTCGACTACCAGCACGTCATGGTCTGGGGCGGCCTGCACGGCTCGATCCCCATCGCACTGGTACTCGGGATCGGGAGCGGGTCCGGGCTCTCTCCGGAGCTGCGGACCACGCTCCGGGCGATGGTCTTCGGCGTCGCCGCCTTCTCGCTCGTCGTCCAGGGGATGACGATGTCGAACCTGTTGAACGGCCTCGGTATCGTCACTCGGTCGGACGACGAGGAGCTGTACGAACTGCTGGTCGGCCGCGCTCGGGCGGTCGACGAGGCGCTGCAATCCGCCGAGGAACTCCACGAGAGCGGCGAGCTCCCGGCGGAGGTGTACGAGGACTTCACCGCCGAGTACGAGCGCGAGAAGGCCCAGCTCAACGACGCCATCGCGGAACTCCTGCGGAAACACCCCGAGCTCCGTCGCGAGCAGCTGCTCGCCGGCGAGCGGCAGGTGCTCCAGCGCGAGAAGTCGGCCATCAGCGACGCCATGCGCCACGGCGTGGTCAGCGACGACATCGGCGAGCGCCTCGTCGAGGAGACCGACCTCAAGCTCGATTACGTCCGCGACGGTCGCAGCACGGTCGAACAGCGCGAGGAGGGCTTCGAAGAGTTCTGGCGACGGCGCGCCCGCGAGTTCGGCCTCGAGGCCGTCGAGGGAACGCGGACCGGACGCGAGGAGGGCGAGCGACCGACCGACCCGGCCGACCGCGGGCCGGACGCCGAGTCGTAACCGAGTTAACCCAGTCCGTCGCAGGTGGTGGCAGATGCGCCGAATCGTCCTCCCGACCGCAGTCGTCGCGCTCCTGCTCGTCGTCCCCGTCAGCGCCGCCGCTAGCGCGGTTGCACCGGGCCAGACCGACGCGAGGGGCTCCCTCACCGGCCCCGGCGCGGCGACGCAGGTCTCGCTGCAAGACAGTCCGAACCCCTGCGTCGGAACGATGGAGCGAACGCCCGACCGAACGACCCTCTTCTCGATCCAGGGCGCCCACGGGAGCGAGAAGACGTCCGCGATGGTCGTCGGTGCCGATCCCGACGGGTCGGTCGTCGGCGTCCACAACGACACCGCCGCCGGGCGCTGGTGGACCTACGACGTCGACCTGCTCTCCAACGGCAACATCCTCCAGTCGACCACGCAGTCCCGCCACACCCTGATCGAGGAGGTCGACCCCGCGACCGGCGAGCACGTCTCCGAGCGCCACTTCCGTGACACGCTCGACACCCACGACGTCGACCTGATCAACGGCGACGAACTGCTCATGAACGACATGAGCCAGAACGGCGGGGACCGCGTGTTCGTCTACAACCTCACCCGCGAGGAGGTCGTCTGGGAGTACAACTTCTCGGACTACCCCGAACACTACCCCGAGTCCGGCGGCGGCGAGTACGGCGGCGACTGGACCCACAACAACGACGTCGAACGGATCGACGACGGCGTCTTCATGGTCTCGGTCCGCAACTTCGACAAAGTGGTCGCCATCAACCGCTCGACGAAGGACGTCGAGTGGACGCTCGGCGAAGACGACAACGCCACGATCCTCGACGAACAGCACAACCCGGACTACATCGAGAGCGAGGACGGCACGCCGACGGTCGTCGTCGCCGACAGCCTCAACGACCGCGTGGTCGAGTACCAGCGCGAAGGCGGTCGCTGGAACCTGACGTGGAGCCTGCGAGGCGGCGGCCTCGACGAACCGCGCGACGCCGACCGGCTACCGAACGGGAACACGCTGATCGCCGACCGCCGCGCCCACCGCATCGTCGAGGTGACACCCGAGGGCGACGTCGTCTGGGAGATGTACTCGCCGTACCAGCCGTACGACGTCGAGCGGGTCGGCACCGGCGACGAGTCCAGCGGGCCAGCGATGGCCGACGTCGGGGCGACCGGACCCACGGAGGTGAGCGGCAGCGCGGACTTCGACGAGTCGGACGTCGCGGCCTGCTACGACTACCTCACGTCGGTCGACAGCACCCGGCTGATCCCCGACGACGACCTCGACGCCGTCACGGGCCAAACGGCGACCGACGGCAGCGATACCGCGAGCGGCACTGACGGCAACACCGACGCTGGTGCCGGAGCTGGCGGACAGGACAACGGTGACACCGAGTCCGCCGACAGCGGCGACAGCGTGCTCGGCACGCCGACCGACGAGTCGGGGCCGGTGCCGCTCGGGACCGTCCTCGCGCTCGGCGCCGTGGGCTCGCTGCTCGCGGGTGCGCTCGTGCGTCTGCGACGGCGGTGAAACGCGGCGGCACCGAAAACGGCGATTCGCCGGTCTCTTCCTCAGTCCTGTGCCACGTGCGCGTCGGGCGACGCGGGTTCGTGCCGGACGGCGTCGACGCTCCCGTGGTTCGCCCACGTCAGCAGCAGGCTCGGCAGGACGAACACGGCGACCACGAACGACAGCGACAGCGCGAGGACGACGAGCGCCCCGAAGCTCTGGATCTGCGGGTGCGGGTGGAGCAGCAGGGCGCTGAACGCGCCGACCGACGTGAGCGTGCTCCCGAGCAGCGCCCCACCGGTGCCCGTGACGGCCGTCCGGAGCGCGCCGGTGACGGTCCCCCCGCGTTCGAGTTCCTGCGCGAACCGGTCGCTGACGTGGATGTTGTAGTCGATGCCGAGGCCGACGACGAGGCTCAACAGGAGCGCGGTCAGGAGCGTCAGCGGCACGTCGAGCAGGTACATCCCGCCGACGACCAGCGCGAGCACGAGCGTGATCGGGAGGGCCGTCACCGCGCCGAGGCTCGCGCTCCCGGTCGTGAGCCGATAGACGACCGTCAGCAGGACGGCGACGGCGGCCAGTGCGATGACCAGCGTCGTCACGATGCTGTCGGCGGTCTGGGACAGTTCGGCCTCGTTGAGCGTCCCGGCGCCGACTGCGATGGCACTGACGCCCTCGGCGTCGACGCTCCCGGCGACGGCCTGCATCGCGTCGCCCTGGTCGGTGTAGGTGGCCGCGTCGCTGATCGGAACGATCACCCGGAGCGAGCGGTACTCGCCATCGGTCCGCTCGATTACCCGGCCCGCCTGTTCGGGCGCCGCGCCGTACAGCGCGTCGTAGACGCCCGCGACGTTCCGTTCGGGAACGCCGTCGCCGTCTGTGTCAGCGCCGCGGTACACCCCCGCGAACTCCTCGTTCGAGGCGGCGACCGACTGCATGACCGACAGCGGCGAGACGGCAGGGACCGACCCGTCGCGCTTGAAGACTGCGTCCCGCTCGGCGGCCGAATCGTGGACCGTCTGGACGGCCGCGAGCGCGGCCGGCGAGGTCACCTCGCCTTCGAGGAGGACCTGCGAGCGCCGCTGGTCGTCCTCCGTGGCGGCGCGGTAGTGTTCGTCGACGTACCGGCTCTGTTCGTCGTACTCGTGGGTCTCCCAGCCGAGCGGCCCGGGCAGGTCCTGTTTCCACTCGGCGATCGGTTCGTTGGTCTGCTGGACCGACTGTCGGTCGAGGTCCGTCCAGGCGACGGCCCCGGCCGACCCGGCGACCAGCGCGAGGACGATCACTACCGGTGCGGCCCGTTTGGCGAGCGTCGCGCCGCTCGACAGGAACGGTTCGAGCAGCCGCATCTCGCCCAGCGTTCGCTTGCGCCGGTCGAGTCCGACCCATTCGAGGAGGCTATCGACGGTCACTTTCAGCGCCGGGACGAGCGTCAAGGAGATCACGAACGTCGAGATCACGCCGAACGTGATCCCGATGGCGAGCTGACGGATGACGCTGAACTCGTTCGTCGCGTTGGACATGAATCCGACAGCAGCGGTGAGCGTCACCAGCCCGAGGGCCACGGCGACCGAGGAGAGCCCGCGGAACATGGGCTCGCGGATGCCTTCGGCCTCGCCGCGTTCCTCGCGGTAGCGCATGAACACGTGCAATCCGTAGTCAACGCTCAGCCCGACGATGAGAACCGGACCGATGATCATCGTCATGCCGGCTGGGATCCCCATCCAGCCGAGGATACCGAACATCCACAACACCGAGCAGACGACGCCGGTGAACCCGACGATCACGTCCACCAGGTCGCGGTAGGAGAAGGCCAGCACCGCCAAGATGGCGAGCAGCGCGACCGGGACGATCAGCTCCGTCGTCTGCTGGCTGTAGAGCGCGTTCGACGCCGCGATGGCGTGCTCGCCCGTCGTGAAGTACTCGGGGTCCTCGCGGTCCTGCGCGGCCTCGTAGAGCGCGGCGGTCGCCGCGGTACGCGTCTCGGCGGCCGACCCGCCGTCGTCGGCGCTCCCGAACCTGAATAGCAGCCGACTGCTCTCGGCGATCGCCGACCCCGACTCGTAGTTGCTCGGGAGCAGCGCTTGCGCCTGCGGACGTTCGGCGAGCGTCTCCGCGACGAGGGTCTCGACCTCACCCTCGTCCGCCGCTTCCAGCGCGGCGATCTGCTCGTCGAGGCTCGCGTCGGGGTCACCGGCCGCACGCGTGGCGACCAGATTCGCGATTCCGACGGGGTCGCGGTCGCCGAGACTCGCGACGACCGACTCGTTTTCGAGCGCTTCCCGTTCGAACCGCAACGAATCCAGCAGTGCGGCCTTCGAGAGGACGTTCCCGCCGTCGGACCTGACGTAGACCGGTGCGGGACTGACGGCCGTCTCGTTCCCGTTCTCGTCGTCGTGGTCGTAGTTTGCCTGGATGTAATCCAGTTTCTGAGCGACTTCCGTGTCGCCGACGGCGCTGCTCGCGTTGGTCTGGCTCTGGGTCTGAAGCTGCCCGACCCCGGCGACGACCCCGGCCGTGGCTAGCAGCATGACGAGCAGGACGACCACGTTGTGCTCCGTGACGAACCGGAGCGGTCGTTCGAAGACGTCCCTCACGGCGCCACCTCCGAGCGCGTGCACGATGCGCCACCCGGTGGACGATTCCGGCCGGGCGGGAGGGCGATTCGACGGATCGACGTTCGGGGAACCATTGCGTACTACCCATCGCCCGGATCGATCATATAAAGGGGAACACAGTTTCTGGCCCAGAAGCCGTGCGAAACTGCCGCCGGTATCGGCTTGTTCCGGGCGAAACTGGCCTACCGGGGAAACCGGATAGCGGAATTCGCGACCGGCGACCCGCTCTCACTCGGCGGGTGCTGTCCCGACCGGGCCCGATTCGATATAGCTCCATAGGGTTGAGAGCGTCAGACGACGGGGTTCGATGGGGGTCAGCGCGCGCACGGGCGACGACAACAGTTACGTCGCTGGCGGGCGGAAATCGGCACATGACGCTCAGACAGCCGCCGCTCGCGGCGGTACACGAGAGCAGCGACGCGACGCTGACGGAGTTCGGGGGGTGGGAGATGCCCGTCGAGTTCGACTCGATCCGCCGGGAACACGAGGCGGTCCGCGAAACCGTCGGCCGGTTCGACGTCTCCCACATGGGCCAGATCGCCGTCACCGGCGACGAGGCCGGTCGCCTCACCAACCGGCTGGTCACCAACGACATTTCCGACCTCGACCCGGGCGAGTCGAACTACGCCGCGATCACCGACGACCGCGGCGTGATGCTCGACGATACCGTGGTCTACCGTCCGCCGGCCGACTGGTCGGTCGACGCCGACTACCTGGTGGTCCCCAACGCCGGCCACGACGTCGAGATGGCCGATCGCTGGACCGAACACCGCGAGGCCCGGGACCTCGACGCCACGGTGGAGAACCGCACGGAGTCGCTCGGGATGATCGCCCTCCAGGGGCCGGTCGCCGAGGACCTGCTGGCCGACGAGACCGACGGCGACCTGGGTTCGCTGGCCCGCTTCGAATCGTTCGTCGCGAACGTCGCCGGCGTCGAGACGCTGGTCTCCCGGACCGGATACACCGGCGAACCCGGTTTCGAGCTGATCGTCCCGTGGGAAGAAACCGAGACGGTCTGGAGTGCGCTGGACTGTCAGGCGTGCGGGCTCGGCGCCCGCGACACCCTCCGGCTGGAGATGGGATATCTGCTCTCCGGACAGGACTTCGACCCGGAGGACAACCCCCGTAACCCGTACGAAGCGGGCCTCGAGTTCGTCGTCGACCTCGACTCGGAGTTCGTCGGCCGCGACGCCCTCGAAGGTGCGGACGTTGAAGGCGTCGACGAGCGCCTCCGGGGCATCGAACTCGTCGACCGCGGCGTCCCCCGTGAGGGCTACGCGGTCACCACTGCCGAGGGCGACCCGCTCGGGGAGGTGACGAGCGGGACGATGAGCCCCACGCTGGGGAGCGGCATCGCGCTCGCGTACCTGCCGGTCGACCGGGTGGAACCCGGCGATCACGTCCGCGTCGAGGTCAGGGGCGAACCGAAGAAAGCACGTATCACGGCGCCCCCATTCCTCGATAGATGAGCTTCGACGTTCCCGACGACCTGCGCTATCTCGAATCCCACGAGTGGGTGCGGGTCGACGACGACAGCGCGCGCATCGGCATCTCCGAATTCGCCCAGGACGAGCTCGGCGACGTGGTCTTCGTCGACCTCCCGAGCGACGGCGAGGAGGTCACCGCCGACGAGGACTTCGGCGTCGTCGAGTCGATCAAGGCCGTCTCTGACATCTACGCACCCGTCTCCGGGACCGTGACCGCGGTCAACGACGACCTGGTCGACGCGCCCGAACTGATCAACGAAGATCCCTACGGCGACGGCTGGCTGATCGAGGTCGAACTGGCCGACGACGCCGAACTCGACGACCTGCTCTCGGCCGACGAGTACGAAGCACAGATCGCCTGACCCCGAGAACAGGGCCGCGGTCCGACCGACCCGACGGAACTTCTCTCGCATCCACTTTTGCGTTCAGATCCCCGCGTCGCGCGAGTTCGTCGCCCCGGTCCACGTTTCGGTCCGTTCGCTTCCGCGTTCGTGAATCGATATCCGCTATATCGAATACCGGGGTCGCTCGATCAGTGGGGACACAGCAGCCACCGAAAGACGCTCGGCACCGAACATGTTTAGGGGTGCCTAAAGATCGGTGCGCTTAATGGCATTTAGGTAGCCCTAAATCGTATGGAACGAAGCAGGCGCGAGGTGTTGACCGCAGGTGCGACGCTCTTCGCGACGGTGGGCGTCGCCGGGTGCAACGGAACGGACGGGAACGACGCTGAGACGGAAAGCGGCGAAACCGGGGACGGCGGCGACGGGGCTGCAGCCGCAACGAGCGGGGACACGCCGGCCACTGACCAAGAAACCGGTGGGGCGGCGTCGGTGGACGCCGCCGTCGCCGCGGAGTGGAACGCGATGCGCGCCCGCGTGTGGGACGCGGCCGTTCTCGGCTTCGCGGACGAGGCGGGCGCCGGCGCGTCGGTCGCACAGTCGACGTTCGCGCGCTTCGAGGAGGCAACCGGTGAGTACGGCGCTCACGAGGCCCTCGAACACACCAGCGAGGAGAATTACGCGGAGTTCGAGGAAGCGCTCGGCGAGTTACGGACGGAGGGGCTGGAACCGGGCGACACCCAGCGGGTTCGCGAAGAAGCGACGATCGCGAACACTGAGCTCTCGGAGGCACAGCAGGCCACCGTCGGGGAGTCGACCGCCGAGGCCCTCACGCTCCAGTTGTTCGGGGCACGCGCGCTCGACGCGGCCGCCCTCGCTGGCGCCGATAACCTCGACGGTGCCCACTCGGCCGTGGACGAAGCCATCAGCGGCTTCGAAGAATCGAGCGTCCACGACGCCCTCGAATCCGCCGATGGGGACGTCTACGAAACCTTCGAGAGCAGCCTCGAAGCGACGCGATCGGCCGCCGAGAGTGGAGACGCGGAGACCGTTCGGAACGAGGCGGAAGCCGCCTACGCCGCGGCGATCGACGGAAGCTACGTGCTGGCCGATACCGAAGCAGCCGCGGGAGCCGGTCACATCGCGTCCATCCAGGCGCGTGGCTGGGACGCCGCAGCCCTCGCTGCAGCGGGCGGCCCCTCGACGGACTTCGCCCACGCCGCCGGCCTGACGCTGTACCGCGCTCGCGCTGCCGACGCGCGCTGGCTCGCAGCCCACGGCGAGACCGACCGCGCCGCGACGGTCGCCAGCGACATCTTCGCGCACTTCGAAGAAGCGCGCGCCCACGAAGCGCTGGAGGAAGCCGACCACGAGGCCTACGAGGGCTTCGAATCGGGTCTCTCGAACCTACAGTCGGCGATCGAGGGAGGCGACGCCGGCGCGGTCGACGACGCGCTCGCCACGGTGGACGAGAATCTCGTGACCGGAATCGAGGCGCTAGCCGGCCCGAACGCGCCGCTGCTCGAGGCGGCGTTCGTCCGCGCTCGCCTCGCCGACGCCCGCGAGCGCTATCGACTGGGCGACGGGAGCGAGGCCGCCGCGATCGCACAGGGCGTCTTCGAGCGCTTCGAATCGAACGAGCTCGACTTCCACGAGACGGTCGAGGAGACCAGCGAAGACCTCTACCACGCCTTCGAGGAGGAGCATCTCGCCGGCCTGATCGACGCCTTCGAGAACGGCGACGACGAAGCCGTGGCGACCCACCACGAGGGCATCGAAACGACGCTCCTCGAGTTCGAGACGGCCGCCGGCACGGAGGCCACCGTCAGCGGCGTCGAAGCCGCCTACATGGGCGCCCGCGGCTTCGACGCCGCCGTTGTCGACGCTCTCGGTGACGACGGACGCGCGGAGACGATCGCCCAGAACGCCTTCGAGCACTTCGAGGCCGGGGCCGGCGGGTATCACGAAGCGCTGGAGGAGGCCGACGGCGAGATATACGAGTCCTTCGAGGAACGCCTCGGTGCGGTCTCGACCGCAGCCTCCGACGGCGAAGACGTCTACCCGGCGAGCAAATCCTTCGGCGAGGAGGCGCTGGCGTCGGCGTACGCGATCGTCGAGAGCGGCGGCGGATCGACGAGCGAGGCCGCTGCGACGGTCCTGCAGGACGCCTTCGCGCACTTCGAGGACGCGCGGGTCCACGAGCTCCTGGAGGAGTCGAGCCGCTCCGCCTACGAATCCTTCGAGCGCCAGCTCGACGCGTACATCACCGCCCTGCAGGACGGCGGCGACGTCGAGAGCGCAGCCGGGACGTTCGCGAACGCCGCCCAGTACGCCCAGTTCGCGCTGGTCGACGGCGTCGAGGAATTCCCCGTCGACCTGCGCCTCCCCGGTGCGAGCGGAGACGGCAGTAGCGAGGGCGGAAGCGGCGAAGGCGGCGATTCCGACCTTCAGGGCGGCCCGAACGTCGTCGAAGGCGTCCCAGACGACGCCGACCACGTCGTCGACCTACAAGCCGTCGCCTTCGAACCGTCGGAGCTGACGGTCTCGAAGGGCGACACGGTCGCCTGGAAACACGCCGCCGGCGAGCCCCACACCGTCACTGCCGTCGAGAGCGAACTCCCCGACGGGACCGACTACTGGTCGTCCGGCGACTTCGACTCCGAGGACGCGGCCCGAAACGGATGGGAAGAGGGTAGCGGCGCGGTCCAGTCCGGCCAGTCGTTCGTCCACACCTTCGAGACGACGGGCACCCACGAATACGTCTGTATCCCCCACGAAGCCGCTGGGATGACCGGGTCCGTCACCGTGGAGTAGTCAGAACGGGTCGCCGGCCGGCCGCCTTCACAGTCGTGACTTCGGTTGTCAGGCCGTCTCCAACGACGTTAGTTACCTAACGTGTCTTCGTTGTCAAGCAACCGGTTGACAGCCGTTCCCACCCTTTTCCCTACTGGGGATGATCGATGCAGTCAACCCCGTGCCTGTATCGAACCGGTCATCCCCACTTCCACCGACGGGCGAGAGAGCGACACCGGGGCAACTACCCCTCATCTCGCTACGGGGCGCAGGGTTGCTGGACTACACGGTTTTACTCGTCCGGTATCAGAAGTCGTAGACAAGTTCACACGAGAGGCTTCGGTGGAAGATACAGAAGCGTAGAACGCCGGAATCCGTTGTACTGGAGTGGGCCCGCTCGGGACAGTAGTATTTGCTAGTCGATGCATCCGGGTCGAAACGTAAAGCTTGCCTGCGGTCATGTCTATCTCAGTTTCCTGGTAGGTAGTCGCGTCGCTGTTCCATCTTTTCGCGTTTCGTGCGCCGGTCGTAGTGCTTGTCCAGCACCTTCCGGCTCACATCCATCCGGTCGCTCACGATCTCGTGCGGAACGTCCTCCAAGAGATGGGCGGTAATCGCCCCGCTCCGAACGTCGTGAGGCGACCGACTCGATGGACAAGTACTCGCTTGGTGGATGTGGGTAGCGTCGCAATCGTCCGGGTCGCGGTCGTGCGGACACCCCCCGCCGACCGCACAGGGGCGAGTGACGCAGTAAATCGCGTCCCGAAGGGTGGATGTCGTCGGGCGGCCGTGGCTCGTCGTTACCAGAGGGTCGCGCCCGTAGTCGTCGGTCACATCTTCTCGGGGGCCCTCGATGTAATCCTGTAGCACCCGAGCGATACGCTCCGAGAGAGCTACCCACCGCTCACCCCGCTCTTTGTTTTTGAGCGGCGTATCCTGTTCCGGCCGGTGGACCAACTCGACGCCCGGCGACCGCGTATCCAGCTGGCAGTCATCCAGATCGAGCGCTCGAAGCGCACCGACTCGCATCCCTGTGTGCCACAGCGTGAGGAAGATCACGTGTCGGCGGGAAGCGTACTGGTACCGGTCGAGATAAGCCAGTATGTCCTCGGCCCTCGCGGCGTCGAGAGACGTTTCACTCACCTGTTCCTCGGTGCTGACGGTTGGGAGCATGACCTTCGAGCGAAGGCCCTCCGGGACCGCGTTCACCGACGCACAGAAGCGCAGGAACGACCGGAGCGTGGACAGTTGCCCGCGGAGAGAGACCATTTTCAAATCACCTTCCTCACGGCGCCACACTCTGAATGCGTGAAGATCCCGGCCGCTCAGGTCGTTCAGGTTCGTGATGTTCTCTTCCTCGCACCACTCTACGAACTTGCCGAGTCGGTACTTGTGGCTCTGGAGCGTGTTATCGGACGCTTCACCGCGCCGCGTTTCGAGATACATGTCGAGCGCAGCGTCTGGAGCCATCGCCTCCAGGTCGTCGCTCATGCGGCCCACCTCCGACTATCAGATCGATTACTTTCGGCGCAATGCGCAGGCTTACAGTCGTTCCGCTGGTTGCATCGCATGGTGTACCTCACTCTATTGGGGGCACTGTGGACGCGCACCGCAGATGCCAGACCCGTCCAAAGTTCGGGCATCTGCGGCGGGCGACCACGAGCCAATGCGCATGTTCTGTCGGCCTTGTAAAAGGGCTCAGCCAGACGCGCGCAGTGAAAGTGAAAGTAATTGGTAACCAGACCCGTCCCACGAAAAACCGCCATACGGCGGGTGAAAGTGAAATCGGGGTCGGGGCAATTCTGCGTAGTACCTGACTTTTGGTAAGATGGGTGTTCCCTGTGCATGTGTTCGCTCGCAAGAGCGGCACCCAGCCGGCAGGGACTTCCTCGGCTGGCGGCACTACCTCACTCTGACCCACTCCCCTAACGACGGGTGTCTCGCTCTGCCAGCACGATTTAGTCAGTAGCTACTTGTAATTACCGTTGGCAATTGCCGTCCACACTTATTGTAAGCAATTACTAATGGACTAAAGTAGACTGATTACCGATGGCAATGGAGATGTGCAACAAGGGTCAAATCGTGCGCCTCGTACAGCCTACCGACTTCCTAATTCTGGAAGCTCTGGACGAACACGGCCGGAACGTCGCTCCGAATTTAGAACATCATACCGAGAAGAGTCGAAAGAATATCAATAACCGCCTACCCGTACTGGAAGACTACGGCCTAGTCGAAAAAGTCGGTCCTGCGGAAAACTCCGGGCTGTACGAGATCACGGAACGCGGCTTGCTGGCGCTCGAACATCGGGACGAGTACGATGAGGTGGACGATTTCGGGGAATATCTGGACAAGCAATAGCCCCGTCTCTCGTACACACGATAGCTAAATTCCGGCCTGAGGGAGTAACTCGACACCCGATTTCACTTAAAGCCCATACTGGCCCATAGCCCACAGCGGTCAATATACGCTCTCGAAGAACCATGTCCACTCGAATATGCACACCGCCAGATCTCGCTCGTGTGCATATCGTGGCGAGCTGTAGTCTTGACGTGCGACCGCTGGGGGTCGGATAGAAGAGGGGTGTCCGTCAGGGATTCGAGGCGGTCTGTTCGGTTCGCCAGTCCTGTTCGTAGTCAGCCGACTGACTCTGGCGATCTTGTGGGTCGGTGTGGCTAACGGTCTTCCCGGCAGCGCTCCCCTTGTGGATGCGCGTCGGAGAATCGCACGCGGAGCAGCGATGGGCGATGTTGTCCTCGTCACCGAACGTGCGCCGATAGTCCCGTGAGACGAAGTTCCCGCAATTCTGACACGCCGTGTGGCTTTTTCGCTGGCTACCCCGATTTCGCCGATCAGGAGCCGACATACTCGACCCTGTGAGACCACTCGGTGTAAATCAGGTTTCCCGCGCACCACGGAAGGTGAAAATCAAGAGAAGACGGATGAAATACGCTCTACCACCAGTTCTCGATCAACGACAGTTGGTGAATCGCACAGGGATAGATCTCAGGTTGACACTACGGATAGTGGAATCGCCAGACTGCAAGCCGGTGAAATCTGGAAAGTGTAACCGTCCCCCCTATAGAGTATTGTTCACTTTGACTCGTGTACCTGTGCGTGCTGCATTCAGATCTAGCACTGACAGACGTGAATACGCGCTATCTACCAGAGAACAAGTTCCGACAGCAATCAGTCCGCTCTCGATGTAGGTCCTACTGCAACAGAAGAATCTCAAAATCACAAGATAGCGGGCGATCCACGTCCGTTGCATCTTGCACACCCCCACCCGTGTTCTATAGCCCATCACGTGCGCTCGCTAGCAGGGCGAGCGAGGCACACCATGGGCCGTACCGCAAAATGGGCCGGGGGCGTGTATATATAAGACGCGCGATGAACCTCACCATTTCTGCCGACCCAGTTATTGTATCCAGAATTTGGTATACTAATGGGGAATTTTTATCTTAGTCTATATCAATTTACCATGACATGGCTACAAACAAGCCCCCTTATGATGCCACAGTTGAGAATATCCGCGAGCTTTGTCAATCGTGTCGAGATACCTCTAACGCTGAGAGTGACGATCTTGAAGAGGAAACCGAGGATCTAGAGGGCACCACATTTGATAGAAATCTAGAAGCTGCTGTCATCCTTGGGCTATTCAAAAAGGACGAGGACGGATTGTACACACCTACAAAAAGAGGAAAAAGGATTGGATACGGGCCGGACAACGGAGAGGAAGAAAAGATATTTCGGGAGATTGTGCGTGAAAATGAGTTTTACAATCAACTTCTCGAAATTGTGGGCGACAAACTGACTGAGAAGGACGGAGAGCATTATCTTTCCCGAGATGATGTGATGAAACAGATCGGAATCAACTTCGACTTTGGCGTGGGCGATAGGACATTAGAATCCGCTTCAGGCACGTTCCTGAAAGTATTAGATGCTGCCGGTCTTGGAGAGTATACCCAAGGTAGGTCGGGTTATCCAACTAGACTAGTGATTAACGACGAATTCACAGGATTTGTAGCGAATATAGAGGAAACCGAGGAGGAAGACAGCGAAGAACCAACGGAAGAACATCATTCTGGAACTGACGATGAGGCAGCTGATCAGGAAGCACCAGCAGAGGAAGCACCAGCAGAGGAAGTTGGAGATCCTGCCGAGATTCGTGCTAAAGTACAACCTTTTGAGGAAGCAGTAGACGAGGGATCAAAGGAAGAAACAGTTGAAGAAACGACCGTAGAGAAAACTCTGAATAATGGAGCGGTTGAGGTAGAAGTGAATATTGAGATATCATCCTCTGACTGGGATAGTGAAGAAGTTGTTGAACTGATCAACACGATACAATCTGAGTAATACCAGATGTTCCCTTCATATTTGGTGCCTCCCGAGGATATTGTCGAAGTGATTTTTGCGGTTTCTGAATTGGGCGAGGGAGCGTCCAATAAACAAATTAAAGAATTCACAGATATCTCAGAAAGAAAGGTACGGGAATCGATTAAGGTTCTTAGAGAGATAAACGTGATTGTTGGAGAAGAGGATTATACACTTGCGATTCAATATGATGACCTCGTACAGCAACTGCAACCACAAGACAGAGACGCTCTTATAGAGGAGGCCTTAGTGGATTATCAGCCCTTCGTTGATTATGCATCTTATATTAATCAAGGATATTCTTCTCAACAAGCCTCTCGGAAGGTGAATTCTGCTTACGATGTTGCAAAGTCACCAGAATACCTACAGAATTATTTAGAGCGCTTATCGCAGTACGCAGGCATCGTATCCGACAAAGATGAATTGAAGATTGATATAAGAAATATCCCAACCGATTCTACTGCCTCAGTTGAGGAACTCAGAGATGCCTTAGAATCGAAACTAGAAGTCAGAGTATTCTTAGACGAAATTTTGGAAGAAGAAATAATGACGTTCTTGGATGCAGACACGAAAAATGATCTAACAGAAGCATTCCTTAAACACTCAGATTCGCCTAGGGCTTCGATTAGTGCTTCTGGAAGGGCATTAGAGGATTTTCTTAGAAGTATTGGTGATACATACGGAGATGATGACCGCGATTATGCCAGCGCCTCTGGTATAATTCCCGTTTGTAACCATCTTCAGGGAGACAATCTAGTTGAAAAAATCCATAAACGCCGGATCTTTTCCTTTGCGGAGATCCGTAACAAAGGCGGCGCACACGGCGATGACGCAGAGAAACTGGAACGATGGACTACCACTCCAGAAGTGAGTCTAACTGAAGCATTCGATGCAACTCTACTAATTAGAAGTGTGTATCTCTATGCTGATCGTGAAGAATTGATCCTCTGACGGATATCATCGCGCTTTCAATTCTAAATCTCAACTCTACTGCCTGCCATGTGCGGTGTATTTTGATGATGTGGCCTTAGCCACACCCCTAAGTGGAAACGCGACCCCCGCGGTCGCGTTTCCGCTCGGGCGGTGGTCGTGGCCCATCGCCCATAGCCCATCGCGCCCGGCTCGACGTCCTCGATCTCCCGCGTCACTCCGAGGCGAAACCCGCAATAGAGGCGAAAATACCCGGAAAATAGAGGGGATCGAGAGTGTCGCCACTACCCGCGAACCGGGACGCTCCCGGTCCGCGGGCAGGCGACCGCTACGCCAGCAGCCTCCAGGCGTCCACCCGGCAGCACTCCCCGTCAGGTCGCGACCACTTCACGACCGCAGAGCGGAACCGCTCGGCATCCTGCTTCGCGTCGGTCCACAGGTTGAACGCTCGCTTCAGCAGGAATGACGGAGACGGGTCCGCGTCCGGGTCGAGCTCACCGAATCGGATTTTCATCCGCGCATCGCCCTTGTCTCGATAGTCGATGTTGTATCGGTCGCAGAACGCCAGCAGCGCGCTCGTCCGCTCATCTAACCCACGCTCCGCGGCCTCCAGAGCTTTTGCGCTGACCGATGCAGCGTCTCTCACCGCCTCTTCAGCGCGCTGCACTGCGTCGTGGACCAATTCAGCGACGTAGGTAGACCGCAGAGACACACTGCCGTACTCGCGCTCCACGAGATCGTCCATCCGGCGCAGCGCTTTCCGAACGCTATCGACGTGCCGGCCTTTCGCCTCCGCGATATCGGCCGGCGCTACGTTGCCTCCGTCAGTTACCAGCACCTCCAGCGACTCCCATTCCACGGGCGAGAGGCCGTCTTTGACGTGCTTGAGAACTACCGACTCCTGTTCGTGGTGGATGTGCGCCATGTCCAGTGTCGGCGGTTCCTCGAAGCCATCCGATACCTCCGCCTCGAAGTACGCATCTTCGACGAACGGGCCGCTTCCGTGGTCCGGGGCCACGTCGAGATCGGCGTCGATGAGGACGGCGTGGAGTACCCGGTCCAACTCGTGTTGCAGCTGGGCGAGTGCCTCCTGGTCGGCGCCGAGCGTATCGTCCCAACGACTTACCTGATACGAGACGCCCACCTTCGGATGCGCCAGCGGGTCGTCTCCGTCGCGCTCGTAGGCTTCGCGGGCGTAGTAGTGCTTCACCTCCACGGGTAGCTCATGCGATGGGAACGCCTCTCGAACGCGCTCAGGGCCGAGAGTCACCGTGTGGTAGTAGCCCGGCAGGTTCCGGCCGTGCTCGTCATCATCGTTCTGGACGACTTTGCGGTAGCCCGTTCGGTCATCTTCAAGCAAATGCCCCATCGTCGCGATCGGGCCGTCGCGCGAGTGAACGGGTCCGCTTTCGTCCTTGTGGACACGGACGTACCGCTCGGCGTCCTGAGTGTTCGAGAACTCCAGCGGATTCTCAAAGTACCCCATCGAGATCCCGACGGCCTCGGCTGCGCGCTTCAGCAGCGTCGAGTAGCGGAAGGCGTTGATGTTGCTCCCCTGAATGCGGACGTTGATCCCTTCGTCCATCTCGTCGGGTACGTCCATCTCGAAGCGCGTACCGTCGTCACTCTCGACTTCCATTCCTTGCCAGCGCGGAGCGAGGTGCACGTTGAACGACCGCTCTCCCACTGGGTCTTCCTCACTGGCCCGAGCGACGTGCAGTCGGAACTCCCGGATCTCGTCCAAGCGGAAGTCCGTCCCCGTGGGCGTAGATGGACCGGGGTGGACGATGCCGGAATCTTGATAGTATAGCTTCACGTTCCAACACTCGCCGGCAACCTCGAAGCGGGCTTGCTGACTCCCACCGCCCGCTTTGACCCGCGAATCCGCCGCGAAGTACGGCATCAAGCCGTCTTCGGCGAACAGGAGATTCGCCGCGTACTCGTGCCACGCGGGCTGTATCGCGCGCAACCTCACCCCTCCTGTTCGACTTCAGCGACGGCGCGCTGGACTCGCGCCTCGCTTTCTGCGACCGACTGTTGACCGCTCCAATCCCAGCGGACGCGCTCGCCCGCTTCTACGTCGTACAGCTGGGACGCACGGATGAACGTCACCGGAACACCTCCTGCCGCTCAGAGCGGCCAGAACGTGCCAGCAGGAACGACGCCAGCCGTAGGCATGCGTTGCCGGCCAGCACGAGTGACACGGCTAACATCCCCCACTCAACCGGGTTCACGCCGCCTCACCTCCGTTCAACCGCCGACGAGCGCGTCGTAGCAGGTTCCCGACTGTGCCGGGAGAGCGCCCGGTCTTGCGGGCGTACTCCCGCATCCCGTAGCCGTCCTGCTCGATCGCCTCGTACACCTCCCGCTGAGCATCCGAGAGCGCCGACAGATCCTCCTCATAGTGGAAGAGCGACGATTGGAACGTCACCACCACTCACTCCCGAAACACTCCGGATTCTCGCAGAGCTTGTAGTGCGGATACGCCGCGACGGGAACGTCAGTGAAGTCCGCATCACCACGGTAATCCGCCTCGACGCAGGCCGGTTCCGGCTCGTCGGCATCCGGGTCTGGGCGGTGAAGCGTGTCCGCGTACTGCGAGCGGTTCCGAACGGCCGTCTCAGGCACCTCATGGCCGTCCGCATCAGGGTGTGAGCGGCTCACGCCGCATCACCTCCGGCTACGGTAACCGCCGGACGTGAGGGGTGGCCGGTTAGCTCTTGGTTGAACTCCGGTTTGAGTGGGCCAGTCTCGAATCCACTTAACGCCTGATTATCACCTCCCGAGCGGCTATACAGGATGATTCTGTTCGAACACAGAACGCCGAGAAGTCGAGTGGGCCCGCTCGGCAAAGAAAATCTGCTATCTCGGCGGGCTCCAGCGATGCTAGCTCGTGGTCTGGGTGTGGTGGGTTCATGCTTCTGAATCGGTCTCGAATTCGAGGTTCTGGATGTACGGTCGACGACGTCGCTCCAGCCGCTCGCGCTTGGTTGCCTTGTCGTAGTGCTTCTCGATGACCCGCAGGTTCGCGTTCACGCGCTCCGCGACTACCTCAGCGGGTATCCCGCGGTCTCGTTGCCAAGTGATACTCCCCGTCCGAACGCGGTGGGGAGACACCGACGACGGGCACTTACTCGCCTCGTGGATGTGGACGTACTCGCAGCTCGATCGCGACTTTCCGTGCGGACAATCCTGACACAGACACGGCAGAGTAGCCATGTAGCACCAGGTCCGCACCGTATTGGTGCTGGTCCGGCCCTGCGAGGTCGTCAGCAGCGGGCGGCGGCCGTGATCGTCGAAACTGTCGACCCGTTGCTTCTGGATATACTCGTCCAGAACGTCGCACACCGACGCAGGCAGGCCGACCGCACGCTCGCCGTCACGGTCGTTCTTCAGCGGGGTGTCCTCCTTCGGTCGGTGTCGGAACTCCACATACTGCTCGTCACTGTGGTAGTCCTCGAGATCGAGCGCCCGGATGCCGCCCATCCGGGCCCCAGTGAACCACAGCAGTTCGAGAAGCGCGTGATTGGAGGTGGCCCGCCGCTCCGGGTGGTCACGGTACATCGAGATAATCGATCGCGCCATCGACGGATCGAGCATCTCGTCGTTGGACTCCTCGCCTTCCGGGACAGTCGGGACGTGGACCTTCTCGGGTAGTTCGCTGTCGACGACTTCGATGCGGGCGAGATACTCCAGCCAGTTCTTTAGCGTCTGCATCTCCCCGTTCAGCGTCGTTGCAGTGACGCCAGTCCCGCGCCGGTGGGTCTGGTACTCATCGAGGGTCCAGCCGTCCAGCTCGTTCATGCTCTCGATGCCCTTCCGGCCAGCCCACTCGACGAACAGTTTCAGCCGGTAGTGCCAGCCCTTCACCGTCGAGTCCTTCGCCTCCGTCCGGCGATGGTCCAGATACCGCTTCTTCGCTTCTCGGGGAGAGAGGTCCGGTGCGTCAGTCATCAGCTATCGCTGTTCCGCGGGTCTGGTTCTGTCGCGCCTGCTGGCGTTGTGCGTCCTTCACGACGCGCTTCGGCCGGGGGACCGTGTCCGGGGAGGGTTCACCGACGTACTCGGTCCGAACCTCTCGGATCTCCATGACCCGGCGCGGCGGGAACTTCGTGCGTTCACCCGACCACTCGGTCACGCGCACCCAGTCGCTCGACAGGATCTCGTAGTCTGCGACGAACGTGTCTCCGACACCGCTACCGCTCAACTGCACGATAGCCGGAGTGTACGTGTCGGGCAGGCGCTCCGGGTCCGGGCCGTCCTCGGGGTCCTGACCGCCGTCGGTCATCGCGTGCTGCTCGCCTTCGCCGGGGGTCTTGGCGGGAGCCTTCGAGACGGGCGTGACACCCATCAGACGGCCACAGGTAACGCACGTCCGGTCCATCTTCCCAGACCGGCGCTGCCGCCGTTCCTCGTGTTCGCAGTCGGGGCAGCGAAGAACGAACAGGTCGGGGCCGTGCGGGTCGTGCCGGTACCCCTCGGGGACGGCCGAGTTCATGGGCCGGCCTCCTCGTCGTCGTCAGTCTTTTCTCCGCTGCTCGCATCATCGAAACTGGGGGCTCCTGGCTCACTGGACATGATTTAGGCAGCCCCCTCGTCTCGAAGAACCTCTCCGTTCTCGTCCGTGCCGAGTTGCACGTTCGGTTTCTCTGCGTTGTTCGATTCGTGTTCTCGGACGCAGTGGCGAATGTACTCCGAGTAATTCATACCGTACTCGTCCTTGCTTTCCCGGATTTCGTCGTCAAGCGAAACCGGGACTGACAGCGTTACTGGAATGCTTCGGTCTGGCATGCGATAATAACTAAGTAACTAACAAGGATATAACTCTTTCCCATAGGAATAGCAAAGTCTTACTGGAATTCACCAACGCAATAATGGTTGCTTAGTTATTTATTAACGGTCAATGCGATATTCGGGAGACTGGATGGTACTTGCTGATGACCGTATTCTCGAATATATTCGAAATGAGGGTTCTGGAGGATCAACTGAAATGGCGAATAGTGGATATGTACGGTACTCTCAGGGGTATATTTCGAAACGGTGTAAAAAGCTAGTAGAGCATGGATTGTTGGAGCACCTTGGAAACGGTGTATATGTAATCACTGAACGTGGAGAGAGATATCTCGATGGAGAGATAGATACGTCTGAAGACGCGCCCGACGAGGTGGAATCGCACGCTGAGAATGGGAACGGGAACGGGTCGATGGGGGACAACCACGAGCAGGTATAACTCATGCCCGAGAGAAAGTCGGCCGACTGGATGACGATACTTGACGAGCGGATCTTAGAGTATATCGACAGCATGGGCTGGGTATCGCCACGTATACTTGCTTGTGAACGCGGATTTCCAGAAACGACAGGGCTAATCCGAGACCGATGCAAACGACTCCATTACACTGGATTCATAGAGCCGTTTCACGGCGAAATGTACGACATCACGATTGAGGGGAAATTGTATCTTGAAGGTGAAATAGACGCTCGTCATCAACCGTATCCGAAGGCGAGTGCAGTGTTTCAGCGGTGGGATTTTCCGGCGGGGTGGAGTTCTGGACCAGTTAGGATTCAGGATCCCTAACTTCTGCCCTGAGAACATCGCGGATATACGTATCCATCTCAAGATCGTCTGGTTTCGATTCTTCGAGGCGATCCCACGTTTCGGGCATCATCTTAATAGTCACATCTAGCACTCGATTTGCCATGTATTCAAAAACCGGCGGAACATTATTGAATGTTGTTGATAAGTTATCAATATCGGTGGCAGGGGGCCTGAATATGCTCTTTAGAGCCACTCGACTCACCCCAGTCGCAGACGCCCATCGCGTTTACGTCCTCGCTACGGAGACTTGCCAACCAGGTCCGCCGGATATCGTGAAAACCAACGTGCTTCCAGCCCATATCGTCGGCCGGTACCTACTTCCGCAGGTTCGTAACAGGCATCAGGTCTTCGAGTAGATCCGTCTCGAAGTCGCTATCTGCAACAACGAACTGATCGCCTGTCGTTCGGGCGGTCGCCGCAATTAGAAGATCGCGAGCTGCCATTCGCTCGCCGTCGTCGAGCAGTCGATCCTGCATCCGCGCCGCTTCTTGGGCGATGTCTTCGGTCAAGTCTAGCGATTTCACGCCGCTGAAGTCGTTACGAGCCGAAATGATGTCGGTCGAACCGGATCCGACTTTCCCGTTCAGAACCTCGAATACACAGACAGAAGAAGTCAGATACGGCGTCTCGTAGTCATCCATCTTCTGCACGGTTTCTGGAACTCCCTCGACCATATCGATGATGACCGACGAGTCGAGAAACGTCATCGCTCGAAGCTCTCTCGCGAACTCCGCACTGCCTCGCGAGCCTCGTCTGCTTCCTCACTGCTCCATGCACCGATGTTGATGGGTTCCTCGTCACCAGCAAGTCGGTGGAGTAGCTCGTCAAACGTCTCATCGTCGCGTTTCAGTCGCTCTAACAGTTCTTTCGTGTCGTCACTGACTCGGATGCTCGTGCTCATAGCTGATTGTATGCAGTCTGTATACAAACGTTTTGGCCCTCACAGCCACTCGACTTTTTCGCGCTCGCGCCGCTGCGCTTCGGGCGTGTGCGTCCCCCTGTAGTGGTCGAGGAACGTCTGTAGGTCGTCCCATCCGCCCCAGTCGCAGACAACCATCGCGTCTACGTCCTCGCTGCGGAGACTCGTCGCCCAGGTCCGCCGGAGATCGTGAAAGCCGACGTACTCCCAGCCGGGCTCTCCCGTCTCGTCGTGCAACTCGTCGGTGGCCTTCGCGGTCCACCGCCGGAGCGTCCGAGTGGATACGTCGACCACAGGCGCGTCTGCTGGCTCCTCACGCACGTCCCCGACCGTGCGGATGGTCGTGGCGAGGTTCGGCGGGATCGGCGTCTCGCGGTACTTGTCGGTCTTCGCGCTGCGCCACACGCGCAGCATTCGCCCGGCGTCGGTCTCGGCGACGTGCTCGGGCGCGACGCGGACCACCTCGTCGGAGCGGAGCCCGCACCGCACGCCCAGCCCCATCGCGATCCGCTTCTCCGTATCCTCGAACTGGTCGAGTAGCTGTTGTACTTCTCGCTCGGACAGCCATACTTTCATCCCCTCGTCATCGGGGTAGCTCTCTAAGTTCATGTCCGGTATCTCTGCTTTGCGGTCAGAAATCCTAGAATCTTGGGGTCAATCGGGGGTGAATCGGGGTGTGATCGGCCCGTATCTGTCCGAGAATGGGGACAGAACCGGACGCTATTTTCAGTAGGGAATTCGACGAAATTTCTGTTAAATCTGCCTTGTGAATTGAACAATTGAATCGAGCTATGATCTGAGGGAAGTGATGAACACTACGATCAGACCGATTCCGCCGAAGAGAATTCCTGAGTGCAGAACGTTCCTGGCCTCATCACCTTCGTAGACGCCAAACACCGTTAGGTGAAGGCTGAAGAGGATGATCGCAATGCCCAGTAGAGCGGTTATCAATTGGCTAGTGCCTGTAGAGTCACTGCCCATACCACTGAGTGAATACAGATACATATAGATGTAATGGCATGTACGCAGAATATCTGATGTTACGTTGACCTTCTGTACTGAGCACAGGAGTATCTGACTCTGGACGGAGAACCGGACACCGCTTAAAAAGCATAACTAGGGTATATATGGGGCAATTGAATTATTATTCTAAGTCTGATATACTCGCGCGCCAATTTGCGCGCGAATACACGCGCGCGAATAGAGCTACTGGGAAAGATAATAATGCTGCCAATACAGAGACTTTCGATTTCAAGGGTATTAAGCCCCTCAAAGGCAACAATATGGATGTCACCAAGAGGATGTGGCAAAGTAGTTATATACTATGATAACGCTTGATGAACTGTTATCGCAAGAAGAGACTACGCCTGAACAAGACTGTGAAGAGAGTATCCGCGTACCCACAGGTGCGGTAGGTGAGACGAAGGAAATCGAGTTGAGAATCAGATCTGGCAACATCTCGGCCAAATTGGTTGATCGAATGGAGAGGGTTGGGACACCTAGCCCCTTGATCTCCGATAATCGGGCGTTCGAGGGAGAGCTACTCAATCGAGAGAAGGAGTCACACGAATTTGAAATAAGGGATTGTCAACCAGGAAAGAATCTACGCTGGAACTCAAATGAGAGCGAAAAAAGGCGAAGGCGGAAGGAGTTGGTAACTAACAAAAAATAGGCGGTATCGTGATGACTTGATTGAAATTTGTTTGTGAACAGAGTCGTCACGAGTTTACAGACATGGCCGATTCTGGATGCAGAACCGGACACTAATTCACCGTTCTAAACTGGAACAGTGGTCGTTGGTAGAGTCAGCCGTCTCTAAAAGTAAGACTAGGGTTTTAATTTCGGGGAGATGGTATTGTCAGTAGAATATGAGAGTGGGATCCCCGTCTCAACTGATTCAGATTATTGAATTATTCTGGGCTATAGTGACGACTGGCCTGATTTTCACACCAGGGGTAGCATTTGGGCTTCAGTATGTACGCGGGATTGAAGCCACCTATTTTCGCCGGCTCCCGACTCCAGACTGGATGGAAGCCAGAGGGAATCCTGAGCTGTTATCGTTCCGTGACTCACCGGAGATCGAGACAGTAGATAGCATCTCAATGGTGATTGTAGCTGGAATCTTGACGATACCTATCGCACTTATAGCCCAGTATAGCCTGATGTCCGTCGCAACAGGATCGATGCTTGTTGGGTATCATCTACTCGGAGAGGTGCCAGACATTCAGCTAGTATTAGAGATTATGATAGCAATCTCGATGATGATCTCTATTTCTGTCTTTTACCGACTTCAAGAGATGATTTGTAGGGTGCGAAGTGGTTGGCATCGTAACCTCTGATAGATCTCTAATCATATCGATACAGCTTGTGATCGATTCGGTCTCCGATTCCCCGAGAACGAACCGGACGCTAATTCCCTGGCCCACTCCAATCCTTATCGACCTGCTGGACGAACTCGCCGTGGGAAAGTCCGTGTGTATCAGCGATGGCGTCGGTTAATTCCCAGGCACGCTCTACTCGCGGTTCACTGGCGTCTGCCGGTGGGTCGGTCCACTCGACAAGCGCCTCCATGATGATAATCCAGTCTTGCGGGTGGAACTCTGAGGTCGCTCGGTGATCTGGCACAGCCTTCTCTCGTCACTGATTCCTACTTCAAGTTCAGGGTTGACGAACAGTCTGTGCGAGAACGACGGTAAGCGGGCAGGGGTGATCCGACTTTGTCCCCAGATCCGGACACCGATCACGCCAGTTCAACCGGGGCATCTGGCAACCCCAGAACCGACAGCGGGTTCACCTTGGATGAGTCAGTCGGGTTCTCGATTCGCGGGGGGTTCCATCGGTCGTAACTATCGCTGCCCGTCTGCTTGCGCTCTTGATGAAACATCCGCGCGACCGCGCCGAAGTTCCGGCAAAGGGTCGGTTGGCACTCGACAGCCGACCCGTGCCCCCTGCGCGACTCCGCGAGATCGTGCTCAACCATGTGGACGCCATCCGGGCCGGCGTCGTCGAGGATCCGAAGAAAGAGGTCGTAGTCCTGGCAGAGCGAGAACTTCGAGCGATACCGATAGCCCGACTCGAACATCACAGACGAGTGGAAGATAGCACACCCGTCTTCGAGCTCCTCGCAGGGGAACGGCTCAGGCTCGACGTACTCGCCCGATGGCCCGATCTCGTTACGATACTTCGTGAGTTGCCCGACGAGCACGGCCTCGGTCTCCTGCAGAACGCGGCGCTGGTACTCAAGGCGGCCGGGACACATCCGGTCGTCATCATCGAGCACTGCGATGAACTCCCCTTTCGCCGCGTCAAGCAGCACGTTCCGGGACTCGGGGATCGATCCCTCGGTTCTGAAAGTCCGTCCACGCTCGGGGAACATCCCTCTGACCAGCCGGCGGACATACTCATGCCTGTCGTCGTGGCCGACCAACACCTCGATGTCGTCGACGTCTTGCTCGCGAATGGACTCCAACGCGGTGGGGAGGGTCTTCCGACCCATCGAGAGAATGCAGACAGAAATGGTCATCCTGAGATAAGACAGTCCCCGGAAACTTCCCACCACCCTTCAGACTCGTTCCAGACTACCCACACCATTTGACCGGTGTTGATCGCTACAGAGTTCGGTGGCATAGTAGACCCTTCGTGCCGGAACGAGGCATTTGAGTTATCGTCTATAGTACAGAGATCAGCTCCATAGTTTGCAATCACGAGGAAATTTCCGTCATCTGGCTCTGAACTGGAGAGGGTCAGATTACCCGCCTCGACAAAAATAAGGCCGTTGTAACTGCCGGAATGGGTGCTGATGCTCGTGTACCGGGCAAGGAGAGTCATTCCGCCTCCACCGGCGATCCCGCCGGTGTGGGTCTTACCACTCGGGTCGGTGAACTCACCGGTGGCTTCGACCTTCTCGAAGGTCAGTTCGGTTGATTGGTAGTGCTTCAGGTTGCCGTCTTCGTCGTAGACTGGTACGTAGTCCTCACTCATGGGTGTCTCCGTCGATGTCCGCTTCTTCGTCTTCTGCGCTCTCCAGGGCCGCCCGCATCGCTTCTTTCTCGCTCATCCCCGGCGGCGGCCGGTATGCCGGGATCGCCGCGAACATCGCCCGACCGAACCCGCGCAGACGCTCCTGAGCGTAGTAGGCCGGGCACAGCGAGCCCGCGAAGAACGAAACGATCATCGCCGCCAGCAGGGTGGTCGGGATGTCGTAGCCGAACATCACTCACCCTCTCCTGGCGGGCGTTTCCCGCCGTCGGTTCGCGGTAGCAGCTCCTCCTGCCGAAGCGCCCGCTCGTGGGTCCGCGTTCGGTCCTCTACCTCGTCGAGACGGGGGAGCACTCCGTCACCGTCGACTTCTTCCTCTCCGGTGAGCAGGCGAACCGCTTTCTTCGCGTGACGGTCGACCCGCCGCAGGTAGGCCGCAATTGGGATCCCCAGCGTCACGAGCGCCGAGAAGAACCCCGCGAGCGCACCGAGGAGGGCGGCCGAAGCCATCTCACTCGCCACCCCCGAGGTCGACGCCCCAGACGCTCCCGATCGCGGCGACGCCGATCACTTCCGAGATGGGGCCGGGTTCGATCACCAGGCCGGGGACCATCAGCACGAGGATGATCAGGGTCAGAAACCCCTTCTGGAGCGCGTCTTCGGACAGGTCGCCGTCGCTCATGCCGACCCTCCCGAACTCACTTCGCGGGCGATCAGGAACGCGACCGCCGCGATCGCGATCATCATCGGCCACGAGGTCGTCCGGCCGATCGCCTCGTCGACGTCACCGGCCGCCCAATCGCCTGCGGCACCGAGCGACTCCCAGAAGCCGTCTGCGAGACCACCGCCCGGCGTGTCATCGAACTGGCGGCCGACTGCTTCGTCCGTGCTGCCAGCGGCGTGGTCGGCTGCGCCAGCCACGGTGTCGTAGATGTTGCTGGCCGTCTCGGACGCACCAGCGCCGATACCGCCGCCTTCCTGATCATCGAACTGCCGACCGATCGCCTCGTCGGTCGACCCTGCGGCGTGATCGGCCACGCCCGCCACGGCGTCGTAGGTGCCTGTAGCGGTCTCGACCAGGCCATCACCGACACCGCCTCCCGGCGTATCATCGAACTGCCGGCCGATCGCCTCGTCGGTCGACCCCGCGGCGTGATCGGCAGCTCCAGCGACCGTGTCGTAGGCATCGCCAGCCGCCGACTGGATGCCGTCGAGCAACCCGGGCATGACTACGACCCCCGGTGAGTGTACACGTAGCCCCCTCCGAGCGCGACGACGCCCAGAAGGACCATCATCGGGTCGACACCGACCAGCGAACCGCTCCCGCTACTGCTGGACGACCCACCGCCCCCACTGCTCGGGGTCGACGTGAGGGCCGTGTAGGGGAGCGGACTGCTGGACTGCTCGGAGTCGCCCCCACTCTGCTGGTTCTGGCTGCCCGACGACGAGTCGGAGTTACTCGAGTCGATGTCACTCGACGAGTTGACGTTGCCGCCGTTCTCGGGGTGGCGAGTGAACGTCGCCGAGTCCATCTGACTGCCGTTGATCGAGACGGTGGCCGTGTACTGGCCGGGACTGAGACTCCGAGCGCCTTCGAAGGTGAAATCCAGCGACCGGCGGCCACCACCGCCGAGTTCCACCGTCTGGCTCTGGGACATTCCAGTCCCCGAGATCGCGGCCGTGACGGTCGCCGTACCGCCGCCGTCGGTCCCGGACGGCCCGTTGTTCATCACCTGGGCCGAGATGCTGACGGGGTCGCCCGGCCACGTGTTCTTGGTGACGTTCGCACCGGCGTCCCACTCGGGACCGCCCGAGTCGCTGGAGTTGTCCGAACCACTGGAGTCGTTCGAGTCGTTCGAGTCGTCCGAGTCGTCCGAAGCAGCGCGCTGGACGGCTTCAGCGACTCTCGACGTGTCTCCGGGCCGGCCCGCATCCACTTCACCGGTCTGGGTGTTCACGCTCGCGCCAGTACCGCCGTCTCCGCCGGTAACGCCCTCGGACGCGACTGCGGTTTCGGTCTTGTTGCCCGAATCGCTGTCGCTCGCGGTGACGTTGGGCTGGCTCTCTTCGGTGATGATCTTGTCGACGGCGGTACCTACTGCAGAGTGCTTGTCGCTCTCGATTTCTTCGGATCCCGCGTCTTCGTTGAGGCCTGCCCTCATGAAACCGCTCGCCGCTTGGGTGATACCGCCGCTGTCACCACCGTTCGGGCTGTTTCCGCTGTCCTGCTGGTCCTCCTCTTTCTCTTCTTCGGAGTCTGAGGAGTCCGATCCGCCTCCGCCGGTCATTGCAGTGAAGTTTCTGAGTGCCATGTGTCACCTCTCTCCGCTGTCGTCGTAGTCGAGCGAGTAGGCCACGAACGCGTCCAGATCGCTGCTGTCGCTGACGTTGTTCGCGGTGACGCCGATCTCCTGTCCCTCGAACACCTGGACGCTCAGGTCGAAGCGGTAGGTGTTGCCCGACCCAACGATGTATTCGGGGATATCCTCGCTCCGATCGGTCGACTTGGACCGCGTGACCGTGTCGCCGGCAGCGGTCAGCGTCAATTGCAGGTCGGCCGCGGTCCCCTTCGGGAAGAAGACGACGACACGCTCGATCGTGGCGTCCTCGTCGACTTCCTGCCGGTAGACTTCTTTTTCGCCCTGAGTGACCGCCAGGGGGAACGTGAACGGGACCATCCCGCTCATGATCGAACCTCCTTGATCGTGACGTAGATGAGTAGGGCCGTCTGGATAAGCGCGAGATACAGCTGCAGGTCCTCGGCAGTTAGCACTACTTCGGTGCCGTCTGCCATCGAAAAGGACACGGACGGGCCGGTCTCGGCCGCCGTTGCAGTCTGCTCGGTCCCGCGGCTATCCGCAGACGCCCCACCCTGCTCGATGAGTGGAACGCTCATGCTGGGTCATCCCTGAGTGGGGTCGATGATGTCCTGCTTGACTGCCTGCGACAGGTTCGGCAGGTCCTGAGTCGCCCGGTTGACCGGGATCGAGACCACCGCATTCGTCGCGGTCGTCCCCTGCCCGTTGCTCTCGTCGGAGTCGTCCCAGGCGAACGGGACCGGCCCCTCCGCGTAGATGTCGATGGTCCACTTCCGCGGGACCATCGGATCCAGCGGGTTGCCGTCGGTGAAGTCCATCTCCGGCGGCTCCTTGTTCTGGTTGCGCTCGTGGAGCATCGAGGTGGTCGCATCGAAGACGGTCTCCTCGACACGGCCTTGGGACTTCGGCGCGGTCTTGACGATCTCGACGTACACGGGGTCACGCGGGACGTAGAAGGCGTGCAGGTACTCCTGCGAGCCCGGCCCTGTGTAGGTGAACGAGTCGCCCGCATAGTCGACGTTGTCCGGCTGGACGCGGCTCCCGCCTTCGAACAGCACGAAGTCGGTCGTGTTGTTCGTCGGCAGTACGTCGTAGGACAGGTCGTAGGAAGTCTGACTTCCGTCGTCGGGGGTCTGAAACTCCTCGACGGTGACGAACGACAGACGCACGGACTCCTCGCGGAAGGCTAGCGGCGTCTCGACCTCGTAGCTCGCGATCTTCGTGCGAGCGCCGGATACGTCGGTCAGGTGGTCGAAGTCGCGGCGGTTGAGCCGCTGCTCCTTCGCCGGCATGTTCTCCAGCCGCTTGCGGATCTCTTTGGTCGTAGGCATCCGTGGTCACCCCGAGAACGGCTTCTCTTCGACACCCTCGCGCGGGATGTAGAACTCCGAGTTGCTCCAGTCGATCTGCTTGGAGCTTCTGACCTCGGCGCGGAGTACGTCCTTGTCGCGGACGTTCACGGCGTTGCCGTTCATGCGGACCTTCACCGCGTCGATGTTCTCCTCGTTTCGCTGTTCCTTGGTGCTGAGACCGTTCCACGCGGCGATGTTGTCCTCCTTGACGGAGACGGCCACGGGCGAGTCGTCGGTCGGTCGGACGACCCGGAAGATCAGTTCGGTGTCAGTCGGAAGCGGACCCTCGGTGGCCTGCAGATCGGCGATGATCGGAAGGCCGCGGGCCTCGCCGGTCGGGACGGAGTCGAGGAACCGAAGTCGGGTGCCGTTCTCCGGTTCGATCGTCAGGATCGGGCTGAGCTGACCGACGGCGTTGTTCTGCTGGGTGACTTCGTCGGAGAGGTGGCTGAGGGATTTCGCCATGTTCAGCTACCCCCTTGACCCAGCTGGGTGACGCGCTGCTTGACTCCGGCGCGCTGCAGGAGTTTGTCGACGGTGTAGGTCGCACCGCCGAGAGTGATCATGTTCGAGTAGGCCGGGCTCATCTGCCCCCCAGCCATCACGAGCACGCCATACAGTTCGTCCGGCGCGTCGAAAGGAGTGTTCGGTTCGATGACGTTGCGGGCCACAGACGGAGCGAGGAAGCCCGCCATCGTCGCGGCAGCCTCCTCCCACACGTCAGTATCGGCCACGGTTTCGAAAGCCTCGTTGAATGAAGCCATACGGGTCGGACAAGTCCGCCCGTTTATGTAAGATACCGACAAGATTGCGACGAGTAACCCGCGGACTGCCCGCGAGACTCGCGGAGATTGGTGTTCTACCAGAGTGGAGACGGTGTTCTGGAAGTCTTTCTTTCATCAACCGAAAAGCAGAATCTCGTGTTAAGTAGCTCTCGCGAACGGCGCAACTCACTCGACGATTTCGAACTCCGCCGCGCCTGGCATCTCAGCCTCGATCGCGTCCATGATCGCCTGCCGGGTCTCCTGAGAGAGGTCGGCGGCGTCGATGCCGTTGAGCGTCCACGTCACGACGTTGCCGCTGTACTCGCGGTCGGAACCAGTGTACCCCGACACGTCGGACTCCGCCGAGACGTTCTGTGCAGCCGCGTCCATCGCCCGATCGAGTCTGCTCTCAGGGGACGCAACCTCGTAGGGGAGCGTGAACCGAAAGGTGAAGCTCATGGCTCTTGGACCACTCGGAACCCGCCCCAGCGGAGTCGCCGGTCCGCGGCGGTGCTGTTGGTGACGTAGGCGGACATGATATCCATCGACTGGGTGGTCCCGGTCGGGATGGTCTGCGAGAGAGTCGCATCAGCCGGGTTTTCGGTGGGGTGCTTGTCCATCCAGATAGACACCTCCTCGCCTGCGTCGAGCTGCGCCCACAGTGTGTGGGCCGCACTCGTGCCCGTCCCGATATCGGAGAGGAGCGTGGCCCCGACAGTCTCTGCGGACCCGTCGTGCGCGACGGCCTTCGCTTCCCCGTTCTCGATTTTCATCCCGAAGCCGGGCTCTCCCTCGGCAACGCGGCCCGAGGTCAGGTAGTCGGTCCGGTCAGTTTCGGCGTCCATGATGTACCAGCCAATGCAGAACCAGCGGTTCTTGTCCCACGTCCACGGGACCGGCGTCAGGTCGCGGCCCTGCAACCCGAGGTGTAGGTGGGAAGTCGAGCCACTCGTCGAGCCCGTCGACACCTCGTCGGTCCAGTAGGAGTCTTTCGTCGAGCCGCTCCCAGTCGTGACCGAGTTGTAGAGGCCCGAGGGAACCTGATAGTAGTCGACGACGAGCGCCCGAGTGAGCGCCCTCCACGACGGATGGGAGATGTCGATGTTCGGCTCTTCGTCGTTGTAGATCTCCTCTGTACTGAACGTCTCTGACTCGAAACGATCCACCGAACTCGCGCCCGATCGTCGGCCGTGCGAGCGGACCACGTCAGGCCACCCCCTTCGCGCTCATCTCGACGACGTTCCGGGCCTGATCGAGGTAGGCGCGAACGTGCTGGTAGGAGGTCTCGAACTGCTCGATCATCTCGGTGTCGCTACTGTAGTTGATGGTCTCGAAGGTTCGCCACGTCTGGCCGTCTGTGGACACCTGAACCGTCAGCGTAGCCGATCCGGTCGTGTCTACGAACACGTCGAAGGCACTCCGGAGCGCGCCGAGGTCCAGCTCGGCAGCGTTGCCCGACCCCGTGCCGGAGTCGGTCGCCGTGACCACCTCCGCGTCGCCCTGGTCGAGCGGGTCGACCTGCGTCCCGGTGGTGTCTTCGAGCGCGACGGGGGTCTGTTGCTCGACGGGGAGCGTCCCGGCGCTCCACTGGGCGATCTCCCGCGAGAGCGTCGACGAGAGCGTTTCTTCGGTCGCGGGGTTGATCAGCGCCTCGTTCTTGTCCATGAGGCGCGTCTTCCCGTTGTTCCGGCCGGCGCGGTCGATGGGGTTGGTGTCCTGCGTGTCGTTGCCGTACTGTTGCGAGTTCGCCATCTCTACGGAGAGCCATCGCTTCTCTGAGACTTAACGAACCGACAAGATAAGACGCGAGAGTCGCGGAAACTCGGGTCTCGCCGCTGCTCAGTCGAGACTGTCCTCTGCGAGGTCGAGGAGCGTCCGAACGGTCTCGGCGTTCGAGGAGACCGACCCGGGCAGCTGCTCGTTCAGACGCTCCTTCATCTGTTCGGCGCGCTGTGCGTCGTCGCCGTAGAGTGTCGTGTGCCACTCGCTCATACTTTCAGCCCCTTGCCCTGTTTCCCGTAGTGCGTGCTGTCCATCTCGGCCGCGAGACCGCGCGTGTTGCGTCGCTCGCGGGTGCCCTCGTTGTCCGAGTAGATCCACTCGGACCCGACCGTATCGCCGTCCTCGACGTGCTTCTGCAGGCTCATCGGTTCGTCCCGGTTAGGCGGGAGCAACTCTTCGGGAGCTCGGGGGACGCTCCGGATCTGCGGGTTGTGCAGATCCTTCGGATACTCGGTGATATTCTCGACCTTGTTGAGGTCGGCACTGCTCTCGAAGCCGCCGAGAAGCCGGGCCTGACACTGGCTCACTACGTCCTCCTCTGCCTTCGAGAGGCGCTGCGTCACCCAGATCGAAGACGCGCCTTCACCGCGCCCCGTCGTCGCCAGCCCCGACACCGCCTCGGGGACCTTCTTCTTCTGGGGGGCGACGAAGTGCGCCTCGTCGATGACGATCAGCACGTCCCCCGTCCGGCGAGCGCCGGAGATCACGCGGGCGGCCATCTCTCGCCACTGCTCGGCACGAACGCGCTCGTGGCGGGCCAGCACGACCTTCCCGTTCTCCTCGATGAACTCCTTCCACGCCTCCGGACTCCACTTCAGTTCCCGCGGCCCGGCGATCCACCAGCGGGCGAGGCCCGCCTTCGGAAGCCCGCGATACTCGTCCTTGTAGTCGAGTACAACGACGTGCTCGTACTCAGGGATGTTCTCCTCCATCACGTGCTGGGCCTTGAACGACTTGCCCCAGCCGCTCTGTGCGGCCAGCAGTAGATTCATGGCTCTGTGTCGCCCTCCGCCGGGGGCGCGTCGATGACGATCGCCCCGTCGAGAACGAGGTCCCCACCGTGCCACCGGCTGATCTGGACGTTGTCGCCGTCTTCGAGGCGTTGCAGGTGGTCCTCCGATAGAGTCACCGACTGCTCGGTCCAGGTGCGCGGACTGTCGTCCGGGTCGGCCGAAAGGGTCTCGGCGACCCACCAGACGATGAGCCCGACGATGTAGCCGATGAACACCCAGTCCGACACAGAGAGCCGCCGAGTGTCGATTCTCACGCCTCTTCACCCCCTTCGACCGTCGCGGTAGCTGCTTGGATCCCGTCCTCGACGGCCTCGAAGTTGCCGGCGAGTATCGTCCGCATGGCCTCCTTACGGGTCCACCCGACGACTTCACGCTCGAACTCGCGGAGCGAGACACCGAACTTCCGCTCTACGTGCAGGCGGGCGAGGTCTTCGTCGGTCTTGTCCTCGAACTCGTCGCCGGCCCGATCGCGCCAGACGCTCGCCCACGTCTGTTTCTGTTCCTCCCAATCCTCGCTGTCGACACCGAGACCGGCGTAGCCCATCGCGTCGTCGACGTCGTCGAGGCGGTCACCGGCCACCTCGGTAAACCACCAGTCCTTGAACTCGCGACTCGCGATCGCGTCGACCAGATCGAGGAGTTGGTCTTCGCGCTCCTCCTGTGCGCCTTGGATGTCGACGCCGTCGATGTCCAGGGCGTCGTGCAGCTCCTCGACGGCCCGGAGTTGCCGGTACTCCAGAGTCACGAGGATATGCACGAGCGCCTGTATCAGTTCGCTCTCGGTCGGGTCCTGTGCCACCTGTCGAAGTTGCTGAAAGCGTTCCATTCCGTTTCCGAACATCAGAAATCAGCCTCCTCCAGCGCCTTGCTGGCAAGATCGGTTTTCGTCCCCACGACCACGACCATGAACATCGTGGTGCCGATGAGGAGCGCCTGTTCGGGGGGCATCTCGGACTTCCCGCGGCTCTGCATCCACTCGTCGAAATGCTCGTCCAGATGGAGCTGGCGGGCCAGGTCCTCCTCGACCGTCTCGGCGTCGTCGGTGCCGTGCTCCTCGATGATAGCGTTAGAGACGGTCGTCAGCGTCCCCACGTACATGTCGCCCCACGACTCGCCGCCCGTGGACATGTCGGTGTCTTCGACTGCCTCCTCGACGTCTTCCGCTGTCGCCCCGTCCGGTTCGGCCGTGTCGTCACTGTCGGCCCCCGCCTCTGCCTCTACCTCGTCCGCGATCGCGTCGAGGTCGGCATCGGCGAACTCCGACTCGTCCATCTCGGGCAGGTCATCGTCGCCGCCCGCGTCGGGATCTGCTGTCTCTTCCTGCTCTCCGGCCGCTTCACTCAATGAGGCTCACCTCCTCGCTGTCGGTGCTGCTGTCGTCTTCGGTGGTCTCGCTGTCGGGGACGGGTTCGGGGTCGGAGTCGTCTCCACCGCGGGACGCGACCACGTAGAGCAGTACGAGAACGCCGAGAACACCGACGAGAAGCATCATCGTCCGTCGGTCAAACGACGGGAGTGAGAACCCGCCGCTGGCGCTCTCGCTGGTGCTGTCGTCCTCGTCGCTGTCTTCGTCGCCGTCGTCCGTACTCCCCTCGTGCTGCTGCTGATACTCCTCTTCGGTGGGCATGTCGTCGTCCTCCTCGGGGTCGCTGTCCTCGGTCTCGGTGTCGTTCTCCTCTGTCTCGGTGTCGGTCTCCGCCGTGTCTTCTGTCTGTTCCGCTTCGTCAGGTTCGTCGGTCGTCTCGCCCTGTGCTTTCACCTCGGCCTTCAGGTCGCTCCACTCGTGAGCGTCGTCGGCGCTGCCGTTGATGTGGCCCTTCACGGAATCGAGGGCCTTCGGTTCGTCTTCGCCGTAGTCGCACCCCTCTACGGGGCAAGTGTAGTCTGTCATAGCGTCTCCTGACCGCCTTCAGCGACGGCAAATTCGTCGGGGATCTGCTGCTCGGTCCCTTCTCCGGTGGGACCGGTGTCGGTACTCGTCCGCTGGTCAGCCATCACGCCGCCGGGGTTCTCCTCGACGTTCTCCTCTACCTCGCCCTGTCCGCGCTTGCCCTGTTCGCCGCCGGCCAGCCGGGCCTGCGGGTCGGCCTGCTCGCCCGACAGTGTCTGCTGGTCGTCCGTCTCGATGACTGCCTCTCGGTCGGGCTGGCTGAAGTCCTGGTAGTGAGCGAGCGACCGAACCTCGGGTATGTTCGCCGGCATGTCGCCGAGGGCTTCGAGGAGATCGTGCAGGTCGTTCGGATGCAGCGGGTCCTGCCCGTGTCGCTCGCGGATGCTGTTGATCGCCTGCATCGCCTGTCGAGCGTTGATGACCGCCTCCCGCACGTCGTCCAGTTCCGTTCCGAGGCGAGCGACCGCCGATCGGTACCCCTGCCACGACCGGGACAGTGCCCCGGCTGTTTCCGGCGTCACGTCCATCTCGGGGAAATCACCCCCTCCAACCCGCACCAGTTCCTGTTGTTCGGTGGTGGTCTCCTCGCCCGTCTCGTCGAGCAGCTGGGAAACTTCCTCCTCGTCGTATCCGCACGTCTGCGTCAGAAACTCGCAGGCTTCGGGGTCCCCACTCTCGCAGTGCCCGCGGGCGTGGTCGCACCCCTCGTCCTGCGTGAGACGGGCGGCACGACCCGCCTTTTCAGTGGGTGTCTCGGTGGTCTCTCGACGGCGACCACCCCCCTCACGGCCTGCTCGTTCCATCACCTCCCGGTGTTCGTCCACCGTCAGGGTCGGGTCGTAGTGCGCCAGCCAGTCAGATACCCCCTCGTCCGCAGCGATTCCTTTCACACTGCGGGCGTGAGGGACTGACGCGCGGGCTTCGGAGAAGTCGATTTCCCCCCGTTCGTGGTCGCTCAGGGGTACCTGACCAGACCCCCCTTCCCGCTCGGAACGGGAGTCGAGAGCCTGTTGACGGGCCTGGTCGATGACGTGGTCGGGCGTATCGGACGCGAAGACCACCTCTTTCAGACGGCGATCGTCGTCGCTGCAGAGGTGGTCGGCGTACTCGTCTCTCACGGCGTCGGCCGCGGTCTTTGTTCCAAACTCGATGGTCGTCACAAGTTCCTCCGGGACAACCAACGAACACCTCAGGAATAAAACCTGTTAGCAAGTTAATAGATAATTAACTAACTAACCAAGACGGGACCGCTCGCGGGAGAGGTCGGAGAGGTGCGTCTGGCACAGGTCGGTGAGCGCGTCGACAGCGCGGGCGTCGACCCGGCTCATGTGGCTGGTGTCCTCGTCAGTCATCGGGCCACCTCGATCCGGACGGAATATTCGGGGCATACCCCCAGCGGAAGCCACAGCTTCGGCACCTCTGGCCGCCGATAGTCTCCTCAAGGGGGATCACTGTGACGCACGGACACCCGGTCACTGCGACCCCTCCTCATGCGAAGTACCCGTGGTCTCGTTAACGCTGGATTCAGTGCTGAACCACCGGGAATGAACCTCCGTCTCACCCGGCTTCTTGTCGACCACCGAGAGGTAGTCGTTGGACCGGCCGAGAGTGTTCCAGACGCCTACCTCCAGCCGCTCGTAGTCGAGCGAAGTCGGCATACAGGTCGTGGTGTACCCGAACTGGATCACGCGGCCGCCCGGGGCGAGCAGCTCGTCGAACTGCCGTTTCGCGACGGCGTCACTCCCTGCGACGACGGCCTCTCCGTCTTCGAGGTCGTACGTCTCGTTCGCCTGGTTCTGCGAGAACGGCGGGTCGTAGACGATCGTGTGGAACGACTCGGCCTCGAAGTGGTCCGCGATCTCGCATACGTCGACGTGGATGTCCGCGTCCCGGCTCTCGTCGAGGTCGTTCCGGACGATCTCGTGGTCGTTCGCGAGTTTCGTCCTCCCCGCGCAGGCGTTCAGAACACGGCCCTGAAGCCGACTTTCGACCCATCGGCGAATCTTCGCGGACTGGAAAGTCCACTTGTTCGGCCGGACCGTGTGATAGGAGAGCTCGAGGTCGGTCCAGTCGTCGCGGTCGGTGTCTTCCGCAGCTCCGAGCGCCCCCATCAGGCGTCACCCCCTGTGTCTACAGAGCGGTCGCCGCCGTCGGTGGCTGCTACAACCGCCTCCGTCAGGAACTGCTGCCGGTCTTCAACCCCATCCGGCAGAGGCACCTCCGGGAACGCCGGACAGTAGTGCAGAAGGTACTGCACCACTTCCCGAGGCATGGCGCTGCGGATCTCCTGCCGGCCCCAGTCTTCAGGGACGCCCTTCGTGCGGGCGAGCGGCTTCTTCGACTGCCAGTCTCCAGTGCGGGTGAAGTGGCCGGCCTTGGCCTCGCCGTCGTCGAGGCGGTCGGGGCACGGGAAACTTGTCTCGAAGTGGCGTTCAAGGTCGAAGGGAAGCCCGACACCGAACCCGTTGATGCGCGTCGGTTCCCGGATGTCCTCACAGTTCGCGACGTTCTCGATGATGTACTCGTCAGGGTCGATCGCTTCGAGGACTACGCGTACGTTCAGGTCAGCGAACGTCGGGTAGTACTCCCGTGGATCGTCGAATCCGAGCTGGTTGCAGTTCGACCAGGAGACCGTGGAGTACGCCAGGCAGGGCGGACTCATCCAGAGGATGACGACGTCGTAGTCCACCAGGTAGTACCAGACCGCGTTGATGACTTGGCCGACACTGCTGGCATCGCACTGGACGAAGTCACCCGGGTACGTGTCGCTGTAGTCGGTGATGTCGAGTCCGATGTGGTCGACTGGCAGATCGTGCTCCTCGATGATCGCGTCAAGGGCGTAGCCCACGCCACCCGGTCCGCTGTAGATATCGATGAACGCGACCCGCTCAGTGTCGCTCGTAGACTTATCACTCGCCATCGTCCACCTCCTCGAACTCGTCGCGCGGCGTCAGCGGATGCACGCCAACCTTCCCGGAGCGGACAGTGAGCAGTCCGCAGTCTACGAGTGGGTCGAGAACCTCGTCACGGACCACCTCTTTCGGCGTATTCGGGTGCGATTGCCGACAGATGATACTCTCTGCCTGCTCGACAGAGAACACACGCGATTCGTCGCCGGCAAGTGCGAGGTAGGCGTCGGCCAGTTCGGGATCGCGGGGAAGCACGTACTGCGACCGTTCGGACGCCGGGAGGTAGTCGTCGAGCGCGTCCCGGACCACCTCGCTCTTCTGGAGTCCGTGCGCTTCGAGGTAGTCGTTGAAGCGAGCGGCCAGTTCACCGGAGAGACGGGCTTCAGCGCGCTCTTCGTCCCGGTGTCGGTCGTTGCTCTCGGAGTCGCCGGGAAGCCGGCTTCCGCGGGCCTGACTCATGCTGTCCTCCTGTCCGCAGATCGGGGGACCTCTGCGGACACAGATGAAACGGGGGTTCGGAACCCCCGGATGCGGGGGGTGCCGATCACTGGGGTCGTTTCGCTTCGAGTGTATGGTGGCGGACACCCCCCCGCACCTCGCTCAGAGAGCGGGGTAGGGCACCCCCCGGTCATCGGTCGACACCTCCGAGGGTGTCGCGGGCTCGGCGAAGCAGGTTCCCGACTGTTCCCGCCGATCGGTCGCTCATCTCGGCATACTCGCGGTTGCCGAGGTTTCCGAGGTCACAGGTCAGGTAGGCGTCGAGTTCGGCAGAAGTGAGATCGTCGAAGCGGTTCGGGTCGTCATCGAGGGTGAGCCATGCTGGTGGGGCTGGGTACTCCCGGCTCGTGTCCAGATGGGAGACGACGATCTGCTCGCGGGTCCACTGCCACCACAGCGACGCGACGTGAGAGCACCAGCCGTCGTTGAACCGGTGCGCTTTGCAGTCACAGTCGGCCAGCAGTGTTTGGCCCTTCAGCGCGAAGGTCGCCCTGTGCGGGTGGTCTGAGCCGCTGAGGTAGACCATGCGCTCGGCGTCGTTGATGGGGCCGCCCTCGTCGCGCTCCCGCTGAGCGCGCTGCCACGGCGTCGAGAGCGTCCAGTCGTCGGGCATCGACAGCGTCGGCGGGCCACCGAGTCGGTCCGGGAGATCGTCGCTCGGTGCCCAGTTGGAGCTGGGCGTCTCGATGCTCATGGACGACACACCCCCCGGTCCTTCGCGGGGCACCGCTTCAGCGGTCGGTCGATGCGGCACCCGCAGAAGTCGCAGATTTCACCCTCTGGGAAGGGGGGATCGGTGGGGTCGAGGGCGGGGGTCACAGCGACCACCTCAACCCGCGAAAAAGCGGCAGAAACGGCCGCTTTCCTTTATACTGGTATGGGCCCGCTCGGATTTGAACCAAGGACGAAGCGGTTATGAGCCGCTCTCTCTAACCAGACTGAGATACGGGCCCTCTCGTCCCACGCTTTCGGACGCCGGCCCTTTAGCCTACCGGGTTCCGCCGCTCGACGGCCCGGGAACGCCTTTTAGCCCGTTCCGGACGGATCGTCGAACATGGACTTCGAGGTCATCCAAGGCGACATCGCACGGCAATCGGCGGACGCACTGGTCAACGCCGCGGGCACGAGCCTTGAGATGGGCAGCGGCGTCGCGGGTGCGCTCCGCCGGGGGGCCGGTGGGCCGATTAACGACGAGGCCACGTCGAAGGGGCCGGTCGACCTCGGCGCCGTCGCGGTCACCGACGCCTACGAACTCGACGCCGAGTACGTGATCCACGCCGCGGCGATGCCCCACTACGGCGACGGGCAGGCCACCCGCGAGTCCATCGCCGACGCGACCTGTAACGCCCTCGCTCGCGCCGACGAACTGGACTGCGAGTCGATCGTCGTCCCCGTCCTCGGAACCGGCGTCGCGGGCTTCTCGTTCGACGAGGGCGCCCGCATCGTCTGCGAGACGATCGCCGGCTACGAGAGCGACGGACTGGCGGACGTGCGCGTCATCGCCTACTCCGACGAGGAGTTCGAAGAACTGGAACGAGTCGCCGACGAGATTCGGGAGTAGTTACTCCTCGGCAGTCCGGCGAACGAGGTCGGCGAGGTCGTCCCAGAAGCCGTCGACGTACTTCGAGGCGTCGTCGATGGTGGGCCGGGCGTTGGTCTCGTTGACGACGGCGCGGCCGTCGGTCACGAGCAGGTCGACGCCGAGGAACTGGATGTCGAGCACGTCGGCCGCCCGCTCGGCGAGGTCGCGCAACTCGGGGTCGAGGTCGACGCGGCTGGCCTCGGCGCCCCGGTGGACGTTGTGTTTCCACTGACCGGCCTCCAGCGCGTCGTCGGGGAGACGGCGCTCGACGGCACCGATGTACTCGCCGTCGAGGACCATCACGCGGTAGTCAGTCGCGCCGGGCAGGTACTCCTGGACGAGATAGGACTTGTCGCCGGTCGCGTGGAAGTCGTGGACCAGATCGAGGTAGTCGACGACGCCGAGCAGCGAGTCGAGGTCGTGGGCCTTCGCGACGCCGACGCCGCGGGTCGTCGAGTTCGGCTTGACGACGACCGGCCGGTCGAAGTCTTCGACGGCGGCAGCGACCGCCGACTCGTCGACGGGGTTCGAGACCATCACCGTCTCGGGGACGGGCACACCGGCGTCGGCCAGCCGGGTGATCACGTCGGCCTTGTTGCGCGAGCGGAGGATCGCCTCGCGGTCGTTGACCCACGGGACGTCCAGTGCGGCGGCGGCGACGCCGCCTTCCATGAGTCGCGGCGGGTAGACGAACCCGACGTCGAACTCGCCCCACGGCGGGTCGGTGAGCGAGATCGCCCGCTCGCGCGACTGCACGTGCTCGGCGGTGATGCCACGGTCCGCGAGCGGGCCTTGCATCCGCTCGTACGTTTCGGCGTCCGTCGCCACCGCCAGCCTGACCATACGCTCCCCTTCGACCGGTAGCACCTCAATGTGACGCTCACCGACGGGAGTGCGCGGCGGTCCGAGTCTGATCGGGCCGATCCCACGGGTTGATTTTAACCGATCCCGGCGTGAATCCCGCGGCATGGGCTACCACGTCGTCGACCCGGACGGCCTCGACCCGGAACCGGATCGTCCCTCGGAGATGCGCTACGTAAGCGAAGCGGCCGACCTGGACAACCTCGGGCTGCGGACCTACCGCGTCGAGCCCGGCGAGGAGATCCCACTTTCCGGCCTCCACTACCACGATACGCAGGAAGAGGCGTTCTACGTCATCGACGGGACGCTCGCCGTCGAGACGCCCGAGGAGACGTATCGCGTCGAGACGGGCCAGTTCTTCGTCGCCGAACCGGAGAGCCCGCACCGCGCGCACAACCCCGCCGACGCCGACGATCCGGTCAGGGTGATCGGCATCGGCGCCCCGCCGGTGAGCGACGGCCACAGCTACGAGCGGTAAGGAAGAGAGACGAACCGGGAGTCAGTCGCCGGCGTCGTCCGCCCGGACGCGGTCGCTGCCGAATCGGTGCGGTCGCTCGGCGGCGAGCGATACCGAGAAAGCGAGATGAGCCGCGTTACGCGATCAGCAGTTCTTCGCCGCGTTCGACCTTGATGCGGCACGGCGGCGTGATCTTGTTGTACGCGCGGCGGAACGCTTCCTTGACCTCCTCGGCCTGGTCGACGTCGCAGTAGGCGGTGAACAGCTGCTCGTCGGCCTGGATGCGGGCGGCGGTGCCGACGATCTTCCCGAAGGCCTGTCGCATGCCGTCGGAGACACGGTCTGCGCCGGCGCCGGTCGCCTGTTTGTTCTCCCGGATGACCTGGTGGGGGAACTTCCGGAGGACCATCTTGTAGTTGCCCTCGCCGAGTTCTTTGATCAGGTGGCGGTTGGCCGAGAGGCGCGAGGCCTCCATCGAGCCGTGGCGCAGCTGGACGGACTCCTCAACGATGAGCGAGATCTGGACCGGGTAGTCGTCGGGGTCGGCGTTCTTGTCGCCCATCTGGTGCTGTGCGATCTTCGAACCGGGAATACCAGTGATGTACTCCCGTCGGGTGTACGCGGGCTTGTCGATGTCCCGGTACATCGAGGCTGGTTTCTCGGACATGGTCTTGGTGTAGACGTGGCCTAGCGTTGGTAAAAGGGCTTCGAACCCGCGCGGGGGTGTGCGCCTGCCTGCCACGAGTTCGCCACGGCTCTCCCGGCTGGCACCCCGCGGTCGCCGCTCACGACTCCGTCGATTCCTCGCCCGGGAGCGAAACTCCGGTCTCGTCGACCAGATCATCGATTTCAGCGGGGTCCACGACCCGGACCTCCCGGTCCGACGCCCGCTTGCGCGTCGCTTCCGGCAACTGGCCGCCGGCAGCGACCACTGCCTCGTCGAGGTCACCGTCCCGCTCGACGGCTTCGGCGATCCGGTCGACGTCGTCGGGATCGACTGCCGCGGCAGTGCCGGCGTCGACCGTCAGCACCGCGGCGGTGACCGTTACCGGTCGAGGGGTCGTCGCGCGCAGGTCGGTAGTCCCGAGCGACTCGCCGCGGGGTTCGGTCTCCCAGCCCGTCGCCTCGAACACCCTCGTGACGAGCGATCGGAACCCATCGGCGTCGAGCGAAGGGATATCTCTCCCAGACCCCTCACTGCCCGTCGACTCGGTCGGCACGGATCCCGACCGCTCGACCCGCGTCTCGGTGTCGAGGGGATCCGTGTCGGCGTCAGCGTCGCCCACGCCGGAATCCGAGCCGGCCTCGTCGCTATCGGCACTTTCGGCAGCGACGCCTTCGGTATCCGCGTCGGCCGTCCCCGTCCGGGTCGCCGAAACCCACTCGTCGTCCGTCTCGCCGTCGACGAACACCCACTCGTCTTCGTCGTGATCGTCGCCGCGCGATTCTTCACCGTCGGCGCGCGACTCCTCACCGTCGTCCCGCGCGTCATCCTCGGCGGGATCATCGTTGCTGTCCGGCGACTCCGCGCCAGCCGGGTCGCCGTCAACCCCCACTATCGCTTCGTCGACCGTCTCCGCGATGGAATCGCCGACCTCCTCGGCCATCGCGTCCGCGAGCGCGTTCGCGATCTCCTCGTCGACGTCTTCGGGCGTCTCCTCGACGCCAGCGTCCCCGTGACCGGCTTCGGCGTACCCGTCGTCGTCATCGACCGCTGTATCGCTTCCGTCGCCCGTCTCGCCCGCGTTGACTGTCTCATCCGCGTCGACCGTCTCGTCCCCGTCCACGTCGTTCGCCTCGTCGTCGGTCGCTTCCTCCGCGGACGGGATCACGACGGTCTCGCGAACGGCGGCGTCTCCGGAGTCGTCCACCGGTTCGTCGACCCGCGCGCGCTGCTCGTCGAGTCGGTTCCGCAGTTGTTCGACGGTGTCGACCGCTTCGGGGGCGCGTTCGCGCGCCACGTCGTGGGCGGCGTCGAGCGCTGCCTCCGCACGTTCGACCGCCGCGCCTGCCGCACTCGTCGGCGCGTCGTCGAGCAGGTCGATAGCCCGCCTGGCACGTTCACAGCGGGCGTCGACCAGTCGCTCGGCGACCGTGGCGAGGCGCTCGCGGATCCGCTCGCCGTCGAAACGGCGTTCGTCGCGACCCCAGTCCAGCGTCAGGAGCGTCTCGTACCGGTCGAGCGCGCGCTCCCACCACTCGACCGCGTCCGCAGGATCGTCGGCGGACGACGCCTCCTCGACGGCCGCGCGTGCTCGTTCCAGCGGGGCGCTCGCCAGCCGCGCGCGCTCGGCCGCGAGGAGGTCGCGGTGGCGCTCGATGGAGGCGTCGGTCGGCAAGTCCGCGTCGACCGACAGCGCCGCGGCGTAGCTCTCGTCCGCCCGCTCGAGGAAGTCCATCGCCGCTTCGTACTCGTCGTCTTCTCGACGGGCCTGGGCCCGTTCGCCCGCTCGTTCGGCCCGCTCGACGTGGACGCGCCGCTCGTACTGACGGAGTCGCGCCCGCGAGGAGTCGAACCGGTCCGCGAGCGACGCGGCGGCGCCGTCGAGTGACGCCGCCTCTTCCCGGGCGGCCGCCAGCGACTCGCGTGCGCCGTTGATGAGGTCGAGTGCTGCGTCGACGTCGCCGGAATCGAGCCGTTCGTCGGCGCGATCGAGCGCGTCCGCTGCAGTTTCGAGCCGGCGCTCTGCCCGCGCCCAGGTCCCCGCCGCCGCGTCGACGAACTCCCGGACGGCGTCGAGGTCGCCCCGCGTCGGGAATCGGTACTGCACCCCATCGACGGCGTCGAGGACGAGCGCACCCCCCAGGAAGCCGTCGTCCGTCCGCGCGTCGACCACGTCGGATAGCGGCACCGAGCGCGTCCGGTCGCCGTCGGCCCGACCGACCGCGAACAGCACCCGCACGTCCGTCACCAGCGCTGCCGCGCTGTGGTCGCCGTCCGGGACGATCCCCTCCCCCGTATCGGACGCGACCGCGTCTTCCCCCGCCGTTCGTTCGATCGATACCCCCTGTTTCTTGTTCCGGACGACGTAGCGCGGCGTCTCCGCGGACTCGACGTAGGCTGCCAGCGGCCGGTCCGCGAGCAACCCGCGCGCGAGGAGCCCACCGCCCCCCGTTCGTTCGAGCACCTCCGCATCGCCGTCCTCGACGTCGATTACGTGTTCCATCGGCCCACCCGTGTGCTGGCCCGTTCATCGCCGGGATGACACTAAACTCTTTGGCACTCGCCCCCGCAGAACCGCGGAATACGCGGTTACACGCGCGTCACTGGGGTTCTTTTGAACGTGGCGACCCTACGTGAATCCGTCATGAACAAACTCGTCGACGGCGAGTGGCGGACGGACGTCGAGGACTACACGAACGACGACGGCGAGTTCGAGCGCCAGGAGACGAGCTTCCGCGACCGGGTCGAGGACGACCCCGATGCGCGCTTCCAGCCCGAATCCGGCCGGTACCACCTCTACGTCTCCTATGCCTGCCCATGGGCGCACCGAACGCTGCTGATCCGGTCGCTGAAGGGCCTCGAAGACCACATCTCGGTCGACATCGTCGATCCCTACCGCGACGAGGGCGGCTGGCAGTTCACCCCCGACAAGGACGGGTGCACGCCCGACACGATCAACGGGAGCGACTACCTCCGCGAAGTCTACCAGAAAGCGGACCCGGACGCGACCTGCCGCGTGACGGTGCCGGTGCTCTGGGACAAGAAAGAGGAGACCATCGTCAACAACGAGTCCGCGGAGATCCTCCGGATGCTCGACACCGAGTTCGACGCCGTCGCCGAGCGCGACGTGGACCTGTACCCCGAGGGCTACCAGGACGAAGTCGACCGGATCATCGAGGACATCTACGACCCGATCAACAACGGCGTCTACCGCGCCGGGTTCGCCAGTTCGCAGAAGGCCTACGACCGGGCCATCGACGACCTGTTCGGCGCGCTCGACCACTGGGACGAGGTGCTCGAAGACCAGCGCTACCTCGCCGGCGACCGGCTGACCGAGGCGGACGTCTGCATGTTCACGACGCTGATCCGCTTCGACCACGTCTACCACACCCACTTCAAGTGCAACGTCAGGGCGATCCACGAGTACGACAACCTCTGGCCGTACCTGCGGGACCTCTACCAGACGCCGGGCGTCGCCGAGACGGTGCGGATGGACCACATCAAGGAGCACTACTACACGACCCACCCCGACGTCAACCCCAAGCGGCTGATCGCCCGCGGCCCGGACCTGCACCTCGACGCCGAGCACGACCGCGACGAACTCCCCGGCAGCCTGCCGACCGAACTGCTCCCGCTCGCGTAGTTCCCCCCGCTCTCTCAGTCGTCGGCGGCGGCCGGTCCCCGACCGGCGCTCCTGCCGACGCGCGCGACCGATTCAGAGCCGAGACACGTCCGGACGGCGGCGTCGCGGACTCCGGCGACGAACGCCGGTGTCGAAAGGCCGTAGGTCCGGGGGGCCGTCGCCCGTGCCATGACGCGCGTCACGGTCGGCTGTCGCCTCCACGTCGGCTTCCAGAACCTCTCGCTGGCGCACAACCGGCTCTACGGGGGCGTCGGCGTCGCGCTCGCCGAACCCCGGCTGGACCTGCGCGCCGAGCGCGCCGAGACCGTCGACTGCGACGACGAGGCGGTCACCCCGTACGTCCAGCGGGTCGTCGACCACCTCGAGGTACCCGGCGCGCGGGTCCGCGTCGACGACCGGCTCCCGCGCCACGCCGGCCTCGGCAGCGGGACGCAACTCGCGCTCGCCAGCCTCGCGGCCGTCGCGGGCGCCTACGATATCGACGCGGACCCGCGGGAGCACGCGCCGGCGCTCGGCCGGGGCGGCCGTAGCGGCATCGGGGTCGCCACCTTCGAATCCGGAGGGTTCGTCGTCGACGGGGGACACCCGACCGAGCGGTTCACGACTGCGCCGCCCGCCGAGGGCGAGTGGACGGTCCCGCCGGTCGTCGCCCGCCACGACCTGCCCGACGACTGGCGGTTCGTCCTCGCCATCCCGGACGCGGGGCCGGGCCGGAGCGGCGACGAGGAAGACGAGAGCATGCGCTCGGTCGTCGAGCGCGCCGACCCCGGGATCGCCGAGGAGATCGCACAGCTGGTGACCCAGCACCTCCTCCCCGCGGCGGCCACGGGCGACCGTTCCGGCTTCGGGGCCGCGATCGCCCGCCTCGGCCGGCTCAACGGCGCCTGGTACGCCGACGAACAGGGCGGCGTCTACCGGCCGCCGGCGGGCGCGATCATCGACCGACTCGCCGACGAGCCGACTGTCGCCGGCGCCGGGCAGTCGTCGTGGGGGCCGACCGTCTACGCGCTGACGGACGCCGACTACGCGGCGGACGTGGCCGACGCGGCCCGCGACGCCCTCGAGGAGGTCACCGACGGCGGGCGCGTGACGGTCGCTCGTCCGCGAAACGAGGGCGCCCGGATCGAACCGTCGTAGTCGAATCGGCGAACCGAGCGGTCGCTTCTGGATCGACCGATCGTGAGTTTCAGCGAGCGAGAACTGCGGCGAAACAGGTAAGCGGGAGGGGACGAACCTCGGCGCATGGATCGGATACCCTTCGGCGTCCGCCAGCTCGATACGACCCTCGGCGGCGGCGCGCCGGCGGGAAGCGTCGTCCTCGTCGCCGGCGAGGGCGGCGCGGGGTCGCGGGAGTTCCTGCACACGAGCGCGCTGATGAACGCCCTCGGACGGGCCGACGAGGACCTCCACAGCCTCTACTACGGCGATCCGGCGGCGAACGCGACGCCTCCCGAAGAAGTCCACTTCGTCTCGTTCACCGCCGGCGAGGAGCGCTTCGCCGACGAAGTGGGGATGACGATGGGCGACGACATCGTCGACGCCGGAATCGACGCGGTGCAGTATCACGACCTCTCCGAGCAGTACTTCCACCAGAGTCCCGTCCCCCGTGACTGGTACGCCGAAGCGACCGCCGACATCAAGGACCTCCGGGCGCGCCAGGAGCGCGACGACATCCTCGGCGAACTCGGGAGTCTGCTGGTCGAACACGCGCCGGGGAACCTCGTAGTCATCGACTCGGTGTCGGACCTGATCAGCACCGCCGGCCGCGACAAGACCGTCAACTGGTCGGACGTCGTCTTCCTCATCAAGGGCCTCCAGAAGGGCGCCAATCAGTGGAACGGGGTCATCCTCGCCCACGTCGGCCGGGAGACCGTCTCGAAGACCGAGTACGGCCAGCTCGTCGACAGCGTCGACGGGACACTGGAGTTCCAGTGGGCCAGCGGCGGGTCAACTCGCGCCCGGACGCTCGTCGTCAAGCAGTTCCGCGGCGTCCTCTCGACGATCGACGACGAGAACATCGTCCAGTTCGAGACCGAGATCGGCGACGGCGGCTTCGACATCAGCGACGTGCGCAAGATCCGATGACAGGAACGGCCCTACCGAAGTAGTGGAACTCCCGTCGAGATCGGTTTTTCCCGGCGGTCTCCAGATTCGATTTCCGAGAACCGGTGGCAAACCCTTAACTACCTCGTCGCGACAACACAGGACAATGGCGAGCGAGTCGTCGGACGACGCCGCGGTACACGCCTCCGTGCCCGCAGACGTGGCAGCGTGGCTCGACCGCAAGGCCGACGACCTGGGGGTCGACCGCGAGACCGTCGTCGTCCAGCTACTCGCATCCTATCGCGCCGCCGAGGAACTCGGGGACGAGAGCGTGAGCACCGCGCTCGAACCCGACGTGGAGTCGGAAGTCAGGGACGTCCTCGCGGAGCGACTCCCGGACATCGCCGACGCCGTCGCCGAGCAGTTCGACGCCGACGCGGCCGTCGACATCGGCGCGGTCGAGGAGGGGCTCAGCGCGGAGATCGACCGCATCGAAGCCGACTTCGCCGAGAAGATCGGGGACGTCCGCGAGCGGGTGGTGCAGGTCAAGCGGGAGGCCGACGCGAAGGCCGACGCCGACCACACTCACCCGGAGTTCGGCGAACTCGCGACGCTCTCGACCGCAGTCGACGACCTGGAATCGGCGCTGGACGGGCTCGAATACCGCGTCGAGGACGATTCTGCGGGAGAGGTCGACGACCGGCTCGACGAGATCGAGGACCGCGTCGCTGAGATCGAGCAGGCCACCGACCACCTCGACGAGATCGAGGAGCGACTGCGGACGGTCGCGTGGGTCGTCAGCGACCTGCGCGAGGCCGAACAGGCCCGGTCGGGTCGAGCCGACGCGGTCGAGCGGCTGAAGACCACCGCGGCGGAACTCGATGCGGACCGGGCGGTCTGCGAGAACTGTCGGGAGCCGGTCGACATCGCCCTGCTCCACGAGCCGAAGTGTCCGCACTGCGACGCGACAGTGAGCGACGTACAACTGCCGAGCGGCCTCTTCGGCAAGCCGAAGCTCACCGTCGCCCGCCGGCTCGAAGCCGGCGACGAGGCCGAGACCGACCGCTCGAACGTGCCCGACGCCGCCCAGCGGGAGTGACCGACGTGAGCGACGATTCCAGTTCCGACGACGACGGGGCCGCGGACTCCCGCGACGACGAGGCCGACGACGACGGCGGCGGCCGCGACCCTTTCGACTCCTTCGACGAGTATCGCGACCGAGCGGGCGACCCGTTCGACTCACTCGGCGGCGACTCAGCGGGTGAGTCCGGGGACTCTCGGGGTGCGGACGAGCGAGCGACAGACCCCACGGACGGACGGGAATCGGAGAGCGATGAGAACGGCGACCCGTTCGAATACGGGACCAGCCCTGAGAAGGACGAGATCGGCCACTCGTCCGACCCGACCCGGGCAAGCGCGGACGACCCGCTCGCGGACGTGGAGGTCTCCGACGAGGACCCCTTCGAATCGAACCCGAGCGCCTTCGAGCGGTCTGACGTCGAGGGCATCGACCCCGACGAGGTCTGGGAGCGCCTCACCGACGACGGCGAGTCCGAACCCGATCCGGAGTCGGACGGGGCCACAGGAGCGGAGGCCGCAAACGCCGACGGCCCGTCGTCCCCGGGCGACGAAGATGACGTCGTGGAGGTGTCGAAACACGCCTACTGTGAGGGCTGCGAACACTTCTCGCCGCCGCCGGACGTGACCTGCACGCACCCGGGGACGGAGATCCTGGCGTTCGTCGACGTCGACACCGTCCGCGTCGCCGACTGTCCGGTCGTCGCGGAGCGGCGTGAACTCGAAGACGACGCGTAGCGCGGCGGGCGACAGCGCGACCGTCGCGAGGGAGACGGGATATTGATGTGTCCGCGCGGACAACGGAGGAGACATGCAGTTTTGCGACGACTGCGGTTCGATGATGCACTCGGACGGCGACGAGATGGTCTGCAAGAGCTGCGGCGCGACCACCGGCGTCGACGAGGACCGCGCCGAGCAGTTCGTCACCACCGACGAACAGGCCGGCGACGAGGTCATCGAGACCGAGGAAGGGGCCAACTTCGAGGGGAAACCGACGGACAAGAGCGTCACTTGCGAGGAGTGCGGCCACGGCGTCGCCTGGTACACGATCAAACAGACCGGCGCCGCCGACGAGCCGCCGACGCGATTCTTCAAGTGCAAGGAGTGCGGGTATCGCTGGCGCGAGTACAACTAACCCGTCCAGATCTACAGCTACACGGTCCCCTGTCCGAAGTCGGCCGAAGAAGCGAAAGAGCGATTTCGGACTACGGAGTCAGATATTCTCGCTAACCTGGGCCACACCGTAGCCCGCGGAGGTGGATTGCTCGTTGACTACTTCGCCGTCCACGATAATCTGGGCTGTGAGCGTCCCGGAACCGTCGTCCTGTTTTTGCGCGTTGCCGGAGACGATGTCCGCACTGTTGTCGACGGGTAGGTGGCTATCACCTCGACCCGAGATACTCCGCTGGCCACTCGTAGTGCCGAGTGACCCTTGCCAGCTTCCACTGTAGAGCACCTTGAAACTCACGTACTGCGACGATTCCTCTCCGAACTCCTGATTCGACTTTTCGACACCATCGACGAAGTACGTGAGAGTGAAGTACCCGTTCTGCACCTCGTCGAACGCGACTGCTGTGAGGTCGTTGCCGTCGAATAGATCCAGCGTGACTTCTGCGGTCTCGCCACCTGCGATCGAGACACTGCGCTCGTCGGCGTGTTCGCCGTATAACCCGTCGGGACCGATGCCGAGGTTTACGGAGACGGTCGGTTCGAGCGCTTCCGATCCGGTGTTCTCGATAGTGAGCGTCGAAGTCGTGACCGTCCCGTTACTGCCGATCTCGTTGTCCGTGATCGTCAGATCGTCCGATCCCGAGCTGCCGCCGTCGTCGTCGTCACCACTGTCCCCACTGGTGCTATCGCCCGAACAGCCTGCAAGTGCGGCCGCACCGAGTGACGAGGCACAGGCGAGAAACGCCCGCCTCTCGTAGCCCGCCATCTCAAGCCCCGTCCTGACCCGATGGGGATTCCGCTCCACGGAATCCGGCCATCAGTTCCTTCAGAATTTCCCGGTTGTCCGCGGCCATCCGCTCGCCGAGGCCGCGCTTTCTAACTATCGAGAACATCGCCGGGACGAAGTTGAGCATGATCGAATAGCACCACACTATCGGTCGAACGAAAAGACCAGACAGCGGGATCTTCCCCGCTCCCTGCCCCAGAGAGAACGCTAGCTCCCGTCGCTCGTCTCCCGCGAAAACCATGTCCGAATCGTCGGTCATGACTGATAGTCGAATGACCGGTATATAAACCGCAGGCTATGAACATCAAATGTGATACTAATTGGTACGACGTGAGTCGCTGGGTACCGCGAACCGTCCAAAGCAGATTCGTCCCTCTCGATCCCGTGGGTAAGGCACAGGGAGTGCATCGCGGTGACGTCCATCAGAACTGGTTCAGCGCGTAGACGGTACCAGGACGGCCAAGAAAGCCGAGAGGGGCGTCGCACATGATGTGGGAACTGACTGTGGCGACCGACGACGGCTATCTCGCAGTCGGTCCCCTCCCGATGGTCCAGTAGGCGCCGCGGTGGCGGACCAGTTCCCGGTCTTCGAGTCGCGCGAGGACGACGCCGACGCTCCCCTGCGGGACGCCGGTGAGCCGGCCGATTTCGGTGGGCGTGAACGCCTGTTCGCGGCGCTCGGTGAGGAAGGCGAGCACGCGGTCGGCGTTCTCGGCGCCCGCGGCCTGCGGGCGGAGGCGGGGTTCGGGAGTGGTTTCGAACTCCTCGATACTGATGGGCATGCGTGACGCTACGGCGCCAGCGAGCATAGCGCTATCGCGCACGGTGACGAGCGCTCGACGGCGTCCCCGAGAACTATACCGGCCGGCCCGGTAGCCGACGTATGAGCGACGAGACGGACAACCCGCTGGAGGGGGTCGTGGCCGTCATCGCGGTCGCGACGCTCCCGCTCACGGCGCTGGCCGGGATCTTCTTCGGGGAAGCGGCGGCCGTGACCGTCGCCATCGTCGGGTGGCTGTTCCTCGTCCCCGTCATCGCCATCGTCTCCGAATACGTCGACGTCAAGGCGTGGCTCGACCAGCGCAACGCCGCGGAAGCGACCGGGGACGCGAACAACGACGCCGAAGACGACGCCCTCCAGCGGCTCCGCGAGAGCTACGCCGCGGGCGAGATCGACGACGTAGAGTTCGAACGCCGGCTCGAACGCCTGGTCGAGACCGAGGATCTGGATATCGCCGACGGCGGGACCGCCGACGACCGAGCGGCAGACGGAGACCGTCGGGCACGCGACCGCGATCGAGTCCCCGAGCGCGAGCCGGAGTGAAAGGCATTTGCCGCTCGACAGCGGACGGAGAGGCGTGTCCACGGACGCCCGCGTCGTCGAGGTCCACCCCGGCAAGGAGGCCGTGGTCGCGTTCGACCCCGCGCTCACCTTCGAGTGCGTCGAGGAGTGCACGTGGTGCTGTCACCACGGCGTCCTGCTGTACGAACCCGACTTCCTCGAACTCGCGAACGTCGCCGACCTCGCCGAAGCGACCACGCAGTTCCGCGGTGAGGACTTCGTCCGGAAGGAGGAGAAAGACCGCGACGAGCGCGTCGGCGAGGACGGCGCTGCCTGCTTCTTCCTGCGCGACGACGGCCTCTGCGCGCTCCACGACGAACACGACTGGAAGCCCGCGCGGTGTTCGGTCTTCCCGCTGGAAGTCACCGTCGGGGACGGCGACGCGACCGACCGCGACGGCAGTGACATCTACGTCTCCGTCCGCGAGGAAGCGCACGACCACTGCGACGGCCTCGGCGTCTCCGAGCGTCGCGTGATCGACCACCTCGACGCCTTCCTCCCCGCAGTCCTCTGGGACCTGGACGACCCGGAGACGAAACGAGAACTGTAGTCCTTCTATCGCCCGCAATCGACCGGCCCGATAGTTTAGGGAGAGACGACGAGCCACGCAGCGACGACGACGACGGCACCGACGACGGTGCTGCCGACGGCGTGGACGCGCAGGCGATCCAGCAGGTCGTGGGACTCCTCGTGGAGCGAACACACCTCGTCGATCTCCGAGCCGGCTTCACAGACGGGGAGGAAGTCCATCGCGATGTGGAGGAAGATGCCGGCCGCGAAGCCGAAGACGACGGCGTTCAGCGCAGCGATCGCGGGGACCGGCAGCGATGCGGTGGGGATCGCCGTGATCCCGACGCCGGCTGCGGGGAGCAGCAGGGCGGAGACGGGCTTGCCGTTGCGCCGGAGGCGGCGGGCGGCGGCGTATCCGGCCGGGCCCTTGTGGGAGACGATAGCCAGCCCGAGCAGGAGGCCGACCTCCTGCATCGACCCGTAGACGAGGCCGATGATGAGACCGGCCGAGAGCGCGTGGGCGGTGATCTGCGCGGTCGTCACGTCCATCGGGAGGTCCCGATGGGTGAGGCGGTGGCCGACGACGTGGCCGCTGTAGCCGACGACGATACCGGCCGCGATGCCGATGCCGCCGATCTGTGGCGCGCCCGCCGTGGCGCCGATGTTGATGGCCTGCGGCACGAGGAACATCGCGGCGCTGGTCACCATCGCGCCGCTCGCGAGTCCGTAGCCCCACACGAGCCGCTGTGGATTCGTCGAGTCGGCCCGGCCGCCGAGATACGCACCGACGACCATCGCCGCGAACGCCACCCATCCGATGACGAGAACCTTCCAGGTCTCCGTCACCGCCGCGACCACCGACAGCACCAGCAGCACGACGACACCGGCGGCGCCCACGGTCGAGAGACCACCGACCCAGTTATTAACCGACGACTCTTCGTTAATACCCATTACTTGTGAAGTCCGGGACACTTATTATTAAGTCTGTCGCTCCGGGAGGGCTGAACGGCGACTATTCCGCCGTCCCAGCCTTTCTCGAAGTTCCGACGGGGCTGTTGAAGGGCGGTTCGCATGGGAGCGGACCGGACGGGTTGGGCGCCTCCTTTTTGCCCGTCGGGTCGCAATCGACCGATGATGACATGGCGCTCGGGACGGGCTGACGGCGTGTCGGTGACGGTGGTCGGCGGCGGCGTCGGCGGGCTCTCTGCGGCGGCGTACCTCGCGGACGCCGGCGCCGACGTGACGCTCGTTGAGAAAAACGACCAGCTCGGCGGCCGCGCCAGCCGCCTCGAAGCCGATGGCTTCCGCTTCGACATGGGGCCGTCGTGGTACCTCATGCCCGACGTGTTCGAGCGCTTCTTCGGCCACTTCGGCAAGACGCCCGGCGACTACTACGACCTCGAACGACTGGACCCGCACTACCGTATCTTCTTCAAGGGCGAAACGGGCAGTGGCCCGTCCGACGAGGATTCGGGCGAACGGATCGACATCGCGGCCGACCGGGCGACCAACCGCGAGCTGTTCGAGTCCATAGAGCCGGGCGCGGGCGAAGCCTTCGACGAGTACCTCGCGACCAGCGAGCGCCACTACGGGACGGCGATGGAGAAGTTCGTCTACGAGGACCGCTCGTCGCTGCGCGACTGGATCGACCTGGACGTGATGCGCGCGACGCCGGTCGGGCTCACGCTCCTGCGGTCGATGCAGGGCCACGTCGAGAACTACTTCGAGAACCCGAAGCTCCAGCAGATCATGCAGTACACGCTGGTCTTCCTCGGCGGGTCACCCCGCAACACGCCCGCGCTCTACAACATGATGAGCCACGTCGATTTCAACATGGGCGTCTACTACCCCGTCGCGAACGAACCCGACGGAAACGGCGACCACCCCGGCGGCATCGGCGTCGTGATCGACGCCTTCGTCGACCTCTGTCGCGAACTCGGCGTGACCTTCGAGACGGGTAACGAGGTCGCGGAGATCACTCGCCGCAAGCGGGGGTTCTCCGTCGTCGACGAGCACGGGACCGAACGCCGGCCGGACCGCGTCGTCGTCAACGCCGACTACGCCCACGCCGAACAGGAACTCCTCCCCGAACACGAACGCCAGTACGACGCCGACTACTGGGCAGATCGAACCTACGCCCCCTCCGCGTACCTCCTCTATCTCGGCGTCGAGGGCGACGTGCCCGAACTCGCCCACCACACGCTCGTCCTCCCGGACGACTGGGACCCGCACTTCGACCGAATATTCGAGGAGCCGGCCTGGCCGGACGAACCCGCGTACTACCTCTGCGTGCCCTCGAAGACCGACGACACCGTCGCGCCGGAGGGCCACAGCAACCTCTTCGTCCTCGTGCCTATCGCGCCGGGGCTCGAGGACTCCCCGGCGCAGCGCGAGCGCTTCCGCGAGCAGATACTCGACGACGTGGCCGAGAACACGGGGACCGACCTCCGCGACCGCATCGTCTTCGAGGAGGAGTTCTGCGTCTCGGAGTTCGTCGACCGCTACAACGCGACCCGCGGGACCGCGCTCGGGCTCGCGCACACGCTCCGCCAGACTTCGCTTCTGCGGCCGCCCAACCGGTCGACGGCCGTCGACGGCCTGTACTTCACGGGCTCGTTCACGACCCCCGGCATCGGCGTCCCGATGTGTCTCATCAGCGGCCAGCACACCGCCGACGCGCTGGTCGAAGACCTCGCCTGAGCCGGCCAGTTAACTCGCTCCCGTACCTATGCCCGACGACCCGATGTCCGACGACGCGAAGCCGGCGGTCACGGCCCGCCTCGGCGCGCTCGCGCCCCCCGACACCACCGTCGGGTACCTCCTGCGCCTCTCGCGGCCGCGCTTCTGGCTCTACCTCGCCGGGCCGGCCGCCGTCGGCGCGGTGTTCGCGACCCGGGAGACCGCCGAACTGTTCACGCCGCTCACCGTCGCGCTCACCCTGTACTTCCTCGTCCCGGCCAACGTCTTCCTCTACGGCGTCAACGACGTCTTCGACGCCGACGTCGACGCGGAGAACCCGAAGAAGGAGGAGAAGGAAGTGCGCTACCGCGGCGGCCGGGCGGTCCTCGCCGCGATCGTCGCCAGCGGCGCGCTCGGACTGGCGTTCATCCCGGTGCTCCCGGTCGAGGCCGCCGTGGCGATGGTCGCGTTCCTCGCGCTGGCGACGGAGTACAGCGCGCCCCCACTGCGGTTCAAGACCACGCCCTTCCTCGATTCGCTCTCGAACGGGCTGTACGTCCTCCCCGGCGTCGTCGCCTTCGCGACCGTCTCGGGGTCGTTCCCGTCCGCGCTCGCGATCGCCGGCGCGTGGCTGTGGACGATGGCGATGCACACGTTCTCGGCCATCCCCGACATCGAACCCGACCGCGCCGCCGGCATCGAGACCACGGCGACCGTCCTCGGCGAGCGCCGGACCTACGCCTACTGCGGCGCCGTCTGGGCGCTCGCGGCGGCGGTCTTCGCTCTCGTCCACCCCCTCTGGGGCGGCCTGCTCGCCGTCTACCCGGTCTTCACCGCCGGCGTCGCGCTGACTGACGTGTCCGTCGAGCGCGCCTACTGGTGGTTCCCCGTGCTCAACACCGTCGTCGGCGCGCTCTTGACGATGGGCGGCCTCTGGAGGATCGTCAATGCCACCTGACCCCGCGGAGACTGCCGGTCTCCCGGCGCCCGGACGAGTCGACCGCGACTGGGTAGAAGCCCGGCTCGACCGGCTCGTCACCGAGAACCGATTCACCATCGCCGTGGTCTTCCCCGTCACCGGCGCCGTCCTCCTGCTCGCCAGCGCGCTCGGCTGGTTCGAACCGGCCGTCGCCGCGCTCCCGCCGGCGCTGGCTGCCGAACTCGCGTGGCTCCCCTCGGCGCTGGCGTTCAACCCGTGGCTCGTCCTCGTCGGCGTCGTCGTGATGCGCCTGCCGCTGGTCGCCGGCGTCGCGCCCCTCGTCGACAGGCGGGCGACGCTCGCGCTCGTCGCGCTGGCGGCCTACGCCTACGGGATCGAGTTCGTCGGCGTCACGACCGGCCAGCCCTACGGGGGCTTCGAGTACGGCGTCGCCCTCGGGCCGATGCTCGGCGGCGTCCCCCTCGCGCTCCCCGTCTTCTTCTTCCCGCTCGTCCTCAACAGCTACCTCCTGTGCCTCCTGCTGCTCGGCGACCGTGCCCGCTCGCCGTGGGTCCGCCTGCCCGCCGTCGTCGCGACCGTCCTCGCCGTCGACTTCGTGCTCGACCCGGGCGCGGTCGCGCTGGGCTTCTGGACCTACGACGGGGGCGGTTCGTTCTACGGCGTCCCCTGGAGCAACTACCGCGGATGGGTCCTCTCGGCGACCGTCGCCGTCGCGGCGTTCGACTGGGGACTGGACCGGGAGGCGCTGCTCGCCCGTCTGGAGTCCTGTCCGTTCATGCTCGACGACATGGTGAGCTTCGTGATCCTCTGGGGCGGCGTCAACGCGGCGTTCGGCAACTGGATCCCGGTCGCGCTGGCGGGGCTGTTCGGCGCCGGGCTGGTCGCCACGGACCGCTTCGACGTGCCGACGGGTCCGCGGTGAGCGACGTAGCCACTGGAGGCGAAGTGTTCTGATCGCGGGTGATTCCGAGCGCGGTCGGTCCGCGCCCGCGAGTCAGCCGCAGATGTCGTGGAGGTCGTCGAGCGAGTCGATGTCCCACGTGGGCCAGACGTTCAGGTCCCAGTCGGTGCGGTGGGGCCGGCGGATGAACGCCGAGTCGATGCCGGCGTTGTGGGCGGCCTGCACGTCGGACTCGTTGTCGCCGACGTACAGCGCCGAGTCGGCGTCGAGGTCCTCGAGCGCGCGCTCGAGGTAGTGCGGATTGGGTTTCCGGAGGTCGAGACTCTCGATGGTGTCCTCGCGGCCGTAGGCCGTGTCGAAGTGGTTCCCCAGTTCGAAGTGGTCGAGGAGGAAGTCGACGGTCTCCTGCTGGTTCGAGCTGACGATGCCGGCCGAGACGTCGAGGTCGGCCAGCGTCTCGACGTCGGGGTAGGGCGTCTTCCGGCCCGCGCGCGCTTCGTCCTGCTGTGCGCCGGAGACCGTGCTGTCGCGAGTGCGCCAGAACCGCTCGGGTTCGAAGCCGTACTCGTCGCTGATGGTGTTCACCTGCTCGGGCGTCGCGCCGATCGTCATGTCCTCGACGTGGGCGGGATCCGGCTCCGAGACGCCGAACTGCGCGAACGTCTCCGCGGTCGCCTCCCGGAGTACGTCGAACTGCGTCCGGCCCACGAGAACACCGTCGTTGTCGAATACGACGGTATCGTACGTCATGCAACCCACTGCGTGGCCGGACGCTAAAGGGCTTCCGGCCGACCACCCGCGCGAACGCCGCCGCCCCGCTGTCGCTTCGCTGCCTGTCGCAGTATCACCGCCCGCCGTCACGGTGCCCGCTGGCGAATACTCGCGCGGACGATAGAACTATGTGATTGTATCTCAAGGGTGTGAATGTATCGCAATGAAACCGTGCCACAACTGTCAGGCCGTCATCGACGAGTACACCCTGGACAAACAACTCGAACCCCTGCGTGAGCTGACAGTCGACGACTTCAACCTCTGCGGCGACTGCGTGACGATCGCCGACGGCGCGTGCCTGGAGTGCGGCGGTGCGGTCTACGTCCCCCGGAACGCCGACAGCAGACCCGACATCTGCCCGGCGTGTCGCTCCGATCTCATGGAGCAGACGGGCCGAGACCCCGGGTGGCACCTCGAATCGCCCTCGACGACCTGAGGGGCGGACTGCGGTGCGTTTTTGGGAGTTCGCTGAGATCCGGTAGCGACCGCTGAAATCTACCGGGTGAACGGAGTGACGACCAGCCCGGTTACGAATCGTCGTGCCGGCCTCCCAGAGCGTCAGCGACGCCGGCCGCGCGGCCGGCGAGTGCGAGTCCCACGAGGAAGAGGATCCATCGGGTTAGCGTGACGAGTCGACCGCCGGCCCACTCGGGCGCGAGCGGCTCCGACGACCTGAGCAACGAGACGTAGTAGTAGGAGACACCCTCCGACGTCGACCGGCGGACGATCGAGCGGTCGAGGTAGTCGCCCGGAAGCGTGATCTGGCCGCGATCGACCACCCGCTTGCGGTGCGGCCGCGGGTCGACGGGACCGATCTCGACCGGGAACGGCGACTCATATCGGACGGAGACGTTGTCGACGACCTCCCGCGTCGAAACCGGTGCCAGCCGGTAGGTGCCGTTCGACGGCGTGTAGATCCGTTCGTAGTAGCGGTCGTCGACACTCGTGTACCGCTGACCGGTGAGCCAGAAGTCACCGAACCGCGTTCCCGAGCGGTTCGGTGGGTCGACGTCGTGCGGCGTCCCGTCGAGGTTCGTCACGACAGCCGCGTCCACAGAGAGATCCACCGACCCCTGTTCGAGCGCCCGCGCGTCGAGCGCACACAGGGTCGTTCCCCGCGTGGTCCCGCTCCTGTCCTGCGGACAATCGACTCCCGGAAGGACGACAGGTTCGCTCCCGGATGCCGACGGGATGTCGACCCCTTCCTCGGAGACGGTGAGCGGTTCCGCCCGGTAGGTGTAGGAGGGCTGTTTCGGATGCGGGACGAGCAGCGGGTTCGCGATCAGGAGGAGGGCCGCGGCGAGTACCGCGATGCGTCGCCAGCGAGGGTCCATGCGGCGGGGGTCGAACCCGCGTCACTCAACGGCTTCGACTTCACGGGTCGTCCACGGGCGCGAACCCCGCAGACGACGAGAGTTGAATTATCTCTCGTGATACTGTCTGCACAACGCTTTTCTCGGGGTTTTCCTGCAGGGCAGTATGGCAAGCACTTCGACCGGACCGGGGACGGTCCGCTCCCGGGTCGACAACTTGGAGCATACGCTGCGGGAGTTCGTGGCGTACACGCCGAGCGGCGACTCGATCCCCGACGAGACCTGGCGCAGTCGCCATCGGAACATCCTCGCGGTACTGCTCGCACACGTCCCGTTCCTGCTCGTGCTCGGGACCTTCGAGGGGACGGAGTCGGCCGTCACGGGCGCGACTATCCCCGAGATCCCCCTCGTTCGCGTCCTCCTGCAGACCGGACTCGTCGTCGCGCTCGCGTTGCTGGCCGCGTGGCCGCGGTTCGGCCGACGGGCGCGTACCGGCATCGCGACGCTGGGCCTCGTGATGACGTCGGGATTCCTCGTGCATTTCTCCGGCGGCTACATCGAGGCGCACTTCCACTTCTTCGTCGTCATGGCCGTCGTCGCCGTCTACGAGGACTGGTTGCCCTTCTTGCTCGGCATCGCCTTCGTCGCGATCCAGCACGGCTACTTCGGCATGATCGAGCCGAGCCGCGTCTACAACCACGCGGCCGGTATCAACAACCCGTGGGCGTGGTCGTTCATCCACGCGACGTTCGTCCTGGCGCTCGCCGGCGCGCTGATGGGCCACTGGTACTCGACCGAGCGCTCGCGCGAACAAGCGAGCGAGCGGCTCCGCGAGGCCGACGAGAAGACCGCCGAGATCGAGGACCTGGAAGCGAAGCGCGAGGAGATCGAGCAAGCCAGAGCGGAGGCCGAGGAGACGCTGGCCGAGGCGGAAGCCCGCCAGCGGGAGGTCGAGCAGCTGAACGCCCACCTCGAAGCCAAGGCCGACGACTACAGCGCCGCGATGGCGCGGGCCGCCGACGGCGAACTGCACGTCCGGGTCGACGCCGACAGCGAGAGCGACGCGATGGCCCGGATCGGAGAGGCGTTCAACGAGATGCTCGACAACACCGAAAACGCGGTGGGAGAGATCCAGACCGTCGCCGACGAAGTCGGGGAGGCGAGCGACGGCGCGACCGCCGGCGCCGACGAGATCGAGCGGGCCAGCGCCGAGGTGAGCGAGTCCGTACAGGGGATCGCCGGCGACGCCGCCGAGCAGCGCGAGACGCTCGAAACCGTCTCCGGCGAGATGGACGATCTCGCGACGACCGTCGAGGAGGTCGCCGCCTCGGCCGAGACCGTCGCCCAGCGGTCCCACGAGACCGCCGAGATCGCGGAGGACAGCCAGGAGACGGCCGAGCGGGCGATCGACGGTTCCCGGGAAGTCCAGTCGGCCATCGACTCGACGGTGGCGAACGTCGAGACGCTCCACGAGCGGATGGAGGAGATCGGCGACATCGTCGGACTGATCGGCGACATCGCCGAGCAGACGAACATGCTCGCGCTGAACGCCAACATCGAGGCGGCTCGCGCCGGGTCCGGAGCGGGTGGGGCCGGCGGCGAGGGCTTCGCCGTCGTCGCCGACGAGGTCAAGCAACTCGCCGAGGAGACGCGAGCCTCGGCCACCGAGATCGAGCAGCTCATCGCCGAGACCCGCGATCAGACGGCGACGACCGTCGAAGAGGCGCGGGCGGCCGAACGCCACGTCGGCGAGAGCGTCGAGGCTGTCGAAGCGGTCGCCGACGCGTTCTCGCAGGTCGCGGACAACGCGGAGGAGACCGACAGCGGTATTCAGGAGATCCGGGCGGCGACCGACGAACAGGCCGCGAGCACCGAGGAAGTCGTCGCGATGGTCGCGGAGGCGGCGGACATCAGCCGCTCGACCGCCGACGAGACCGAGCGCGTCTCCGCCGCCGCCGAGGAGCAGGCGGCGTCGACCTCGCAGGTCAGCGCCAACGTGCGGTCGCTCGGCCAGCAGTCCGAGCGGCTCCAGTCGCTGCTCTCGCAGTTCGCGGTCCGGGGCGCCTGACGGACCGCGACCGCCCGATCGGACTTCGTCCTGATCGAGAAAGCGGCCGGCGTTGCGACCTGCGGGCGATACTTGAGTCGCCGGTCGCTAGCCCCGCCGATGACAGGTCTCTTCACCCCGCTCGAACTCCGGGACACGACCGTCCCGAACCGACTGATGGTCTCGCCGATGTGCCAGTACTCCGTCGAGGCGCGCGACGGGCTCCCGACCGAGTGGCACCACGTCCACCTCGGGTCCCGCGCGGTCGGCGGCGCCGGCCTCGTCATGTCCGAGGCCACCGCCGTCGAGAAGCGCGGCCGGATCACGCCGGAGGACCTCGGCATCTGGAACGACGCGCAGGCCGAGGCGCTCGAGCGGACGACGCGATTCGTCAAAGAGCAGGAGGCGGTCCCGGGCATCCAGCTCGCCCACGCCGGCCGCAAGGCCTCGAAGTCGCGACCGTGGGAGGGGAGCCGGCCGCTGTACCCCGACGACGGCGGCTGGGAAGTGATCGCCCCCAGCGCCGATCCCTGGCCCTACGAGGACGAGGACGGCGACTCGCTGGAGGCCCCTCCCACGCGCGAGATGGAGCAGGGCGACATCGAGCAGGTGATCGACTCCTTCCGGCAGGCGGCCGAGCGCGCCCGCGACGCCGGCTTCGAGGTCGCCGAGGTCCACGCGGCCCACGGCTACCTCCTCCACGAGTTCCTCTCGCCGGTCACCAACCACCGCGAGGACGACTACGGCGGCGACTTCGAGGGCCGCACGCGGCTCGTCCGCGAGGTCACCGAGGCCGTCCGCGAGGTCTGGCCCGACGAGAAACCGGTGTTCGTCCGCATCTCCGGGACCGACTGGTTCGACGACCGCGAGTCGTGGACCGCCGAGGACTCCGCGCGGCTGGCCGACCACCTCTACGAGGTGGGCGCGGACCTGATCGACGTCTCCAGCGGCGGCATCGCGCCCGGTTCGTTCCCCGGTCAGGTCGGCCCGAACTACCAGCTCCCGCTCGCCGAAGCCGTCCGCGAGGGCGCCGACAGCGACGTCGCCGTCGGGACCGTCGGCGGGATCACGACGCCCGAGCAGGCCCAGGCGGTCGTCGCCAACGACCGCGCCGATCTGGCCATCGTCGGCCGGCAGTTCCTCCGCGACCCGTACTTCGGACTCCACGCCGCCGACGCGCTCGACGCGACCGACGAGGTGTCCGGGCCGCTCCAGTACCGCCGCGCGTTCGGGTTCTGAGCGGACGCCATCGATTGCTCGGTGTGATTCGGCGCCGCCCGGTCAGTTTCGACAGTAAATCGGTGGAGAAAATCCGGCTTTGCGCCCAGAACCGATCCGTTCGGTAAAGTATACCTAGTGAGCGGTGCGGTTGGCGCGCGCTGTCGCGCGCTTTCATGCGCGCGTCGTAATCGTGCGAGGGATGAGTGCGCAGGAGCGCAGCGACGAGCAACGAATCGGTTGGGGAGGAATGTGGCTGTCTGCGGTGCTGTGCGGGGCGGTTGCTGTTGCGGTCGCGGTGCGGTCCCTGGTGGACTGAAAGGGCGAGGCGGGCTCGCGTTCATGTAGTCGCCTGAGCGGGCACTATCCGCGCGAGCGGTGCTGAGAGCGCGGATATCCCGCCTCAGCGACCGCGAGCCCGCCGAGGGCTTTCAACTCTCAGTGTGCCCTGCGGTTGCTGTCACGTGACTTCCTTCCAGCCCAACAGACCCAGAAACAGCTGCGACACATGCAGAACAGGGTTACCGGGACGTTCGTCGAGTACTCAGCTGAAATCGGTGTCCACTCTCACCGACGAGTCGGGTCCGCTCAGTACGGGTGCGTCTCTATCGAAATCGAACACCGACGAGATACAGGCCGTTTAGGGTGATGAACGACCCCACCACCGTGTGAAATAGTATTCCTGACAGTGGAACATTTCCAGCTCCCGCCGTCTCGGCCGCCCAGATGATGATCGGTAACCCGATAAGTACGATTGCGAATCCGAGCAGTTTTCGACTGAGCGACGTAGTGATGACCCGAACTGGGCCGAACGAACGGGAAGAACAAACCGTAGAATTTCGGGGGGGGGCACTACGGAATTAGTAGGTCATCCGGAAGGTGTAAACTTTCGGATCGCTCAAATTCCAGATCAGAGTTGCCGGGACGTTCGCCGAGCAGTCCACTGAAAGTAGTCTGTTCACGAACTATCGAGCGCGACGCGCAGGTCCTCGCCGATAGCCTCGACGGCCTCGTGGGCGCGCTCGACGCCTTCGTTCTCGGAGAGCATGCTGACGAAGCCGTGGACCATGGCGGGGTAGTTCCGGAAGCGCACGGAGACGCCGTCGCCGACCAGCTGCCGGGCGTACTCAATGCCGCCGTCGCGGAGCGGGTCGAACCCGGCCGTGACGACCGTCGCCGGCGGTACGCCGGAGAGGTCACAGGCCTTCGAGGGGTCCGCGTACGGGTTCCGCCGATGGATATCGCTCCCGTAGTAACAGCGGTCGAACCAGCGCATGTCGTCCTTAGAGAGGACGTAGCCGGTGTACTCCCGCATCGACTCCTGGTCCTCGTCGGTCCCCACCGCGGGGTAGACGAGCGTCTGGTAGTCGAGTTCCGGCCCGTCGCGCTCGGTGGCCATCAGCGACGCGACCGCCGCGAGGGTCCCGCCGGCGCTGTCGCCGGCGACCGCGAGCCCGCCGTCGGGGTCGAGGACCTCGGGGTCGTCGGCCGCCCACTCCAGCGCGGCGTAGGCGTCCTCGACGGCCGCCGGGAACGGGTGTTCCGGGGCCAGGCGGTAGTCGACGGAGACAACCTCGCAGTCGCTCTCGACTGTCAGCAGCCGGGCGAGGTGGTCGTGCGTGTCCAGGTTCCCGAGCACGAACCCGCCGCCGTGGTAGAAGACGACCGTCGAGTAGGGGCCGGCGCCCTCGGGGCGGTAGCGCCGGACGGCGATTTCGCCGTCCGGCCCGGGGATCGTCAGGTCCGCCGTCGCGCCGACTGCGGGGGGGTCCTCCCGCTGGAACCAGCCGGCGAGTTTCGTGAGGCGGCGAATATTGCGCGCGCCGATGGTCGACATCGAGACGGTCTGGAACAACCGACGGGACTCCATCACCGACTGGACGTCGGGATGGGGTTCATCGGCGGCGAGTCGCGCCCCGTCGAGGCGCTCCAATCCGCCGTCCGCGGGCGACGGCGACTCGTCCGTCGACTCGCGCTTCGAGCGATCCGTTCCCGACCGGAGGAGGTCCGCGACGTCCATGCCAGTCGATGTGTCTGCTCGGGACAACAACGTGTCGCTCTCGGCAGCCGAGACCGTGGACGGCAAACGGTTTGGACGGGCGCAGGGCGGCTAGGTCGGGCCGAGGTAGCCCCACGCCTGCAACCGGTCGCCGTCCCCGTCGATCCAGCGCTCGCCGATGTCGTCGCGATAGTACATGTTCGGCATGATGACGTCGTCGATGCGGCTGTAGGCCTGCTCGCGAGCCGCCTGCATCGTCTCGCCCTTCCCGGTGACGACGATTGGCATCCCGTTGTCGCCGGCGGCGCGCCACTGGCCGTCGACCCGTTTGGCGTCCTCGATGTGGATCCCCTCCCGGGATTCGGTCTCGAAGACGACCGCGGCGTTCCGGGAATTCTCGTCGTAGGTCTTCTCGTCGTCGAAGGGGAACGGCGGCAGGACGACGCGGACGCCGACCTGATACCCGCGGTGGACCTCCAGTTCGGGGTCCTCACCGTGGGCCAGAGCGTGGAAGAACTCCCCGGTGTTCGACTCGAAGGCCTCCTCCTGCAGCGTGATCGTCGGGTAGCCGAACCGCGGCGTGAACTCCAGCGGGTAGACGCCGCTGTCGTTGACGATGCAGTTGAGGTCGATGCTGCCGACGTACCCCTCCGCAGCGAGCCACGATTCAAGCTTCCCGAGCGTCTCCTCGTAGAGCCTGGTCTTGCCCGTCCAGAACATCGAGGTCCCCATCTCGCCGGTCTGCGGGCCGATGTTTCCGGGGAACAGCTTCTTGTGCTCGAAGTTCAGGTTGATCGGTTCGACGAACGCGTCGCCGTCGAAGAAGCCGGAGACCGCGACTTCCACGCCCTCGACGCGGCGCTGGAGCTGGAACCCCTTCATCCGGTGGCCCCACGCCTTCTCGTAGGCGCCCAGGACGTCGACCACGTCGCTGCCGTCGTCGTCGCGCCCGACGTACAGCAGGCGTTTCACGTTCTGCACCTCGCCCAGCGGCTTGATCACGTACGGCGCCGGGTTCTCCTCGACGAACTCGATCCCGGCCTGGAACTCGGAGAACTCGCGGTGTTCCATCGTGGCGACGCCGTGCTCCTCCAGCACGTCCATCGCGTAGCCGCGGTCCTCCTCCAGTCGGTCCGTGTTCGGCGTGCCGCCGACGACGGCGTGGCCCTCTGCCCTGAGGTCCCGTGCGATCTCACCCGTGCCGATGTCTGCCCCGACCCAGATGTCGTCGAAGATCACCACGTCGGCCCAGTCCAGTTCACCGCGCCAGTCGTCGGTCTTCGGAACGAACCCGTCGGCGATCTCCCGGTCGCTCTCGGCCTCGATGTAGTACTTCACGTCGTGGCCCTCGCGGTGGACCTGCCACGCGATATCGCCGATCAGCGCGGCGTCGAGCGAGCAGAAGAGGAAGTTTGCCATACCCACCGAGTGAGCGGCGGCCGGGTAAGGGTTTCCGTGCCGGTCGTCTGCGGGGGTCGCCAGTGGGACCGCCCCGATCAGTGGTCGAGTCGGGGTTTAAGAACGTGGTCGCCCAAATTACGGTATGGCAAAACTCGTGGTCGGGACGGACGCGGTGGCATCGAGCGAGGCGCTGGCGGCGTATCTCGTGGACGTCGCCGACCCGGAAGACACGGTGTACGTCGTGAACTCGCTGAAGGGCGGCGACGACACCAGCGGACAGGACATCCGCGACGGGGAGGCGGCCGTCGAGGCCGTCGCCGACGCGCTCGCCGACCTGCCCGTCACCGTGGAGACCCACCAGTTCGTGCGCGGGAACCAGCCAGTCGAGGACCTGCTGGACTTCGCCGACGATGTCGACGCCGACGAGTTCGTCGTCGGCATCCGCAAGCGCACGCCCGTCGGCAAGGTCGTCTTCGGGTCGACCGGCCAGAACCTCCTGCTCGGCGCCGACCGGCCCGTTCGCTGCGTCCCGCTGGTCGACTAGCGGTCCCCGCCGTCCCCCGGTTCGGGCCGATAACACTCGTGTCCCCTGATTACGGACACGTCCGCGAGAGCCTATTAGGCGGGCGAACGTAGCACTTTTCGACGCGTGACGGAAGTCACGGAGACACCTACTATGAACGTACTCCTACTCGGTGCGAGCGGCATGATCGGACAGCGTATCGCAGACGAACTCCTCGAGCGCGACCACGACGTGACCGGCACGTCGCGCGACGGCGAGGTCGAACAGGTCGACGGCGAGAACTTCGAGGCCGTCGCGCTCGACGCGACTGACGCCGACGAGATCGCCGACGCGGCCACCGGCCACGACGCCGTGGTCTCGGCGCTGGGCCCCAGCGAGGACGCCGATCTCGACATCCTCGTCGAGATGGCCGAGGCAGTCCTCGACGGCGTCCGCGCCGTCGAGACCGACCGACTGCTGTGGGTCGGCGGTGCCGGCAGTCTCCACGTCGACGAGGACACGCAGTTCATCGAGACCGACGGGTTCCCGGACGAGCTTGTCCCCCTCGCGCAGGCGCACATAGACGCCTTCGAGGTCGTCCGCGAGGCCGACGACGTCGAGTGGTCCTACCTCGCGCCGCCGGGGATCATCGAACCCGGCGAGCGGACCGGCGAGTACCGCACCGCGGAGGGCGAACTCGTCGTCGACGACGAGGGTGACAGCTACATCACCGCCGAGGACTACGCCGTCGCGCTCGCCGACGAACTCGAGTCCGGCGACGAGGTCCACACCCACCTCGGCGTCGGCTACTGACGGCCCGCGGATCCCCCCGGCCCACTGCTGACACGGTACCCCTACCCAACTTCCGCCCCTGCAACCCCCGACCCCCCGAAACCCCTAGCCAACCTCTCCCCCCAACCTACTCCCGAACCCCCGTCCCCCCGCCCGCTGCTGACACTCGACTTTCCCCCGCTTCAGGCGTTCTCGGCTTCTCCGGACGGGAGCGGATCCCAGTGACCGCAAGACTAATTCCGTCGATCTCCGTACCTAAAACTATCCTGGATTGACAGATGGTCCCCGATATTCGCCGACTCCTCGCCGACTGGGAGTTCTGGCACGCGCTGACGATGGTATCGCTCGCGGTCTGGATACTTGCGCGGACGAACCGGTACGCACTGATCGACTGGCTGTACGCGCTGGCCTGGCGCGGGGCCATCCCGTTCGTCTCCCGACTCGAACGCGACCAGATCCGGCCGGTCGTCGACGTCTTCGTCGAGATGTGGCTCCCTGTCGCGATCGCCTCGTTCCTCTGCGGTTTCTTCGTCTTTCACGCGGACGCCGAGTCGCGCCGGCGGGCCGAGAGCGACTGATCCCAGCCGAAGACGTGCTCCGCAAGTGTTAACGCGGGGAGCCGAGAACCGGCGACTATGACGCGCGAGAACCTCGCGGACGCCAGCGACACGCTCGAATCGGCAGCCGACGAAACCGAGGACGGCGACGCAGCCGAACGCCTCGACAGCCTCGCCGACCAGCTCGACACCCTCGCGACGCGCGACCGCGACCCGGACCACGGGCGCCTCGCCCGCATCGAGAACGCGCTGCACGACCTCGAAGACTCCGACGTGGGCAGTCAGGTCACCGACGCGCACGAGTCGGTCGTCGCCTTCCGCGAGACGGTCGAAGGCGTATAGGAGAGTACGAGAAAAGCGAATCCCGGAAGAGCCGGGAGACAGGGCAAACGGCAAGCGATGGGGTGATGACGATGATTCAGGAGCGGCGGCGCCGGCTTACTCGACCACCTCGCCGTCGGCGACTGCGATCTGTTCGCCGTCGTGGTAGACGACGACCTCGATGGTCGTCCCGGACGGGATACCGGTCATGTTGAATCCGCCGGTGAACCGTCCGTCTTCGCTTACGGTGGCGATAGCGCTCTTGAGGAACGGGTTTTTGCCACCGCTCGACACGACCCGGAGAGTCACGTTGGTCCCGGCCGAGAGATCCGTCTCGCCGGCGATTTTCTGGTCGATCGCGGACTCGACGGTCAGTTTGTCACCGTCGTAGTCGAGGGTCGTGTTGTGGTCTTCCTCGGCGACGCGACTGGACTCCGCGACGGTTCCGGTACGGTTCGTCGGGGTCGGGTCGGCAGTGGGCTCCTCGTTGATCCCGCCGACGACGATGCCCTCGGCGGACGCGAGCGTCTCGCCGTCGTGGCGGACGACGGCCTCGAAGGTCGAGCCGTTGGCGATGCCGACGAGGTCGACCGGCGCGGCGAACGCGCCATCCTCTCCGATAGTCGCCGTGTTCTGCACGAGGAACGGCGAGGCGTCGGAGGTCGAGGTGAGTCGGACGGTCACCTCGGAGCCGGCCGACAGGTTCGTCTCACCGCGCACGGTCTCGTTTTCGAGCGCCGCGAGCGTGAGGCGGTCGCCCTCGTACTCCAGCGACGGCGCACCGTCGGAGTCGGGGCCGTCGGTCGGGGTTTCACCCTCGACCGCGTCGATGCGGGCGCTGACGTTCGCGAGTTCGGTGCCGTTGCCGTAGACCGTGACCCACGCGTCGGCGTCCGCGTCGACGAGCGCGAGGTCGGTCGTCGCCGAGAACGCGCCGTCCTCGTCGACGGTCGTCGTCTCCGAGACGAGGAACGGGCTGGCGGGCTCGTCGGAGACGACCCGCACCGCCAGTTCAGTCCCCGGCGCGAGGTCGGTCTCGCCGCCGATCGTCTGGTTCGGCGCGCCCTCCAGCGAGAGGTGCGACCCGTCGTGGTGGACGACGGTCCCGTCGGCACCTCCGGGCGTCGCCGTCGCGTCGGCGGGCGCGTCGCCGCCGAGCGGGACGCCGCCCGCGGAGACGACGGCGAGAGCGGCCACGAGGACCACCGCCACGATACCGACGGTGCCGTACGTTTGGCGCTTCACGGGATCACCTCCGCTGTCCGGCGGGAGGGCTCCCTGCAGACGGACCACGGCGGTCCGTCCGCCTCGATGCTATCGCGGGGTGGGCGTTGTGGGCTCATCCCGCTCGGGACTACAGCGGACTGGTAAGTAGCCCCGACGGATGCTTAAAACGTGGTTTGAGTACGATCTGTCTACCGGGATACTCTCTCACTTCGCTCGCATCGATGCCCCGGACGGGGCGTGTCGTGGACTATCGACCTGACGAAGCGACCGGGCGAAACCGGCTCTTTGAGCCAAGCAACCTATTATAAGAAGCGGCACTCAACGTGATCTCTGTATGAAACGTAGGACGGTACTGGGGGGAGGGGCGTTGACTCTCCTGGGAGGGGGCGCCGTCGGGAGGACTCTCGGTGTCGGCCCCCTGGGCTCGAACTCCGACTCGCGACCGGCGTATCTCGAGTCAGAACCGATCACCTACGAGCGAGAACCGCTCCAGCTCCGGGCACCGACGGACGCCGTTCGTCGCGGGGAATCCATCACGTTCGAGATCCACCATACTGGCGAGTCAGAGGACGTCAGTTTGGGATGTAACATCCCGTGGGCCATCCAGACCGACGAAGACGGCGCGTGGAACCACCTCGTCTGGACCGACCAGCGATGGCTGCTCCTTTGCCTTACGATGCTCTCTCCCGGTGACACCGCCACGGTAACAGTCCCCCTTTCACCATCGGAGTTAGCTGACGGGCACGGTGTCAGCGAAGAAGAGGCCGACGTCACGTTCACGCCCGGGAAGTACCGGTTCGTCGTACTCTCGGATCCCCCCGTAGCGGTCAATTTCCGCGTCCTTCCGGCGGAATAGGCCCGCTTTTACCGAGGGGTGTCCTCGCTCATCCATTCGCTGCGGGTACCCGCCTCGAAAAAGATGGGGCAAAAAACGCACCTCGCGTCGCTCGGTGCGACCGCTACGCCTCGTCCAGCAGGTGATCCGCCAGAATCGGCACGAAGGTGCCGATGTCGGTGACCATCCCGACGGCCTGGTCGCTGCCGCGGTCGAGCAACTGGGTCACGGTTGCGGGGTTGATGTCGACGCAGACGGTCCGGGTGGTCGACGGCAGGCAGTTCCCCACCGCCACGGAGTGCAGCAGCGTCGAGAGCATGAGGACCAGATCGGCCTCGTGAGCCTGCTCACGGATGGCGTTCTGGGCTTCCATCGAGTCGGTGATGGTGTCCGGGAGCGGGCCGTCGTCGCGGATAGACCCGGCGATGACGAACGGGACGTCGTTCTCGACGCACTCGTACATGACGCCCGACTCGACGGTGCCGCTCTCGACGGCCTCCTCGATGCCGCCCTCGCGGATGATCTCCGAGATGGTGTAGATGTGGTGTTTGTGGCCCTTGCGCGGGTGGTCGAGCGTCTCGGTGTCCATGCCCAGCGAGGTGCCGTAGAGGTCGCGTTCGAGGTCGTGGACGGCGAAGCCGTTACCGATGGAGAGCATGTCGATGAAGCCCTCGCGGACGAGGCGAGCGAGATCCTCGCGGGCACCGGAGTGGATGAGCGCGGGGCCACAGACCGCGAGCACGTCGCCGCCCTCACGTTTGGTCTCCTCGATGGCCTCGCCGACCTGCCGGATGGTCGACTCCGAAGGCCGTTCCGAGGAGACGCCGCCCTGCATGAACCCGAACGCGCCCTCGCGGTCGCGCGGCCGCTCGGGCGGCCTCACGCGGATCCCCGTCTCGCCGGTGACGACGAGGTCGTCCTCCTCGACGGTGCTGAGGACCTTCGTGTAGGCACGCGGGCCGCCGTTCTCACCGTCTCTGTCTTCGACGACGACGGCGCAGTCCATCTCGATGTTCTCGACTTCGATCCACTCGCCGTCGACCCGGACCTCAGTCGGGTGGTTCGTCGTCGAGTAGAAGCCGTAGGGGACGACCTTGTCCTTCGGAGCACGCTGGAGCGTGACGTCCTTGGGGTCCGACGGGTTGGCGCCGTTCTGGTGGAGTTCGTGGACGATGGACTGCAGGGTCTCTTCGTCGTCGGCCTCGACGAGCAGACGGGCGTAGGACTCCTCGGTCTCCTTGCGGCCGATCCGGAACTCCTCGACGTCGAAGGAGCCGCCCATGTCCATGATGATCCCGAACGTGGCCTGCATCATCCCCGAGTCGATGATGTGGCCCTCCAGTTCGACTTCTCGCGCGGCAGTCATGCCCGGAGCATCGACGGCGGCGAGTAAGTCCCTTTGGATGTACGCAGTCGATTCACTGGGCGTGCCCTACAGGCCCCCACTATCTGTCACCGATCCAGATACGCCGCCGTCGCTGCGGATGCGAAGAAGATCCCGCTAAGCATCGTCAGATGATATCCCAGCATCGGAACGAATTCCTCGGCGTGAGCATTTATTGCGAGGTAGAACCGGACCGGGGGGACGATCACAACCGCAAGACTCGCGATAGCCAGCAGCGCCGTCACGATCCGCTTGTCCTGTCGTATTCTGTTTGCCACGATGGCGAGGACGACGGGGACTACCAGCGCGAATCGATCCCAGAAGAACCCGCTGTATTCCAGCGTCGATCGCCTGGTACCGGTCCCCACTATCGTCCCCATCCACGCCGAATACGCGCCGATGATCAGATACACAGCACCGATTCCGATACCAATTCGTTGCATAGTCTCTCTTTCAGGAGGCACTATCCGACTACTGACACCGAATTATCAAATAGGTGAATGGACGGGTAGTACACGAATTTGGAGAGCCGCGGCAGTTTCGAGTGGATCGGCGACACGCGCCGGGAACCTGTGCTCACGACGTGTTCGAGCCGCTACCACTGGCGCTGAATCACCGTACCGATCCGCTTACTTGCGACGGGAACGGAGTACAACCCAATGGACCGCGGAGACATCGCACTCGCGCTCGCGTTGCTCGTCGGGGTCGCGCTGACGGGACAGGTCGCCGGTCTCGTCCAGTCCGCCGGGCTGGTGGCCGCCAGCGACTTCGTCTGGCCGATCGGCTACGGCAGCATCGTCCTCACGGCATGGTACGTCTGGATCCGCCCGATCGACCTGCGCGCGCCCTCGCCCGACGACGGAGACATCTGGACAGCGGACGCCGACGAAACCGCAGACCCTGAGCGGTAGCGTAGAGTTATTAACTCAGGCTCGATCCACTAGCAATCCGTACTAGGAAACCCGGGTTTCGTAGCAGCGGGATTAATACCTCTTCGTCGCCTCGTTTCACGTATGACAGACGATGGCCCGGAAGCGGCGGACGACGGCGGTCCAAGTGACGACGGGACGGGCCACTGCGAGGACGGGTGCTGCGGAGACGCTACTGGCGTCGATTCCACCGACGCTCCTGCTGGCGAGCCCGTCGACGCCGCGGAAACCGAGATCTCGCTGTCGGTCCCCGACATGGACTGCTCGTCCTGTGCGAGCAAGGTCGACGGCGCGCTCGCCGCGCGCGAAGGGATCGTCGCGACCGACCTGCGACCGACGACGGGGACGGCGAAGATCACCTACGACGAGTCCCGACTCTCGCGGGCCGACATCGTTGCGGCGGTCGAGAGCGCCGGGTACGGCGTCGCCAGTCCAGACGGCGACGGCGCTGAAGACGACGCCGGGACCGAGAGCGTGTGGCAGACCAGCCGCGCCCGGAAGACCGCCGTCAGCGGTCTCTTCCTCGGGTTGGGCCTGCTCGTCCAGTTCGGCCTCGCGGGGCTGAACGACCCAGTAGTGGCCGCCGCGGGACGAGAACTGCTGCTCGCGGACGCGCTCTATCTGGTCGCGGTCCTCGCGGGCGGTGAAGTGATCGTCCGGAACGGCTACTACTCGGCGAAGAGCCTGAGCCTCGACATCGACTTCCTGATGTCAGTCGCCATCGTCGCGGCGACGGGCATCTCGCTGATCGTCCCGGAGATGCACTTCTACGTCGAGGGCGCGTCGCTCGCGTTCCTGTTCAACGTCGCCGAGCTGCTGGAACGGTACTCCGTCGACCGGGCGCGCAACTCACTCGAAGAGCTACTGACGCTCTCGCCGGACGTGGCGACCGTCCGCCGTGACGGCGACCAGGTCGAGGTCCCCGTCGAGGACGTCGCCGTCGGCGAGACGGTCCTCGTCCAGCCCGGCGAGAAGATCCCGATGGACGGCGCGGTGACGGAGGGGTCGAGCGCGGTCAACCAGGCGCCGATCACTGGCGAGAGCGTCCCCGTCGACAAGGAAGTCGGCGACGAAGTGTTCGCGGGGACGATCAACGAGCAGGGCTTCCTCGCCGTGGAGACGACGGCGCTGGCGGGCGACACGACCATCGATCGCATCGTCGAACTCGTCGAGGACGCCCAGGCGAACAAGACCGAGCGCGAGCAGTTCGTCGAGCGCTTCGCCGACTACTACACGCCTGCGGTCGTCGCCGCGGCGCTGCTGGCGACGTTCGTCGCGCCGGTCGTCTTCGGCGGCGGGTGGGCGACGTGGTTCGTCCGCGGCATCTCCCTGCTCGTCATTGCCTGCCCCTGCGCGTTCGTCATCTCGACGCCCGTCACCGTCGTCTCGGGCGTCACGAGCGCGGCGAAAAACGGCGTCCTGATCAAGGGGGGCAACCACCTCGAAGCGATGGGCGAGGTCGACGCCGTCGCCTTCGACAAGACGGGGACGCTGACGACCGGCGAACTCTCCGTGACCGACGTAGTCGGGCTCAACGGCAACGACGCGACCGACGTGCTCCAGTGCGCTCGCAGCATCGAGCGCCGGAGCGAACACCCCATCGGCGACGCCATCGTCGCCCACGCGGTCGAGCGCGACGTGCCCGACCGCGAGGTGACGGACTTCCAGAGCATCACGGGCAAGGGCGTCCGCGCGGACCTCGACGGCCGAACACACTACGCCGGCAAGCCGGGCCTGTTCGCGGATCTGGGATTCGATCTGGACCACGTGCACCTGACGACCGACGGTGGGGTCGCGGTGGCCGACGCCGACCCCGTCTGCGAGGGGCGCGACGACTGCGTCGACCTCGACGAGACGATCCCGCGGCTCCAGTCCGAGGGGAAGACGGTCGTGCTCGTCGGCACCGAAGACGAGATCGAGGGCCTGATCGCCATCGCCGACGAGGTCCGACCCGAAGCCCGCCGGACGATCGAGCGACTGCGCGAGCAGGGGATCGACCACCTCGTCATGCTCACGGGCGACAACGAGGGGACGGCCCGCACCGTTGCCGAGCGCGTGGGCGTCGACGACTTCGCCGCCGACCTGCTCCCCGAGGAGAAGGTCGCCCGCGTCGAGGCGCTGACTGAAGAGTACGAGGACGTCGCGATGGTCGGCGACGGCATCAACGACGCGCCCGCGCTGGCGACGGCCACCGTCGGCATCGCGATGGGCGCCGCGGGCACGGACACGGCGCTGGAGACCGCCGACGTGGCGTTGATGGGCGACGACCTCTCGAAGCTCCCGTACCTCCATCGCCTCGCCCACGCCGGCAACGGGATCATCCGCCAGAACATCTGGGGCAGTCTCCTCGTCAAGGCCGCGCTGGCCGTCGCCATCCCGCTCCCGTTCGTCGCCGTCCCGCTGTGGTTCGTCGTCCTCGCCGGCGACGTCGGCATGACGACCGCGGTCACCGCCAACGCGATGCGCCTCTCGCGCATGCGCCCGGACGACGCGGCCGCATCTCGGTGAGCGAACTAATACGTATCTGATCTATCTCAACTCGGATTCAGTCCGATATATTTTAATTTCGTCCCACTTAGTAACTTCATCTGTGAAACCCCAGTAACTGGCGGTATGTTGCGTTAATGCGCATTTATTCTCGATCGGAAGGTTACGTCCCACTCTATCTACCTCGATCTCTGAATACTCGCTGAGATCGACCGATAGAAGCGTCTTGTGGCCATATGTTCGAATATCTGTTCTGTACCCGCGATTCAAAAAACATCAGTTCGAAATAGTAGTATACTATTTTATATATGGGGTTTAGCCCACCTCCTCGTGAGAGGAATCGGGCGGCGTTGCTCGCGGGAGTTCGGTCGGCGATGGTGCCGGCTACCGGGACGAAATCCGGTCGTACTCGGACGTACCGGGTTGCACGAACGGAAGACCTATCAGCCAGTCCGTGGTAGCGATCCGTACATGACGAATCGACAGGACGAGCGCCCGGACAACAAGGTAGAGCGGGTCGTGCGCAAGTACGACCTCGGCGATCTGGGTCGAGAACTGGAGCGACGCTGGACGGGCGACGGCCGGGAGCGCCAGAGCCTCCGTGACCTCGCCGACTACTTCAACCGGCGCGTGCTCGAGAGCGCGATGGACGAAGCGGGCGTCGTGACCCTGCAGGGGGAACTGGAGAACATCTACGAGCTGCTCACTGAAGACGACGTGACCGAGGGGGCCCGAACGCAGGCGCGCAACCGCCTCGAACGCGAGGGGATCGACGTCGACGAACTCAGCAGCGACTTCGTGAGCCACTACGCCATCCACACGTATCTCCGGGAGTACCGCGACGCCGAGTACGAGGCGGGCGACGACGAGAACCAGCGCGAGAAGTCCGTCGAGACGATCCAGCGACTCACCAGCCGACTGAGCGCCGTCACCCGTCGCAACGTCGAGAACCTCCGCTCGACCGACCGGCTCGAGATCGGCCCAGTCGACGTCATCGCCGACGTACAGGTCGTCTGCCAGGAGTGTGGCCGCCAGGAAGACCCGATCGACCTCATCGAGCGCGGCGGCTGTCGCTGCCATGTCGAGGAATAACCATTACACTCGTATGTGTGTAATCCAAACTGGCCGCCACCGTTCGATAGCGTCGAACGGCATCTCCGTCGAAAGCGTCCGACCCGTACGAGATGACAATCATTGCAATACCTTTATAGACTGTTGAACGCACCGTAGACGTATGGGAGCGACTGATAGCATGGCGAAGTCTGTAGATGTCGCCGTGGAGAACGTGGGGGGGATCGACAGGACGTCGGTTTCGTTCACGTCCGGCGTGACGATCCTGACAGGACGGAACGCAACGAACCGAACGTCGCTGTTGCAGGCCATCATGGCCGGCCTCGGGAGCGACGACGTCTCGCTGAAAGGCGATGCCGACGAAGGACACGTCGAGATGACCGTCGGCGACACCACCTACACGCGGACGCTCGAACGGAAGAACGGAACCGTCGTCACCAGCGGGGACCCGTACCTCGAAGACTCGGAGATCGCGGACCTGTTCGTCTTCTTGCTCGAATCCAACGAAGCGCGCCGTGCCGTCGAACGCAGCGAGAATCTGCGCGATCTCATCATGCGGCCGGTCGACACCGCCGCCATCGAGGAGGAGATCGAGCAACTGCAGTCCGAGCGCGACGAACTGGAACAGCGCCTCGACGACCTGCAGTCGCTTCGGCACACGCTGCCGGACCTCGAGGAGCGACGCACCGAACTCGAAGCGGAGATCGAGCGGAAACGCGAGGAACTCGAGGAGAAGAAAGAGCAGATCGAGGACGCCGATCAGGACGTCGGGACGACCCGCGACCAGAAGGCTGAACTCGAGGACGCGCTGGAGTCGTTCCGCGACGCCCGGTCGGATCTCGAGGACGTGCGTTACAACATCGAGAGCGAACGCGAGAGCATCAGCGCGCTGGAGTCGGAGATCGACACCGTCGAGACCGAGCTCACGGACCTCCCACAGGAGGTAGACGGAGACGTCACCGAGGTCGAGGACCACATCGAACGCCTCCGCGAGCAGCGCCAGGCGCTCGACTCGACAGTCAACGAGCTCCAGAAGGTGATCCAGTTCAACGAGGAGATGCTCGACGGCACCAGTTCGGACGTCGTCGCGGCCCTGCGCGGCGGCGACGACGCCGAGCAGGTGACCGACCGCCTCGTGGACGACCAGGTCGTCTGCTGGACCTGCGGCAGCGAGGTCGACCGCGAGGACGTCGAGACCACGCTCGACCGCATCCGCGACCTGCGCCAGGAGAAACTCTCAGAGCGTCAGGATCTCCAGTCCGAAATCGACGACCTCAAGACTGAGAAGGCGACCTACCAGGAGCAGAAACGCCAGCGCTCGCAGCTCGAAGACCGCCTGCGCCGCGCCGAGTCCGAACTCGAACAGCGCCGCGACCGCGTCTCGGATCTGGAAGACGAGCGCGACCGCCTCGAAGAGCGCATCGACGAGCTGGAGACCGAAGTCGAGCAGCTCCAGGACGAGACCCAGAGCGACCTGCTCGACCTCCACCGCGAGGCCAACGAGCTGGAGTTCGAGATCAGTCGCCGGCAGGACGACCTAGAGGACGTCACCGAGGAGATCCAGCACATCGAGTCCGAACTCGACCGTCGGGACGATCTCAAGGAGGAGCGCGAGGATATCCAGGACGAGATCGAGGAGCTGCGCACCCGCATCGACCGGATCGAGACCGAAGCCGTCGAGCAGTTCAACGAGCACATGGAATCGGTTCTCGAGATGCTCGGATACGAGAACCTCGAGCGGATCTGGATCGAGCGGAAACAACAGCGCGTCAAGGAGGGCCGGCGCCGCGTCGAGAAGTCCGTCTTCGACCTCCACGTCGTCCGCAGCACCGACGACGGCACGACCTACGAGGACTCGATCGACCACCTCTCAGAGTCCGAACGGGAAGTGACGGGGCTCATCTTCGCGCTCGCGGGCTATCTCACCCACGATGTCTACGAGACCTGTCCGTTCCTCCTGCTGGACTCCATCGAGGCTATCGACTCCGACCGCATCGCCCGCCTCGTCGACTACGTCGCCGAGTACGCCGAGTACGTCGTCGTCGCCCTGCTCGAAGAGGACGCCCAGGCGCTCGACGACGCCTACCAGCGCGTCACCGAAGTCTGACTGTCTACTCACGCCGCTCTTTCCGATTTCCCGGATCCGATTCGTCCCCCTCGACAGCCCGCGTTTCTGACTCCACCCCATCGAGACAGCAGAACGGCAGGCCCCGAGATTCGCAGGAACGCAGGGGACTGAATATATTTACTCGAACTGTAGTAAATGTATGGGCAACAGTACCTTCGTCAGCGTATAACAGAACTGTAACGTTCTGATCGCGGTCGCGGATCCGTCGATACTCCGGTTCGAGACGATCCAGGACACGTCACTTCGAACGGTCGAGCCCGATCCGCTAGAATATCCGGCACGCGAATTTCCCACGCTCGAAGCGTGAGTGCCGCGATGTATGCGATCTCGAGACGGCCGCGAGAACCAGCCTCGACATCTCTGAACGGGCGTTCCGATAAACAGAACGGAGATTCGAATCGTTCGCGGATTAGATAGGAGTGGAATACCCATCAATGATCCACGTATCTATGAAAAATGAAACAATAGGGGCCCGGCATGAGCGACGCTCTGGGGGATCTACGGTGACTCCGTCGGAAGAAACTCTCAGTGCGGACCCGAATCGCGGTCGGTCAGGGTCGGACCGAACGGATCGCCGCCCGGACGCGACCGAGCGGGGCGTAGCGGGACCAGTAGATCTCCGTGCCGGCCCACCCGAGGGCGGCGAGGAGCGCGACGGCGCCGAACGCGAGGTCGGTGAACCGGACCCAGGACGGCGCGGCGTAGAGGAGGCCGTTGATGGCGATGCTCGGCGTCATCTCCTTGAGCCCGACCCAGAACGTCTCGACGACGGTGCGGTCGGGGTGGGTGATCTGGCCGGCGGGCGGGACTGCACCGGGGTCGGCGTCGTCGCTCGCGGGTTGGACGATGGGGACGCCGACGCCGGAGCGTGCGCCCGACCCGCCTTCCGTCGTCCCGCGGGCGGCGCGTATCGAACGCATGCTATGGCCGCCGGCGCTCTCGTCTCCCGTCCCGAGCCGTTCGACGTCGTAGGGCATGCCGACCGTGAGCGACCAGTTCACGCTCCCGTCGGGCGCGATTTCGGCGATCCGATCGCCGTGGGTGTCGACGATCAGCGAGTTCCCACCGGGCAGGCGGTCGACGTCGCGGGGCCACTGGACGCGACTGTCGCGCCAGCCCCACGAGCGGCGCCACTCGCCGTCGGGGCCGGTCGTCGTATTCCCCGTATCGGGGTCGACCCGCTGGAACTCGAGCACGCGGCTGTTCTCCGAGTCGGCGACCGTGATCGCCGGGCCGCCGCGCTCCGGCGGGATGTAGTCGGGGTTGTGCTGCTCGTAGAGGATGTCGTAGTCGTCCTCTTCGCCGAGCGTCCAGTTCGCGTCGACGCCCTCGCCGGGCTCGACGAAGACCACCCGGTCCATGTTGCGGACGCTCACCATGAACCGCCCGTCGTCGAGCACTTCGACGTCGTTGATGTGCGTCCAGTCGCCCTCCGCGCCACCGACGTCGGCGTCGAAGTGCGACGACGCATTCCACTCCCAGACCGTCTCGTCGGTCGTCGTGTTGACGACGCGTACGCTATCGCGCAGGATGTCCGCCACGGCGACGTGCGTGTCGTTGATCCGGTCGACGTCGTGCCAGCGCGCCGAGTAGATGCGCGGCGTCACCTCGCCGTAGACCTCGCGCTCCTCGCCGGTCGACATGTTGACCCGCGTGAACACGTTGTACGTGCAGCGCTCGGTCGAGACGTTCGCACAGGCTTCGCCGTCGCGGTGTTTCGACGCCAGATACTCGACCGTGTAGTCGGTCCCCTCGACGGGGTCCACGTCGAAGTACACGCGGTAGCTGTCGTCGTAGTAGGCGACGTCGCCCTCCCGGTCGAACGCGACCAGCTCGGCCTGCTCGTCGGAAGCGTAGAACCCCTGCGTGCCGACGACGGTCAGGTTCTCCGGGTCGTGCTCAGCGGGGTCGACGAGCGTTCGGCCGTCCGCCTGACTCGCCGAGCCGCCCGCCCACTCGTCGACAGCGTCGGTCGTCACCGATCCGTTCGCGTCCGGTTCCCGGTAGTCCGGCGGTTGGCGCTCGGGGGCAGCGACGCCGGTTTCACCGGGGGCTGCACCGCCGGCGTCGCCGAGCGACCCGTGCGCTCGCGCGACGTTCGTCTCAGCCGTCGCGTAACTACTCGCCACTGCGCCCGCCGCGAGGACCAGCACGACGGCGAACAGCGCGCGAGTCGTTCGTTCGGAGGGCCCGTTCATACCTGTCCAGTGTGCGAGCATTCGTTAAGTTTCTTTAGATCCGCGGACAGACGGCGCTCGCCGGGAAATCTCCCCACAGGCGGTATAGAAAACCAGTCCATCGATCCGGCCCGTCTCGGCGATTACGGGTTTGCCCGTTGCCGTCGTCCGGATTCGCTGTCCGTCCTCACTCCGGTGCCACGAACACGTCGCTGTCGAGGAGGTCGGTGACATGGTCGGCGAGCAACCGGAGGTTCTCGGTGTCGTCGCGGTTGTAGGAGACGAGCGTCTCCAGCGCGCTCTCGTCGCCGCGCTCGTACTCGCGCCAGAGCCGCACGGCGTCCTCGCCCGACAGGTCCGGACGGTCGCGCTCGATGCCGGTCTCTTTCTCGATCGCTTTGAGCCCGCCGGTGAGGCCCAGTCGCCGGCAGGGGTACATCAGGTCGACGTGGGGCACGTCGACGTCGACGCCGAAGGACTCCTCGAGGAAGGGCACGTCGAAGCGCTTGCCGTTGAACGTCACGAGGAGTTTCGCGTCGTCGAGGCGGCGCTGGAGGCGCGCTTCGGTGAGGTCCTGGCCGGCGACCATCACGTCGGTGTCGCCCGGCGAGTGGACGCCGACGACGGTCACGTCGTCGCGGCGCTGGTCCAGCCCCGTCGTCTCGATGTCGAGGAAACACGCCGCCTCGCGGAAGTTCTCGTAGCAGCGCCAGTGGCTCCCCGATGGGAACTGCTCGCGGAAGAAGCGGGCGTCGCCGTCGTCCAGTCGCTCGCTCGCGTCGGCGATGAACGACTCGATGTTCTCGGCCTGTCGGGCGCCCACCGCCCCGGGATCGAACGCGTCCCAGTGGGTGACGCCCGACTCCCAGAGGGACTGCTCGGTCCGCTCGCCCACGCCGTCGACCGGAATGAAGCTGTTCTCGATTCGCACACTTCCTCGGTTCGGCCCACCGGTCTTGGCTGTTTCGCTCACGGGCCGGCCGTCGATCGCCGCCGTCGGCCCTCGACCGCTGCGGCGTCCAGCCGATGCGGACTCCAGCCCGATCCACAGCGACCGTGGTACTGACCGGCACGCCGTTTATGTCCGTCTCGGCCGTAGTCGGACCAATGACCCGGCGTGTCGCGCTCGCAGTGGTGTTCGCGGTGGCGCTGGCCGGCTGTGGCGCGTTCGCGCCGACGGGCGACGCCGGGGCACCCGAGGAGACCGTGACGCCGCTTCCGGTCCCGACCGATACGGCGACGAGCGAGTCGCTGTCGCCGCCGCCCGGCGTCGCTGCCAACGGTTCGGTCTGGCCGTCGGTGATCGCTGCCGCCCATCACCGCGCGCTGGCCGACCGCTCGTTCACGTGGACGCTCGAGTACGAGCGGCGCGACGTGGACGCCGGCGTCGCCGTCGACTCGATCTCGAAGCGGATGCAGGTCGACGGCGACAGGTCGTACCTGATCCGGACGAACCGGTCGTCCGCCCGGCGAGCGGCGCTCTACGCCGACGAGGCGGGGACGTACTCCCGGGAAGTACGGAACGACTCGACGAGCGTGCGCCACGTGCCGAACCTCACGGACTACCGCACCCACCTGGCCACGGCGCAGTCGCTCCGGGCGTACCTGACGACGGCCGATGCGAGCGTCTCCCGGGTGGAACGGCGAGGCGAGCCGTACTACCGCGTTCACGTCACCGTCCTCCCGGTTCCGATCCGCGCCAACCACCCCAAACAGACGATCCACAACTACAGCGCGACCGCGTACCTGACGCCCGAGGGCCGAGTCGGCGCGCTGATCGTCCGCTACGACTACACCTTCGGGACCGACCACGTCGGCGTCTCCCTGCGGACCCGCTACGACCGCGTCGGCGGGACGACCGTCACGCGGCCGGACTGGGCGAACGAGACCATCGCGACCCCGACCGCGACAGACCGATGACGACGCGACGCCGCTGGGCGACGGTCGCCGTCGCGTTCCTTCTCGTCCTCGCCGGCTGTAACGTCCTCTCGTCGTCGGGCGGGGAATCGATCACGGAGACGGTGACGCCGGTTCCGGTCCCGTCGGCGGTCGACTCCGGGACACAGACGGAGACGGCAGCGACGACGACCGGTATCGGGGTCGGCGCGTTCCCGGGGATCTCGGCGCGGAGGGGCATCGACGTGGACCGGCTGCTATCGGCGCACGTGGTGTCTCTCGCGACGCAGTCGTACACGGTCGAGTGGGAGCGGTGGGCCGGCGGCGGGGCCGGGCCAGTCGCCGACCGGTTCCAGCGACGGGTCGAGATCGCGGACGACGGCACCTACCTCCGCCGGGAACGGGGAGTCCGCGACGGGAACGTCACGTCGATGTACGTCGGACCGGAGGGTGCCTACCACCGGACGGTGAGCGACGAGGAGACCGCCGTCACGTCCGTGTCGATCCGGGACGAGGACTCGGCCAACGAGCGCTTCGCCAAGCTCGTCACCTACGAGGTACGGGCGTTCCTCTCGGAGGGGTACGACACCCTCGACGTCGTCGAGCGGGGCGACCGCCGCTACGCACGCGTCTTCGTGACGCGGCCGCCGCCCGAACTCGCCGCGGTGTACGACGCGTACGCGCTCCGGAACTTCAGCGCGACCGTCTGGATCGCACCGGAGGGATACGTCCGGGCGCTGCACTACGAATTCGACCTCGTCGGTGCCCAGAGCGGCTTCGCCGTCGAGTGGCGCTACGCGTACTTCGCCGTCGGCGAGACGACCGTCGAGCGGCCACCGTGGGTACCGACGAACGGGACCGTCACGCCTCGAAACGGAACGGCCGGGTCCACCGACATTGAGAGAAGTCCGCTTCAGTCGACAGCAACGCCGACAGCGGACCCCTCACGCGTCCCGGTGCCCGACGCCGGCAACGCGACCGACGCGGATTGACGCCCGCTTCGATCCCGATCGTCCATCGAGATCCAGAATCGTGCTATTCCGTAACACTGGCCACGAGAGCCGCTGACGTGCCGAAACTTCTTTTTCGCTTCCGAGTTAATTTCTGCTAAAAAATTGTGAAAAGAACTATGCCGGTCCCGGGCGAACGGACGGATATGATACACGTCGGCGTCAACGGATACGGGACAATCGGAAAGCGCGTCGCGGACGCGGTGCGCGCCCAGCCGGACATGTCCGTCGCTGGTGTCGCCAAGACCAGCCCGAACTTCGAGGCGAAAGTCGCGATCGAACGCGGCTACCCCCTCTACGCGGTCGACGAGGACCGCGTCGACGAGTTCGCGGAAGCCGGCTTCGACGTCGCCGGCACCGTCGCCGAACTCGTCGGCGAGAGCGACGTCGTGGTCGACGCCACCCCCGCGGGCGTCGGCGAACAGAACGCCGAACTGTACCGCGAACACGACACGCCTGCGCTCTTCCAGGGCGGCGAGGACGCCGACGTGGCCGACGTGAGTTTCAACGCTCGCGCCAACTACGAGGCCGCCCGCGGCGCCGACTCCGCCCGCGTCGTCTCCTGCAACACGACCGGCCTCTCGCGACTGCTCGCGCCCATCATCGAGGAGTACGGCGTCGAGAAGGCCCGCGTCACGCTCGTCCGCCGCGGCGGCGACCCCTCACAGACGGGTCGCGGCCCGATCAACGACACGCTGCCGGACCCCGTCGAGATCCCCTCCCACCACGGCCCCGACCTGAACACCGTCTTCCCCGACATCACCGTCGACACGATGGGCATGAAGGTGCCCGCGACGCTGATGCACACCCACGCCGTCAACGTGACCCTGGAGTCGGAGACGGACGCCGAGTCCGTCCGCGAACTGCTCGACGCCGAGTCGCGCCTGTACGTCCTGCCGCCGGAACTGGACATCGACGGCGCGGGCAAGCTCAAGGAGTTCGCGCAGGACGCCGGCCGCCCCCGCGGCGACTGCTGGGAGAACTGCATCTGGGGCGACTCCATCACCGTCGACGGCCGCGACATGTACCTCTTCCAGGCGATCCACCAGGAAGCCGACGTGGTGCCCGAGAACGTCGACGCCATCCGCGCCGTCGTCGACACCGCCGACCAGGACGACAGCATGGCCCTGACCGAGGACGCGCTCGGCCTCGACGGGCAAATCGGCCAGTCGATGCGCGACCCCGTCGCCGAGGCGCCCACGCTCACCGACGGCGGCCGCGAGTCCGACGACTGACGACGCCCTGACGCTCTTTTTCGAAAGTTCCGCCGACGCCCTCAGAACAGTTCGAACCGCTCGATCTCGCCGCTGTCCGTGTCGAGGACGACCGCGTAGTGGCCGCCGGCGTCGCCGCCGAACGGGATGCCGCCGGGATTGATCCGGACGGTGCCGTCGCGGTCCTCGTGGACGAACTCGTGGGTGTGCCCGTGGAGCACGTAGTCGTAGCGGCCGCAGTCGACCAGCGCGTCGACGATCGGCTGGCCGGTACCGTGATAGACCGCGATTTCGCTCCCGTCGAAGGTCAGCTCGCCCACCTCGTCCAGGTAGGTGCCGAACTCCTCGACGGTCGACCGGAGCGCCCACTCGCCGTCGTTGTTGCCGCGAACGGCGTAGAAGTCGAAGCTCGCGTCGAAGGGCGTCGCCGAGAACGGGGCGACGATGTCCCCGCAGTGGACGACGGCGTCGACGCCCTCGCGTTCGAAGACCGCGACTGCCTCCTCGACCGCGTCGAGGTTGTCGTGCGTGTCGGAGACGATGCCGAGTTGCATGGATGGGTCGTCGTCCGGTCGCCAAATCAAGGCTTCCCTCCGGCATCTGTGGCGCCTCGGGCACGGCCCGGATTGAAGGGGGCTCACGTCGAACGGGGGGTATGGACGTACTCATCACGGGCGGCGCGGGCACGATCGGGACGGCGATCACCGAGCACGTCGAGGGTGACCACTCGTTCACCAGCCTCGACCTCCGGGAGCATCCCGACTCGGCCGTCGAGTCGGTCGTCGCCGACGCGACCGACGAGGAGGTCGTCCGCGAGCAGGTCGCCGACGCGGACGCCGTCGTCCACCTCGCGCGCGTCAACATGGAGGTCGGCGGCACCAGCGACCAGACGGTCATCTGGAGCGACGAGCACCTCGACAATCTGCGGCTCCATGCCTCCGTCTACAACGCGGCACTCGAAACCGGACTGGACACGTTCGTCTACGCCTCCTCGAACCACGCCGTCGGGATGTACGAGAAGCAAAACAGCCCCGAGATCTACTACGGGTCGGACTTCGAGGTGGACCACCGTGTCCAGCCCCGCCCCGACTCGATGTACGGCGTCGAGAAGGTCTACGGCGAGGGACTGGGCCGGCTGGCCGCCGAGTCGTCGGACCTGTCGGTGTACGCGCTCCGGATCTGCGCGGTCCGCGACGCCGAGTACGACCATCCCTTCGGCGACGCCGAGCGCGGCGTCGACAGAGGGAATTACGAACGCGGCTCGGACTCTTACGACCTGCAGGTCGCTCGGCTGCGGTGTATGTGGCACTCCCGCCGCGACTGCGCGCAGCTGATCGAGCGCTGTCTGGACGACGAGAGCGTCTCCTTCGACGTGTTCTACGGCGTCAGCGACAACGAGAACCGCTGGTTCGACATCGACCACGCCCGCGACGTGCTCGGGTACGAACCGCAGGACTCGGCCGAAGAGTGGGACGAACCGCCGAACTGACGACCGCCGGCCTCCGGCCGATCCGCTCTTTCTCCCCGACTTCCCCCGCCGATATCGAGAGATTAACTCGTCGGCGAGTTATTTTATTTCACTACTGCTAGAAAGAAATTTAGTCGTAGCCGCCCAACGGAGGGATATGCGAGACACCGGCGGCGACTGGACGCGGCGACACGCACGGCTCGACGGGAGCGAGGAGCGCGACGAAAGCGACCGCAGCGGGCGAGTCGTCAGAGCGGAGCCGCCGACGGACGACTGGGAGAGCCGACACGCCTGGTGTCGGCGATAGCGTCGGGAGGCCGTCGGCGAGTCGCGGGCGAAAATTCGCTCCGAACAGTTCTCCGGTCAGTTCCCGTCCTGCAGCGCCTCGACGCCGACGAGTCGCTCGCCGGTGAGCGCGCGGATGTACGCGCCGCCGGCGATGGAGACGTGGCCGAAGTCGTCCTCACTCAGCCCGTACATCTCGATGGCGCGGGACGTGTCGCCGCCGCCGACGACCGAGAAGCAGTCTGTCTCGGCGATGGCTTCGAGGACGCCGACGGTGCCGTCGGCGAAGCGCTCGTCCTCGAACAGGCCCAGCGCGCCTTTGACGAAGACGGCCTCTGAGTCCTCGACGAACCCGGCGTACTCCGAGACGGTGTTGGATCCGACGTCGAGGAACGCCCGGTCTTTCTCCTCGATGTCACCGACCTCGATCTCGTCGCGCTCGCCGTCCTCGTCCTCGAAGGCCAGGTCGAGGGCGAGGTGGATCTGGGTCTGGTACTCGTCGAGGAGGTGCTCGATGGTCTCCTGATTGTCGGCCCACTGCTCGTCGAAGAGGTCCATCCCTTCGAGGTCGCGTCCGACGGGCACGTCGGCCGCCCGGAGGAACAGTTCGCCGGCGATCCCGCCGAGGAGGAAGTCGTCGACCTTGTCCTCCAGCGCGGTCATCACGTCGATCACGTCGGTGGCTTTCGTCCCGCCGACGACCATCGTCACCGGCCCATCGAACTCCCGCTCGGCGATGGCCGTGTTGGCCTCGTACTCGGTCTCCATGACCCGGCCCGCATAGGCCGGGAGTTCGAGCGGGAAGCCCACGAGCGACGCGTGCGAGCGGTGGGCCGCCGAGTAAGCGTCGTTGACGTAGGCGTCGAACTCCGGCGCCAGTGCACGGACGAACTCCGTCTCGGCCTTTTCGGTGGGGGGCTCCTCGGGCAGTTCCTCGTCGCACATCCGCGTGTTCTCCAGCAGGAGGATCTCTCCCTGTTGTAGGTCGCGAATCGCCGAGATAGCGCGGTCGCCGAACGTGTCGGGGACGAACTGGACGGGCTGGCCGACGTGGTCGGCGAGGATGTCGGCGTGCTGTTCGAGCGAGACGAAGGTGTCCCGGCCGGGCCGGCCCTGGTGGGCCATGAGCACGACCGCGAAGTCCCGGTCGGCGAGTTCGCGCACCGTCTCGGCGTGGCGGTCGAAGCGGCGGTTGTCCTGCACCTGTCCGTCCTCGACCGGCGAGTTGAGGTCGAGGCGGACGAGGACGCGCTGTCCGTCCGTCAGGTCGTCGAGCGTCTTGAACGCGGGCATTGTCGTGTTCGGAGCGTCGCCCGGCGGAGAGAAAAAACCGCGTGGTCCGACCGAGTTCTAGCCGCCGGTGCGACTTGGCGATTCACGCCGACGCGGCCGCAGACATCTCTGTGGATGGATCACAGGCCTCCGGAAGACTTGTGCCCTCGCGGACACGTCTTTCGGCCGAAGAGGTGATCACCGATGTCCGACGAACTCGCCGCAATTTTAGACGACCTCCACGATCTGGGGTACGAGACGGTCGACCGCGTCGAGGGCTTCGAGAGCGAAGCGAGCGGCCGAGTGCCCCTGCCCGAGGAACACCGCCGGGAGCCAGCCACGGATTGGCGTCGGTACCTCCCCCGGATTCACTGTGACGCGGGCGACCCGGACCTCGTGCCCGATGACCTGCGAGCCGCGGTCGAGGCCCGTGGCTGGACCGTCCAGGCGATGGGGCGGAGCGACGACACGGTGACCGTGGTCGTCTCTGAAAACGGGGTCTAAGCCGACTGAATAACCGCCGAAGCGCGAAAAGAAGTCGAGTCGCGGAGTCGATTCAGTTTTCGGTGACGTACTCGGCGACGTCGAGCATGCGGTTCGAGAAGCCGAACTCGTTGTCGTACCAAGTGAGGATTTTCGTCATGCCGTTGACGATGTTCGTCGACTGCAGGTCGACCTGCGAGGAATAGGGCGTCCCCTGGATGTCCGAGGAGACGACCTCGTCGTCGGTGACGCCGAGCACGCCCTCCAGCTCGGCCCCGGCGGCCTCGCGGAACGCCTCGTTGACGTCTTCCTCGGTCACGTCCTCGTTCAGGTCGGCGACGAACTCGGTGATCGAGCCGTTCGGGACGGGGACGCGGATGGCCATCCCGTCGAGTTTGCCCTCCAGCTCGGGCAGGACCTCGGTGGCGGCCTGTGCGGCGCCCGTCGAGGTCGGGACGATGTTCTCGGCGGCAGCGCGCCCGCGGCGGGTCTTGGCCTTCGGGCCGTCGACGAGGTTCTGCGAGCCCGTGTAGGCATGGACCGTCGTCAGCTGGCCGGCCTCGATGCCGAACTCCTCGTTCAGGACCTTCGCGACGGGCGTGATGGAGTTCGTAGTGCAGGAGGCGTTGGAGACGACGTCCTCGCCGTCGTACTCGTCGTGGTTGACGCCGTAGACGATCTGCTTGACCGGCTTGTCGCCCTTCGGCGGCGCGGAGATGACGACCTTGTCGGCGCCCGCGTCGAGGTGCTTGCTCGCGTCGTCGTAGGTGCGGAAGATGCCGGTACACTCGAAGGCCACGTCGACGTCGAGGTCGTCCCACGGGAGCTCCGCGGGGTCGGTCTCCTCGTGGATCGACGCGGCAAAGTCGGTCCCGTCGACGGTGAGCACGCCCTCGTCGAGGGTGACGCCGTCGAGGGTCCCCATGACGGTGTCGTACCTCGCGAGATACTCCATGTCGTCGTCGTCCATCACGTCGTTGATGCCGACGACTTCGACGCGCGGATCGTCCAGTGACGCGCGGAAGACGTTGCGGCCGATTCGGCCGAAGCCGTTCAACCCGATCCGAACAGTCCCCTCGTTAGATCCGCTCATGCTGGCTAGACCGTATCACGTTGCGAGTATAGGGTTTTCGAAGACGAAACACACCGCCTCCGCGTTCGGCCCTGCGGATCGATCGGAGCGGCATCGACCCGCCTGAACCCGATTACGGCCGCCCCTGCGCGAGGCGGACCCGCCGTTCGCTGTCGGCCCGGTCGAGAAGTCGCTCAACGCGTTCGTCGGTCTCCGGGTGCGTCCGCAGCATGCGCGTCAGCGGCCCCTCTTCCTCGCCGTTGACGTACAGCGGCGACAGCAGCGACCACGGCGACTTGCTGGCCCGTTCGATCTTCCGCAACGCACGAGCGAGCGCGACCGGATTGCCCGTCACTTCCGCCGCCCGGTCGTCGGCCGCGAACTCCCGCCGGCGCGAGTGCGCCAGCAGCGCCAGCGTCAGCGCGAAGAACACGAGCGAGACCGAGCCCGCGACCGCTCGCTGGATCTTCCCCGGGACAGTTCGCGACCAGGCGTCCGGGCGGCCGCGGATCCACGCCACGCCGCGAGCGACGCCGGCCCCGATCACCAGTACCGGCGCCAGCACGAGGACGACTACGCCCGACAGCGTCTGCAGGACGCTGTATCCGAACGTCTGGACGAGGCTGTCCTTGCGCTCGATGTGCGCCAGTTCGTGCGCGCAGATGGCCGACAGCTCGTCGAGGGTGAGCAGCCCGAACAGTCGCCGGTCGACGACGACGTGGCCCGCGCCCAGCCCGCCGCCGAGCGCCAGCGCGTTCGGCTGCCCCATCTCGGCGACGAGTACGTCCGGCCGCTCGATCCCCATCCGGTCGCTGTAGGCGTCCAGCCGCTGGTACAGCGCCGCCGCGCGCGACTCCGGCAGCGTCCACACCTGCAGGTCCCGCAGGATCTGCGCCGTCCCCACCTGGTAGCTGACGAACGCGAAGAGGACCGTCGAGACGGCGAGATAGAGCGCCAGCGTCGACAGCGACGGGCGGAGCGCCCACACCGACTGCGCGAACAGGTAGACCAGATATGCGCCGGTCAGATACACGGCCAGCGTCACCACCCCGACGACCGCCATCAGCCCGCGCAGTATCCAGCGCATACCTAATCGTCTGCGTCCGTCCCTGAAAATCCTTCCTGGGTCGATAGTTACAGCAGCGGCGGCGTTGAACCGGCCGACCCCTCCGTTTCCACGTACACAGACTACCAACCAGCCGACATGGGTGGGAATGAAAGGGGCCGCCGTCTCGACGAACCCCGGCGATGTAAGCACCGCAGGGCGAAGTCCTCGTGAGCGTAGCGAACGAGGTCTCGTCAGAGCTTGCTCTGACGGTGCCCGAGGAGCGCAGCGAGCCGCGGGAGTCGAGACGGCGGGGGCTTTCACGCTGTTTGCGGTCGAAGTAGTCCTGCAGTTTGCGGTGCTGTCGTCGTTCACATCTACCCAGTTACCGCTCAACTCAATACTCCCATACTTTCGTAGCCAGCACGCTGATTTAGCTGCAGCAGAGACGTGGGAGTATGGACGGCGACACGGCGCTGAACGCGGTCGGGGCGGCGTTAGTGCTGGCCGTCGTCGCCGGGCTCGTCGTGGTCGGTCTGAACTTCGCCGGGGGCGCCTCGGGCGATGGCGCACCGGACGTGAACTGGACGGTCGAGCGGGTCGACGACACGTCGGTCAGCGTCACCCACGCCGGCGGGGAACCCGTGCCGGCCGAGGAGGTCAGGGTGACGGTCGACAGCGTGAGTCGGTCGACTGACTGGGACGGGATGGTCACGGAAAACGAGAGTGCGGTCGTCGATGCGAGCGAGGGGTCGCTCGTCAGGATCGTCTGGAACGGCGGCCGGGGCGACCGCGAACGAATGCACAGCGAACGGCTCTGAGCGACACGTCTCGGAAATCTCGCCCTCTCAGTCGCCGTCGGCGCGCGTGAAGTTCGCTACCCGCTCGACGCCGTCCGGGGCGACGCGGTAGCGGGCGCCGGCGTCGACCTCGAAGGACTCCTGCCGGCCGTCGGGCCAGGTCACGTCGAGCGTGGCCGTCTCCGCGTCAGCGAGGCCGACGTGGAGCGCGCGGCTCTCCTGGGAGAAGAAGTCGCTCTGGTCGGTCTGGCGGACGACGGTCTCCTCGCTGTCGGCCGTGACGGTGACGTTCGCGCCGAGGGCCGTCGCGCCGTCGTCGTCGACGACTTCGAACTGGACGGCGCTGCCCTCGTCGACGGTGTTCTCGTAGAGGACCGTCGGTCCCTCGTAGGTCGAGAGGACGATGTCCCGGTCGCCGTCGTTGTCGTAGTCGAGCGTCGTCATGCCGCGGCTGTCCTGGTGGGTCATGCCGTGGACGGACTTGTTGACCCGGGCGAAGCCGGTCTCGTTGCGCTGCCAGACCTGCGGGACCGTCCACTTCGGGTCGTCGTAGTCGACCTTGACGGTGTGCTGGGTGCTGTGGATGAGGTCGCGGCGGCCGTCGTTGTCGAAGTCGGTGAGGCTGGCCGACCACCCCCACCCGCCGTGGCGGACGCCGTACTCGCCGGCCCTGTCGACGAACTCGCCGTCGCCCTGGTTGATCATGAGCGTGTTACCTTTGGTCCGCCCGGACTTGATGACGTAGCTGAGGAAGCGTTTGAGCCGGTTGTAGCGGTCCTCGCCCATCTTCTGCTTGTCGATGGGGATGTAGATGTTCGTCACGAAGATGTCCATCCGGCCGTCGCCGTTGACGTCCGCGACCTCCGAGGCCATGCCGTTGCGGGCGGTCGCGCCGCCGAGCAGGCGCTGGGAGAACTCGCCGCCGCCCTCGTTGAGATAGATGGTATCGTTGTTGTAGTCGTTCGCGACGTGGATGTCCGGCCGGCCGTCGCCGTCGAAGTCGACGAAACTCGCCGCGAGGCTCCAGCGGTCGCCCTCGATGCCCTCGACGTCGACGCGCTCGAAGGTGCCGTCGCCCGTGTTCTCGTAGAGGAAGTTCGGGTTACCGTTGTCGTCGGGGACGTGGCCGGACTGGTAGAAGTGGCCCTTCGGTCGGTCCTCGTGCCAGTCGCCGGACTGGTAGACGAAGAGGTCGGTGTCACCGTCGCCGTCGTAGTCGGCCGCGGCGGCGCCGAGCGGGTAGGTCAGCTTGCCGATGCCGACGTCCGCCCGCTCGAAGGTGCCGTCGTCGTTGTGCAGCGCGACCGGGGGCGCCTGCTTGCGGAAAAAGAGGAGGTCATCCCACCCGTCGCCGTCGTAGTCGACGACCGAGGCGCTCTTGTGCCAGTCCTCTAGCTCCGGAAACGACGAAGCCCGCTCGAATTCGCCGCCAGTGTTGCGGTAGAGGACGGGCCGCTCGCCGCCCATGACGAGCAGGTCGTCCCACCCGTCGCGGTCGTAATCGAGGACATAGACGGCGTTGTTGCCGGCGCCCACGCCGGTGCCGGTCCCCTGATAGCTCAGCCCGGCCTCGGCGGTCGCGTTCTCGAAGGTGATCGACCGCGACGGGGCGTCGTCGCTGCTCCCGCCGAGGTCGCCGAGGGCGCCGGAACAGCCCGACAGGACGACCAGCGCGGTGACGGCGAGGACCAGCAGGCCGCGAGTACGACCCGAAGCGGACGCGCGGTTCGAACGGCGGGGGCGCACGAACTCAGCCCTCCGGGAGCGCGCGCTGCTCGCGCGTCGGGACGACGTAGGTCCCGCGGTCGACAGTCTCGAGGTAGTCGACGATGCCGTGGTCCTCCGGGTCGACGTCCACGTCGTACTCCTCGACGTTCATCGACTTGCGCGCCTCGACGAACGACTCCAGGCGCCGCTGGACAGAAGAGAAGTTGAAGCCCGTGTGTTCGGGCGCGTCGGTGGCAAATCCCTCCGAGCGCCGCAGGATCTTCGGTTCGAAGTCCTCGCCACGGGCGCGAGCGACCTTCTGCGTGTGGCCGATCACGCCGTGCTCCTCGGCGTCGTCGGGAATGCGGGAGACGTCCTCCTCGGTGACCCCGCTGTCGCTCCCGAGGCCGGAGCCGTCCGGGCCGACGTCTTCGGGGTCGTGGGCAGGGCAGAACATCCGTTCGGTGCGGCCCTCGTGGTCGTGGTCGTACCACGCGTCGAGGTTCAGCCGCAGGCGCGAGAGGGCGAGCGTCGTCCCGCCCGCGAACCGCCCCTCCTCGATCTTCACAGCGTCCTCGCTGGGGAGGCTGTCCGTGAACGCCGACTTGAACCCCATCGAGAGTGGCGCTGTCTCGGGGATCTCCTCGTGGTCGAGCTTCTCGGCGGGGATGCCCTTGCCCGCGAAGCCCGTCCGGCGCTTCGCCACGGAGAAGACGCCGTCGAGCGACCCCTCCACTTCGACCCCGTTGACGGTGTCTCTCCGACCCATCAGCGCCTCTTCGGCGCCGAGGACAGCCGACCCGACATCGCTGGTCAGCACGACCACGGCGTCGAAGCCGTCGGTCTTCTCGGGATCCTCGCCCACCTCCTCCAGCAGCGTCTCGGGGCGGACGAGCGAGTCCGGCACCTCGCCGACCCGCTCGAAGTACCGCGGTGCGTACCCGACGAGGTAGAGCAGGCCGCGGTTGAACGTCGCGCCCGTCCCGCCGCCGGTACCCCACTGGAAGGCCCGCTCCAGCGTCTCGAAGGCGGCGTCGACCTGCTCGCGCTCCTCCTCGGTCGGCGGCGTCGACCCCTCGTAGGAGAGCCCGAGCACGAGCTGCTGCTGGGGCGGGACCGTGTTGCCGTGGGCGTCCAGCACGAGGTACTCGCTCCACTTGTGGACGGCATCGGGGAGCGACGACGGATCGCCCCGGGGGAGCATCCGCGACCCCGCCTCCGAGTCGGTCTCCTCTGCTTCCGCTGTCGGCGTCTCCGTCTCCTCGTCACCGAGCAGCGATCGTTCGCGAGCCAGACACGCCGACAGTGCGCTCGATCCACCGATCGCGACTGCCGATCTGACGAACTGTCGCCGCGGTATCCCGCGTTCCCGGTCCGGTTGCATCACTATTGGTACCGATTCACGCAGTTAAATTCCTTTCCCCTCTGTTCCCGCGTACGCGCGCCCCCGACGGTGACTATCGACGGTTCGTCAGCGTCACAGCGGCCCCGTCAGCACGCTGCGTTCACCTGACCGCCACGTATATACGAGCGCCGGGGGTGTCTGGAGACATGTCTGACGGGTCTTCCGAGCCGCTTTCGGGAGTCGATCTCGAATCGCTGACCGCGACCGACGTCGACCGCGATGAGGTGCGCGCCGCGCTCGAATCCGACAACCCGGTCGTCCGCCAGCGGGGCACCCGCGTCTGTGCCACGCTCTCGGCCCGCGACGTCGACGCGATCCGCCCGCTCGCCGCGGATCTGCTCGCCCGACTCGACGACGAGAGTCTCGCCGTCGCCCGCCACGCCGGTACGGCCCTCGTGTCGCTCTCCGACGCCTACCCGGGAGAACTGCCCAGCGACGTCGAACCGGTCGTCGGCTTCGCCGAGAGCGACCTCGGCGGCGTCCGCATGGTCGGCGCGCGCATCCTCGGGAACCTCGTCGTCGACCACCCCGACGCGGTCGCTCCCTACGTCGACCGGATCGTCGCCGCCGTCGCGAACTCCGAGGGGACCTACGAGCAGTCCGACCTCGAGGGACACGCCGAAGCGGCCCAGGAGGCCGACGACGTGGCCGCCGAGAACGTCGTGCAGGCCAACAAGGAGGAGGCCCAGAAGCGCGTCGTCGCGCGGGCCGCCCTCGCCAACATCGTCGTCGCCGTCGCCGAAGACGACCCCGGCGCCGTCGCGCCCCTCGTCGACGAGGTGGTCCCGCTCCTCGACGACCCGGATCCGAACGTGGTGGGCGCCGCGCTCGATACGTTCGGCGCGCTCGCCGAGGCCGACCCCGATTCGGTCGCATCCGCGGTCGACGCCGTCGCCGACTGCCTCGACCACGACGACGAGATGCTGCGCGCTCGCGCTATCCGGACGCTCGGGTTCGCCGGTGCGACCGAGGCGGCCGACCGACTGCGAACGGTCGCCGAGACCGACGGGGACGAGGACGTTCGCGACCTCGCCGCTGAGACTGCCGAGTTCCTCGAAACGAGCTGAGCGAGCGGGGCCCTTCCCGGCGGTTCTCGGCACCGACGCAACAGTTCTCGAAGGAGCCCCATCAGTTCTCGACTGCGACCGAGCCGTTCTCCAAGACGAGTTGATCGTTCTCTCCGACCCTAGCTGCGTTCTTTCGCTACGATTCGCTCTGCTCGGTCTCGCCCTCTCTGTACCGTTCGCCGAGCGATTCGTCGTCGTCCATCTCCCGGCGTGTACAGTACCAGAACGTGCCTCCGAACAGAGCGAATCCGATTCCGAGGATCCCGACGTCGAGCAGCGCGATGTTGTAGGCCACGGTGTTGGGTTCGAGGTAGAGCAGGGAGAAGACCAGCAGCGCGGCCAGCACTGAGAGGACGAGCAAGAGCGGCTTGGCCTGCTCGCGCTGGCTGCAGGCCGCGTTGAGGACGGTCTCGCGTGCGGACATACCCGTCGAGAGGGGACGCCTCCCAATGAAGGTGGTGGGCGAACCGCACAGCGACCGAACTGCGGGACTGTGGGTCGACGCAGCCGAAAGAAAAGTCGCGAGTCGGACCGGTCGGCGCCGGCGGTTCAGTCTTCGAGTTCCGGGCTCGACCAGTACTCGTGGTCCTCGAGTTCACGGAAGCAAGCGGTCGCCTGCTGGGCGTCCTCGACCTCGTAGAGTGCCGGTTCCTCGTCCACGCAGGCCTCGCGTGCCTCGGGACAGCGGGTGTGGAACCGACAGCCCGACGGCGGGTCCACGGGGTCCGGGACGTCGATCTTCCGCATGGGCGGCTCGCCGGCCCGCTCGGCGTCGAGGCCGAGGTCCGGCGTCGCCCACCGCAGGACGTTCGTGTACGGGTGGTGCGGGTCGTCGATCATCCGCTGGGCCGACCCGATCTCGGCGATCTGGCCGAGGTACATGACGCCGATGCGCCCGCCGCCGTGCTCGCTGAAGTAGCGGGCGTTCGAGAGGTCGTGGCTGATGAACACGTAGGAGGTGTCGAACTCCTCCTGGAGTTCGAGCATCAGGTCCATCATCTCCACGCGCAGGCTCACGTCCAGCGCGCTGATGGCCTCGTCGGCGAGGATGACGTCCGGGTTCATCAGCAGGGCGCGACCGAGCGCGACCCGCTGTTGCTCGCCGCCCGAGAGCTGGTGGGGGTACCGGTCGGCGAAGTCCGGTGCCGGGTTCATCCCGACGCGTTCGAGCAGCGAGAAGATGCGCTCGCGTCGCTGGCCCGAGGAGAGGTTCGGGTGGGTCTGGCGGAGCGGCTCGCCGAGGATCTCGACGATCCGCCGGTTGGGGTTGAGCGAACTCCCCGGGTCCTGGTGGATGATCTGCAGCGACTTGCGGATCTCCGAGAAGGGGATATCGGCGTTGCCGCGCTTGGCCTCCCAGATATCGGTGCCGCGGTACTCGACGGTGCCCCCGGTCGGCTCCTGCAGGCCGATACAGGTCTTGCCGAGCGTGGTCTTCCCGCAGCCGGACTCGCCGACCAGCGTCACGACGTCCTTCTCGTAGATGTCGAGCGAGACGCCGTCGACCGCCTGCACCACCTGCGGCTCCTCGCGGAAGGACTCGACGATGCCCTGTTCCTCCTCGAAGTGCACCTCGACGTCGGTCAGCGAGAGGATCGGCTCCTCGTCGCGGTCGTCGATGGTCGCACCGCTCGCGGGCTGGCGCGCATCGCTCATCGACGCTCACCCCCGTCAGACGAGTTTGACGAACCTCGCGAATCGGAGATTCGCTCACCCCCGTCCGCGGCGACGTCGCCGGAGCCGCCCGAGTCACCGGCTTCCTCGAAGTTCAGCGGAATCTCGGCCTGTGCCGCTTCCCAGTGGTGACAGGCGGCGCCGTGGCCCTCCGAAACCGTGTAGAAATCGGGATCCTCGCTGACGCACTGGTCGTCGGCGAGCGGGCACCGCGGGTGATACGAGCAGCCGTCCGGGACGTTCACCGGTGCGGGGCTCTGGCCCTCGATGGGTTTCATCTCCTTCAGCGGCGCGTCGAGGTTCGGCGTCGCGTTCAGCAGCGCCCGCGTGTAGGGGTGGCCGGCGTCGCCGATCACCTCGTCGCGCGGACCGATCTCGACCATCTGGAAGGCGTACATCACGCCCATGCGGCTGGCCAGCGAGGCGACCAGCGGCAGGTCGTGCGTGATGAACACCATCGTCAGGTCGTACTTCTGCTGGAGGTCCTTCAGCAACATCAGGATCGACCGCTGCATCAGGAGATCCAGGGCGGCGGTCGGCTCGTCCATCACGAGCACCTCCGGTTCGAGCACGATGCTCAGGGCGATGAGCGCCCGCTGTTGCATCCCGCCGGAGAGCTCGTGGGAGTACGAGCCGAGCACGCGGTCGGCATCGAGATAGAGGTCGTCGAGCAGTTCCCGGGCGAACGCCATTCCCTCCTCGACGTTCTTGTCGTGGGCCTTCAGCGTCTCCCGGAAGTGCGCCCCCACCTTCATCGTGGGGTTGAACGAGCTCATCGCGCCCTGGAAGACCATCGAGATCTCCTCCCAGCGGAACTTGTAGAGGTCCTCGTGGTCGAGTTCGAGCACGTCGACGGTCTCGCCGTCGCCCTTGTGATACAGGACCTTCCCGCTGAGCAGTCCGGGGTCGGGGATGGCGTCGAGCATCGCCGAGGCGAACATGGACTTGCCCGAGCCGGACTCGCCGACGACGCCGAGGATCTCCCGGCGCTCGATGTCCATACTCACGTCGTCCAGCACGTACGTTTCGCCGTCGTCGTAGGTCACCTTGAGGTTGCGGACCTCGACGATCGGGTCGTCGGTCGTGAAGTGCGATTGTTGGTCTGTGGTAGCCATCTCACATCACCTTCCCGCCGAAGGTATCCTCGTCCTCTTCGGCCGCGGTCGATTCGGACTCCCCGGCCAGACGGGTGCGGACACGCGGGTTGAACACGCGGTCCAGCCCCTGTCCGAGGAGGATCAGTGCAAGCGACAGCAGGCCGATGGCGAGCATCGGCGCGAGCAGCCAGTGGGCCGCTTCCGGGGCGAACAGCGCGCCGCCGGAGTAGGCCCGCTGGAGCGTGAGTCCCCAGTTGGTCTGCTGGTAGGGCAACACGCCCAGGAAGAACAGCCCCACCGAGGCGAACACGACGTAACGAGCCGCGAACACGAAGTTGACCGTGATGTACGGCATCAGGTTGGGGATGATGTCCTTCCGGAGGATCCGGGGCGTCGACACCCCCATCGTGCGCGAGGCCTCGACGTAACTCTCCTCGCGTATCGTCAGCACCTGCGAGCGCAGCGACCGTCCGAGGCCGGCCCAGTAGTTGATGTTGATGATGATCCCGACGAAGATGGGGTTGCGCGGGTTGAACGTGAACGCGAGGATGATCACCAGCGGGAGCCCGGGGATCGCCATCACGAGGTCGGAGAAGGACATCAACACGCGGTCGACGGTGCCGCCCTTGTACCCGGCGAGCGTGCCGACGGCGACGGCCAGGCCGGTCGCCCAGACGCCGCCGGCGAGGATCATCAGCAGCATCTCGTCGGTCGAGTGGATGATCAGCGCCATGATGTCCACGCCGGAGTTCGTCGACCCCAGCGGGTACGCCCAGTTCTGGAACGGCTGCATGTACCGCTCGGGCGCCTGGCTGGAGGTCGGCTCGCGCCACAGACCCGCGATGGCGACGAACGCCATCAGCACGTAGACGCTCATCAGCAGGAGTCCGATGCGGGTCCGCGTGTCGCTCCAAGCGACGACTGCCGGCTTGTAGATGTTCTCCTCGTAGAACTCCCGGGCGCGGTCGCTCCGGGAGACCTCCGGTGCCGAGGACTCGTCGCTGGTCCACTCGACGCCGCCGACGGTCGAGTCCATCTCAGAACGCTTCATTGGACTCACCCGATTTGACCCGCGGGTCGATCTTGCCGTAGGTCAGGTCGGCGACGTAGACGCCGACGACCAGCGTCACCGTGATGATGAGGAACGTGCCCATCATCAGCGGGTAGTCGTTGCTGTCCAGCGCGTCGAACAGGTAGTAGCCCAGCCCCGTGTACGAGAAGATGTCTTCGAGGATGACCGTCCCGCCCAGGCGGAAGCCGAGCAGGAGCAGGAATCCGGTGTACATCGGGAGCACGGCGTTTCGCGCGACGTAGCGCGTCGCGATCCGCGTGTCGGCGATGCCGCGCAGTCGCGCGACGCGCACGTAGTCCTTCCCGAGGATCTGGATGCTGTTGCCCCGCATGGCGAGCATCTGGATCCCCGCTTCCGCGACGGTGTAAGAGAGGATCGGCAGGAACGCGTGCTGGAGCGCGCTGATCACGAAGCCGACCGAGAGGCTCTCGCCCCGGAAATCGGAGCCGACAGTCCCGGCGGTCGGCGTGACCCCCATCTGGTAGCTCAGGACGTAGAGCAGGAGGATAGCGTACACGTAGAAGGGGACCGACATGACGCTGATCGAAAGCACCGTCATCGCGCGGTCGAACCGCGACCCCTCCCAGTAGGCCTGCAGCGCGCCGAAGACGATCCCCAGCGCGAACACGAGGACCGTCGAGACGCCGACGACGAAGACGGTCCACGGGGCGGCCCTGGCGATGATATCCGCGACCGGCTCCTGGTAGTGGATCGACTGACCCAGGTTCCCCTGGAAGAAGCCGGCGATGTAATCGACGTACTGTTGCCACAGCGGTGCGTTCGGGTTGATGTTCTGTAGCGCCTGGATGCGTGCCTCGATCTCCTGGGCAGACATGCCCTGCCTGCGGAGGTTGTTCCGCAACTGGGAGTACGGGCCGCCGGGCAGCAAGCGGATCAGCCCGAAGGTCAGCGTCGCCACCAGATAGATGGTGACGAACACTCTGGCTGTTCGTCTCAGGTAATAGTTGCTCATGGATTATGGTTGTCAGTTGCGCCAATAAAATTTGTGTGAACGGTTATCGTGGACCGTTATTTCGCCTGCAGTTCGCCCTGTCGCGGCAGCCAGTTGGCCGGCCACTTGATCTGCAGGATGTCGTCGCCCTCCGAGGGAACCTCCCAGTCGTCGTTGGTCAGCCAGGACTGCTCGAGCTTCCCGACGCAGGACAGGAACGGCAGTTCCTGGTTGTTGTGGTAGGCCAGGTTCGTGATGAGTTCCTGAACCTCGGACTCGTCGGTGGTCGTCGCGAGTTGCTGGACGGCCGACTGCGGCGTGAGCGTCACCTCGCCGTTCGGGCCGCCCGAGAGGGTGAACTCCTGGTCGGCCGGGTAGTTGTGCCCGCCGTCGAACGCGGTGGCGAGCAGCTGGTGGCGCAGGACGAAATAGGGGAACGCCGAGCGCGGGTCGCCGGGCGTCCACGGGCGAGCGCCCATGCTGAAGTTGCCCTCGACGAACGCGTTCGTCCAGTCGCTGCCCGGCAGCGTGTTGACCGTCGCGTCGATGCCGAAGGCGGTGAGCTGGTCGACGACCGTCTCGGTGGCCGTCGTCCAGTCGGTCCACCCCGCCGGTGAGATGAACTCGACCGAGAGCGTCTCGCCGTCTTTCGACCAGGAGCCGCCGACCTCTCCCTCGTAGCCGGCCTCGCGCATGAGTTCCGCGGCCCGCTCGTTCTGTGAGGCGTCGACGCCGTAGTCCTCGAAGCTGTCCATCGAGTCGCCGATCCACGTCTCGATGTCGTCCGGCGTGATGCCGCAGGGCACCGAGGCCGCGACCTTCGTGTTCGGCCCGGCGTTGTCGACGATGGCCTGCCGGTTGACGACGTGGGCGACCGCCTGGCGGACCTCCCGCTGGCCGAAGTGCGGGTCCTCGTGGTTGAAACAGATGCCGTAGCCCCACTTGGCCGGCGGGTTCGCCTCGACGACGTGGTCCGGGAAGTTGTTGACGACTGGCGGCGGCGCGAACAGGCTGATGTGCACGTCGAGTTCGCCGCCGAGCAGCCCCTGATGGCCCTGCTCGTTGCCTTCGCGGTAGAGGTACTGGTACTCGCTGAAGTTGACGTTTCCGGCGTCCGGGTGGTCGCCGAACCGGGTCAGCGTGGCCTGCTGGTTGTCCTTGCCCTCGAACTGCCACGGCCCGCTGCCGATGACTTCCTGATCCTCACCGTGCCAGGTGAACCCCTGCAGCCCCTCGGCGTCGCCCTCGTACTCCGAGAAGATCTCGGACTTGGCGTCGATGCGGAGCTGGGCCAGCTGGTGGAGCAAGATGGTCTCGTTCGTCTCGCCGGTCAGCTCCAGCACGACCGTCTTGTCGCCGTCGGCCTCCCAGCTGTCGACGAAGTCCGCGACGGGGTCGTTGACCAGCGTGAGCATCTCGAACTGCGTGAGGATGTCCTCGGAGGTGACGTCGTCGCCGTCGTGCCAGACGAGGTCCTCGCGGATGTTGAGGGTGACCGTCGTCCCGTCGATCGTGTAGTCGCTGATCGCGTACGGGATGAACTCCCCGTTGGCCGCGTCGTATTTCATGTACTGGTCGAACAGGTCGTACGTCATGTACGTCCCCACGTTCTGCGTCGCGTACGTGTTGAAGTGCAGGTCCGACGGGACGCCGTTGTTGGTCGCGCCCACGAGCGTCACGTCCTGCACCTCGGTCGACCCACCGTCGCCGCCGTCGCCGCCGTCGCCGCCGTCGCCGCCGTCTCCACCATCTCCGCCGTCACCGCCATCTCCGCCGTCACCGCCATCTCCACCGTCACTGTCCCCATCTCCGGGGGTATCCGTTCCACCACCGCCACCACACCCTGCAAGCGCGGCAGCACCCGACACGCCTGTCAGCTCGACGAACCGACGGCGGCTAATTACGTCGCTGTAGTCTCTGTTATCGCTTGCCATGACTCACTAAATTCCGTACATCCATAGTTAATAAATGTTGTGGATGTTTCGCTACATTATGGCCCGAATGTCGATCATCTCCGGGATATCGGCCGTCACTGCCGCAAATCGGATCGCTCGCTAATCGCAAGCAGTGGCCGGGGTGACGGTCGCCCACGCGTTCTAGTATATAACTGTTCGCCTACCCCCGTGTCACGTCCCGGCCTCCGGAAAACAGGCCCAGTCTCGGGATCGGCCTTCCGCCGCGGTTCGGAGACTGCTCTCACGGTAGGCGGCGACTATCGTCCCGAGACGGACTCTCGGCCGGTGCTGGGCCAACCGACACCGGGTCCCGGCTCCCGGCACCGCGGGCGCGAGCGGCCCGGGCGCGCCCGATAGCACCTCGCAATATTTATATAGGTGACAGATATCCATGCGAACATGCCAGAGAGTGGACGGGAGGCAGAGTATCAACGCTCGGAACTCCCGGTTTCGCGACGCGTCGCGGATCTCCGCGACCGGATGACGCTCGAAGAGAAGGCGGGACAGCTCGTGGGGACGTGGGCGGGGTCGATGCACCGCGATCTCGACGTCGAGGACACGAAGGAGCTGATCAGGGACAATCACCTCGGCTGTGCGGCCCCCTTCGGGTGGGGGGGCTCAGCGGGGACCGAGGTCGGCGAGATCGTCGACATCGTCAACGAACTCCAGCGGGTGGCGACCGAGGAGACGCGACTCGGCATCCCGCTCTTTCTCAACGTCGACGCCGTCCACGGGCACGCGTACGTCGCGGACGCGACAGTCTTCCCGAACGGCCTCGGTGCGGCGGCGACGTGGGACCCCGAGACCATCGAGGAGGGCGCGGCGATCACCGCCGCCGAGATCACCGCGACCGGCGCCCACCAGAACTACTCGCCGACCTGCGACGTGGGCCGCGATCCCCGCTGGGGCCGGGTCTTCGAGACCTTCGGCGAGAGCCCCCGACTGGTCGCCGAGATGGCCGCCGCGAAGGTGCGGGGCTATCAGGGCGACGGGCTGGAGGCCGAGGACACGGTCGTCTCGACGGCCAAGCACTTCCCGGCCTACAGCGAGCCCGAGCGCGGCGAGGACGCCGCGCCGGTCGACGTCTCCGAGTACAAGCTCCGCAACACCTTCGTCCCGCCGTTCGAGGCGGCGCTCGACGCCGGCGTCGAGTCGGTGATGCCCTGCTACAACTCGATCAACGGCGAGCCGGTCCACGGCTCGGCCCGATGGCTCACCGACCTGCTCCGCGGCGACCTGGGCTTCGACGGCACCATCGTCTCGGACTGGGGCGGCGTCCGCCACCTCACCGACGACCACAAGACCGCCGCGGACCTGCGCGAGGCGACCTACGACGCGCGGACCGCCGGCCTCGACGTCGCCTCCGTCGGGAACGACCTCGAAGCCCAGGAACTGGTCGACCTCGTCGAGTCCGGTGACCTCGCCGAGTCCGTCCTCGACGCGAGCGTCGAACGCGTCCTCGAACGCAAGTTCCGCATGGGGCTGTTCGAGGACCCCTACGTCGACAAGGAGGACGCCCTCGAGACCGTCGGCGCCGCCGATCACCAGCAGACCGCGCTGGAGGTCGTCCGCGACTCGCTGACCCTCTGTAAGAACGACGACTTCCTCCCCCTCTCGGGCGACGAGGACGTCTTCGTCGGCGGACCGAACGCCGACGACCTCGTCCATCAGGTCGGCGGCTGGTCCGTCGAGTCCGAGGAACACGTCGACGGGACGACGATCCTCGAGGAGATCCGCGCCCACGTCGACGGCGACGTGACTCACGAGCAGGGCGCGGGCCTCCACGAGACCCGCGACGTCGATGCGGCCGCCGAGCAGGCCGCCGATGCGGACGTGGCCGTCCTCGCGCTCGGCGAGGGCTGGTACCTCCACGAGTTCGGCGCCGGCGGCCCGCGAACCGAAACCGGCGAGTTCCCGACGCGCGAGCAGATCGACATCCCGGAGGCCCAGCAGGAACTGGTCGATGCGGTCGTCGAGACGGGGACGCCCGTCGTCGGCGTGCTCGTCACCGGCCGCCCGCTGGCCGTCGAGCGCCTCGACGAGCAGGCCGAAGCGGTCCTGATGGCGTACTTCCCGGGGACGATGGGCGGCAAGGCCATCGCGGAGACGCTCGTCGGCGAGAACGACCCCAGTGGTCGGCTCCCGATCACCGTCCCGCGCTCGGGCACGCAGGTGGACGTCCACCACGACCACCTCCACCAGCCGCGACCTATCGGCGACTCCGAGCATCCGGACTCCTACGACCCGCTCTACCCCTTCGGTCACGGGCTGAGCTACACCGAGTTCGAGACCGGGAAGCTCGCCGTCTCCGAGGAAGTACTCGGCCCCGGCGACACCGTCGAACTCGACGTGACGGTGTCGAACGTCGGCGACCGCGCCGGCACCGAGGTCGTGCAGATCTACAGCACGACGGAGTCGAAATCGCTCGTCATGCCGGAGCGGCGACTCCAGGCCTTCGAGCGCGTCGACCTCGACGCGGGCGAGTCCGCCACCGTGACGCTGGAGGTTCCCGTCGAACAGTTGGGCGTCTACGCGCCGGACGACGGCCACCGCGTCCAGCCCGGCCACTACGACCTCGTCGTCGACGACGAGGCTATCACGGTGACCGTCGAAGGCGACTACGTCTAGGCGACGCGAACGGGTCGAACGCAGTCGTCCACGTCCGACCGCAGTCGCGCCCACAGATTCACGGGTCCGGCCGGGGGAGCGACCGATGTTCCCGGGGCGGCAGGAGGAAGTTGCCGCGCCGCCGGACGAAGACGTACTCCAGGATGCCGTTGTTGACCCGCTGGCGGACCGCCGGGTTGTCGGTCAGGTCCGTGCCGTTCATCGCCGAGCGGGTGGCGACGAAGTCCGAGATCTCCTCCTGCAGCGCGAGGAAGTGCAGGCCGGCCTCGCCGCCGTCCGTCGAGTCGAAGTCCCGGCGGAGGATGATGGGCGAGCCGTCCTCGCGGACGCGAGCATTCTTCTGGGCGTGGCCGACGCGCCCGTACTCCCGGGCGTGGGCCTCGATGTCGTCGACGCACTCGCCGACGCCGTTGTCGTTCCCGAGGTTCGCGCCGGTCCCCTCGACGCGCCCCTCCTCGGCGTGGGCGGGGCAGAACATCTCCGCGACGCGGTCGTGGTGGTCCTGCTCGCCGTACCAGTCGTCCAGTCGCAGTCGAAGCTTCGAGACGTGCTGCGTCGTACCGCCGGCGAAGGGGCCGTCGGTGATCGTCACACGGTCCTCGCTGGCCTGGTTCTTCTCGAAGCCGGACTCGAAGCCCATGAACAGCGGGGCGTCCTCGGGGACTGCCTCCGGATCCGGAATGCCCTCTACGTCGCTGTGCTCCGCGGGGAGACCCTCGCCGACGAAACCCGTCCGACGGGCGGGACCGCCGTCGGCCAGCGACGCCTCGGCGAACACGTCCGAGAGGTCCGTCTCCATCTCGACGCCGTTGACTTCGTTGCGTTCGCCGAACAGACCTTCCTCGGCGGCGAGGAGGGCCGATCCCTTGTCGCTGGCGAGGTGGACGATCGCGTCCGGGTCGTCGAGCGCGGGGTCCTCGAAGGTCGACAGCGCCTCGGGCGCGGGCAGGTCGACGCCCTCGGGGAGCGCGGCGTCGAAGCGTTCGAAGTAGGAGAGGGCGTAGCCGACGGTGAACAGCAGGCCGTCGCTGCTGCGGGCAAACGCGCGCTCCAGCGACTGGAATGCGGCCTCCGCCCGGCCGCGATCGTCGTCGGTCGGCGTCCCGGCGCCGGTATAATCGAGGTACAGGAGGAGGTGGTGGCGCGGCGGGACGTGGTTGCCGTGCTCGTCGGTCGAGAGCGCGTCGTTCCAGGCGTGCTGGCGGGAGGGGCGGGCCGGATCGGTGGTCGTCGGGGTCGCGGCGTCGTCCTCGCGGTCGAGACAGGCCGACAGCGCCGCGGACCCGCCGATAGCGACCGCGGCCTTGACGAACTCGCGCCGGGAGGGGTCGGTCGTGCGGGGAGCCATCACTGTGAATACAGGACCGCTCGGAAATGGACGTTGCGATTCCATCCATACGCGCGGCAGGCGCAGGTTCGCGCCGGAGACCGGCGGGACCGGACAAACCGCCCGGTTCGACTATTCGCGGCGCGAGCGTACGGCGGCCCCGATCCCGAGCAGGACGCCCAGCGCTGCCAGTGCGACGCCGAATCCGGAGCCGTCGTCCGCCGTAGTGCCCGCGGCATCGGCCCCGTCGGGCGTCGCGTCAGTAGCTGACCCCGGAGGCAGCGAACCCGTCGCCGTGGGAGATTCCGTGGCGGTATCCGACCCTTCGGGCGTCGCCGATGCGGGGGGCGCAGTCGTCACCGTCGGCGTGTTGATCACCGGTCCGCCGCTGGCCTCGTCGTCGGGCGCGACCACGATGTACGTACCGACGGTCCGGTCGCCGGCGGTGATCGATGGGTCCTCGGGACCGAAGGCGCCGTCGCCGTCGTCGCGGTGGGCGGCGACGTGGACGCGGAAGTCCGTCGGTTGCTCGGCGACGTACGACCGGTCGATCGGGACCGTCACGTTCTCGTGGCTCCCTGCGGGGAGCGAGCGCGTTCCAATGGTCTCGTTCGTCCCGACCGGGCTGACCGAGACGTGGCCGGATTCGGCGAGATCGACTCGCCTGACGGTGAGGTTTCCGTCGCCGACCGGCTGCGGGTCGAAGCGCATTCCGAGGACCCGCGCCTCCGCGCCGTCGCTCTTCCGGACGGTGATCTCCGTCCGCGCCGCGCGACTGCGCATCGCTGCGGAGGTGTCCGTGCCGATGTCGAACTCCTCGTTGCCGTCCATGTCGTCGTGGAGGACCGCCCAGACCGTCCTGTTGCCCGACCACTCGGCCCAGACGGACTCGTCTATCTCGACGGGGACGCTCGACATGTAGGTCATATCGGGCGTCCGGCCGACGTAGGTGTGGCCGATCGGGTCGCCGGGTCTGCCTCCGTCGTCGGCCCGGAGGACGACGAACCCGGGCGTCAGTGCCGAGACCGTCTCGACGACGACGGTGCCGTCACCGGTCACCTGCGAGTCGGCGGCGACGTGATCGCCGTGGGCCTGCACCGTCGCGACCGCGAGCGGCGTCGCGAGGACGAGGGCGACTGCGAGGACGGCGCCGAGCCGGAGAGAGATGCGCTCCGTCATGTCAGACGGTGAGCGTCACCTGATTCATCTGGAGGAACGCGCGTTCGTAGCCTTCGTGGCGGGCCAGCTGGGGCGGCGTGTCCACGGAGACGGTGATCTCGTCGCCCGACCGGGGCGCTTCCGGGACGGCCGCGCCGTAGTGGTATCCCAGTTCGGGGTCGAGCGTCCGGCGGAGTTCGCCCTCGAAGACCGTCTCGCCGTCCCGCGAGATCGTCGCCGACAGCCCCATCGCGGGCAGTACCAGCCGGTTGTACGGGGTCCGGGCCGAGACCGCGAGGTACGGGTCGCCGTCCGTGAGCCCGCTCACTGCGTCGGCCGCGAGGTGCGTCGTCACGAGCTTCGCGTCGTCGCTGCGGCCGGTACCGACGACTGTGCCGGGGAGATCCGCGGGCTCGGCCGCCAGCGGCTGGGGGAGCTCGCCCATCTCCATCGGGGCGAGCGCGCCGCGCTTGCCCGCCTCGTCGAGCTGTTCGGTCTGGAGCTGTTCGCGCGTCTGCTTGGACCAGTCGAACTCGACGTCGACGCGCTCGCCGTCGCCGAAGCGGTCGGCGAAATCGCCGGTCGTCCGCGCGCTGACGCCGCCGACGCTCAGTCGCGCGGTGTAGGTGCCGTCGCCGTCGAGTTCGAAGTTCGCGCCGTAGTGAAAGCCCATACGCTGGGAGAGCATCGGGTAGATGACCTCCTGAGAGACTAACTCGCCGTCGCGGGCGATCTCCACGGAGAGGTTCGAGTCGGGCAGGACGGTCCCCGTCTCGGGGTCCCAGACGGCCGCCATCAGGTGGACGTCGTCGCTCTCGCGGATGGACGTCACCGACCGCTCGTCGAGGGTGACCGTCCAGAAGCGGTGGGGAACTGCCACCAGCAGGGCGAATCGGTAGTCGCCCGCGGTCGCCGTCCCCGGCATCACCATCGTCTCGCGAAACGACTGGACGTAGACGCCGCTCGGCCCTTCGGGGGTCGGTGTCGGGGGGGCCGTCGGTTCGGCCGTGGACGGCTCGTCGGTGGGGGAGACCGTCGAGTCGGGCGGCGATCCAGTGGATTGAGTCGCCGTGGCGTCGCCCTCGCCGCCGTCGTTCAGACAACCGGCGAGTCCGAGCGCCGCGGCGCCCGTCGCGGAGTGGAGGAAGCTCCGTCGGTTCATCGCCCGGGAGTTGGGCCATGCGGCGGTTAACCGTTCTGGTATCTCCATCGACACGTTCGGACGAAAACGCCCGAGGGCGCCACGGTAGCTCCGGGACGGCGGAAAGTCGGGGCGGCGCTGTCGGACGCTGCAATTTCGCGCTCGCTATTTAAGTTCTCGCGGGGCGTGAGAGACGTATGGCATTCGACAACGTCACGCTGTTCGAAGTCCACCTCGACGGCGCGCAGTTCGGTCCGGCCACGACGTCCGACCGCGACGACGAGGGCCGATCGGAGCGGCCGGCCGCCCCGCGACGCGACTCGGAAACCCGCTCCGGGAAGTCGGCCCCCGTGACCGCCGCCGAACCCTCCGCTGAGTCGACTGACGACGGCGGGAGCGGGCGCAATCGGGTCGTCGCGCTCGTGGCCGCGAGCGTAGTCCTCTCAGTCATCGCCACGGTAGTCGCCAAGCGACTGGCCAGTCGCGGCGATCCCGATCTCGACGTCGATAGCCCCGAGAACGCCGAGAGCGAGCCGTACACGTCGGAAGGAGGCAGTCCCGTCGCGGGACCGTCGGCCCCTCGCGACCAGTAACTCGGTCGGTGAAAATTCTGTTTTAGTTTCAGGTGTCGTTATCACCCGACGGCTCCTTGGTCGGCGTGCGGTCGGCGCGCGCCCTCCACCCGGCGCTTGCCGTCCGCGTGCCCGACAACCCCACCCGCGACCCGACACGGAGCCGGCAGCACCGCGCTGCCGGCGCCAGGCTGTCCCGTCCCCGGCGGGACAGCCGCCACCTTCGTTCGGCCGGGCCTGTCACCCGCGGGCTCGGCCGGTCGTTGCGACACCGAGAGCAGTCGCTGTATCGCGGACTCGCTGCCCGTACTACTTATCCGAGCCGGCTGAACGAGGACGTGATGGACTCCCGGCGATCTGCCGTGCTCGCGGTCGTCGTCAGCACGTTCCTCGTCGGGATCGGCGGGACGTCTTTCCGATTTTGCCGAACCTCGGCGACCTCGGCATCGGGCACGGCCCGATGATCTCGCGTCCGATCGTGGCAGCGACGGGCTTCCCCCCAGCGTATTCCTCCTGTGTCGTGATCCCATCTCGCATAGGAAGGCTACTCGTCGTCGAACTCTCCTCCCGAACCGACCACGGCAACCCGCAGACGGCGACCATCTTAGCCGGGAAGTGACGCTGAATAACACAAATTCGTATGCTGTCTTGTATTGTTTATAGTCTGTATTACGATACAAATACCGGTAGCCCTACGCACGATACCAAACCGTGTACTATACTTCCCCCATTCGGAGTCCTGTACGGTGATTCGTGATTTCACGTTGGGGTGAGTGACCGAAACTCGGTAGTAACCTCGTTCCACATAGTACCGACTCTATTGCGAGATGAGTCCGCTTACCGAAGTTCTCCGATCGAATGTGGCTCTTCTATATCTCCTATTTTCATAAGAATTCAATCTATGTCGAGAGCAAGATAACACGATCGTTATCACGGTCGGATGGAGATCGAGCGGGTTATCCGTGGGCATCGGTGAGGGTGGGTGTGACCTCCACTGACTCCGACCCGGACGCGCCGGGCCCTCTGACGACCGATGCCTATCACGTCACTGTCGACGACGGCCGCGACTCGTTTTTCGCCCTGAGTATCGAACGCGAGGACAGCGAGACGGCGTGGCTGATGTCCGATACCGTCGTCGCGCTCGACGAGATGCGCTAGCCCGCGACTCGCCCGCTGGCGCGCTCTCCCGTAACCGCCCGTGGGAGTGATCCCCTCGCTCTTAAGAGAGGGCCGCTCACATTGGGTAGTATGCCCACAGAGCGCACACTCGAGGAGTTGCTGCCGACCGTCGCCGAGTACACCCTCGGACTCGACTTCGAGGAGTTCATCCAGGGCGAACGGCCGATGGTCCTCCGCGGCCTGCTGGCCACCGACGACGACGAACACACCGAGATCGCCGAGGAGTACATCGACAAGGCGGTCCGCTCGCAGTCGACGAAGGGCCAGCTCGCGTACGGCTCGATCGACGTCGTCCCCGAGTGGGACGAACACCGGATCTTCCGCCCGGTCCCGGACGCCGGCGCGTTCGGCTACCTCGTCCTCGACGTCTACGAGGACGACGGCCCCGAGTACTTCCTCGAGGCCGCCCGGCGGCAGTTCGAGTACTTCCACGAGGACGCCCCCCGCAGCGAGGCGGGCGGCATCTCCCACCACATCGACGACATCGAACTGTGGATCGACGCCGTCTACATGATGTGTCCGTTCATGGCCCGCTACGGCCAGATCACCGACACGCCCGAGGCGATCGAGGAAGCGGTCGACCAGATCCTCGTCCACCACGAGCACCTTGTCGACCCCAAGTCCGACCTCTACCGGCACATCTGGCGCGAGACGCCGGACAGCTACCCCGACGGCTCGCTGTGGCTCCGCGGCAACGGCTGGATGGCCAACGGCATCCTCGACACGCTCGACTACGTCCCCGAGGACCACCCCGAGCGCGATCGGCTGGAGGAGATCGTCACCGACCACCTCCTGAGCATGGCGGAGTACCAGGACCGCAGCGGCTTCTGGCACCACCTCATCGACGACCCGTCGATGTACCTCGAAACGTCGGGGACCATGCAGTACGCCTACGCCTTCACCGAGGCCGTCGATCGCGGCCTGCTCGACGAGGAGTACCGCGAACACGCCGAGCGCGCGATGAGCGCGGCGAAGACGGCCGTCACCAACGACGGCGCCGTCCAGCGCAACGCCGCCATGCCCGGCGGCCCCGAGGCCCCCCAGGCCGTGAATCTCTACGGTCAGGGCTGGTTCCTGATCTCCGGGACGCGACTGCGCGAATCCGGCGCCGAGTAACGACTGTCGAGCCCGGCGTTCGTCCAAATCTCGTTTTCAAACGCGTGGTCGATCGAGTCCGGGGCCGTTCAGTCGGCCGCCTGCCCGCCGTCGACGGGGATCGTGTGTCCGGTGATGTACGAGGCGTCGTCCGAGCAGAGGAAGGCGACGGCGCCGGCGATCTCCTCGGGGTCGGCGATGCGGTCCATCGGCACGTCCCGCATGGCTGACGTGTCGTAGTCGGCCGTGAGGGTCCGGATCGCGGTTCTGACGAGTTCGACGGCCCGTCGCACCCGACTCAGCAGCGACGAGTCGCCCGCGCCGAGGAAACTGTTCTGGATGTTCGTCTTCGTCGGTCCCGGCGCGACGGCGTTGACGCGAACGCCGCGGCCGGCGTACTCCAGCGCGACCGACTTCGTGAGACCGACCACGCCGTGTTTGCTGGCCGAGTAGCTGGAGAGTCCCGCGATCCCGACCAGCCCCGACTCGGAAGCAGTGTTGACGATGGCGCCGCTCCCCTGATCGAGCATCACCGGAAGTTCGGCTTTCATGCACGCCCAGACCCCCTTCAGGTTCACGTCGACGATCCGGTCCCAGTCGGCCTCCGAGATGGCCGTCGTCTCGTCGAACCCGGTGAGGATGCCCGCGTTGTTGTGCGCGAAGTCGAGCGCGCCGTAGGTCTCCACCGCCACGTCGACCATGCGTTCGACCGACGCCGTGTCGGAGACGTCGACCTCGACGGCGATCGCGTCCCCGCCTCGGTCGACGATGTCTTCGGCCGTCTCTTTCGCTGTCTCTGGGTCGAGGTCCGCGACGACGACGTTCGCTCCTTCCTCGGCGAACCGACGTGCGGACGCGCGTCCGATTCCCGATCCTGCGCCCGTCACGAGCGCGGTCTTACCTTCGAGTCCTTTCATTCTGGATCCCCCAGTACGTTCCGGCGTCTCGGACATATAAGTGACTGTGAGAGTGGCCGTGAATGGCGGGTAGCGAGCATCTTCGAACCCCTCGGCGCACTCGCTAGCCGACGGATCGACCACAGCAGACAGCAAGCGATGAAAGCCCTCGGCGCGCTCGCTAGCAGTAACTGAGACCGCGACCCCCGGGAACAACAGGCGTTGAAAGCCCTCGACGCGCTCGCGGTCGCTGAGACGGGATATCCGCGCTCTCGGCACCGCCCGCGCGGATAGTGCCCGCTCAGGCGACTACATGAACGCGAGCCCGCCTCGCCCTTTCAGTCCACCAGGAACCGCAATCACACCACACAGCACCGCAGACGGCCACACCCCTCCCCAGCCGATTCCTTCACTCGCGATGCTCGCTCAGTCATCCCTCGCACGATGCCGTCGCGCGACGAGACGCGCGACAGCGCGCGCCACTGTGGTCTGTTGAATCGCCGTCCCGCATCCGCGTGCCTACGGCGCACGGTTCACGCGAGCGGCGGAGCTGCTCGCGCTTTTTCACCCATGTTTTTGCGTCGGGGTGCCCGCAGCGCCCTTCGGGCGCGAGGACACGCCCGCCGGAAAAAGATGGTTAGAGGTGACTCCGGAGGGCCTCGTTCATCACGTCGACCGGCGCGTCCTCGCCGGTCCACGTCTCGAAGGCGTCGACGCCCTGGAACAGCAGCATCCACGCGCCGTCGATGGTCTGGGCGCCGGCGTTCGCGGCGTCCGTGAGGAACGTCGTGTCGAGCGGTTTGTAGACGGCGTCGAAGGCCACGCAGTCGCCGTGCCAGGCGTCGGCGGGCGCGACCGACTCGTCCGATTCGAGGCCGACGCTGGTGGCGTTGGCGACGACGTCGGCGTCGGCCATCAGGTCCGGCAGTTCGTCGAGGCCGTGGCCCGTCGCGCCGGGGACCTCGTCGGCGAGGTCGTGGGCCTTCGATTCGGTCCGGTTCGCGACCGCCACGCTGGCGCCGGCCTCCTCGAACCCGAATGCGAGTGCGCGGGCCGCGCCGCCTGCCCCGACCACGACAGCAGTGGCGCCGTCGAGATCGACGTCGTGGTGCTCGAACGCCCGGAGCGTCCCCGTCATGTCGGTGTTGTACCCGATCGGACCGTCGTCGGTGAAGTCGATGGTGTTGACCGCGCCGACGCGCTCGACCGACTCTTCGGGGTCGACGAACTCGTAAGCGTCGTGTTTGAACGGCAGCGTGACCGTCAGGCCGTCGATACCGAGCGCTTCCGCGCCCTGAAATGCCTCCTCGATCCGGTCGGGATCGGCCTCGAAGGTGACGAACTTGGCGTCGATGCCCAGATGGTCGAAGGCAGCCTGGTGCAGCGGCGGTGACAGCGAGTGTTCGACGGGATTCCCGATGATGCCGTAAACGTCCATACGCGTGTGCTCTCCGGGATGGGTAAAAAATGATCACGTTCGATCCCCGCGGACCGACAGCATCGCTCCCGAAGCGATCAGAAGTATCGTGCCCTCGGTACGGGATGCCGGAAAGAGAGTGTCCTGTCGATCCGACAGCGTGCCCTCCCGATATCGAAGTCGATCGCGACCGATCTACGATCCGTTACTCGGATCACTGGTGTCGATACTCTGAAAGACGGGCGTGAAATCGAGCGGGATCGCCGCCGCGGGAATCGTTCGACATCACGCGCCCGCATCGATCTCACTGTCCGGAAACACGCACCGCTGGCACCCTCCACCTGATTATCAAAGTCTGTACTCTGCCCAGTGACTTTATCGTGGGATAGTCGGCACACCCAGACATGAGCGATAGAAAGTATCCTGATAAGAATCGGACAGTCGCGATCTTGTTATCAGTTCTCGGAGTGTACGGATTACATCGGTTCTACCTGGGCGAGTTCAAGAAAGGCGCGATCTATCTCGTCTTCTTCTGGACGCTCGTCCCAATGGTTCTGGGGTTCTACGACGGGTATAAATACTACAAGAATCCCCAGTGGTTCGCTGACGGCGCTCAGACCGGAGGCGCTGAGACTACAGAAACCGACGCCCCGGCGACCACCGGTACCGAAAACGGAGACAGTGGCACGGCCGAACCCCTCCCGGACGACGCCGTGATGAGTGCCACCGGCGCGAACGGGAAGGTAACGCTCTATCAGGACCGGCTCGAGATCTCGAGAGAAGACATCGGGATGATCCACAAAATGCAGCACGGCTTCAAGGGCGACAAGGACATCCCGTACGAATCGATAACGAGTATTCAGCTGCGGAAACCGTCGTCGGTCACTCGCGGCTATATCCAGTTCGGACAGAGCGGCTACTCCGAAAGTGACGACGGACTGATGGACGCGACCTCGGACGAGAATACCGTTCTGTTCGACAAGGAATCGCTGAGCGAATTCGAGGAACTCCGCGCGAAAGTTCGCGAGTTGAAGAACGGAGACGTGGAGGAATCCACCGGGAGCATGGACGAAGCGATGGAAAAGCTCAGAAACCGATATGCAGAGGGTGAAATCGACGAGGAGGAATTCGAGCAGCGGAAAGACATCCTCCAGCAGGACGGATAGCTGGAGTTCGTTCCTCGCGTAGCTGCACAGCCAGCTTACTTTTCGGTCGATCCTTCGACCACGACTGAACCCGACTACGAAAGAGCGAAACGCACTCGCTCCGGGTGAGTAACTGAATGGGTTGGCCAGGAGTTGAACCTGGGGCCTGCTCCGTGTGAAGGAGCCGTCATAACCGGACTAGACCACCAACCCGGACACTCCCCGATAATCCACGGCCCACCTTAAGAATTGCTTTCCGTCGAGACGACTACCGGGGGCGACTCGACGCGGATCGAACCTATCGCAGGTCGACGCGTCCGCGATACGAACCGACCGTCGCGCGGACCTCGCGGACGGCGCCTCGCACGCGGCCCGCCAGTTTCTCTCGGGCCGTCTCGACCCGCCTCGGTTCGGGCTCCTCCGCCCGACCGGTCAGCTCCCGTACCTTCTTCTCGGCCGGCGCGACCTCCTCGGTCACGCCCTTCCTGGCCGCCCTCACCGCTCGCTTCAGGTAGTACAGGGTGTCTTCGAAGTGCCTGTTCATATCTGTCCTTACGCAGAGGACAGATATATGCTTTGCCCCACCACCGCAACGTTTATCTTGGTTTAGGCACACCTAAATCACGTCGGCGTCCGGTCGACCGCCAGGCCGGCGCCGTCTGTCTGTCCCAATACATCGAGACGTCCGCACACGACGGTGGGCATCGCCGTGTGCCGGCGATTTTTCGGGGGGACTCCCGCCACTCACTTACTGCACCGGCCGGTAACTGCCGGTGTGTTCGAACGAGTCTCCGTGCCGACGCCGTTCCAGGTCGGCCCAGTCAACGCGTACCTCGCCGGCCGGACCGTCGTCGACCCCGGTCCCGACAGCGAGGAGGCGTGGTCGCGGCTCACGGACGCGCTGGCCGAGCGCGACCTCGAACCGGACGACGTCGATCAGGTGCTCGTCACACACCCTCACCCGGACCACTTCGGGCTCGCGAGCCGGTTCCGCGAGCGCGGCGCGTCGGTCGTCGCACATCCCGACGCCGCGACGATCATGGCCGACTTCCCCGAACGGCTCGACGCCGAGCAGGCCTACTTCCGGGAGTTCTTCGAGCGCTGCGGCATGGAACCCTCGACGGCCGACACAGTCACCGAACTCCCCGGGGCGTTCGTCAACTACGCGCCGAGCGTCGAGACCGACCGCGAAGTCGCGGCTGGCGACACCGTCACCGTGGACGGCCGGCAGCTCCGCGTCGACGGACTCGTCGGCCACGCGGAGGGCGAAGTGCTCTTCGCGTTCGACGGCCCCGCTGGACGGGAGGCGGTCGTCGGCGACAACGTCCTCGCCGAGATCACGCCAAATCCCTTCCTCCAGCCGCCGCCAGAACCCGACGCCGAGCGGCCCCGCGTCCTCCCGGCGTACAACGAGCGCCTCGAATCGCTACGCGAGGACGGCTACGACCGCATGCACCCCGGCCACCGGGACCGGATCGAGGACCCGACCGCCCGGATCGACGCGATCCTCGACGAGCACGACGAGCGGACCGAGCGGGTGGCGGGCATGCTCGACGAACCCACAGCGCCCGTCGAGGTGATGACCGAACTGTTCGGCGACCTCCCCGTCACCGAGCAGTTCCCCGGCATGAGCGAAGCGGTCGGTCACCTCGACGTGCTCGAGGCCGCCGGACGAGTGACCGTCCGGGAGAGCGAGGGAACCATCGTCTACGAGCGCACCGACTGACCGGAAAACGGCGGGACGAACGCTCTGGCCGCTCAGTACGACGGTGATTCCTCGCGGACGCCCTCGCGTTTGTTCACCACGCGGGCAAGCGTGAAAAGCAGGTCCGAGAGGCGGTTGAGGTAGACGAGCGCGGTCTCGTTGACGCCCTCCTCGGCCTCGGCGAAGGCGACCGCCCGCCGCTCGGCGCGCCGACAGACCGCCCGCGCCTGGTGGAGCCGCGCCCCCGGTTCGGACCCGCTCGGGAGGATGAAACTCTCCAGCGGCTCCAGTTCCTCGTCGAACGTGTCGATGCTATCTTCGAGGTGTTCGACGTGCTCCTCGCGGACGCGAGGGTCGTCCTCGTCGGGATCGGGGTTGGCGAAGTCCGCCTGCGCGACGTGGAGGTGGTTCTGGACCTCCCGCAGGAGGTCGTCGACGTCGTCGTGGCCGGTCGGGCGGACGACGCCGACGAGCGCGTTGACCTCGTCGACGGTCCCGTAGGCCTCGATGCGCGGGTTCGTCTTCGAGACGCGGGACATGTCCCGCAGGTCCGTCAGCCCCTCGTCGCCACGACCAGTGTAGATCTTCATACCCACGGCTCGGACGGCCAGCGACTTAAATACGGAGCCGAATCCGTGACGCGAGAGCGTTCAGTTTCGTGCCGCCCACACCATCGCGCCGCGAAAAGATCAGCACGTTAAATTACCGCCGTGCTGAAGGCGGAGGTATGAGCGAGGTCATGCGACACGAGTGTCCGGTCTGTGGGACCGAGCGGGAGTTCTACCAGGCGGCGAGCATGCAGGTCCACATCGGGAAGAAGGTCAAGTGGCACTGCCCCGACTGTGACTACGGCTTCGTCCGCATCGACGAGACCGTCGACACGAGCAAGGCCACGGCCTGATCCGGCCGCGTTCGTTTTGCGAGACAGCGATACCGTTCGATAGCGTCGCTGCTCATTCGTCGGCGGGAATCAGCGAGAGAACGACTTCCGCGCCGCCGAGGTCGCTCTCCTCGAAGCGCAGCCGGCCGCCGCAAGAGTCGCACACCCAGCGGACCACCCACAGGCCGAGCCCGCTCGCGTGTTCGAGCTGGGTGATCTCGGTCGACTCGTCGACGACCGCCCGCTCCTGCTCGGGGATCCCGGGCCCGTCGTCGGCGACGCTGAGCACGACCCGCCCGTCCTCGCAGTCGGGTGCGACGCGGACCTGCACCTGCTCTGCGCCGTGTTCGGCGCTGTTCTCCAGCAGTTCGCCGAGCGCGAGTTCGAGCCGACCGTCGCCGACGACGGTCGCGTCGTCCACGTCGGTGGTGATCCGCAGGTCGGGGTAGTCTTCGCGGCATTCGTCGACCGATTCCTCGACGAGAGTTCCGATTTCGGTGGTCTCCTCCCGGAGCGACCCCTCGCGCATGGTGCGGTCGAGCGAGCGTGCCCGCTCGCTGAGCGAGGCCACGTCGGTGGCGGTTTCCACGAGCGTCTCCGCCCACTCGTCGACCGTCTCGTCGTCCACGCGCCGCGCGATCATCTCCGCGTACCCCATCACGACGTTGAGGTCGTTGCGGAGGTTGTGTCTGAGGACGCGGTTGAGCACCTGGAGCCGACGCTCGCGCTCCTTCTGGTCGGTGATGTCGGTGTAGATCCCGAAGCTGTTGATCCCCTCGTCGCCAGTCTCGAACGGGATTCCCCGGAAGAGGAAGTCCCGGTAGCCGTCGGCGGCCTCGCGGCGGATCTCCTCCTGAGTGATTTCGCCGCTGGCCGTCGCCCGATCGAGTTGGCGGCCGCTCTCGCGCTCGTCGGTCGGCAGGATGTAGTCGTTGAGCGAATCGCCCGAGATCGTCGCGGGGTCGTACCCGAACACGTCCCCGAAGGCGTCGTTGACGGCCGTGACGATCGGTTCGCCGGCCTCGTCGTGTGTCGCCTCGACGACGGCGTCGGGCAGGTTGTCGAAGAGGTAGGTGAACCGGTCGCGCTGGGTCTCCAGTTGCTCGCGCGTCTCGACGAGCTCGCTCCGGTCGCGGACGACGCCGACGGTTCCGGCGACGGCCTCGTCGGCGGGGAGCGGCGAGACCTCCACCTCGGCGGGGAGCCGTTCGCCGGCGTCGTACCGAAGCGCCGTCTGGACGAGGCTGCTCTCGGCGCCCCCGTCGCGGACGTCGTCGACCGCCGCTTCGAACGCCGCGTCGTCCTCGACCATGGACGCGACCGGCTGTCCGACGAGTTCCGACCGCTCGCTCCCCAGCCACTCGGCGAGCGGTTCCGTCACCAGCGAGAAGCGGCCCGTCTCGTCGGCGACGTACACCATGTCCTGCACGTTCTCCAGCACCGTCCGATACTGGACGAGCTCGTCCTCGTAGGCGACGCGGTCGAGCGCGACCGCCGCGTTCGAGGCCAGGATCTCGGCGAGCGAGCGGTCGCGCTCGTCGAGCGCGCCGCGTTCGGCCAGCCCGATGCTGAGGACGCCCTGGTCGCCGAGCGGGACGTAGAGCGTCTCCGCGAGCGGGGCCGGCAGGTCGAAGCCGCCGGACTCGAAGTCCTCGGGCGCGAGGAGTATCTCGCTCCGCTCGAACGCGCGGCCGGGCCCGCCCTCGCCGACCGCGTAGTCCGGTCGATTCGCGATCGTGACCCCGGACGCGTCGGATCCGGCGGCGATTTCGAGGCAGTCGCACTCCGGGTCGTACAGCCGGACGACGTTGAGGTCGTACCCGAGCGTCCCCGCCACGGCGTCGGCGACGATCTCGGCGACCCGCTCGCGGCTGTGGGCGGCCAGCAGCGCCCGCGACGTATCGAGCAGTTCGGCGAACTGCTCGCGGGCCTCCCGGAGCTCGCGCTCCCGCTCCTTCCGGTCGGAGATGTCGCGGATGACCCCGGCCGTCCCGACGAACTCGCCGTCGTCGGTCAGCATCGTCATGTGGTCTTCGGCCTCGAGCGGCCCGCCGGACTCGCGCTGGAGCGCGAGTTCGAACGTCGTCTCGACGGCGTTGCCGTAGACGAGTTCCCGGAGCTTGTTCTCGGCGAGCTGGACCGTCGGTTCGTCCTTGACGACGGACGTGTGCTCGCCGAGCAGCTCCTCGCGGTCGTAGCCCGTCAACTCGAGGAGCGCGTCGTTGACGACGTCAAAGTGTCCCGCCTCGTCCAGCGCGTAGACGCCGTCGTCGACGGCCTCGATGATCGACTCGTAGCGCTCCAGCTCGCGTGTCCGCTCGCGACGGTCGCTCACGTCGCGGATGACCCCTGCGAGGCCGGCGAACTCGCCGTCCTCGGTGACGAGGGTCGCGTGGTCTTCCGCCGGGAACGGCTCGTCGTCCTTGGGTACGATCGTCGTCGAGACCGTCACTGCCGACTCGTCGCCCCAGACGAGGTCGTCGACCGCGTCGAGCGCAGTATCCAGGGAGTCCTCGGAGAGTATCAGGCCCGACTCCGCGCCGACGAGTTCGTCCGGTGCGTAGCCGGTCATGTCGGCCAGCGACTCGTTGACGACGACGAACCGTCCCTGTCGATCGAGAACGTAGACGCCGTCCTCGACGGCGTCGAGCGCAGTCGCCGTCTCCTTGACACCGACGCTGCCGTCGCTTTCCCGGGCGGTCAACTCGGCTGTCCCGGCGGCCCGGTCGTCCCGTTCGTGGACGGAGCCGCCGTCTGCAGTCTCCGTGTGTGGTTCGAGAGAGAGGTGAGCCCGCACCCGTTCGGTGAGCGACTCGTCGGCGGTCGAGCCTGGATAGTACTCGGTGACGCCCAGGCGGGTCGCCGCCGCGGCGAGTTCGCCGTCCGGCTGTGTCGACGCGAGCACGACCGGACCGTCGTAGCCGTACTCCCGGACGGTCTCGACGGCGCCGAGCGGTCCGACTCCTTCGGTCGTGTCCGCGCGTGTGTCGGGTTCGGCGGCGACGACGCAATCGACGTCGAACTCGCTGAACGCCGAGAGGATCTCCCGCCGCGTCTCGGCACGCAAGAGGCGCCACTCCGTCGCTTCGAGCGCCTCGATCCACCCCGAATCGACCTGTCGCCCGACGACGAGTACCCGCTGTCCCATTCGTGAACCTGACCAACGACGCTTCCGTATATATCGGCTTCCCCCCGATTATCGAAAGGAAAACCGAACCGCGGACCGCCTACGGCGGCCGGGGTCGAACGGCTACTCGTCGAGCGCGTGCCAGGAGAGCCGCGGCTCGCGGGCGGCGCTGACCTGGTCTATCCGGCGGGCCGCGGTCCGCTCGGGCGCGGCCTGAAGCGTCGCGTCGTCCTCGGCCGCGACGGCGTTGAACGCCGCCGCGAGGTCGTCGAGCGACCCGCGCGGCTCTGCCTCCGTGGGTTCGGTCATCAGCGCCTCGTCGACGATTTCGGGCCACTTCGTCGTCGGCGGGTGGACGCCGTAGTCGAGCATCCGCTTGGCCGCGTCCGCGGCGTCCTGCTCGCCCGCGCTCGCGACGAACTCGTGGTGGAACGGGCCGTAGGGAACCTCGTAGTCGATCCGGCTGGCGAGGTAGTTGGCGTTCAGGACCGCCTTCGCGCTCGCGTCGGCCAGCCCCTCGTCGCCGAGACGCGCGATGTAGGCGTACGCCCGGACGAGGACGAGCCAGTTGCCCGCGAAGCCGTGGACCTTGCCGATGGACTGGTCGGGTTCGTAGCGCTCGTAGCCGCTGCCGTCCGGCTGTTCGCGGACGTGCGGCGTCGGCAGGAACGGCGCGAGTTCCTCGGTGACGCCGACCGGACCGGCGCCCGGACCGCCGCCGCCGTGGGGCGTCGCGAACGTCTTGTGGACGTTGTAGTGCATCACGTCGAATCCCATGTCACCGGGACGGGCGCGCCCGAGCAGCGCGTTGAGGTTCGCGCCGTCGTAGTAGAGCAGGCCGCCCGCGTCGTGGACGATCTCGGCGATCTCCTCGATGTCGCGCTCGAAGAGCCCGAGCGTGTTCGGGTTGGTGAGCATCAGCGCCGCGGTGTCGTCGCCGACCGCGGCCTCCAGCGCCTCGATGTCGACGCGACCGTCGTCGGCGCTTGGGAGTTCGACCACGTCGAAGCCGGACATGGCCGCCGTCGCGAAGTTCGTCCCGTGGGCGCTGTCGGGGATGACGACTTCGGTCCTGTCCTCGCCGTTGGCCTCGTGATAGGCCGCGGCGATCTGGATGCCGGTGAACTCCCCGGCCGCGCCCGCCGGCGGCTGGAGCGTCACGGCGTCCATCCCGCCGATGCGCCCGAGGTAGTCCTGCAGGTTCGCCTGCAGTTCGAGCGTCCCCTGGACGCTGCGCCCCGAGCGGTCGGGGTGGACGGCGGCGTCGGGCAGCGCGGCGACCTGCTCGCTGAACTTCGGGTTGTACTTCATCGTACACGACCCGAGCGGGAACGGCCCGCTGTCGACGCCGTAGTTCATCCCCGAGAGCCGCGTGTAGTGACGCGCGAGTTCAGGCTCGGCCAGCCCGGGCAGTTCGAGCGAGTCTCGCGTCAGGTCGTCCGGGAGCGGCGAGTCGTCGCCGATCTCGACCTCCGTCGAGTCCTTCTCCGACAGGAGCGGTTCGTACTCGCCGTCGTCGGTCCAGCGCGCCTGATCGTAGAGCGTGCCCGCCTCGGGCGCCTGCTCCTCCCGCTCGTCCTCTGCGTCGGCCGCGTCGCGTTCGTCGCTCATCTCAGGCCACCTCCTCGACCGCCTCGACGAAGCGGTCGATCGCGGGCTCGTTGGCGTCGGTGACGCAGACCTGGATGCGGTGGTCGCCGACGACGTGGACGGCGAACCCCTCCGCTTCGAGGTCGCTCGCCACCGCCTCGGCCGGCTGGTCGGTACGTGCCTGGAACTCACGGAAGTGATAGCGGTCGTGGACGGGCGCCTTGACGCCGGACACGTCGTCGAGCCTGTTCGCGAGATCCTCGGCCAGTCGGACGCAGTCCTCGGCGAGGTCGACGAGACCGTCCGGGCCGAGCGTGGCGGCGTGGATGGCCGCCCGGAGCGCCAGCAGCGCCTGGTTCGTGCAGATGTTGCTCGTCGCCCGCTCCTTCCGGATGTGCTGCTCGCGGGTCTGGAGCGTCAGCGTGAACGCCCGGCGGTCCGTGGCGTCTTCGCTGACGCCGACGAGCCGACCGGGCACCTGCCGGAGGTGTTCCTCGCGGGTCGCGAAGATGCCCATGCCCGTACCGTAGGCGGTCCCGAGGCCGAGCGAACTCGCCTCGCCGACGACCACGTCGGCGCCGACGTCGGCGGGCCGCTCCAGCAGCGCGAGCGCGACCGGATCCGACCCGACGACGAACAGCGCGTCGTGCTCGTCGGCGAGGTCGCCGACTGCACCGAGCGACTCCTCGATGGCCCCGCTGACGGTCGGATTCTCGGCGTAGACCATCGCAGCGTCGCCGTCCAGCGCGTCGGCGAGGCCGTCCACGTCGACGTTGCCGGCCTCGGTCGGGTAGGACTCGACCGAGAGGTCGGGACCGGCGGCGTACTGCTCCAGCACGGCGCGCTTGCCCTCGCGCAGCTGGTCGGGGACGAGGACGCGGTCGCCCGAGACCGAGCGGACCCGCTGGGAGAGCGTCGCGGCCTCGCCGAGCGCGGAGGCGGCGTCGTACATCGAGCAGTTGGCCACGTCGAGGCCCGTCAGCTCGACGAGCATCGACTGGTACTCGAACAGCGCCTGCAGGAACCCCTGTGCGACCTCGGGCTGGTACTGCGTGTAGGAGGTGAGAAACTCCTGGCGGCTCGCCAGGTCGTCGACCAGCGCCGGGACGTAGTGGTCGTAGTGGCCACGCCCCATGAACTCGGTGAGGTCGTCGTTGCGCCCGAGCGTCCGCTGGACCTGCCGCCGGACGGTCCGCTCCTCCCGGGCCTCGATGCCGAACTCGCCGTCGAAGCGGACCGGCTCGGGGATGTCGAACAGGTCCTCCTCGCTGTCCGCGCCGACGGCCGCGAGCATCGCCTCGGTGTCGGCCGCGTCGTGGGGGGCGTACGGGCTCCCGCGCGTCTGCCGTGTCATTGTGTTCCCTCGCGTGTCATCTGGAATCCTCCGTCGGGAGTGATGAGCGATCCTATCGGGTGCTCGCACATGAGCCTCCCGTTTCCCACCCTGTCGCGAGAAATCCAGTCGCCGGACGGTCGCCTCCGAATTTATCAGTCGCCGGGAACGGGTGTGCGCCTTTTTCCCCGACCGCCCCCGGATCACGCACATGAAAGTCGTCGCGAGCGAGGACCGGATGATCGACGCCGACCTCCTGAGAGATCGGCTGGGTGACGACGTGACCGTCACGGTCGCGGAGACGGACACGGAGCCAGCGGTCCGCGCGGCTGCCGCCGACGCCGTCGCGCTCGTCGCGAACGTCTCGACGCCAGTGACCGCCGACGTGCTCGACGCCTGCGCGGATCTGGAGATCGTCGCGCGGGCCGGCGTCGGGATCGACACTATCGACGTCGAGGCGGCCGCCGAGCGCGGCGTCGCGGTGTCGAACACGCCGGACTACTGCACCGACGAGGTGGCGAGCCACACCGTCTCGCTCCTGCTGGCTTCCCTGCGCCGCCTGGGCGCCTACGACCGCGACGTGAAGGCCGGCGGCTGGGACTGGGGCGTCGGCGGGACGGTCCACCGGCTGGCCGACCTCACCCTCGGGTTCGTCTCCTACGGGCCGATCGCCCGGCGCGTCCGCGAGCAGACCGACGGGTTCGGCGTCGACTACGTCGCCTACGACCCCTACGTCGACGCCGACGAGATGGCCGGCGACGGCGTCGAGCAGGTCGAGTTCGAGGCGCTGCTCGACCGGAGCGACCTCGTGTCGGTCAACGCGCCGCTGACCGGGGAGACGCGGAACATGGTCGACGCGGCGGCGTTCGAGCGACTCCCCGACCACGCCGTCGTCGTCAACACGGGTCGCGGCGGCGTCGTCGACGAGGCCGCGCTGGCTCGCGCGCTCGAAGCGGGAGAGATCGCGGCGGCGGGGCTAGACGTCTTCAGCGAGGAACCCCCCGAGAACTCGCCGCTGTTCGACCGAGACGACGCAATCCTGACGCCGCACGCGGCGTGGTACTCCGCGGAGGCCCTCGAGGACCTCAACCGGACGGTGGCCGAGAACGTCGCCGCCGCCCTCGCCGACGAGACGCCGCCGGACCGGATCGATCCGGAACTGGACTGGGTCTGAGCGGCGGGAGAGCGGAGTGGGGCTCTCTCGGCCAAACCGGCACTCAGTCTCCGACGTCGATCCGGGTCCCGGGCCGGGAGCCGTCGTCGGTGATGGGGAGCCGGACGGTCAGGACGTCGTCGTCGTAATCGGCGGTGATCGACTCCGCGTCGACCGACCGCGGAACCGAGACGTCGTGGTTGTACACGCGCGTCTCGCCGTCATCGGTCCGGTGTTCGGCGGCGACGTGGAGCCGGCCGTCGTGCCAGCGCAGGTCGATGTCCTCCCGGTCGTAGCCGGGGAGGTCGACGTACACCTCGTAGGCGTCGTCGTCCCTGTACAGTTCGACTTCGTGGTCCGGGTGGTGAGTCATGGGCGCTACCTGAACAGTGGGGCGCGAGCCATTTGAATCGCCGCGTCGATTCCCGTCTGTCGGGCACAGCGAAGCCGCACCGGCCGTGTCAGGCGTTGACTAACGGGTCAGTCAGTTCGGAATCTTTTTGACTGACCGGTCAGTTAAGGTCGTCAATGAGCGGAGAGACGGACAGCGCCGCGGCCGACGCCTCGGACACGCCCGAGGCGATCATGGAGGCCACCTATCGGGCGCTGTGCAAACACGGCTACGCCGATCTGACGATGCAGGACATCGCGGACGAATCGGACAAGAGCAAAGCCTCCCTCCACTATCACTTCGACACGAAAGAGGACCTGCTGCTGGCGTTTCTCGACCACCTCTACGCCTCGTTCACCGCCGACTTCGCGACGACCGAGGGCGACAACGCGGTCGATCGCCTCGTCTCGTTCGTCGACGAGGTGCTCTGTCAGTCGGACGTGGAAGGCACCGAGGAGTTCCAGACCGCACTCCTGGAGATCAAGGCGCAGGGCCCCTACGTCGAGGAATACCGTGAGGAACTGGAACGGGTCGACTCGTTCGTCCGCGAGCGGGTGCGCGAGATCGTCGCCGACGGGATCGAGGACGGGGTGATCCGTGAGGACGTCGACCCGGTCGACACCGCCGAGTTCGTGGTGACCATCGTCGACGGCGTCAACACCCGCCGCGTCGCCATCGGCGAGACCGACGGAAGCACGCGGAACATCTTCGTCGACTACGTCCGCGAGAACCTCGTCGCGCCCGACGCCGACGTCGCGCTCGAAGATGACGACGTCGGCGCCATCTCGGAGGGTGAGGACTGATGGCCGGCGACCGAGTCGACCGGTTCGTCAGCGCCGTCCGCAGGCGGGTGAACATGGTGTTCAAGGGTCGCGACGAGTTCGATCTGACCTCCGGGGGGATCGCCAAACCGCTGTTCTACCTCTCGATCCCTATCGTCGTGACCAACCTCCTGCAGACGATGTACAACCTCGTCGACACCATCTGGCTGGGCCGCTACAGCACGGAGGCGCTGGCGGCCATCAGCTTCGCGTTCCCCGTCGTCTTCTTCCTCATCTCGCTGGGGCTGGGCATCTCTATCGCGGGAAGTATCCTCGTCGCCCAGAACGTCGGCGCGGACGACGAACGGCAGGCGGAGTTCGCCGCGTCGCAGACGGTCACCTTCGCCATCATCGCGTCGCTGATACTCGGCACCGTCGGCTACTTCGTCGTCGGCGACATCCTCGCGCTGCTCGGTGCCTCCGACGACGTACTCCCCGGCGCGACGGCGTACCTGGAGATCATCTCCATCGGGATGGTGTTCATGTTCGCCTTCTTCGTGTTCATGTCGCTCATGCGCGGCTACGGCGACACGATCACGCCGATGCTGGTCATGTTCGTCACCGTCGTCGTCAACATGATCCTCGACCCGTTCCTCATCTTCGGGTGGGGGCCGTTCCCCCCGCTTGGCGTCGAGGGGGCCGCCTACGCGACGATCTTCTCGCGAGCGCTCGCGACAGCAATCGGTCTCGGCATCATGTTCCAGGGCACCCGCGGCGTCCAGATCCGCCTCGAAGACATGAAACCCGACCTGACATACCTGCGGAAGCTCCTGCGGGTCGGGGTGCCCGCGTCCATCGAGGGGACCGGCAACTCGATCGCCGTCAACCTCATGCTGATCATCGTCAGCGCGTTCCCGACCGCCGTCGTCGCCGCCTACGGCGTCGGCGTCCGGATGTTCTCGGTCATCTTCCTGCCGGCCATCGCGGTCGGCCGCGGCGTCGAGACGATGTCCGGGCAGAACATCGGCGCGAAGGAGCAGGAGCGGGCCGCCGCGGCCACCCACTTCGCCGCTCGCGCCATGTTCGTCGTCCTCGCCGGCGTCGGCGTGCTGACGTGGCTGGGCGCCGGGAACATCGTCGCCATCTTCTCCGACGACCCGGAAGTGGTCGAGGTCGGCCGGGTCTTCCTCCGCTACGTCGCCCCCACCTTCGGGTTCACCGGCATCTTCCACTCCTACAAGGGCGGGTTCCGCGGCGCCGGCAAGACGATGACCGCCGCGCTCATCTCCATCGCCATGCTCGGCGCCATCCGGCTCCCCGTCGCACTCTTTGCCTCGCAGTCGCTGGCCTTCGAGGGGACGTGGGCCGCCGACCTCGTCGACGCCATCCCGTTCGACCCGCTCGCCGCGCTCCTGCGGGCGCCCATCGAGTCCGTCGCGGCCTTCGAGATGGGTTACGAGGGCATCTGGCTCTCCTTCGCCGTCTCGAACATCTGCGGCGCCGCCATCGCCTTCGCCTGGTACATGCGCGGCACCTGGCGCGACGCCGATCTCACCGAGGAAGCAACCGGCGTGGCGGCTGCCGGTGCCGACGCCGATGCGGACGCCGAGCCCGCGACCGACGACTGAGTCGCGGCGGCCGTTCCACGACTGGCTCCGTTCGTCCGCGTTCCGCGCGAGAAGTTAAAAGGGATCGCGCCCTATCCACCGGCGAGGCGACCACATGACGGCGCGCGACCCCTCGTTCGCGATCCCGGGCCGGCCCGAGCGCAAGTACCCCCGGAGCGGCGGCGTCGAGTACGAGGGCGAAACGGTGTTCGTCCTGACGCCGGACGCCGACCGCTCCGACGGCGACCTCGAAGCCCTCGTCGCCTCCGTCCTCGACGACGGCCCCTACCGCTCGGGCGATTTCATGGAACTCCCGATGCTCCTCTATCTAGTTCGCGACGAGGAGACCACCGACGTGTTCCGCGTTACCGTCCGCAACTGCGCCGTCCAGTTGCACGTCCTCCCCGAGACCGACTCCGAGGGGCTGCGACGCTTCTACGACCGGCTCTGCGACCGATCGGACTGTGAGTGGTCGGTCGCCTGCCGGACGGACTTTGGATAGTAAAGCAAGGATAGCAGGGTGCTACTTACACTGAATCTCTCAGTTTCGGTGAGGTCAACCAGATAATTGATGCGGTCATATATACGAGCGCGAAGACGATAGACTTCATTAATGGATCATTTAAGGAGGGAAACCACGTGATCAAGGACGGTAAATATACGAATAAGTAATAGTTTGACAGGAATCCAAGCCCGATAGCGATGCTCACTCGTCTGCCGAAATTACGGAACACGTCCAAATCTGTCGGATTTTGCGGCCGCTTCACTCTCTTTCGCCGCCGCTGTTCTATCCACGAAGCGGGGAGTCCAAGGACTCTATCGAAAAACGTAGCTATTCCGTACGCTCCCCCAATACCCGCTAGATAACCCCCTAGTTCTGAGAGGGGCAGCCCTGCAAAATTGTTCGAAACCAGTACAAATGATCCCAGCAACACACCGGCAGTGGTGCTGGCAATGAATGAAGTAAATGAGGCTCCCTGGGACAGAATATAGTATCCTCCCGCGATCGCTGCATTAGTCGTTCCGCAGTCTCCAGAATAACTGCTCTCAACAGATCTGATCCGATTGAGACTCGGAAGCACCGAAGCAAGAGCTATTAGTCCCAAACCTATGTCCGAAAGGCCGACCATGTTTGTTGTCGACAGAGAAAGTGTTTAGACATATCTGATTTACGATGGTTATCGAACTCATCACTCTGGATCCGAATCGAAACAGTCGGGCAACGAACCCATGCGTTTACGAAATACTTCTGTGAGGATGTCTGAAAAGCCTAGGCCGGGATTTGAACCCGGGCTCTCGTCCTTACCAAGGACGCGCTTTACCTCTAAGCTACCCAGGCGCCATCACTCAGTTGCCGCGATTCGTCTTTAGGCGTTTCGATCCTTCTGCCGGCGTGTGGGCCCGCCACATGGGAGACGGCGACGGGACGCGGCCGACTCAGAACCGTTCGGCCAGCGCGGCTGGCGTCGTCTCGGAGAACAAGCCCTCGGCGAGGGGCAGTGTGCCCTCCGTCCGAGCGAGTTCACCGACGTGCGCCCGGAGATCCGCCGTGGCCTCGCCGCCGGCCGCGGTGGTTCCCGCGACCGCGGCGAGTTCGAACACGTCGGCTTCCAGGTTGCCGTCGAAGCGCTCGTCGCCGCTGACCCGACGGCGGGTCTGGTCGCCGCCGAACGAGCGGACGACCGCGACGGCTTCGCGGGCGGCCTCGGTCCGCGCGAGCAGGTAGAACCCGCGGGCGACCATCACGTCGGCCGCGAGGATGTCCATGTCCGCGGCGTCGGCCTCGGTGGGCGCGGCCGGGTCCGCCGGGACGCCCTCACCGTCTGAGAGGGCGACGTCTCCGCCGTCGGTCCACTCGCGGTGTTCGGACCCCGACGAGCCGCCGGGAACCCCGCCGCCGGAGGCCCCGTCGGTGGGTTCCTCACCGGCGGGGGCTGCCGAAGCGCCCTCGCGCTCCCACGGGGGGTCCCGCGAGAGCGTCCGCGTGAGGCGAAGTCCCTCGTAGATGAGCTGGACCCCGGCGCCGCGCTCGGCGATGCCGTCCAGTGATGCACCCTCTCCGTCGGCGTCTCCAGCGGCGACTGCACGCGCACTCAGCACCGTCAATACGCCAGGTGCCATCGACCCGTCTTCGAGGCGTTCGCGGATCCGCTCGCGGAGGCGGTCGGGCTCGACGTCGCCGACCGCGTCCGTCGCGGCCACACGGACCGCCGCGGCTTCCTCCATTGGCGTCGGCTAGCGGGGGCAAGGGCAAAGACCTTTGGAAACGATTCACCGAACGATACCGATGGCGACGCCTACGACGGGAGATCCGCCGTTCGCGACCGTTCGTTCCACTGGTGCGGGGGCCCCGCAGTGATCGAAACCGCCACCGACGGCGACGTCTGCGTGGTGACGCTCGACCGCCCCGAGCGACGCAACGCCCTCACCGTCGAGGCGCTCGACGACCTCGAAACCGCCATCGAAACGGCCGACGAACCCGTCGTCTTCCTCCGCGGTGCGGGTTCCGCGTTCTGCGCCGGCGCCGATCTGGATGCCGTCGCTTCGCTGGACGGACGGGAGGCCGCCGAGGCGTTCGCACGGCGGGGCCAGGAAGTCGCAGCGACGCTCGCCAGCGCAGACGCCATCGTCGTGGCGGGCGTCGACGGCGCGGCCAGAGGCGGCGGCGTCGAACTCACACTCGCCTGCGACGTGCGCGTCGCGACGACTGACGCGACCTTCGCCGAGACGGGCGCGACGATCGGCCTGTTCGGCGCCTGGGGCGGGACGGCTCGCCTCCCGGAGGTCGTCGGCCTCGGCGAGGCGATGGATCTCGCACTCTCCGGGCGCGTCGTCGACGCCGAGGAGGCGCTCCGGATGGGACTCGTCTCCCGCGTGGTCGACGCTCACCGGACCGTCGCCGAGGAGATCGCCGCCAACGACCCGGCCGCGCTGGCCGTGATCAAGGATCGACTGCGCGACCGTGCCGACCGCGCCGTCAAAGAACGCCGGGAGGCCGAGGCGTTCGCCGACCTGCACGCCGGCTTCGACCGGTAGAGTGACACCTCAGTGTGTTCTGTCACCCCGAGAACCGAAACCGTTGAAAGCACAGCCGACTCAGTGAGTGTAATGCCGGACTGCGACTACTGTGGGGCGACGTTCGACGGCGAGGAGGCCTATCTGGACCACCTCGCCGCGGAGCACAAGGGGGAACTGAAGTCGATCGACCAGCGACGGGTCGCCGAGCGCGACCCCGATTCGGACGGCGGATTCCCCCTCGGGCCGGCCATCCTCGTCGGGTTACTGGCGTTCTCGGGTGCGCTCGTCGTCTACGTCACCTTCATCATGGGCGGATCCGGCGGCACCGCGTCGGCGAGCGGCTTGCCCGACAGCGGTGACCAGTCGGTGATCTCGCAGGTCGAGACCGAGGCGTCGACCGGCAACAGCCACGTCCAGCCGGGAACGAACATCGACTACCAGACCGTCCCGCCGACCAGCGGCACCCACTACCGCGGTACCTGGGAGGACGCCGGCTTCTACACCGAGCAGAAACAACTGGGCTCGCTCGTCCACTCGCTCGAACACGGCGCGATCGTCGTCTACTACGACCCCGCCGAGATCTCAGACGCCGGCGAGGACGGCCTGCGCGGCTGGGCGAACAACCAGACCGGCCAGTGGCGGAACTTCATCGCCGTCCCCAACCCCAACGACGACCCCGAGGCGACCTACGTCCTCACCGCCTGGGAAAAGCGCCTGACGATGGACCAGTACGACGCCGGGAAAGTCCGCGCGTTCGTCGCCGAGTACGTCGGTCGCGGCCCGGAGAACCCAGTCCGGTAACGCCCTACTTCTCGCTCGGTACTCGGTGTTTCGACGCTCAGTGCAGCGGGTCGGGCTCGGGCGGCGCCGTTCGCTTGTGTTCACTGCGCTCGTAGAGGCCGCGAACTTTCTCGACGACATCCGCGTCGACGCCGATCGCGTCGGCGGTCACCGAGGTCGACAGCGGCCCGTCCACGTGTAGCGCGAGGATGGAGTCGAGCGTGTCGTAGTCCATCCCGAGTTCGCCCTCGTCGGTCTGGCCTTCCCAGAGCCCGGCGCTCGATTGCTTGCCCGCCAGGTCGTCGGGGACGCCGATGTGACGCGCGAGCTGGCGGACCTGCTGTTTGTAGAGGTTGCCGATCGGGTGGCAGTCGACCGCGCCGTCGCCGTACTTGGTGAAGTAGCCCACCAGCGCCTCGCTGCGGTTGCCCGTCCCGACGACCAGCCCGTCCTCGTGGTTGGCGACGAGGTAGTTCAACACGCCGCGGATCCGCGCCCGGAGGTTCCCCGTCGCGGTCGTATCATCGGCGGCATCGAGGTAGGAATCGAGGAACGAGTCGACCAGCGGGTTGATCCCGACCACGTCGTACTCCACGTCGAGCAGTTCGCTCGCCACTCGCTCGGCGTCACTCATGTTCTCCTCGCGGTTGACCTCGCTCGGCTGGACCAGCGCGTGGACGTTCTCGGCGCCGACCGCCTCGACGACCAGGTGGGAGGTCAGCGTGCTGTCGATGCCCCCGGAAAGGCCGATAATCGCCTGCTCGGCCCCCGCAGCCTCGTACTGGGCCTCGATGAACTCGACGATGTGCTCGCGGTGGGCATCGAGTTCGTCGGTCGAGAGCGTCAGGTCGATCGGATCGTCCGCTCGGGCGACCGTTTCTGTCGCAGTCATGGCAGACGCTTGGGGTGGCGGCGACTAATAGCCTCGCGTCGGCGTCTCTCGGTGACCGTCCGTTCACTCTCACGAAGCGCTACGTTCAAGTAATCGGACCTGCCACGTTCACCTGCACGGGCGCGCCGTTGGTCCAGTGGTAGGACATTAGCTTCCCAAGCTAATAGCCCGGGTTCAATTCCCGGACGGCGCATACGCCACCATCTTTTTCGCGGGCGGGTTTCCTTGGTCGCCAGCGGCGACCTGCGGGAACCCGCCCGCGAAAAAGATGGGTGAAAAAGCCGGGTGCAGCGGTCGCTTCGCTCCCTCGCACCCGGTACGACGGATCCAGACTCCGAACAGTCACTGCACCGCTGACAGCCACCGCACCGCAGACAGCCACCGCACCGCTGACAGCTACTGGACCGCCTACCGCTACCAGAGACAACTACCGCACCACAGCCACCACACCGACACTGTTCGGCGAGAACGGACTCCGAGGCCCGGACAGGCAGTGTCTCTCCGTCCGGCCGTTCCCCGCGATACTTGGGTTTAAGCCGATCGGAGCGAAAGACGTGGACAATGCAAGGGAGTGGGCGGGTTCTCGTGGCCGGTCGGCACACAGCGCGCGTGTCGACCCTCGCTGACGGGCTCGCGGCGGCCGGATCGCTGTCGACCGAGACGGCGACCGCGGCCGAACCGACCGAGATCGACGGCATCGAGCGCGCCGACTGCCTCGTCTGGGTGGGCGAGGCGACCGTCGACGGCCTCGCGGACCTCGTCGAACGGACGGACCGACAGTCGACGCCGGTCGTGATCGTGGACGACGGCGACATCACGCCGGCCGCGGCCTTCGACGCAGGCGTCGCCGATTACGTCCGGGCAGGCGACGGTGAGGCGTCTGTTCTCGCGCGCCGGGTCGAGCGATTGCTCGCGGGAACCGCCGAACCGGCCGACAGCGCGCCCGCGACGGCCGCGGACGGGCGCGGGGAACACGCTGAGCCGTCAGGAGGCAGTACGCTGGCGCCCGAAACGGGTGCCGAACTGCAGCGCAACGAACGAGCGTTGCGTGACCTCCAGCGGCTCGCATCGTCGCGCGACCTCTCGTTTCCGGAGAAACTCGAACGGGCGCTCGCGGTCGGCTGCGAGCGACTGGACCTCGATCTGGGCTATCTCACGCGGATCGAGGACGGCACGCAGACCGTCGTGGCCACCCACGGTGATCCCGAGGCGTTCGAACCGGGATCGAGCGCGCCGCTGTGCGAGACGTACTGCCGGCGAGCGCTCGACGCGGACGGGGTACTCGGGGTCGAAGACACCGTCGCTGCGGGCTGGGACGACGACCCCGCCGACGAGCGGTTCGGACTCCGGTGTTACCTCGGCGGGACGCTGGTCGTCGACGGCGAGCGCTACGGAACGCTCTGTTTCGGGGCCGACAGCGTCCGGGAGCGACCGTTCAGCGAGGCCGAGGAGACGTTTATCGAACTGCTCGTCGAGTGGGTGAGCTTCGAACTGGAACGGCGCGAGCACGACCGGGAACTGGGCCGCTACGAGACCATCGTCCGGTCGGTCGACGACGGCGTCTACGAACTCGACACCGAAGGTCGGTTCACGTTCGTCAACCCCGCGATGTCCCGGATCACCGGCTACGACCCGGACGAACTCGTCGGCGAGCACGTCTCGACGGTCAAGGGCGACGAGGCGACCGAGGAGGCCGTCGCGGCGCTGCTCGCGGGCGAGGAGACCGAGCGGACCGTCGAGTCCGTCGTCCAGCGCAAGCGCGGGCCGCCGGTCCCCTGCGAGGACAGCGTAACGGTCCGGACCGACGAAGACGGGGAGGTCCGCGCCGTCGTCGGTGTCGTCCGCGACGTGACCGAGCAGAAGGCCCACCGCGAGATGCTCTCCGAGCTGGTGACCTCCTCGCGGTCGCTCATGCAGGCCCGCGACCGCGAGGAAGTCGCGGAGATGGCCGCACAGGCGGTCAGGAACGTCCTCGGATACGAGTTGAACGTCGTCCGCCTGTTCGACCGCGACGAGGACCGCCTGTACCCCGCCGGGACGACCGACGCGGTCGTCGAGAGCGGAGCGGAGCCGGCGGCCTACGGCGTCGACGAGGGCGGGCCGGGCCGGGCGTTCGTCGACGGCGAGTTGATCGTCGACGAGGACCCGTCGTCGGACGCCTGCGATCACGGCATCGTCCGCTCGGCGCTGCACGTCCCGATGGGCGTCCACGGCACCATCAGCATCGGCTCGGAGGAGCCAGACGACTTCTCGGACACCGACCAGCGAGCGGCCCAGTTGCTTGCGACCAGCGCGGCCGCGGCGGCCAACCGCGCCAAGCGCGAACAGGAGGTCCGCGACGCGCGCGAGCGGGTGGACACGCTCGTCGACCGGATCAACGGTCTCATCGAGAACACCGTCGAGGTGCTCGTTCAGGCGGGCACCCGCGAGGAGCTCGAACGCGGCGTCGTCGAGCAACTCGTCGCGACCGAGCCCTACGCCTTCGCGTGGATCGGTCGGCCGGATCTGGCTGCCGACCGGGTCGAGGCGGCCGCGTGGGACGGCGACGTGCCCGCGCTTGAATCCGCAGTAGAGTCGCTCTCGCTGGACCGGGCGGCCGCCCGCGACGCCGCCGACCCCGCCGCGCTCGCGCTGGACGACGAGGCCATCCACATCGTCGACGACCTCGCCGACGCACCGGGCGACAGCGTCCACGCCACCGCTCACGAGGCCGGCCTCGGGTCGATGATCGCGGTCCCGCTCACGTACAAGGACGCCGGCTACGGCGTCCTCTGCGTGTACGCGCCGGAACCCGACGCCTTCGCCGACCGCGAGCAGGTCGTCCTCAGCGCGCTGGGCCGGGCGATCGCGAACGCCGTCAACGCTATCGAGAGCGGGCGCATCCTCTCGACCGACCGCGTCGTCGAACTGGAGTTCACCGTCCGCGACAGCGACCTCCTCTTCGGCCGCCTCTCGGCGCAGACGGACGCCGCGCTGGAGCTGACGGGTTCGGTCCACGAGTCCGACGGCAGTCTCCGGCTGTACATCGCAGCGAGCGGGGCCGACGCCGAGGCGCTCGAATCGGCGCTGGCCGCGGACGACGCCGTCACCTCCACGACGACTATCGTCGACCACGACGGTGAAGCCCTCCTCGAAGCCGTCGTCGAGGACTCGCTCGTGGCAGTGCTGGCCGACCACGGCGCGGTCACCCGCTCGGTCACCGCGGAGGACGGCGTAAGCCGGTACACCATCGAACTCCCCTACGAGGCCGAGGCCCGCGAGGTGTTCGAACTCGTCGCCGACCGCTACGAGGGGACGGACCTCGTGGGCTACCACGAACACGAGCGACCGGTCCGAACCCGTCAGGAGTTCCGCGAGGCCGTCACCGACCGGTTCACCGACCGTCAGGAGACCGCCATCCGGACGGCGTTCCTCGGCGGATTCTTCGAGTGGCCCCGCGACGTCGACGGCGACGACCTCGCCGAGTCGATGGACATCTCCCGGCCCACCTACCACCAGCACCTCCGCGCCGCTCAGCGCAAGGTCTTCGACGAGCTGTTCGATCCGCACTCCGGGCGGTAGCGAACGACCCTTCGAGACGAAACCGAGTCCGTGCGAGCGAGTTGCGGTGAGAACTGCTCGTTTCCCCAGCTATATCCCCTGACTGACCGCCCCGAGTGTATGGCCGCAACGTGGAACCCAGTTGAAATGACGTTCGAGGCCGCCGACCCGCCCGGCGACCCGTACGGACAGGAGGTCCTCGACGTCCGGTTCGAACACGAATCGGGCACGACTACCGTCGTGCCGGCCTTCTGGGACGGTGGTGACGTCTTCCGCGTCCGATTCGCCCCCTCCGAGACGGGCACCTGGACCTGGGAGAGCCTGACAGACGATCCGGGACTCGAAGCGACGGGCAGTTTCGTCGCCGATGCGGGCGACGCCGATTCCGCGCTTCACGAGCACGGCTATCTACAGGCCGGTGAGCGCGCGCTGTATCACACCGACGGCGAGCCGTTCTTCTGGCTCGCCGACACGGCCTGGACCGCGAGCACCCGCGCCACCGTCGAGGAGTGGGAGCAGTACCTGAACTACCGCGTCGAACAGGGGTACAACGTGGTTCAGGTGAACGCGCTCCGGCAACACGACGGGTCACGACCCCACGACCGGCTCCCTTTCGAGAACTGGGACCTCTCGCGACCGAACCTCGAGTACTTTCGACACCTCGACGAGCTCGTGTCGATGGCCCACGACCGCGGCGTCGTCCCGGCGCTGGTCGCGCTCTGGTTCGAGTACGCCGGCGAGAACCTCGACTGGGGCATCTCCGCCGAGTCACGCCACGAACACTCGCCCGAACAGGCGCGGACGCTCGGCCGCTATCTCGGCGCGCGCTACGGCGCGTACGGCGCCGCGTGGCTGGTCTCGGGGGACTCCGAGTTCGGCGAATCCTCGGTGGCTATCTACCGTGCGGCCGCCGAGGCGCTCGGCGACGCCTGCCAGTACCCGCTACGGACGGCCCATCAGCCCGGCGGACAGAACACGCCCGCGCTCGTCAACGACGAGGCGTGGCTGGACTTCCACATGTACCAGTCGGGGCACACCCACGACCTCGCCGTCCCAGAGAGCCAGGCCCGCGCGAATCGCGCGCTCCACCCGGCGCGACCGGTCCTCAACGGCGAACCCTGCTACGCCGACATGCAGGGCTACGCGAGCGACGAGGTGTTCGACCGCGAGACGGTCCGGGCAGCCGGGTGGCTGAGCGTCCTCGCGGGGGCGAACGCCGGACTCACCTACGGTGCGCTGGGCGTCTGGCCGTGGCATCGTACCGGAGACACGTTCGGGTCGGCGGGCCTCTGGGGCGACCCGAAACCGTGGGACGAGGCGATGAAACTGCCCAGCGCCGACGATTACGCACGGCTGGCAGCGTTCGTCGGCGAACGAAGGGTCGAGTCGCTCTCGCCGCGCCCAGACCTGCTCGCGGAGAGCGCGACGGGTGAGGCGGCAGCGGTCACGCCCGATGCGGTGCTGGTCTACCTGCGCGACGGGCGGGCGGTGACGCTACGGGACGCGCCACCGGTCACGGCCTGGGAGTGGCGCGACCCGGCCACCGGAGAAACGACAGGTGCGGAGGCGTCCGACACCGACGACCTTGAGATCACGGCGCCGCCCTTCGATGGTGACGCAGTACTCGTCGGGAACCGCGGTCGCTGACGTGAGGGCCGGGGCGGTGGTGTCGCGTGACACCACTGCCGATGGTCGTCGGTATTGCAGGTGCTCCGCCAGGCCACCGAACCGAGAGAGGTGGATTGATACGCTGGGGTCGCTTACCGACAGGCGATGGCCGACGAGGACAGCGAGGACGCGGCCGCGGCGGTCGAGGGGCCGCTGTGGACCGAGACGCACGCGCCGGCGCTCGACGACCTCCCGCAGCCGGAGGTGCGCGACCACCTGGAGAGCGTCGTCTCCGAGCCGATGAATCTGCTCGTCCACGGGCCGAAAGGCGCCGGCAAGACCGCCGCCGTCCGCGCGCTGGCCGACGAACTCCACGACAACCCCGACGCCGACCTCGTGGAGATCAACGTCGCCGACTTCTTCGACATGACCAAAAAGGAGGTGAGCCAGGACGACCGCTTCGCGCAGTTCATCGACTCGAAACGGCGCCGGGAGTCCTCGAAGGCCGACCTCATCAACCACGTCCTCAAGGAGTCGGCGAGCTACGCGCCCGTCTCGGGCAACTACAAGACCGTCCTGCTGGACAACGCCGAGGGCGTCCGCGAGGACTTCCAGCAGGCGCTGCGCCGCGTGATGGAGCAGTACTACGAAGCGACGCAGTTCGTCATCGCGACGCGCCAGCCCTCGGCGCTCATCCCGCCGATCCGCTCGCGGTGTTTCCCCGTCTCGGTCCGCAAGCCGACCCACGAAGAGACCGTCGCGGTCCTCGAGGACATCGTCGAGGCCGAGGGCGCCGACCACGACGACGAGGGCCTCGAGTACGTGGCGGGCTACGCCGACGGCGACCTCCGCGAGGCGATCCTCGCCGCCCAGACCACCTACGAGCAGGAAGGCGAGATCACGATGAACACCGCCTACGAGGTGCTGGGATCGCTCGGCGCCGACGAGCGCGTCCAGGAGATGATCACCGCCGCCGAGGCCGGCGAGTTCACCGACGCCCGCAAGACGCTCGACGACCTGCTCGTCGACGAGGGCCACAGCGGCGACGAAGTACTCGAAGACGTGCTGACGGTCGCGCGCTCGCGGTACTCCGGCGAGGAGCTTGCACGCGTTCACGAGCTCGCGGGCGAGATCGACCTCGACCTCCACGAGGGGACCAGCGACCGCATCCACGTCTCGCACCTGCTCGCGGAACTCGGCGAGATGCGCGCCGGTCGGTGACGAAGGTCCCAGTCGGAGCGCCGCGAGCGCCCCCGGACGCTTCGACGGGCGTCGCTGGCCGCGTTATTCGCTTCGAAATCCTTTTACCCGCTTCGCGGGGAGTATTGGACAACGAACCATGGACATCGACATCATCGAGGAAGCGGAGAATCCGATGTTGCATCGGACGGACGTGCGATTCGAGATGACTCACGACGAGGCCACGCCCTCGCGGCTCTCGGTCCGCGACTCGCTGGCGGCGAAGCTCAACAAGGACGCCGAAGAAGTCGTCGTCCACGAGCTCGACACTAAGTTCGGCATGCGCAAGACCGTCGGCTACGCGAAGGTCTACGACGACGCCGAGTACGCCCGCGACGTCGAGCAGGACCACATGCTCGAGCGCAACAAGATCGTCGCCGAGGACGGCGAGGCCGAAGAGGCCGAGGAGGCCTGAGATGGCGCGCAACGAGTTCTACGGCGACGACGGCACCACGGAACGCGAGCAGTGCCCCCGCTGCGGCGACACCTTCCTCGCCGACCACGGCGACCGCAAGCACTGCGGCAAGTGCAGCTACACCGAGTGGGAGTAACTCCCTCGTTTTCCGCGGTTTCACCCGTCCCATAGCCGCTGTACTCGGGCTTTCCGGCGCTCTCGACTCGTCGACCGGACAGAAGGTTGATGCCGGTGCCGTCTGGAGTTTCGGCTGAATGACCAGTCCCTCCACGCAGATGGCGAGCGACGGTTCGGGGCTCCGGGCCGTCGGCGCCGAGATGCGAAACCTCTGGACCGCGCTGGCCGCGATCGCCGCGTTTCTGGTCGGGAGCCTATCGACGTGGTTCGCGTTGCGGGTTTCCCTCTGGCCCGTGCTGAAGTCCGACCTGGCCACCGCGACCGACGTCACTATCGTCGCTACCACGCCGTGGGACGTGATCCTCATGCAGGCCCAGGTCGCGGCCGCGGTCGGACTGCTGCTCGCGGTCGAGACGGTCCTCTACCGGAGCCGTAGCGCGCTGCTGAGCGAACGGTGGTGGCCGGGCGCGCCGCTGCCCTCGGGAGTGCGAATCCTTCTCGCCGCCGTCGGCGTCGCTCTGTTGCCGGTCGGGGCCGCGCTGGGCTACGACCACGTCGTCCCCATCGTCGTCGACTTGCTCGCGGGCGAGGGCGCTACCTGGACCATCGTACAGTGGGGCCGAATCACGACAGGAATCGCCGCCGTGTCGGGACTGGCCGTCCAGACGGCGTTCGTCAGCGTCGTGGTCTCCCTCGGCGGCCGACCGAGATAGGTCGGCAGGTCCGTTCCAGACCGAAGTCGTCTTTTCCGTGCGCGGCCGAGCATCTGGAACCACATGGCCGCGAGCGCGTCGGACGGGGACGGTGACGGAGACATCCGCCGAGTGCTGGGCATCGAGGGGACCGCGTGGGCGGCCAGCGCCGCCGTCTACGAGGTCGAGACCGACGAGGTCACCATCGAGAGCGACCCGTACCAGCCCGACAGCGGCGGCATCCACCCTCGCGAGGCGGCCGAACACATGAGCGAAGCCGTCCCCGCAGTCGTCGAGACGGCAATCGAGACTGCTCGCGAGCGAGCGGCCGAGGACGGTCGCGACGCCGACGAATCGCCCATCGACGCCGTCGCCTTCTCGCGGGGGCCGGGCCTCGGTCCCTGCCTCCGGATCGTCGGGACCGCAGCGCGCGCCGTCGCCCAGCGATTCGACGTCCCGCTTGTCGGCGTCAACCACATGGTGGCCCACCTCGAAATCGGGCGCCACCGGTCGGGATTCGACGCGCCGGTCTGTCTCAACGCCAGCGGCGCGAACGCCCACGTGCTGGCCTACCGTAACGGCCGCTACCGCGTGCTGGGCGAGACGATGGACACCGGCGTCGGCAACGCGCTGGACAAGTTCACGCGTCACGTCGGCTGGTCTCACCCCGGCGGGCCGAAGGTCGAGACCCACGCGAAAGCGGGAGAGTACGTCGACCTGCCCTACGTCGTCAAGGGGATGGACTTCTCCTTCTCGGGGATCATGAGCGCGGCGAAGCAGGAACACGACGACGGAACCCCGGTCGAAGACGTCTGTCGCGGGCTGGAGGAGACGGTGTTCGCGATGCTCACTGAAGTGAGCGAGCGGGCACTGTCGCTGACGGGCCGGGACGAACTCGTCCTCGGCGGCGGCGTCGGCCAGAACGAGCGCCTGCAGGGGATGCTCCGGGAGATGTGCGAGCAGCGCGGCGCCGACCTGCACGTCCCCGAAAATCGCTTCCTGCGGGACAACGCCGGGATGATCGCCGTCCTCGGCGCGAAGATGGCCGCCGCGGGCGACACCCTCGAGATCGAGGAGTCGGCCATCGACTCCGACTTCCGGCCGGACGAGGTGCCTGTAACGTGGCGATCCGGCGAACCAGTGGACCGCGTGAGGGCGGGTACAGATGCGGACGCCGGAGCGAGCGCGACCGAACAGCAGGGCGCGGAGGCGACAGTCACCATCAAGGGCGACCGCGTCGTCAAGCGGCGGAATCCGCGGTCGTACCGTCATCCCGCGCTGGACGAACGACTGCGTAGCGAGCGGACGCGCATCGAGGCGCGACTGACCAGCGCAGCGCGCCGGGAGGGCGTTCCGACGCCGCTCGTTCGCGATATCGACACCGAGTCGGCGACCATCGTCTTCCAGCGGGTCGGCGACTGCGACCTCGACGGCGGGCTGACCGACGAGAACGTCCGCGCGGTCGGCCGCCACCTCGCGGCGATCCACGACGCGGGGTTCGTCCACGGTGACCCGACGACGCGGAACGTACGCGTCGGGTCCGCGGGCTCGGGTGACGACCGGGTGTTCCTCATCGATTTCGGGCTGGGCTATCACACCGGCCACGAGGAGGACCACGCGATGGACCTGCACGTCTTCGCCCAGAGCCTCGCGGGGACCGCAGACGACCACGAGCGCCTGCAGGCCGCGGCCGAGGAGGCCTATCGAGCCACGAGCGACCGCGCCGACACCGTACTCGACCGGCTCCGGGAGATCGAAGGCCGCGGGCGCTACCAGTAACGGAGAAGAGGGGCCGTTGCCGACCGGGCCGATCCGATCGTGGCTGTGTTAGCCGATACCACGGAGTTTTAAATATCCGTCCGTGAACATACGAACACTATGGAGCAACCACTGGTCGTGTACGACGACGAGAACACGGAGCTGTTGAAAGAAGCGGGGGAACTCGCAGCGGGCGTCGACGCGACGCTGACGATCGTCTCGCTGATGACCTCCGAGGAGTTCAGGGACGCGCGCGAGGCGCTCGACGTCGTCGCGAAGGAAGAGCACACGAGCTACGACGACAGCGTCGTCATCGACGCGGCCAAACGGCAGGCCAAAGACGCCGCCGAGGACGTCTTCGCGGACGTCGACGTCGACTGGCAAGTCATCGGCGCTCGCATCGGCGACAGCGAGAGCGAGGCCGACCGCATCCTCGAAGTCGCCGACGAGAACGACGTCGACCACGTGTTCATCACCGGTCAGAAGCGCTCGCCGACCGGGAAAGCCGTCTTCGGCGACCGCGCTCAGGCGATCATCCTGAACTTCGACGGACCGGTCACGAGCCTGCTCGGGTAACGGAAGACTTACTCCGCCCGACCGTTCTCCCGGATACATGGACGACCAGCAGACGCTGCGCCGGCGGACCCTCCTTCGCCGCGCAGGGACTGGCGCGCTCGCCCTCGCAACGCTCGGTGGTGCGGCCGGGACAGCGACTGCCGCCGCGACTGATGCGGACGGCGACGGAGCGGCCGACCGCTCGGCCGCCGGCGCCGCACCCGCTGCGCGCCAGACGGCCGACGTGTCCCCGACGCAGTGGCCGCAGTTTCAGGCCGACGCCCGCAACAGCGGCTTCACCGAGACGCCCGGCCCCGCGGAGGGGTCGGTCGCCTGGCGATTCGACACCGCCGAGCCCGGCGTGCGGACCGCGACGCCGCCCGCCACCGGCACGCCGTTCGACGAGCCGCCGGGCGACGCGCGCGACAACGTGGTTTCTTCCCCGGCTGTCGCCGACGGGACCGTCTACGTCGGCAGCAACGACGGCTCTCTCTACGCGATCGACACCGTCGACGGTGACGAAGAGTGGAGCTACGACATCGGCGAGGAAGTGATGTCCTCGCCGGCGGTCGTCGACGGCACCGTCTACGTCGGCAGTCACGACGGGCAACTCCACGCCGTCGGCGCCGACAGCGGCGAGGAGGAGTGGACGTTCGGAACCGACGGCACAGTCTTCGCCTCTCCTACCTATCACGACGGGACGCTCTACGTCGGCTCGCAGTCGGGCACGATGTACGCCGTCGACACCTCCGGCGAGGAGGTCTGGCAGCGGTCGGTGGCCGATCGGGTCGACTCGACCGCCGCCGTCGTCGACGACACCGTCTACGTCGGCCTGTGGAACGACGACCACACCGGGAGCGTCGTCGCGCTCGACGCGGCCGACGGGTCTCAGGTTCAGGAGTACCCCGCGGCGGGCGAGATCGCCTGTTCGCCGACGGTCGCCGACGGCGTCGTCTACTTCGGCGACTACGCGGGCGTCTTCTACGCGGTCGAGATCGGCACCGTCGAGGCCGTCTGGCGCCGCCAGTTCGGCGGCCCGATCCTCGCGTCCCCGGTCGTCGAAGGGGGAACCGTCTACGGGGCGGGCTCCGGCGGGCGACTCCTGGCGATGGACGTGACCAACGGGGACGTCCACTGGCAATTCGAGACGGGCAACCAGATCCTCTCCTCGCCCGCCGTCACCCGGGACGCGGTCTACGTCGGCAGCGCCGACGACTCGCTGTACGCGATCGACCGCGACACCGGCGATGAACTGTTCGCCATCGACGCCGACGACGACGTCCTCTCCTCGCCCGCCGTCACCGCCGGCGCCGTCTTCGTCGGCAGTAGCGACAGCCGCGTCTACGCGGTCGGCGACCCGACCGGCGGCGAATCCGTCGACGCAACGCCCCCGGGAACGACCGACTCGGCGGGGACCGCAACCGCGCCAACGGGCGGGTCCGGCACCACCACTGACGACGGTCCGGGCTTCGGCGCGCTCGGCGCGCTGGCGGGACTCGGGCTCGGTGCGTGGCAGCGAGCCCGTGCCGGACGGTCCGGCGACGACGAGTGAGGACGGCGCGGCGGCCCCGCTGGACGCGGTCGCGACGGCTGGCGGTGGAAAACCACTTAACCGATCCGCCCCAATCGTGGCGCATGGTCGACAAGCCCACTTCGGGTTCGCTTTTCGGCATTCCGTACAACTTCGAACAGCCGAGCCTCAAGCGTATGCTCTCGACGTACTGGCAGCCCGGCGAGGGCATGCTCGTCGAGAAGCCCTTCGGCGTCGGCTACACCCTGAACCTCGCGAGCTGGCGGTCGTGGGTCGTCCTCGCCGTCGCGGGCGCGCTCTGGTGGCAGCAGAGCCAGGGCGCCGGGACCACCGAGTTCGAAGACGAACGCGACGAACCCGTCGAAGTCGTCGTCGAGGACTGAACGCCCAGCCGCCCCGTTTTCCGCGTGCCTGTCCACCGGCCAGCGGCAGCGTCGTCCGACGAGACGCGCGAAACCAACGCGCCTATGACGACCGGAGCGCACTCCCCGGATATGACCATCCGGTTCGTCACGACGAATCCAGGGAAGGTCCGCGAGGCCCGGGAGTACCTCGCGGAGCCGGTCGAGCAGTTCGATTTCGACACGCCGGAGATCCAGAGCGACGACCTCGGCGCCATCGCCGCCCACAAGGCGCGAGCCGCCTACGAATACGCCGACGAACCCGTCTTCGTCGACGACGCGGGGCTGTTCGTCGAGGCCTTCGACGGGTTCCCGGGCCCGTACTCCTCGTACGTCCACGACACCGTCGGCGTCAAGCGAGTCTGGCGACTCGCCAGCGAGGAAGACGACCGCGCAGCCAGCTTCCGCGGCGTCGTCGCCTACTGTGACGGCGGGGGCTTCGAGGCGACGCCGGAGCCGGTCGACCGCGACGACCGCCGCGGACAGGACCTGTCGGCCGACGAGCGCGGGGCGGCGACGACCGACGAGCAGGTCCGGGAGGCCGACGACGGCGACCTACCCGTGAAGCTCTTCTACGGCGTCGTCCCCGGTGAGATCGTCGAGCCCCGGGGGTCGGGCGGATTCGGATACGATCCCATCTTCGAGTACGACGACCGCACGTTCGCCGAGATGGATGCAGACGAGAAAAACGCCGTCTCCCACCGCGGCCGGGCGCTGGCGAAGTTCGCCGAGTGGCTGGAGACCCGCGAGACGACCGACTGAGTGGCTGCATATCCCCTCCATCGAGGACTGCTCGTTGTTATGCTCGCGGGTCGCGGTCCGGCCCGGGGTACTCGCCGTCCTCGACCGCCTCGTACAGCGATTCCGGGTCGAACAGGGTCGCGAACGCCTTCGGGTGTTTGACGCTCGTCTCGACGCGACCGCGGACGGCCGCGCCGGCAGCCGCCGACTGGAGGTCCTCGTCGAACGTCAGGACGTGCATCGCGCCGCCATGGAGCGCCGAGGCCAGCGCGGGGTGGTCCCCGGCAGGGTGTTCGACGGGCTCGCGCAACGCCTCGATCCGGTCGCGCCAGTCCGCGGCGAGGTCGGGGTCGGCGAGGCCGGCGATCACCGCTTCGGCGTCGTCGAGCAGCGGGTCGCTGGCGACGAGCGCCGTCCACGAGTGCGAGCGGAGGCGGTCCAGCGCCTCGCGGGCGTCGCCGCCGACCAGGAGATCCGCTGCCAACACGTCCGCGTCGGCGACCACCCGCGCCGGACTGGGTTCGGTCACGGCTCTTCCTCCGCCCCTTCGCCGTCATCCCCGTCCGCGCCGCCACGTTCCGTTCGCTCCGTACGCCGGGTCGAGAGCGCCGCCCGGACGTCCTCGACAGTCACCTCGCGGTCGTTCGCCCGCTCGAACAGGTCGCCCCACGACATGTCCGAACAGACGGTGCTGGACGGGGTAAAACACACGGCTCGGCCAGGCAGTCACCTCGCTGCCGGACCGGGCGATTCGGTCAAAGCGGGAAAACCGACTGACTGCGGCGAGTCTGACACCCGTCCGACGGGTGCTTAAATGGACGGGCCGAGCAGGGGCGCGTGGGCGCGCAGCGACGGCCTCATTCCCATCCTCCCCACCGCGCGCCCGGTCAGCAACCGATCCAAGACGCCCCGCGGTCGCACGGTGCGACCGCGACCTTCGATCCCGAACAGCGCCGAGCCAGTCAGACCGCGGCCGCCTCGTCGCCGCGGAGGAACGCCCGGATCTCGGGGAGGTCCGCTGGCGCGGCCATCAGCGCCACGTTGTCGCCGGCCTCGATCTTCGTCTGGGGCAGCGGGATCTCCATCGGCTCGTCGCTCCGCCCGTGGGCGTAGATGTGGGCGTCGCCCTGCAGGTCGACCTCGACGACGCGGCGGCCGATGAGCGGCGACCCCTCGGGGATGGAGACGGTCGCGACCGACAGCTCCTCGGTCAGGTCCGCGAGGACGTTGAAGTCACCGCCCAGCAGCGCGGTCTTGGCACCCGCGGCGCCCAGCCGCTCGGGATAGATGATCTCGTCGACGTCCTCGGCGTACTTCTCGTAGATCTCCTGACGGTAGTCCTCGTCGATGCGCAGTGCGGTCCGCAGGCCGTAGTGCTTGCCGAGCATGCACGCCGAGAAGTTGGTGTTGAGGTCGCCGGTCAGCGCGCCGACGGCATCGGCGTCCCGGATCCCCGCCTCCTCCAGCGTCGACTCCTCCGCGCCGTCGCCCTCGACGACTGTGAACCCCTCCTCTCTGGCGCGCTCGACCTTCAGCGGGTCGTTGTCGACGACGACGAGGTCGTGGCCCTCGCTCTGCAGGATGCGGGCCGTCCGCATCCCCACGCGGCCGAAGCCGACGATGACGAACTTCATGGTAGTGTGTAACACCGCCGTCCCCAAAACTGTACTCCCGGGGCACTCCCCGAGGGGGGCCCGACCGTCAGCACCCCGAGTGTGATTCCTCGCTCACGGCGTCTCCGTCGCCGAATCGAAACCCCGTCCCCCGGTGGTCCTGCTCCCGTCGGAATCGCCGTCGTCGGCTTCGAACCGCCCGACGCCGACGCCCGCGACGACCGAGAGGGCCGCGACGAGGGCCGTCGAGACGAGCGCGTCGGGGATCGACGCCCCGATCGTCGCGAACGACAGGCCGCTCGTCCCGGCACCGCCGATCGTCACGTACCAGGTCACCACAGGCCACGCGACCAGCAGCCCGCCCAGTGCACCGGCCACGGCTGTCCCCAGAACGCGGCGCGACGCGGTCGTCACGCCGTACCGGCGGGCCGTCAGGGCCCCCAGCGCGACGCCGCCCCCGAGGAGGACGAGGTCGCTGGCGAGCCGCCCGGCCTGGAGGTAGGTCACGACAGTCGTCCCGATGCTCCCGAACTGCGGGAGCGACGCCGGGACTCCGACGCCGTCGCCCGCGACTATGGCGATGGTACCGACGGAATCCAGCACGTAGCCGGCCCCGACGAGGGCAGCCGCGCCGAGTCCGACCGACAGGAGCGGTCGCGTCGACCGGGCCGGTGCACCCTCCTCGCGAGCGGTCGCGAGCGCGACGCCGGCCAGCGCGGCCACCGTGAGGACGCCGGGAACGCCGACGAGCAGTGCCGTCACCGTGAGTAACTCCATAAAGGGGTTGGAACGCATCGTGCCGCCGGCGACGACGGTCCCCGCGAAGATGAGAAGCATCGTTGTCGCGCCGGCGGCGGCGACGACGCCGACGTACCGGAGATACGTCCGGCCGACGTCGCGGTGGCGGGCCTCTCGATATCCCAGCGCGCAGGCGCCGGCGAGCACGAGGGCCATTCCGACCGCGCCCAGCGCCGTCGAGACGGCGGCGGTCGCGGCGGGCGATCCGAACCCCGGGAGCCACTCGATGGTTCGACGGCGGTTCGCGACGACTCCGGGGAAAAACTGGACGGCGACGGCGAGGACTGTCAGGACTGCCGGGAGGAGGGCCGTGCGAGCGGCGCGGCGCATACCCGTCCGTTCGCCCGTCGGCCATATAAAGCGTTGGACTTCTCACACGTCTATCGCGGACTCGTCGGACGCTCTCGGACGGATCGCCGCATCCGTGGCACACAAGAGCCTCGCGGCCTTCTACTCACGTATGAGTCGAGAGATCACCGTTACGGGAATGAGCTGCGAAGGCTGCGAACAGAGCGTCGAAGACGCACTCGAAAGCGTGACGGGCGTGGAAGCCGCGACGGCCGACCGCGAGTCCGAGACGGCGACCGTCGAGGGCGACGCCGACGAAGGCGAGCTCGTGGCCGCGGTCGAGGACGCCGGCTACGAGGCGTCGGCCTGAAGCGCCAGAACGTTCTGCTGCGAGAACCGGTCGGAAATCCGGAGTCGGGTCAGTCGTCCAGCGCGATCGACGCCAGCAGCGCCTCCAGCTGGATGCGCTCGTTCGCGCCGGCGGTGATCCGGTACTCCGTCTCGCCGATGCGGTCGAGCAGGCGGACGGCGGCCTCGTCGCCGAGGTCGAACTCCCACACCGAGCGGTGAAGCTGGTCGATCACGTCGCCGCCGGCGATGCCCTCCTCGGTCAGGAGCCGATCGAGGGTCGAGCGCGCGGCGGTGAAGTCGCCGTCGAGCGCCTCGACGACCATCTCCTGGATCTCTTCGGGCCGGGCCGTCGAAGTCAGCGCGTAGACGGCGTCCTCGTCGACCACGCTACCCGTCACGGACGCGGCCTGGAGCGCGTTGATCGCCTTCCGCATGTCGCCGTCGGCGGCGTAGACGAGCGCGTCGACGCCCTCGTCGGTGAGTTCGATGCCCTCCTCGTCGGCGATGTGGCGCATCTCCTCGGCGACGGCCTCGTCCGAGAGCGGCGAGAAGCGGAAGACGGCACAGCGGGACTGGATGGGGTCGATGATCTGGCTGGAGTAGTTACACGAGAGGATGAAGCGGACGTTGTTAGAGAACTGCTCCATCGTCCGGCGCAGCGCCGACTGGGCGTCGGAGGTGAGCGCGTCGGCCTCGTCGAGGAAGATGATGCGGTAGTCGTAGCCGCCGAAAGAGGTGCGCGCGAAGCTCTTGATGCGGTCGCGCACGACGTCGATCCCGCGCTCGTCGGAGGCGTTGAGTTCGAGGAAGTTCTCCCCCCAGTCGTCGCCGTAGAGCTCGCGGGCGATGGCGGTGGCGCTCGTCGTCTTCCCGATGCCCGCCGGACCGGAGAACAGCATGTGGCTCAGGTCGTTGCGGTCGACGTAGCTCTGGAGTCGCTCGACGATGTCCTCCTGCCCGACGATCTCGTCGAGGGTCTGCGGGCGGTACTTCTCGATCCAGACTTCCTCCCGGCCCGCCCGCGACCCGGACTCCTGGTCGGCCTCGCTCATGAGATAGCGGAAGCGCGGGCCGTCCGTAAACCTACCGAGTGCCGACCGACGGACCGCGTCGAACCGACCAGTGCCGCCGCGTGACGACACGCTCAAGCCCGTTCGCCCGTATCACCGGATATGCGCGTCACGGTCGCCGTCGCCGGCGAGGACACCCGCGAGGTCGAAGTCGACGCCGACGCCACCTACGCCGACCTGCTCGACTCGCTCCCCTACGGTCCCCACGAGGTGTCCGTCCTCGTCGACGGCCGCCCCGTCCCGGAGGACGCTCCCGTCGAGGCCGACGAGGTGGAAGTGCTGCGGCTCGTCAAGGGCGGCTGACCGGCGGTACTTAAACGGGTTCGATAGTAACGGTGTACACTTATCTCGGGCACTGTCGAACTGGTCCGGTGAGATCACAACCGATGCCCACACCGGGAGACGATTCGACCGACGACGTGGCCGATTTCACACTCGAACACGCGAAGCCGTCGATCGTCTCGTATCTCGACGACCGGGACGGTCCCGTCGAGAACCTCACCCTCGTCTCGATCGCCGTCCGCGAACGGGAGTGCGACCGTCGCGACATCGACCCCTCCGAGCTACCGCTTCCGGCGGTCCACGATCGGGTCGTCACCACGCACCTGCCCGCGCTCTCCCGGGACGGCCTGATCGACTACGACCGGGGTGACGAGACGGTGACGCTCACCGCATCGCGGGAACAGATCGACCGGATCGTCGAGTAAGCGTCGCACTCGCGGCCGCACTGGCCGAAGACGACCACGCTTTTGGCCCGGGAAGATATACAGGGAGTCGATGAGCGGGACACAGCCGGCGCCGGCGTTCGAGTTACCCAACGTCGGACCGGGGCCGGACCCGTGCTCGCTGACGGCGCTGGCCGACGAGGAGTCGTTCGTCGTCCTCCTGTTGCATCACGACCACGACTGCCACGACTGTCGCTCCCAGGCCAAACGCGCCGGCGAGTCCTTCTCGGCGTTGCGCGCCCGGGGCGCCGTCGCCGTCTCCGTGCTCCCCGAGCCCCGGGAGCGCACCGAGGAGTGGCAAGAGCGGTTCGAGTTACCCCACCCGCTGCTGGTCGACCCGGAGGCGAGCGCCGGCGACGACTACGGCCAGCCCGCGCGACTGCAGTTCCTCGGCGAGCACGTCCCGATCTTCGGCCGACTGCCCGCGGTCGCCATCGTCGACGCCCGCGGCCGCGAGCCCGAGATCGCCTGGACCTACCGCGGGAGGTCCTCGTGGGACCACCCGTCGATGACGACCGTGCTCGACGCCCTCGACGACCTCCGGGAGTGACCGAACGACCGATGTCCCCCATGCTCCGATGACCCGCGACGTGACTGTCCGGCCGGCGACGCCCGACGACCTTTCGGGCGTCCTCGGCGTTCTCGACGCGGGTGCCCTCGAAACGGACGCCGGCCGCATCCGAGAGAGCATCGACCGTGGTAACGCGTTCGTCGCCGTCCGCGAGGGGAGCGGTGGCGATGCCGACGCGACCGTCCTCGGGGCGGTCGTGCTCGCCTCGGCGGCTGACGGTGAATCTGTGACCGAGATCGACGCTATCGCCGTCCGACGGCGCCGCCGCGGCCAGGGGATCGGTCGGGCGCTCGTCGCGGCGGGGGCCGAACGATACGACCGGCTCATCGCCGAGTTTGACCCGAAAGTCCGCCCGTTCTACGAGGCACTGGGGTTCTCCATACGACCGATCGACGATTCGGAGCGACTCGTCGGTCGACGGTGAACTGTCCGTCCATCTACTGGTCCGCGCCGTAATCATTTTGTAATGACTGTTCGATCGATCGGTTAGGATGTCGGACGGTGACGGAGACACCAAGGAGCAGATCATCCTCGCGACGCGCCGGGCGCTGGAGAAACACGGGTACGCCGGTCTCTCGATGGCGAAGATCGCCGCGGAGTTCGACGGGAGCCAGTCGACGTTGCACTACCACTTCGATACGAAAGCGGGACTCATCGAGGCGTACCTCCGGTACGGGCGCCGGGCGTTCGAGGAACGCGCCGCGTCGCTCCCCGACAATCCCGAGGCGCGACTGGACGCCCTTCTGGACGAGCTCGTCGAACTTGACCACTACGAGAGCCTCGGAAACATGGCCGCTATCCTGGAAATGTACGGCGCAGCCGAGCGGCGCGAACGGCTGCGGGCGGAACTACGTGAGTACGACGGACTCGCTCGGCAGTTGGTCCGGGAGACGATCGAAGACGGTCAGGAGGCCGAGGTTTTCGCAGACGTCGATGCCGAGGCGGTAACCTGGCTGATCTTCGCCGTCCATGAATCCGCTTTCCTCCGGGAGATAGTGGACGGCGACAGTCGACGCCTGAAAGCAGCCCTGGAAGCGTTCGTACTTTCGGAGGTGCGAAAATGACCCCCCGCAGGGGCAAAACGGTGGAGAGCGACGGGAATCCGGAGCGAGACGCGTTCGATAGTGGCGACGCGCCGGCGACGACGGCGCTACTCGGCGTGTTGCTCGCAGTATACATCGGCCAGCAGTTGCTCTCCGGCCGATTCGGCGGTGGATCGTACGCCCCGCTGGCCGTGCGGTCCGACCGTCTCTGGCTCGTCCCGACGTGGTTCACTGCGACCCTCATCCACGGTCCGCCCGTGCACCTTCTGCTCAACGGCTCCTTTCTCTACTTCTTCGGTCGGGGTGTCGAACGCACCTACGGGAGCCGCGTGCTCGTGGGGGTTTTCGTCACCACGGGCGCCATGACGGCGGTTTTTGGGACGGTCCTGGCCGGGCTGAACGATTGCGGGATCGCAGCGTTTCAGTCCATAGAGGGCTGTCATATCGTCGGCGGTGGGTCGAGCATGGGGCTCGCGGGGCTGGTGGGATACGTGACGCTGCGGCGTCCCACGGTGCCGTTTTCCTTCCTCCCTTCGAGCCGGTTGAGTGTCCCTCTCTGGACGTTCACAGCGGCGTTTCTGGCCGTGAGCATCCTCGGGATGTACACGTCTATCGACCCGATCCGTGGCCTGCTGGGGTTCCCGCCGGGGCACGCATATCACTTCGTAGGAATCCTCGCGGGCGGGGCGCTCGGGATCGTATGGACGCCATATTCGCAGGCCACGTAACCCCGAACGGGCCAGTGCTTCAGACCGGCGGTTCGGCCAGGTGTCAGCCGCCAAGAGCAGTTCGTCGGCCCGCTCCTGTGACTGGTTCCGGCATAAATCCGGAGTTTGGATCCGGTCTTGTTCGGGTGCATGAGCAATCAGGTCCCGTCCGCGAGGACGATGTTGAACCCGTCAACGGTCGAAACGTCCTCGACCGCGGCGCCGCCGAGTTCGACGCGGACGTGCGACCGTTCTACGAAGAACTCGGGTTCGCGGTGACGCCCGTCGACGGGAGCAAGCGGTTCCGCGGGGTTCTGGACTGCAATGGGCACTGACAGCAGCGGGCTCGACGCGGCGGTCCGGGAAGCGAGCGTTCATGACTCTCTGGGCGAAACGGGCGCTCGATGACCCACCCGCTCGCCGCCCCGGAGTTCCTGCTCGCGAACGTCGGGTCGGGACCGGACCCGTGTTCGCTGGCCGCGCTCGGGGACGCCGAGTTCGTCGTCCTCGCGTTCTTCCGGGACTTCCACTGCGACTGGTGTCGCAAGCAGGTGCGGACGCTCGCCGACGACTACGACGACTTCCGGGACCGGGACGCGGCTGTCGCCGCGGTCCTCCCCGAACCCGCCGAGCGCGCCCGCCGGTGGGTCGACAGGTACGACCCGCCGTTCCCGCTGCTCGCCGACCCCGACGGGACCGTGGCCGACGCCTACGACCAGCCCACGCAACTCGGCGGGCTCGGGGCCGCGAACGACTTCCTCGGCCGTCTCCCGGCGGTGTTCGTCCTCGACGCCCGCGGCGACGAACCGCGGTTCGCGTGGGCGCACCGGGGCGACTCGCCTCGGGACAGGCCCGACGCGGCGGAGGTCTGCGCGAAACTCGACGCGCTCCGTGGGTGACCGGGTTGCGCGAGAACAGCGAGGAACGGCCTACACGAGCGGTTCGACGAGGTCGCGGCCCGCCGCCAGCAGTTCGTCGACGCGCTCCTGCGAGCCGGCCTCGGCGTAGACGCGGAGCTTCGGTTCGGTGCCACTGGGACGCATCAGGAGCCAGGTGCCGTCGGCGAGGAAGACCTTGAACCCGTCGACGGTGGAGATGTCCTCGACAGCGGCGCCAGCGAGTTCGTCGGGCAGGGCGCCTTCGAGGTCGGCGAGGACCGGGTCCTTGCGCTCCTCGGGACAGTCGACGCTGACCCGGTCCTGGACGATCCCGCCGTGGCGGTCGAGCAGGGCATCAACGCGGGCGTCGTAGCCCTCGGCGGCCGCGATGGCGGCGGCGAGCGCGGCGACGGCGACGCCGTCCTTGTTCCGGACGTGGGCGGTCAGGCCGAAGCCGCCGCTCTCCTCGCCGCCCATGACTGCGTCGTGTTCGCCCATCGCCTCGGCGACCCACTTGAACCCGACCGCCGTCTCGTGGACCTCGTTCCCGTGCGCCTCGGCGACGCGGTCGACGATGCTGCTCGTGGAGACTGTCCGCACGACGTCGTCGCTCGTGGTCGCCTCCGACGACCATAGATCCTCGTCGAGCACCGCCTCGTAGGTCGCGGCGAAGAAGAGATTCGGGTCGAGCACGCCGCGTTCGGGCGTAACGACTGCAATGCGGTCGGCGTCGCCGTCGTTGGCGACGCCCAGGTCCGCCCCTCCGTCGGCGACGCGGTCGGCCAGCGTTTCGAGGTGAGCGGCCACTGGTTCCGGTGACTCGCCGCCGAACTCGGGGTCGCGCTCGCAGCGCAGGCGCTCGACGTCGGCGCCGGCGCGTTCGAGGAGGACGTCGGTGACGCCGCGGCCGCTCCCGTGCATCGCGTCGTAGACGACCGACAGACCGGAGAGGTCGGCGTCGACGGCATCGAGGACGTGTTCGGTGTACGGACCGACGAGGTCGGCCTCCTCCACGGTGCCCCACTCGTCCTCGTCGAGCGGGTCGGGTTCGGCGAGGCGGTCGGCGAGGGCGTCGGTCACCTCGGGGAGCGCTGGCGCGCCTCCGCTCGGGAGGAACTTCACGCCGTTGTACTCCGGAGGGTTGTGCGAGGCGGTGATCATCAGGCCGCCGGCAAGGTTGCGTTCCCGGACGGTCCAGGCGACGACCGGTGTGGGGAGGTCCCGGCCCGGAACGAGCACGTCGAAACCGTTCGCGGCGAGGACGCGCGCAAGGTCCTCGGCGAACCCGCGGGAAGATTCGCGGGCGTCGTAGCCCACCGCGACGGTCCCGGCGGTCCCGTCAGCGTCGGGCTCCCCCCGTTCCTCGCGCAGGTACGCGGCGACTGCCTGTCCGACCATGCGGACGCGCGGTGCGGTGAACTCGTCGAGCGTCGCCCGCCAGCCGTCGGTGCCGAAGTCGATGGCGTCGGCGTCTGCGGTCATACCAGAAGGCACCGATGCCGACCGGAAAAAGGTGTGTGCGTGGTGTGCTATCACGCGGTGCGTGCGGCGGCGGAATTCGACTCAGTGCGCGTCGTCGGCCACGAGCGACGGCGGGAGGTCGAGCGAGTCCGGGACGCCGCCGTCCGCGAGGAGGCGTTCCTTGGCGTCCCGCGAGCGCTGTTTGATCTCGTACTCGCGGGACATCGCCGCCGACTGCGAGTCGAACCCCTCGACGTGGACGAGTCGAACGGGCGCCCGGCCGCGGGTGTACTTGGCGCCGTCACCGGCGTCGTGTTCGCGGACGCGGCGCTCGACGTCGGTGGTGTAGCCGGTGTAGAACGTGTCGTCGCCACAGCGCAGGACGTACACGAAGTGGTCGGGGTCCGGGGTCCGCAGGTCGGTCATGTGGCTGTGCGGGGATCAGGCTTCGAGCGCGCGCTCTCTCGCGACTTCCGCGATGCCCGCGTTCGCTGAGCAACTCGGGCAGGCGTGGACCGCACCGCCCTCGTCGGCGAAGACGCGGGCGAACTGGTCGGAGACGTGCGCGCCGCAGTGATTACACGTTGGCATTGGTTTCTGCCGGCTGTCAACCGGTGGCAGATCCTTGGCGTGCCCCGGGTATAACGAGTGTACCAACGTGGTTTGGTGACGTCCGTGTAACCGGGTATTGAATGCCAGCGCGGGCATTCCGCGGACATCACTCGCCCCTCGCCTCGTCGATCCGTCGAGCGATCAGCCCCGCCTGCGCACCGGCGGTGAACCCGGCGTCGACGTTGACGACCGAGAGCGCGGTACAGGACTGGATCATCCCCGAGAGGGCCGCCTCGCCCTCGCCGGCGTGGCCGTACCCCGTCGAGACGGGGAGGCCGATGATCGGCACGTCGATCAATCCAGCGAGGACGGTCGGGAGCGCCCCCTCGCGGCCGGCGGCGACGACGAGCACGTCCTGATCCCGGAGGACGTCGAGTGAATCCACCACGCGCGCGAGCGACGCGACGCCGATGTCGTCGACGCGTTCGATCGTCGCGCCCATCTCCCGGGCGATGGCTGCCGCTTCCCCGGCGGGAATCGCGTCGGAGGTACCCGCTGTCACGACCCCGACCGTCGCGTCCAGATCCGGACGGTTGAACTCGGGCGTCCGCGCCACGACGACCCCTGAGCGGTCGTCGACCTCGATCGCCGCGTCGGGGTGGTCCGCACCGAGCACGTCCTCAACGGCCTCGGCCACTGCTTCGTCCGCCCGGGTCACGACGGCGCGACCGGTCGTCTCGACGGAGGTCGAGGCCAGCGCCGCGACCTCCGCCGGCGTCTTGCCGTCCGCCAGCACTGCCTCGGGCACGCCGCTGCGCTCCGTGCGGGCGGCGTCGAACCGCCCCGCCTCGCCGGTGGCGTAGCCCGCCAGCTTCGCCTCGGCCTCGGCCGGCGAGAGATCGCCCGCCGCGACCGCTTCGAGTAGTTCGCGCATATCCCCCCTCTGTGTTCGACCCACTTGACCGTCCCCCTCCCGATCGACCGCACCGGCCGGCCGATCCGCCACCTCGATCGCGGTCCGACCGCGTTTCGATCCGCGCCGACGTGGGCCCGCCCTGAGCGCGCGCGAGCGGACCCGTGGGGCCGCTCCGGCCCGATCCGGGCCGATCTGACCACCTGCCACCCACAAGATACTTAAATGAGCGTCATTCCCGCGGTCCGACATGCCGTGTTCGACGCTCAAACCCCCGACAAAGCCGGCGAGACTGCGTATAATTGGGAAAGTTTATAAACCATCCATCTGTTCTGTCGTCTTGTATGGCAGACCTCATTGTCAAGAACTCGGTCAAGGAAGCGCTCGAAGAGATGAACGTCTCCCGCGACTTTTACGACGCCCTCGACGAGGAAGTCGAAGAGCTCCTCGAGCGAGCCCAGCGACGTGCCGAAGCCAACGACCGGAAGACGGTCCAGCCGCGCGACCTGTAAGGTAAGCTTCGTTCGATTTTTTCGGAGGCGTCACGGGACGAACACGGTTACGTCCGCCTCCGTCCCGACGTGTACCTCGTCAGCGAAGTCGACGAACAGTCCGTGCTCTACGACACCGGGGAGCGCCGACAGGTCGGCGGCCAGTCCCGCCGGGTCGGGCATCGCACCGAAGTCGCAGTCGAGGATGAGGTTGCCGTTGTCGGAGACGACGGGACCGCTCTTGCGGTCGGCCCGGCGGAGTTCCGGCTGTCCGCCGAGTCGGCGGACGGCGTCGGCGACGGTCGCTCGCGCGTCGGGCAGCACTTCGACGGGGACCGGGTAGTCGAGCACGTCGACCTCCTTGGTCGGGTCGGCGACCACCAGCAGGCGGTCCGCTGCGGCGTCGACGATTTTCTCGCGTGCGTGTGCGCCGCCTCCGCCCTTGACGAGGTCGGCACCGTCGAACTGGTCGGCACCGTCGATGGCGAGGTCCACGTCGGCCTCGTCCAGCGTCGTCAGCGGGATCCCGACGTCGATCGCGATCTCGCGGGCCTGGAAAGAGGTCGGGACGCCCTGAATCTCCAGTCCGTCGTCGACCTCGCGACCGAGGGCGCGAATCGCGTGGGCCGCAGTGCTCCCGCTCCCGAGTCCGACCACGGTCCCGTCCTCGACTGCCGCGGCCGCGCTCTCGCCCGCGCGGCGCTTGGCCTCCTCGCGTTCGCTCTGGTTCATGCTCCACTCAAGACCGTCCCTCGGCAAAACGCTACTGGCAGCGCCCGCTCGGCACGTCGCCCGGTCCGAGAACAGCCGAACCGAACGCCGCGGGCGTCCGCCGCGGTATCAGCCGCTCCAGCCGCCCGCGACGTCCTCGGTGATGCGGTCGCGCCACGTGTCGAACTTCGCCTCGCAGTCCGGACTCTCGGTCGTGTGGTCGACGAACCCCGCACCGGGCGAGGCGAGCTTCGCGCCGCAGAACGGACACCGCTCCGGATCGCTCCAGGACTCTGAGGTTGCCATGTGCGAGAGGCGACCGGCGAGATACGTAAAGGTTTCCGGGGAATACCTAAGGTAATACCCGTGGTGATAATACACACACTTATATTTCCTCGCCCAATCGATTTACTCGATTTCGAGTTGATCATCTGTGGGAATCGTTCCCAATAGTGTGGCTGAGCGCCACAGGATGCCGGACAGACGACCTTATATTCTCAAATCAAAATAATAGGAACGCTTAAATCGGATGAAGATGTGTACGTCGATAATGGCAACACAGCAGTACGCGAGCGTCGGGGCCTTCGACTGTCCCGACTGCGACGGCGAAATCGACTTCGAACACCAGTCGTGGCAGTGCGACGAGTGCGGCTACGTGCCGCGCCACGGCGCCGACTGATCGGGGGGAGCGCGGTTCGCGCCGCGAATCGGCCGCGTCCGGGCGCCGGCCCGACGCGGACGGCCGAGTTTTTTGGTCCAGTCGTTCGAGGGTCAGGTATGTTCGGAACCAGCGGCATCCGGGGCCCCGTCGGTGAGGACGTGACCGCCGAGCTCGCGCTCTCGGTCGGCCGGGCGGTCGGCGTCGACGCCGACCGCGTCGTCGTCGGCAGAGACGCCCGCGAGAGCGGTCGCCTGCTCGTCGACGCCCTCGCCGCGGGCCTGCGGGAGTCCGGCACCGACGTCGTCGACCTCGGGTTCGCGGCCACGCCGACCGTCGCCCGGAGCGTCTCGCTGGAGGCCGCCGACGCCGGCGTCGCCGTCACCGCCTCGCACAACCCCGCGCCCGACAACGGCATCAAGCTCTGGCAGCCCTCCGGGCAAGCCTACGACGGCCCGCTCCGGGAGGAGATCTCCGAGCGCGTCCGCGAAGACGCGGCCGACCTCCAGGCCTGGGACGACCTCGGTGACCGCGAGCGCCGCGACGAGACGGAGCGTCACGTCGACGCGCTTGTCGACGCCGTCGACGTGGTCGAACCGCTCTCGGTCGTCGTCGACCTCGGCAACGGCGCCGGGGGCGTCACTGTCGACGCCCTCCAGCGGCTCGGCTGCCAGGTCGAAACGCTCAACGCCCAGCGCGACGGCTCGTTCCCCGGGCGACCGAGCGAGCCGACCGCCGAGAATTGCGAGTCCCTCGTCTCCCTCGTCGCCGCGAGCGATGCCGACCTGGGAATCGCCCACGACGGCGACGCCGACCGGATGCGCGCCGTCGCGGGCGACGGCACCTACGTCTCCGGCGACGTGACGCTCGCGCTCCTCGCCCGCGAGGCCGCCTCCGAGGGCGAGTCCGTCGCCGCGCCGGTCGACACCAGCCTCGCCGTCGACGACCACCTCGCGGACACAGGTGTCACCGTCGAGCGCACGAAAGTGGGCGACGTGTACGTGGCCGAGCGGGCCAGCGAGGCGGGCGTCGCCTTCGGCGGCGAGCCCAGCGGCGCCTGGATCTGGCCCGCGGAGACGCTCTGCCCCGACGGTCCGCTCGCGGCCTGCAAGCTCGCTGCGCTGGCGGCCGAGCGACCGCTCGCCGACCGCGTCGCCGACGTCGAGACCTACCCCATCCGTCGCGACTCCATCGAGACCGACGAGAAGGCCGCAGTGATGGACCGCGTGAGCGAGCGCGTCCTCGCGGAGTACGACGACGTGACGACGCTGGACGGCGTCCGCGTCGACCTCGGCGACGCGTGGTTCCTCCTGCGGGCAAGCGGGACCCAGCCGATCGTCCGCATCACCGCCGAGGCCCGCGACGAGGACCGCGCCGAGGAGGTCTTCGCAGAGGCCCGCGACCTGCTTCTCACTGCGATCGACGAGTGAATCGCGGATGCGACGGGGACGGCCACGGCTACCGCTGAAGGGAAGGACACAGGAGAAGCGTCCTGACGGCGTTCCGGGCGTCCCCCCGACTTCGCCAGACCGCCTCCCCCCAGGATTTCACGTCGATTCAGAAGCTACCCGCGACGGGTCGAGCGCGCTTCGCGAACGTCGGCCCCGTCGCGGATCTTGTCCTCACACTGAGGACAGACGCGAGGTGACTCGACCCCGTTCGGCGTAAACACCCGTGCGTAGTCTGCCGTAACGAAGGAACCGCAGTTCTGGCATTCCGGCATACGTTGTACCCTTCGAGTACTGGACCTTAATGGTTGGTGATTTGGTAGTAGCACTCACACGCCGTCGTTCCCGTTCCAGACCGGGTGAACTGCCGGATCACGTTTTGCCGGTAATCGACAGACGGCGCGGGCCGGTGGGGCGCGGTTTCCCTTCGAGCAAACGTCGCCGGGATCGATGGGCGGGCCCTGATCAGTGAGTCCGTCTGGACCAGGGCAAGTCGTCCGAGAGCGGTACGGTTAAATCCGAGACGCGGGTCCACTCGGACAACCGGAAGCCGTCCCTCGGAGCCGATTTCATGGACAGAGATTCACTCACGCGACCGCTGGTCGCTCGTCTCTGCGTGGTCGCCCTCATCGTGGCACTGCTGGTGCCCGCCGGCGTCTCGGCGTTCACGCACGAACCGATCGAACTCCAGAAGGGGACGATCGACGAACCCGCGAACGGCACGACCGTCATCGCCGTGCAGGGGTTCAAGGGTCGCGGCCAGAACAGCTCGAAAAAGCCCGCCCGCCTGGTCGCGGTCGGCCCCGAGGGCAACCTCGAGTGGCACTACGAGCCCCAGAGCGACGTGACGTGGTTCTACGACATCGATCCGCTCGAGGACGGAACCCTGCTCGTCGTCGGCGCCCGTCGGGGCGGCACCACCGTCTTCAAGTACGACCCGGAGACCGGCGAGCGGGTCTGGACGGAGCGGCTCGACATCCACGACACCCACGACGTGGACCTGATCAACGGCGACGAGTTGCTCGTCGCCAACATGCGCAACTACAACGAGTCGGCCGACCGCAACGACGACCGCATCTTCGTCTACAACCGTACCACCAACGAGACGGTCTGGGAGTACCGCTTCGAGCGCATCTACGACCGCGACGACGGGGACAGCTACACCGGCGACTGGACCCACGTCAACGACGTAGACAAGCTCGGCGAGGGCCGTTACATGGCCTCGCCGCGCAACATGGACGAGGTCGTCGTGATCAACCGTTCGACCAAGGAGGTCGAACTCTCGCTGGGGACGCCCGACAACCGCAGCGTCATGTACGAACAGCACAACCCCCAGTATCTCGAGAGCGAGGACGGGACGCCCACCATCGTCGTCGCCGACAGCGAGAACGACCGCGTCGTCGAGTACGAGTTGCGGAACGGGTCGGGCCGCAACGCCACCTGGGAGCGCACGTGGAACCTCGGTGTCGACGGCAGCCTCAACTGGCCGCGCGACGCCGACCGCCTCCCCAGCGGCAACACGCTCGTCACCGACTCGCTCAACCACCGCGTCATGGAGGTCACGCCGGAGGGCGAGGTCGTCTGGGAGTACTACGCTCCCTGGGGCACCTACGAGGCCGAACGGGTCCACCTCGGTGACGAACCCGGCGGCCCCACCATCGCCGACCAGAACGCAAGCGGGGGCCACGATCTGAACGGCAGCGCCGCCCTCACGCCCGGAACGACCGACCGCGCCACCTTCGCCGACTGGCTCTCCCGGACGTTCTCCGGCACGCCCGTCTCCGGGCAAGCCCACTGGATCGCCGAGCGCTGGGCGCACATCGCCCCGTGGATCCGCCCGACCTGGATGAACCCGTGGGCGTTCGTCTCCTTCCTCGGTGCCGCCGCACTCACCGTCGGCTGGGCCGGCGGCGAAGCCATCTATCACCGCCGCTGGCTTCGCGACCGCCTCCGCGCCGGCTACCGGCGCCTCCGCTCCTCGGGTGACGGTTCTTCGCCCACAGAATCAGACGACTGAAAGCCGTTAGAACTCGGCGGTGACCGACCCGTCCTCCGAGAGGTCGACGACGCCGTCGAAGCGCTCGCGGAACGTCTCGAGTTCGGCCTCGTCGTGAACCCCCTTCGCGAGGTGGAAGAGTCCGACCGCGTCGTGTTCCTCGAGCAGGTCGAGGATGGCGTCGACGGCCTCGCCCGCCCGCTCGGCGTCGGAGTAGTAGATCATCTCGGTGACCGAGTCGAGGCTGACCCGGCGTTTGCCCTCCGTCGATTCGAGGAACACGCGCGTCTCGTCGACGATCCCCTCCAGGTCGTCCGGCGCGGAGACGTACTTGACGTTCTCGGACTGGCGGCGGGTGTACCCGCGGTCGACCGACAGCGCGTCGAGGATGGTCGCTCGGTCCTCGTCGACCTCGTAGTGTTCGAGCTTCTGGCGCACCTCCCGCGCCGTGGTCCGCGTCGAGATGACCAGCATGCGGTCGGTGTCCGTGCTGAGAAAGTCCGTGTCGATCCGGTCTGTCTCGCCCGTACTCGGATGCACGAGGAGAATGCCCGTCCCACCGGGTACCGTGTCCGGCGCGTTCTCGATGGCGAGTCGGTAATCCATGTGCTACGGGGAGGGTGGAACCGCCTTAAGCCTGCGGGACCATCTTTTTCCCGACCGGGTTTCCTCGCGCGCCTGCGGCGCGCTGCGGGGAACCCGGCCGGCAAAAACACGGGTGAAAACGCGCGAGTAGCGCGGAACGAAGTTCCGCGGACCGTTCGAGCGGGCCGTGCCCGCGAGAAGACGCCAGCGGCGCTCGCGTGAACCGCGCGCCTGCGGCGCGCGGATGCTACCTGCAGGACGCGAAGGGCCGACGCTACCGAGCGTTAAATATTGGGGGCCCGGCCGAGGTGGTTACAGCGCAGCGTCTCAGGCCAGTATCAGCCGGAGGTTGTGGATCGTGATGACGGTTCCCAGCACCGCCAATATCAACGGTGGGGCGTAGTAGAGTTCCCAGTCGAGTTTCTCCGCGGCGTAGAGGCTGACGGCGAGACACCCGAAGAAGACGGCGTATTTGAGGAAGACGATCCCGTTCCGGCCGAATCCATCGAACACGGTCTGGACGAGCAGATTCGACTCCCGGACACCCAGATCGTCTCCGTACCCCAGTATCGCCAGTGTCGTGACGATGTCACCCACGCCGTACGCGACCGTCGCGGCGATCCACAACCAGTAGAACTCCTGTTCCCGTTCGACCACGGACTCTCCCCGGAGCGCCCGCGGAGTGAACCCCATCTGACACCACCAATATACAACTTCGAGAACTTATAAGTGGATGTGACAATAGTGCTGCGTAACTGTTCCGCGATCGTCGGCCACCGAGTAGCGACGCAGGAGAGCCGGGACAGCTGACCCCGAACAGCGCGTCAGAACACGGAGTCGGCGGTCGCGGCGCCGACGACGCTGAAGATGGCGCCGACGCTGACCGCGCGGGCGGTGATGCCGGCGCGCTCGGCGGTCGTGAGGCCGGGGTCGGTGAGGAACGTGCTCGGCGCGGTCAGGGTGAGCGCGAGGATAGCGACCGAGCCGAACGAGACGAGCATCAGCGAGACGAAGCGCAGGGGGACGCCGGCCACTTCCGCCTCCCGGTCGGGGTCGCGGTCGTCGTCGGCCTCGTAGAGCGCGCCGTAGCCGATGGCGAAGACGATGGCGACGGTGATCGCCGCGTGCCACCAGCTCATGTTGTCGGCGAGGGTCCACACCTCCTCGGTGACGACGAAGGGGCCGGCGAGCAGGAACCCGCCGACGACCTGCTGGGCGGTGTCGGCGAGTTTGTACCGCGGCGTCCGGGCCATGCCTCCCCGATTCCCGCCCACCAGCAAAACGCTGGCGGACACGGCGGTCGGCGGCTGGCCGGTCAGTTCACCGCGGCCGACCGCGAACGGCCACTGGCCGAGGTGAGCAGGTGGGTGACCGCGAACGAAAGGGCAAACAGCGGCGGGAACCAGAAGACCTGCGTGACCGGGTCCGGTGGCGAAGCGAGCGCGTCGATCAGGTAGGCGACGACCACTGCCGTGGCGTACGTCCCGGCCAGCCGCTCACGGCCGCTCGGCGGCGATTCGCGCGGCCCGTCGTCGCCGCGGACGAACCGGACGTACCAGTAGTGGACGGTCCCGACGACCAGCGACATGTAGATGAAGACATCGAGCGTCGAGGACCCTTTCGCCCGCGCTTCGCAACGCGCCCAGTAGGCGAGTACGAACGGGGCCGAGAGAACGATGAGCGCAGTCGCGCTCACCGCCACTGCGGCCAGCGGGCGGTCGACGAGGATGGAGGGAAGTTGCACGACGAGTGATATCTTCGGGCGGCCGGATAACTATTCGTGTCGTTGTGTCGAGCGACAGCACGGACGCCCACACCGACACAGAACCGTTTTCATCGCGCCGGCCCACGCCTCGACTATGAGCGTCAGCGAGGAGTTCGACGAGTGGGCGCGGGACGGCCGCGACGAGGGCATGGAGGAGCGACACTGGCATACGGCAAAGCACGCTCTCGCGCGGATGCCTGTCGAAGAGGGCGACACCGTACTTGACCTCGGCAGCGGCAGCGGCTACGCCGGGCGCGCGCTCCGGGAGACCAAGGGTGCCGCACGCACGTACGGACTCGACGCCTCACCGGAGATGACCCGCAACGCCCGGTCGTACACCGACGACGCCCGCTCCGGGTTCCTGAACGGCTACTTCGAACACCTCCCCTTCGACGACGACAGCGTCGACCACTGCTGGTCGATGGAGGCGTTCTTCTACGCGAGCGACCCCGACGCCGTGCTGGAGGAACTCCACCGGGTGCTCCGCTCGGGCGGCACGTTCTACTGCGCGGTCAACTACTGGGAGGAGAGCGTCCACACCCACCGCTGGGAGGAACTGGTCGACGTGCCGATGATCCGCTGGACCGAGCGGGAGTACCGCGAGCAGTTCCGCGAAGCGGGCTTCCACGTCGCCGGGCAGGACCGCATTCCCGACACCGAGACCGAACTGCCGCCGGCGAGCGAGTTCCCCATGGACGGCTTCGAGACGCGCGAGGAGATGGTCGAGCGCTACCGCGAGCACGGGACGCTGCTGACGGTCGGCGTCGTCCCGTGAGCGGCGAACGAACGGCGGGATCGCGGGTCGCGGGCCGCGAGGCAGTCGTGCCAAACGTTTTGTAGGCCTCGCACACAGGGAAGGGTATGGCATTGACGCAGCGCCAGCAGGTGCTGGGGGTCCTCTTCGTCGGGATCGGGGCGCTGACGCTGGGGATCCTGTCCCGAGTCCTCGGGACCGTCTTCTTCGCGATCACGGTCGCGTACGTCCTCTATCCGGTGCGTCGGATGCTCGTTGCGCGGGGTATCAACCGCCGGATCGCCGCCGCTCTCGCGACTGCCGTCGGGTTCCTGTTCGTCCTGCTGATCCTCACGCCGATCGTTTACGCCGTCTACATCCGCCAGTCGGTGCTGTTCGAGTTCTTCCGGACGATCCCGAGCGAACAACCGCTCACGCTCTTCGGGGAGACGTATGTCATCGACGTGAGCGCGCTGCTGACCGAGGCACGGGACGCGGTCCTCGACGTGGCCGTCGACACGGCCAGCGCGGCACCCGTGCTAGCGCTCAAGGCCTTCCTGTTCGTCTTTCTCATCTACGGGCTCCTCCTGCGGCCGGGGAACGTTCGCCGCGCGATGTTCCGACTCGTTCCCGGCGAGTACCACGACATCGTCCTCTCGTTGCACCACACCGTCCGCGACACGCTGTACGCGCTGTACGTCCTCCAGGCGGCGACCGCGCTGGGGACCTTCCTCGTCGCCTACGCCGTGTTCTGGCTGCTGGGGTACGACGCGGCGTTCACGCTCTCCTTTTTCTCTGGACTGCTGCAGTTCATCCCCGTCATCGGCCCGAGCCTGCTTATCGTCGCCGTCGCGGCCGGACAGGCGCTCGCCGGCGAGGTCACGGCGGCGCTCGTCGTCGCCATCGCCGGGCTCGTCCTGATCGGGTTCCTCCCCGACGCGCTCATCCGCCCGCGACTCGCCTCCGTGACGACCGGGATGTCCGCCAGCCTCTACTTCGTCGGGTTCACCGGCGGGACCCTGAGTCTCGGGGTCGTCGGCGTCATCGCCGGTCCGCTGATTGTGGCACTGCTGGCCGAGGTCGTCGAGATCATCACCGAGGAACGCACGACCGTCCAGCAGACCTTCGACGGGAGCGTAGTCAGTTCGACCGGGCGGTCCCCCGAGGGACCACCTCCGGACCAGCGACCCGACGAACCGCCGACCGACGAACGACCGACGGCCGAGAACAGTCCCGCTCCCGACGACAGGCCTGCCGACGATAGCCCCGCAGACGACGACTGACCGGGGACGAGATCGGTCTTCAGGGACGAACAGAGACCGACAGCGACCGCTCACTCGGTCGTTTCCAGTTCGCGACCGGCGGCCTTCCATTCGGTGAGGCTCCCCTCGTAAAACGCCAGGTCGGGGTACCCGAGGTGTCTGAGAACGGTGTAGGTGTGGCTGATGCGCCGGGCGGTGTTGCAGTACAGGACCACGCGCTTCTCGGGGACGACCCCTCGCTCGTCGAGGATCGCTTCGATCTCCTCGCGGGGCTTGAGCCCGCGGGTCTCGTCGTCGACGAGTTCGCGCCAGTCCAGCCGGACGGCGCCGGGGATATGTCCCTCCTCGTACTCCCAGTCCTCGCGGGTGTCGACGACGACGGTGTCGTCGCTTTCAGTGGCCGCGGCGACCTCCTCCATGCCGACGAGCGGCGTCTCCGCGGGCGAGTCGACGGTGTACTCCGAGCGTTCGAACTCGTCGACCTCGCTGGTCGTCTCGCGGTCGAGGCGCCACGCGGAGAAGTCGCCGTCGAGCAGGTGCAGGCGCTCGGGGTCGTGGCCGTAGAGTTCGGCGGTCACGAGGAACCGGGCGGCGAACACGCCGTGAGTGTCGTCGTAGGCGACGATGCGGTCTTCGGGGGTAATGCCAGCTTCGCTCAGCAGGTCGGCGAAGACGGCCGCGCCGGGGAGCATCCCCTGATCGGCGTCGGCCCCTTCCTCCTCCGCTCCGTCTTCGGCGGCGTGGGCGTCGGCGCGGAACGCGTCGAACGGGACGTTGACCGCGCCGGGGACGTGCCCGATGCCGTCGAACTCCCAGGCGTCGCGCACGTCGACGATCCGGACCTCGTCGAGTCGGTCGGCCACCCAGTCGGCCGGGACGACGATCTCGCTCATGTCCCGATGTCCGGGGAGGAGCCGCTTGAAGATGTCTGTCCGCGCCGCTCGGAGGTAGTGGCAAGTATGTCCGTAACGACCGATCACCACTGCCGACATAAACCCCGACCTGCACCTCCCGGAGGCCCCCACGTCGCAGCCGTCCGTCGGTCCCGGCGCCCGATCGCGAGCGCTATCGAGAGACCGTGAGAACTATAGTCACGCGTACTTTCGGCAACAATTTCCGCTATGGTCGTGAAGTGGCGGGACATGCCGCCAGTCCTAGGTGTATATAGCTGGTAGACTTACGGTTCCGTGAATCATGAGCGACTACGCCAAAGACGTACTCGTCTCGGCGGAGTGGGTGGAAGAGCATCTCGACGACTTCGAGAGCGACGACCCCGACTACCGACTGGTCGAGGTCGACGTGGACACGGAGCTGTACGACGAGAGCCACGCGCCCGGCGCCGTCGGCTGGAACTGGGAGACCGACCTGCAGGACCAGGTCGAGCGCGACATCCTCGAGAAGGAGGACTTCGAGGCCCTGCTGGGGTCGGCCGGCATCACCGAGGACACCACGGTCGTCCTCTACGGTGACAACGCCAACTGGTTCGCGGCCTACACCTACTGGCAGTTCAAGTACTACGGCCACGACGACGTGAAGCTCCTCGACGGCGGCCGCGACTACTGGGTCGAGAACGACTACTCCCTCACGGACGAGGTCCCCGAGTTCTCCGAGGTCGAGTACAACGCTTCGGGTCCGCGCGAGTCCATCCGCGCCTACCGCGACGACGTCGAGAACGCCGTCGAGAAGGGCCTGCCGCTCGTCGACGTCCGCTCGCCCGAGGAGTTCTCCGGCGAGGTCCTCGCGCCGCCGGGCCTGCAGGAGACCGCCCAGCGCGGCGGTCACGTCCCGGGCGCCAGCAACATCTCGTGGGCGGCCGTCACCAACGACGACGGCACCTTCAAGGACGCCGACGAGATCGAGGAACTCTACGCCGAGGAGGGCATCGACGGCGACGAGACGACCGTCGCCTACTGCCGCATCGGCGAGCGCTCGTCGGTCGCCTGGTTCGCCCTGCACGAGCTGCTGGGCTACGACGACGCCATCAACTACGACGGCTCCTGGACGGAGTGGGGCAACCTCGTGGGCGCCCCGATCGAGAAGGGCGAGTGAGGCCACAGAGCGCGTCTCGTCGCGCTCGAATCGTCAGTCCCCTTCTCGCAGAGAAGGGCGAGTAAGCCGTTCGAACCCGACGTTTTTTCGACGCGCGAGACTGTGAGCGACTGCGCTGCGGTTCACACCGACTGCGAAACCACGTAGCGACGCGTGGCGTTCGGGTGGTCGGCGACGACCGCGACGGAACCGTCGGGGACGACCTGCAGTTCCACAGGCCCCGAGAGGATGCGCGCGAGGGCGGCGAGGTCGGGGCCGTACCGGTTCTCGCAGTCGGGGCCGGAGACGGTCGCCTCGAGCGTGCCGCGGCCGCGCATCTCCTCGCCGACCACCGAGAGACGGAACTCGCCGTCCGAGACGACGACCGGGAGTCCGTCGTCGCCGACGATGTCGGCGGCTGCGGCGAGTCGCGCCAGCGTCTCGGCGTCGGTCTCGACGCGCGTCGGCGCCGGCTCCCCGTCGGGCGCGAACACGCCGTCGGTGAACGCCGACGGGCGGCCCGCGGACAGGTCGTGATCGACCACGTCACTGGGAAGCGGGCCGACTTCGACGATGTCGGTCCCGTCGTCGAGTTCGATGGCACGCACGAGCCCGTCTTCGCCGAGCAGCCGGACGGTGACCTCGCCGCCGTCGAACCACTCCAGCCAGCGCAGCGTCGCTTCGGTCCCCAGACCAGCCAGTACGACCCCGTCCGGCGCATCGAACGACGAGAAGTAGCCCGGGTCGTAGCGGGCCTCGAAGGCCGGTCCGTCGCCGCCGGTCGGCGTCGTGGCTTCGAGTCCGTCGCGGGTGACCGAGAGTCGCGCGACCCGATAGCGGGCCGAGTCGGGCCCCGGCGCGACCGCCGTCTCCCCGACGAGTCGGCGGAGTCGCCCGACCGGTGCCCGCAGCGTCGCGAGTTCGTCCATGCAGGGCCGTTCGTACACGCCGTAATAACTCCCCGCGCCCCAGTTCAATCGGCGATAACGAGCGCGCGGCAGGCCCCGTTGTCGGCCCGGAACTGATCGAACGTCCACGAAACGTCATCCTCTTGGCCGACGACCCGGACTCGGAGACGTGGACCGTCACGCCGTCCAGACGTCGCTGCACGCGGGCGCCCTGCTTTCGGTGACGGGCCTCGTCGCCTGGCTCACGGGGACGCCGTTCGTGTTCCCGAGCCTCGGGCCGACGGCGTACCTGCTGGCGACCCAGCGGACGCGCTCCCGTGACCGGCTCGTGCAGGTCGTCGCCGGACACGCTATCGGCGTCGTCGCCGGACTCGGGGCGTACCGACTGCTTGGGTCCGGTGTCGTCGTCACGGCCGACCTCCCTCCCCAGTCGCCGGCCCTCGCGGCCCTCGTCGCCAGCGGCGTCCTCGCGCTCTCGCTCACGAGCGCCGGGATGCTCGCGTTCGACGCCGTTCACCCGCCGGCCTGCGCGACGACACTCATCGTCTCGCTCGGGCTGCTCCCGACCGTCCGCGAGGGGTTGCTCATCGTCGTCGCCGTCTGCGTTCTCGTCGGGGCGCACGTCCTGACGACGCATGCGACGCCCGACGTCGCGACGTGACCGCCGACGAGAAGATTCATGGTTCGCCGCTGACACCATCCGGTATGGACGATACGCTTCGCGAAGTGCTCGAATCCGACGACGTGCTCGGGGACGCCGCTGCAGTCGTCCTCGACCGCGCCGAATCGGGCGACGGCACCGTCGCGTGGGTGGACGTGAGCGACGCCGTCCCGGCCGAACAGTGGGGCCGACTCCTCGAACGCGAGGTCGTCGTCGCGACGGAAGGTGGATTCGTCATTGAAGACCCCGACGCCGTCCGGGCCGCCGTCAGTGACCGCGACCCCTCCGAGGCGGTCGCCGACGACGCCGGCGAGACCGAGGAATCCGCAGGATGGTCGACGACCGACAAGCTGGCCGGCGTCGCCGCCCTCTGTCTGATGGCCAGCTATCAGGTGCCGATGGCGCGCGACGCCGTCGGCAGCACCGCCCACCTCCTGCTCGGGCCGGTCGAAGCGGCCTTGCCGTTCGGCGCGACCATCACGCTGCTGGCCGTCGCGAGCACCGTCGTCTCGACGACGCTTCGGAAGCGGCTGACCGACGGTGACCCGCAGGCGGAGCTCAAAGCGCGGATGAACACCGTCGAGGAGCGGCTGGAGGCCGCCCGCGAGCGCGGCGACGACGAGGCCGTCGAACGGCTGCGCTCGCGCCAGCAGGAGCTACTCGCCGAGCAACTCGGCGCGATGAAACAGATGATCCGACCGATGGTGTACGGGATGCTGGTCACGATCCCCGTCTTCCTGTGGATCACGTGGCTCACCGTCAACCCCGCGGCGGCGATCACCCCGGCGGCGCAGGTGCTCCCGCTCGCCGGTCGCGTCGTCTGGACGGCCCGCCTCGTCGGCCCGATTCAGGTCTGGACCGCGTGGTACATCGCCTGCTCGGTCCTCTCGGGCATCGCGGGCAAGCGCGTGGCGAAGAAGGTCGGTCCCGTCGTAGCGGACTACCGGTCTACGTTCTGAACGTCCCTCCTTTTTGGTCCTTTTCGGCCGTTCGCCACGGCAGCCGCCGAGACGATGGTTACAAGCCGCGGCCGTCCGACCCTCCGGACATGGATTCACAGGAGTTCGCCGAGACGGTCCGCGACGAGGCGGCGACGCCGCTCTCGCGGCTCGGCTCCTCGAAAGCGCTGTACGCCGACACCGAGGGCGAGATGGACGAGGAGGCCGTCCTGCGAGCGGCCGCCGACCGCGCACACTACGCGGCAGAGCGCTTCGACGCGTGGGCCGACGAGGAGGACGGGGACGTCGCCGAACTGTTCGCCGACGCGGCCGAGACCGAGCGCGACCGCGCCGACGCCGCCGCCGACGAGCACGGCGACTACGAACCGGGCGAGGAGCCGGCCGTTCAGGGGCATCTCGCCGGGGTCGAAGGCACCATCGACCGCCTCGGCGCGTTCGTCGGCTGGGCGCTCGCCGCCGGGAACAACGTCGACCAGGTCGTCGGCTTTTTCGTCGGGCAGGCCAGTCCGCGGACCGCGAGCACGTTCCGTTCGTTCGGCGACGACTTCGACGACTCCGTCGAGTCGGCGGGGGACCTGCTGGAAGCGGTCTGCGACGACGAGGCCGACTGGGAGCGAGCGGTCGACGCCGCGGTCGCCGCGATCGAGGCCGACTACGAGGCGTACTTCGAGACGCTGGAGTCGCTCGGCGTCAATCCGAAGCCGGTCTGTTAGCGCCAGCGCTCGGCGCCCACACTCGTCGGATGAGCAACTGTTTTCACGGCGGGCACTCACAGGGAGCGTGTGCGACGGGTCCTGGCACTGGCGGTGCTGGGGATCGTCATCGTCGCGGGCGTCGGGGCACTGGGAGCGAAGACCGTAGACGCCCGCGGCCACGCCACCGCACCGCCGAACGGGTCGGCAGACGAGACCACCCCGACCGCAGAGGGGGCCAATAGCGACCCGCTTCTCGACAAACTCGACGAGTTCGCCTTCGTATCCAAGTCGACCACGAACGGCTCCGGGCCCGCCACCGGGGAGCGTCCTGCGGCGACAGCAACCCCGGCGAGCGAGACCGAGCCCACCCCCAGTCCGCCTGGCGAGGTGAACGGGACCGACCCGCCGCTCGATTCCGACGGCGACGGCCTCACCGACCCCCAGGAGCAGGAGATGGGCACGGATCCGTTCGATCCCGACACGGACGGCGACGGCCTCGAAGACGGTCGCGAGCAGTCCCTCGGCACCGATCCGCTCGACCCCGACACGGACGGCGACGGCGTCTCCGACGGGAAGGAGATCGAGCGCGGGACGAGCCCGACGGCGATCGACGCCGACGGCGACGGGCTGACCGACGAGCGCGAACTCGAACTGGGGACCGACCCGTTCGACACCGACACCGACGACGACGGCCTCCGCGACTGGCGCGAGATCAGACTCGGGACGGACCCGATCGACCCCGACACCGACGGTGACAGGCTCCTCGACGGCTGGGAGTACCGCAATCGGACGGCCGACGGCGCGAAACTCCCGGACAGCGACCCGCTGGCGATGGACGTCTACGTGCAGGTCGACTACGCCAGCGGCGTCCAGACCCGCTCCCCCGAGTTCTACGACCGGATCGAGGCCGCGTTCGCCGAGATGCCGATCAGGCGGCCGAACGAGACGGGGATCGACGTGCACGTCCGAGAAGGCGGCCGCATCAACGAAACCGCCGTCTACACCGGCGACAACTTCTGGTCGCTCAAAGAGCGGCTCTACCGGGACCGCCTCGGCCCGCGCTCGGGCCGCTACCACCACGTCGTGATGACTCGCTTCGCCACCGACGAGGTCGGCTACGGCGAGGTCGGCGGTCGCTTCTCGGTCGTCGACGCCGGGGCCTCTACCGCGACGGAGCGGCACGTGATCGTCCACGAACTCCTCCACAACGTCGTCGGCCGCATCGAGGCGCCCGGCGCCTGCGAGGGCGACCCTCACCACTACTGCGACGGCGGTTGGCTCACGCCCCGGATCACCCCCGGCGAGAACGAGTACCTCCCCGGTCCCCTCGCCGGCGAGATCGAGCGGCAGGGCTTCCAGCCTTGAATCACCGGCTGTCAGCTGGTCGCAGCCGCGCTACTTCGGCGGCTGCGTGGGCTGGGGCCGAGCGGCCACACCCCCGTGCTGGTTCTGTTGGTTCTGCTGACCCTGCTGGGGCGGCGCCAGCCCGACCTGCGGGGTAACGCCCTTAGGTAGCACGTACCACAGCCGATCGTGCGGCACGAACCCGACCTGCTGGGGGTCGTCCGTCTCGTAGCGCTCGCGGTCGCGCTGCTCCTCGGTTCCGTAGAGGACGAGCCCGTACTCGTTGACTTCGTATCGTGCGCACTCGAAAACCGTACCGTCGGTACAGTAGACGTGCATCGCGGCCGCGCTAGGGGCGCGAGCCGGTTGAACCTGCTGTCGGTCGCGGCGATCGTGTTCAGTTCGTCTGCGAGTATATCATCATGAAGATTGTATATTGTCCCAGTTCGGGGAACAAATGTGAGTGGTATAACACCATTCAACCGTCGGCGTGTTGCAGGATATGCCGTGATTGCGGCTGTATTAGGCGGCTTAGTCGGCTATCTCGAACAGGGTTCACTTGGTGGTGGACTTGTACTTGGACTGGTAGCTGGAGTAGCGGTTCCGCTGGGTCTTCTCCTTGCCACCTCGGTTTCTCGTTACATCGATAGATGACACCCCCGTATTGAACGCCGTCGCGGCAGCGTCTCGGAGCAAACACACCCCTCAAGTCGTTGCAGCCCTACCCTCGGATAATGAGCGACACCGAGGGTCCCCTGTCCCCGGACAGACCGGAGGAGGAGAGCGACTTCCGCGTGGACGCGCCCTTCGAACCGGCGGGCGACCAGCCCGACGCGATCCGGCAACTCGCCGACGGCTACCGGCGGGGCATGGACGAGCAGACCCTGCTCGGCGTGACCGGGTCGGGCAAGACCAACACCGTCTCGTGGCTGATCGAGGAGATCCAGAAGCCGACGCTGGTCATCGCCCACAACAAGACGCTCGCGGCGCAGCTGTACGAGGAGTTCCGCGAGTTGTTCCCCGACAACGCCGTCGAGTACTTCGTCTCCTATTACGACTACTACCAGCCGGAGGCCTACGTCGAACAGACGGACAAGTACATCGAGAAAGACGCCTCCATCAACGACGAGATCGACAAGCTGCGCCACTCCGCGACCCGCTCGCTGCTGACGCGCGATGACGTCATCGTCGTCGCCTCGGTCTCGGCCATCTACGGCCTCGGCGACCCGCAGAACTACGTCGACATGAGCCTCGAACTCGAGGTCGGCCAACAGATCGACCGCGACGAGGTGCTCTCGCGGCTCGTCGACCTGAACTACGAGCGCAACGACGTCGACTTCACGCAGGGCACTTTCCGGGTGCGGGGCGACACCCTGGAGATCTTCCCGATGTACGGCCGCTACGCCGTCCGCGTCGAGTTCTGGGGCGAGGAGATCGACCGGATGCTGAAGGTCGACCCGCTGGAAGGCGAGGTGAAATCCACCGAGCCTGCGGTCCTCATCCACCCGGCGGAGCACTACTCGATCCCGGAACAGCGCCTCCAGCGCGCGATCGCGGAGATCGAGGACCTGAAGGAGGAACGGGTCCGGTACTTCGAGCGAAACGGCGACCACGTCGCCGCCCAGCGCATCGACGAGCGGACCACCTTCGACCTGGAGATGATGCGCGAGACCGGCTACTGCTCGGGAATCGAGAACTACTCCGTCCACCTGTCGGAACGGGACTCCGGCGATCCGCCGTACACCCTCATGGACTACTTCCCCGACGACTTCCTCACGGTCATCGACGAGTCCCACCAGACCATCCCGCAGATCAAGGGCCAGTTCGCCGGCGACCGCTCCCGCAAGGAGTCGCTGATCGACAACGGGTTCCGCCTGCCCACCGCCTACGACAACCGCCCGCTCACCTTCGAGGAGTTCGAGGAGAAGACCGACAAGACCCTCTACGTGAGCGCGACGCCCGCCGACTACGAGCGCGAACACAGCGACCAGATCGTCGAACAGATCGTCCGCCCCACCCACCTCGTCGACCCCGCGGTCGAGGTCTCGCCCGCCGAGGGGCAGATAGACGACCTCATGGACCGGATCGACGACCGCGTCGAGCGCGACGAGCGCGTCCTCGTCACCACGCTCACCAAGCGGATGGCCGAGGACCTCACCGAGTATCTCGAAGAGGCCGGCGTCGCCGTCGAGTACATGCACGACGAGACCGACACGCTCGAACGCCACGAACTCATCCGCTCGCTCCGCCTCGGCGAGATCGACGTCCTCGTCGGCATCAACCTGCTCCGCGAGGGGCTGGACATCCCCGAGGTCTCGCTGGTCGCCATCCTCGACGCCGACCAGGAAGGGTTCCTCCGCTCGGAGACGACGCTCGTCCAGACGATGGGCCGCGCCGCCCGCAACGTCAACGGCGAGGTCGTCCTCTACGCCGACGACCCCAGCGATGCCATGGAGTCAGCCATCGCGGAGACCAACCGCCGCCGCCGCATCCAGGAGGAGTACAACGAGGAGCACGGATTCGAACCGACCACCATCGAGAAGGAGATCGGCGAGTCCTCGCTCCCCGGCTCGAAGACCGAGACCGAGGGCACCTCGTCGCTCGACCCCGACGACGACGAGGAGGCCGCCCGCGCTATCGAGCGCCTCCAGGACCGCATGGAGGAGGCCGCCGACAACCTCGAGTTCGAACTCGCCGCCGACATCCGCGACCGGATCCACAGGCTCCGCGAGGAGTACGATCTGGCCGGCGGCGAGGACGAAGCGGGCGTTGTCCCCGAGCCCGTCGACGAATTCTGAGACCGCCAGGCCTCCGCCTTTTCCCCGGCGAGGTGTCTTCGCTGGCTTCGCTCGGCGATGTGACCGCTCCGGCTCGGCGGGAAACCAATTCTCTTGTGTTAGTGAAACAGCTGTTGTCGACCCGTATTCCCCATGCGCCGGACAGAGGCGAACGCACCGCGAACGGTCGTAATCGGTGGATCGTAGCGTCCGGTAGCCGATCGACTGCGTGTGCCGCCTAGCCACCGAGAGTGACGACACTATCCACGAGTCCGCTGAGCGGGCAGTCGACGATCCGTTCCGGAGCGAGTACGCACAGGCCACGAAGTCGTCATCGACAACGAGGTGCTGGACGGCTTTGTCGAATCGATCGGGCGATCGCCGAGGCCGAGGGCGGCGACGGACTCGACGGCGCGTATCCGACCGCCACCGGCCCGCCCCGCACAGGTACCAACGGAAAGTTATTTCCCGAGACTCGACAGTTGTCCCGCGTATGGAACGGGCACAGGGCACGCGCGGGCAGACAGCGGACAGAACGGACGGACTGAACGGGGACGCGACGGCCGACGCCGCAGCGGTCGAGACCGATCCGAGCACAGACAGGCGACGATTCATGGGCGCGCTCGCTGGAGGTCTCGTAGGTGCTGGATTCGTCGGTGACGTGGCGGCTGGGTCCAGCACCTCGGGGATCGACACCGACGGAAGTAAGGCCGCCGGTGCCGGCGGGGCAGCGGCCGCCACGACGCACACCGAATGGCCGATGTTCGGGCAGAACGCCACCAACCGCAGTACGACGAACGACCGAGGACCTGCAGACGGCATCGATATCGGCTGGCGCGCCGATCACACCGCGACGACGGGGGCCGCGCTGAAGGACGGCCGGCTCGTCTTCGGGACGAGCGACGGGATCGTGGCCGTCGGCGTGGACGAGGGTGAGGAGCAGTGGACCTTCGAGACCGACGCTCCGATCGGCGGTTGTCCGGCAATCTACGACCGGGAGGTCTTCGTCGGCACCGAGGGCGGAACCGTCCACGCGATGGACCTCGGGGACCCAGCGGAGCCGTGGTCGTTCGATGTCGAGGGCGGTGCGACCGCCGCGCCCGCCCTGTCCACCGCCGTCAGCGACACCGAACTGTACGTGGCCACCGACGCCGGGTACGTCTACGAGTTCGACCCGGTTCGGAGGAAGAAAAACTGGGAGTTCGACGCCGGAGACCGGAGGTTCTCGTCGGCCGTGGCCGTGGCTTCGGCGACCGAGACGACCTACGCGGTATCCGAGTCCGGTGTGGTCTACGGGCTCGATTACCAGACGGGTCGCGAGCGGTGGTCGAAAGACCTTGGCGACGATGTCCGGGGCTCGATCGCTATCGACGGCAACTTCCTGTACGTCGGGACCGACGCCGGGACCCTCTACGGCCTGGATTCGCGGAACGGCAACGAGCGCTGGACGCTGGACGTCGACGGAGCGATCGCGGGGACGCCGGCGTTCAAGAGTCGGCGGGTCTACGCTGCCACGGATGCGGGGGCGCTGTACGCCGTGCGCGACCAGAGCGGCGAAGAGCTCTGGCAGGCGGAGGTCGGCGAGGCGGTGACCGCTCCGCCGGCCGTCGCCGACAACGGGATCTTCGTCACCACGGAGACGGGGACTGTCGTCGGATTCGACCGCTACGGCGACGAGCTGTGGCGCGCCCAGTTGTCGGTCGAGGCGCCCGCCCTCACCGTCTCGAAGTCAGTCTATGCGGTCGGGGAGGGTCTCACCGCGATCGATCAGGGAAACCAGACGACGATCACGACCGAGACGCCCACGCCGAGTCCGACGCCTACGGGGACGCCGACTTCCACGCCGGCCGAGACGTCCACGGCTACGCCGGCCGAGACGCCGGCTCCGACCCCGACTGAGACCCCGACAGCCACACCGGCCGAAACGCCGACGGAGACGCCGACGCAAACTCCGAGAGCCACGCCAACAGCGAGTCCGACGCCGACGGCAACGCCCACAGCCACCGCGACGCCGGAGACGGGCGATAGCGGCGACGAGGCGGCCACTACAAGCGGTAACGGAGCGCTCCCGTTCTGGGCCGCGCTGGCCGGGATCGGCGGCCTCACTGCGCTCGGACTGCGGGAGTCCGGGCCGGGCGGAGACGACGCGGGCGGCGACGGCGCGTGACCCGTCGGTTCGACAAGATATTTGGCGGCCCGGGTCGACCACTCGGCAGAGGGCCGCTGGATGGAAGACACGACCCCGCACACGGAAACTACACGCCCCGATCCGACGCGACGGCGATTCCTGGCCGGACTGGCCGCGACTGGCGCGGCCGGACCGGCGCTGGTCTCGTCGGCCGCCGGTGACCGGGACCCGCTCTCCACTCGCGAAACCGCCGCTTCCTCCCGGGAGTGGCCGATGCACGCGTTCGACGCCGCGAACACGGGCTACAGTAGCGCGCGTGCGCCGAACACAGGTATCTCGATCGGGTGGGACCGGGCGATCGACGCGACTGGAGAACCGACTTTCGACGGGACGAACGCCTACGTTCGTAGCGGTGACGGCAGCCTCTACGCGCTGGACCCGTCGACGGGCGAGACGAAGTGGCGCTATAGGACCGACTCGTCGAACGACGACCCGTCGGCAGCAGCCATCGCTAATGGAACCGCGTTCATGGACGACGGCGAAGCCGTCCTTGCCATCAGGACCGGGTCCCAACGGGAGTACTGGCGGACCGAACTCGACGGCGCCGTCTCGGCGCCGGTGACGGTGAGCGAGGACCGCGTTCTCGTCGGTACCGACGCCGGAACGGTGTACTCGCTCGGCCGAGACGCCGGCAGCGAGCGCTGGACGCTGGACGCCGGGGACACCGTCGAGGCGGCACCGGCTCGGGGGGGCCGCCGCGTGTTCGTCGCCGCCGTCGACGGCACCGTCTACGCGCACGACCACCAGAGCGGAAACAGCCGCTGGGAGTTCAGCGCCGACGCGCCGACAGAAGACGTAACACCCGTCGTCAGAGGCGACGTCGTCTACATCGGCGACACCGGCGGGACCGTCTACGCGCTCGACAAGACCGACGGCCGCGTCCGCTGGCGAGTCGACCTCGAGGCCGCCGTCGTCGGTGGCCCGAGCGTCACGTCGAATACGGTGTTCGTGCCGACGGGCGACGGGACGGTCTACGCGCTGAACAGGACCGGCGGGAACGAGCGGTGGACGGCCGACCTCGGCGCGGCGCCGATCCGGAAGCCCGTCGTCACCGACAACGCCGTTTACGTCGCGACGAACGACGACGGCGTCGTGGCGCTGTCCCGGTCCACGGGCGAGGAGACCTGGCGTGCGGAACTCCCGGTCAACGAACCGCACCTGTCGGTCGTCGACGGACTGGTCGCCGTGATCGGCGGTCTCTCGGTCGGGCTGGAGCAAGGCTCACAGACCGAGATCACGCGCGATACGTTCGACGCGGTCACGACCCAGTGGACGTACGAGACCGAGGCGACCGCCTCGGGGTCGCCGGCGCTGACCGACGACGCGTTCTACGTCGCCGACGCCGCGGAGACCTGTTACGCCCTCTCGCCGACAGAAGGCGAGGAGCTCTGGCGATACGAGGCCGACACGGGGCTGACCGGCCCTGCCGCCGACGCCGATGGCGTCTACCTCGGTGGCGCAGACGGTACCGTACGTGGCCTCTCGGCGGCCGATGGGGACGAGTCGTGGGTCGTCGAGACCGACGACCCCGTCCCCGCGGATCCGATCCGCTGGGGCGAGTTCGTGATCGCTCTCGACAAAGGGGGGCGACTCTACGCGCTCGATCCGAGCGACGGGAGTCGACAGTGGACGGGCCGCGTCGACAGCGGCGGCGGACGACCGACGGTTGGCGGTAACCGCGTCTTCGCGAGTTCGCCCAGCGGCGTCGTCTCGGCGTTCGAGGCGTCAACTGGCGACGAACTGTGGGGGTTCCGGGCGAGCAGTACCGTTACGGAGCCCGAAGCCACCAGCGACACGCTCTACGTCGGCGACAGGAACGGGCAACTGTACGCAGTCGCCGCGCGGAACGGCGAAAAGCGCTGGTCGGTCGACCTCGGCGCAGCCGTCAGGGCCGCACCGTCGGTCGCCGGCGACACGGTCTACGCCGGGACCGTCGATGGGACGCTCCACGCCTACGACCTCGAGGGCAACCAGCAATGGACCGCCGACGCAGGCGAGGCGATCCGTGCGAAACCCGGTATCGCGGGCGATCTCGTCACCGTCGGAAGCGAAGACGAGAGCCTCTACGCATTCGACGCGTCGGACGGCGCCCAGCGGTGGTCCTACAACACCGCTGCGCCGCTCCGATCGACGGCGGCGTTCGGTAACGACTCGGTCTACGTCGCCAGCGCGGAGGTCGCTTCACTCGACCCGCCGGGGGCGGTCCAGACGCCGACCCCGACGGCGACGCCCGACAACACGCCCACGGCCACCCCGACGGAGACACCCGAGGATACGTCGACTCCGACCGAGACGCCCCCGGGGACGACGCCCACAGAGACGCCCACGGATACGTCTGGGAACGCCGGAAATCCGACACCGACGCCGACCGCGACGCCGAACCAGAACCCGACACCCACCCCGACGGCTACGACGACGGCCGGAGAGACGGACGCAGTCGGTGGAACCGGCGGAACGGCCACACCGACCGGAACGCCGACGACGACTGCGACCCCGACTACGTCGACCGGCCAGGGCGGCGACGGGGGCGGTCCGCTCGGCGACATCTCCGGCGAGTGGCTCCCGTACGCCGGCGCCGGTGCAGTGACCGCAGCGGTCGCCCTCGGGGCGCTCGTCAAGCGGTTTGGCGGTGGTGGCAGTGGTGGCGGCGGCCCAGGCGGCGGGAAACGGGCCGACGCGCTCGACTGGGGCAGCGGCCTCGACGACGACGAATAGCAACCGACCGTTTTCTCTCCTTCTCACCCGCCGAGCGGCTGCTTTCGTCATCGGGTCCCGACGCCGCAGACACCCAACTCGATCCGCACATTCTTGGCGCGGTTATAAGCCTACAAACGACACAAGAGATGACTGGCTTCTATACCTTGAAGAAAATCCTGAAATCAATTTACGGCTGCGACTCGAAACCAGATGAGTACGTTACCTGATGCGAAATAGTGAAAAAATGTACTGCTGCTTAGCGATGTCACTCACGATCTTCGAACCCAGCTACGAGAATTCGCGGCTACCCGATATCGCGCAGGAACTCACCGAGCGCCCGCACAAACGTCTTCGCCGTCAACACTGGCGGTGAGCGGATATCCCCGTCCAGCGCCACCTTGATCAGGTAGTCCGTCAATCGCCAGAGGTTGTAAATCAAGGACGCGAGAACAAAGTTACAGAGACGAACTCGGTAATCCTTCGAGGATGTCTTCGGCAGGAAATCCTTCACGGATTTATACTGGTCCTCTATATCTCACCTTCGTCGGTATCCGTTACACACGCTCTTAATCTCGTCATGCTCAACACGATCCCGATTCGTCACGAACACAGCGTACTTTCCGTCAGCATCATCGCTCCGACTCGGGACGTACATGAACTCCGCACGGTGATGGACCTCGCCATCGTGACCAAACGGAACGCCGTGGTTCACAGCTGCATCAGCCGTCTCATGCGCCTCGATATTCTCGATGACCTCGTAATCATCCTCGTACTTCGGCACCGGCGACGTATAAATCAGACCGCGGTCGTGTACGGTCGCATACACGTCGTTACTGTAGAACCCACGGTCGAACAGGACCTCATCGAGATCAACAAACCGTTCGGCCTTCTCCAGAAGCCGGTCCACGAGCAAGTCACGGGGCGTTGACTGTCGATGAATATCGTATGACTGACCGATCCCGTCCAGTAGCTGGTACAGTGTTTTGAATCCTGTGTAGTCTTCCCAGCAGTTCACGTACTGCGTGTTTAGGTTAACTACATTGCGACATAGTTCTTCGACTAGGAACTGTTCGATGCAGGATTTCCCGACGCCGGATGGTCCGCAGAGCAGGGTCGGTTCGACGGTTTTGCCGTCTGTGACTGGAGTGAGAATGCTGGAAAGGTAGTTCACTTCGTTATCCCTGTGCTTGACTTCCTTTGGGATGAATTCCTGTTGGAGGACTCGTGCATCAGTTATCATGATTCGGCGTCGACACAGAGGTCAGGGGTAATAAATGGAAGTGTATAATTTCCGAATTTCCGGAACTGCTGAGCCGACGACGAATCGTTCACCCCTGCTCCTCTGGATTATCGGCCCATTCTCCTAACGAACGGGGGAAAGTGGAGCTGTGGTGTTTCCGAATTCCCGATGTTTTAAGACTGCTCCTCAGCTGCGGGAAGAATCTACCAATGATTACCTCTAGATGCTTTCGTCTATCGTGTGCACTGCGGGTTCCATAGTCACAGTTTCTCGATCCGGCTCAAATAGCAGTGAGATTCCCAGAAGTAGTATTCCGAGTACTACTAGACCGCCGAAGGCTACACTGTAACTGCCGGTGGTGTCTCAAAGAATTCCTGCGACGAATGGGCCGAGTACCGCGATGAGATAGCCGCCGCCGAGCATCAGAGAGGTAAGGCCATCCGTGGCCGTCGGGCTGGCCGCGTACATTACTGGCAACGTCAACGCGAGCGTGAACAGTCCTCCAGCACCAATCCCGAGCGCTATTGCCCAGATCCATGGAGCGAACCTTGGCGCAAGTGCTACCCCGAGCGCTCCACCAACGATCAAGAACAGCATCATGCCGAACAGCGGGCGCTGGTCAGTCAGTCTGTCGCCGACTGCGGAGACGGCGAGATCTCCACCGATCTGAGTGAGGAGAAACACCGATAAGAGGAGACCTGCTTGACTCGCTTTCCAGCCGAGCGCCACGTATCGCGGGGCCAGCCAAGTTAGCACGAAGAAGAACACTGTTGAGGGCCCACCGAAAAAGATGGTTAGCAAGACCGCCCAGGTATTCCGCCACGGAAGTTGCGGTCGGTCAGTCTCAGTATTTGAACCGGCGTCACGTTGAGCCGCCCATTTCCAGCAGAAATACCAGATGGGAACAGCGAGAGTAGCCGGGAGCGCCCACGAAGCAAGCTCCGCCGGCCGTGATTCGAAGTAGTTTCCCATCGGTGCCGTCACTCCGCTGGCGAGCGCTGCTCCAACGGTTAAACTTGCCGTGTAGAGCCCGGTCGCAAACGACTCTCGATTATCGAAGTATGCCGTGACAAGGGATGGGTGAAGCGCCTGCGTGACAGCAATCCCGATTCCCACTAAGATGGATCCCGATTCCCACTAAGATGGTACTCCCAAACAACACGAGAGCGTGCTGACTCCCAACGCGGACCGCCGTTGCCCCAGTGATAAGGACGACGCCCCAGAACACCCCTCGTTCCCGACCGATCCGGTTGGTGATTGTCGGAATCGTGAGTGCGAAGATGCCCATGCAGAGCGTTGGGATCGTCGTGAGTGAACTCACGGCCGTATACATAACCCGATGTCCTCACGAATTGTCTCAAGCACGGGAGAGACCGATGCGACGGCTGGGGGAGACTTAATGCTACAACCAGAATCCCCAGCAACAGAATCCACTGAGACCGTTTCATTCGTCCTCTATTATTCCTGTTCTCCAGCTGCAAGACGACGTTCCAGATCGAGCTCCGTTTCGTACCCCGCTTGCGACAGGGCTTCCTGGGCTGCTTCGAAACTCTCCGTCTCGGTCACGTACTCATCAAGGTCGGACGTGGCTGCGACGGCGTCCGGGTCGAGATAGAACGTGACGGTACTCGCGGGCGTGAGTTCGACCGAGCGAGCACCATCCCGAATCACGGCATCGCCGAGTTTGCCGCGTGCGACCTCGACCGGGAGCCGGCTTGCTTCCGTCGTCACAACTTCCAGCAGTTCGCCGAGTTCGTCAACGATCCGCGGCGTCAGTCCCCATGCACCGAGTAGTCCATCGTGTTCAGCGGCGCGGGCGATCCCGCCAGTGACTTCCTCAAGCGTGAGCTCACCATCACTCCCGTATCCATACATCCCGAGACAAGCGTCTACCTCTAAATGCGTGAGGACCGACAGCATGACAGCATCGGTCAACGGACTCTTGATGCCTGGTTCGTCCCCGGCAGCAAGGACATCACCGCCAGCGTCCGTACCGACGACAAGGTCGATATCAAGCTGCTCACAAGCATCGTTAAGGCCAGCAGCTACCCCACGGGCTCCGCCGCCGATGTCGATGAGAACGACGTCTTCATCGTAGTGGCGAGCCACGTTCGTCTCAGCGAACTCAATACCATCGGTAGTTCGGGTATCTTCGGTTGCGAGCGCGACGGTATTGTTGAGCTGGTCGATGTTCTCAATCTCGTCGAAGTGGCGTGGGCCGGGTTGGGGATCTACGACAACGCGTTCCCATGCGACTCCACCGAGCAGAACTTCGACACCGTGCGATTCGAGGAGCCGAGCCGTAGGGATGGTACTGACAACGTCTCCGCACCCCCCAACACCAAATACGAGGGCGCGCTCACATTCGAACGCGGATTCGAGGGTCTTCATGTACGGCTCTACCTCATTCAGGCAAAAAGTGGTACGCATTTCTACCGACTGTGGCGAGGGGAATTCGTTAGACAAGACCGGGATTCCGATGTCATGTTAACTATCGGTCAGATATTCGATATCTATTTATTGGCCGACAACAAAATCATATCTATGCCATCGTCAACCATACTACTCTCCAAAGGATACTCAAGACTGTTCTTCGGATGGTTGACGCTTTCGATCTTCGCAGTGACTGGCGTGTTGGTCGCACTGGCAGAACGGAACCTATTACCGCGAGAAGCCCTTGTCGCCGGGTTTCCGGCAGTTATCGCAACGATGCTTTTTGATACCTTCCTCTTCAACGAGTTCCTGATTCGGACTGGTGAGGGTATCTGGGTACTCCTGTACACCTTCCTCTACATTCAGGCAATCATCGCCGCCGCCGTCATAACGTGGTTCTCTCAAGCTTGGAATAAGCGCGGACCAAGTACATCTCCCAATTAAACGTCCGAACGGCCTCCGAAACAGTACCCCTCTGTATCACTCTGCGGCTTTACACTGATCTCTGAATAGCACAAGTTGGTAGCGCGGTTTTCTGGGTTCCATTTTGACTCAGGCTCACCATGTACCTGCGATGTTAAACCCATTCAGACTAGCAAGTCGGGGCACCAAAAAAACAATAATAGCAACAGTATTAAGTTATCATCACCCGTGCTATTTCCGCCTTCACAATTGCAGTCTCTTCACATTCTCACTATAGGTTCGCTGCCCCTCGTCGTCCTCCCAGTACTTCTCGAACTTACGGTACTTGCGCGCGGGGTATACACCCGTGATTCCACCGATATCGTGCTCGCTGCCGTCGCGGTGCCCTGCCTCCTCGTCTCTATGTGGGCCGTCATGGAGAGCCTGAACCCATCCGGTGGCGTCTACTGGGGCGGCTTGGTCTCCGTAGCGGTTGGTGGGCTTCTGATATTCCTCGTTGTGGTGGACGCCGTCATAGGATTCCTCCTCCGGGGACGCGCCACGAAGTAACAATCCTGTATTGACATGACGTTGTCAGGGCCATCTTAGCAATTACCAACTACTGACCCATCTCTCCCTACTGACCTCTACATATAGACTGAGTTAACCCCGCTGGCAGAGATTATTACTCTGATTTAATGTATGCGAACTAGTGGTTTGCTGTTTCTACCTTCCGAACTTGTGGATCCGGTCGCTCCACGATTCGATATAGCGGATACTGGTTCATTGCGAAAGCAACCCTCACATACGTGAACGAGCTGTAGTCTGGATAGAGCATTCGAACAGTCCGATATCGGGGGTGTAACCGCCGAGAGCACTTGACTGGGCGCGAGAGATCTGCGTCGAGGGAGAACGCTGTCGACAGCGCGGTTCGAACCGCGGCGAGAGGCGAACGGGGAAGCGGCTGGGACGCCCACAGAATCGAACGGACGTACCGGATCGCGGCCATCGAGGGCCACCGGCTGCACGGCGTCGCGGGCGACCGCGACCGGACCCGCTCGTGCTCTCCACGGTAGATCGTCGGCGCTGGAAAGTGCAGCTGGATCGCGTTCGGGACTCGTGCAACTACCGCGTCCCCACGCCAGATTTCGTCGGCCACGACCCCCAGCGAGAAACCGGGGCGACCGGCTCGCTGGCCGCCCCGGCGAAACCGACGTTCGTTGCACCTGTGGAGTTGGAGGCGCCCGCGCTCTCCAGCGTCTCGATGGGCAGCGGATCAGCTCGCGGGTACGACCCGGTCGTTCCGTCGGTAGGTCGGCGTGTGGTGATCGACCGCACCGATCCCGACGAAAGCCAGCGAACGGGGAACTCACGGCGTAGTTGCGGTGACGACCGTCTCCGTCAAAGCGGCGACCGCGTCGACGCGCCGAAGGCGGGAGATCAGGACGGCAACCCCGGGGGACTGCGTCTACAATCCGGACGATCACCCGGGAGTGAGACGACGCGATCTGGGAAGCAGCCAAACGGCGCGCGGACGAAGCGGTCCGGCGCTTCTGGACGCGGAAGTCACGAAAGTGGAACAGTGGACGGACTTCACCGCTCGGGTGGACGACCTGAAGTCTCAACGCCGCTGCTGCTCAGCGAGATCGACGGGGTGTCCCCACCGCTGGATCGAGCGGGCAGCCGCCCGAGTCTCGACAGCGAATACCCACCTGCTCGCCGAGTGTGGACACGGAGGGCTCGCGAGCGCTCGGAAACTGCCGTCATCGTGATCCGGGCGTTGGTGTCCCGGGGGTCGATCCCCTCCCCGGCGGATCGGTTCATCGACTGAGATCGGGCCATCGACCGGGATCGGTTCGTCTACTGGACCGATTCGACCTCGGAATCGCGAGAACGACCGGTTCTGACCACCAGGGACGGAAGCAGCCCGCTGACCGCCGTTCGCGCCGCAATGCAGCAGTATCGAGATCCCGATCCAGTCCCCGATAAACCACATGCCGGGATACAAAAATTCGAGTCGGGGTCGATCCCGACCCTGGAGCGATCCGCGCTCAGAGCGCGTCACGTCGGGGAAAACGGCTGTCGACGTGAAAAGGTGACTGTTACTACCGGTCAGCGGCCCATCCCGGGAACGATCGATGGGAGGGATCCGAGGAGTTGATCGCCGACAGGCGGTCCGGGCTCCCTGTTCGACGGCTCCCCGACAACGTCCGGGCAATGCCTGCCCGTTCGGGGTGGTCTGGACGGGGTAGCTATCTCGAACGCACCGTCTCCAGAAACGTATCGAACGCGCCGCTCTCGGGATGGCAGTGACAGTAGGTGCCGACCGTCCGGTACTCGGTGAGACCGTCGCGGCCGTCGGCGATGCCGTCGCCCCGCTCGACGTCGAAGGCGAAGCGGGCGTCCGATGCGGTCTCGGCGGAAGAGTAGTGGAACTCGTGGCCGCGGCGTCGCTCGCTGGCCGCGGCGGTGAGCGTATCTTCCCGCGCCCGCAGTTCGACGTGGTCGAGCGCCTGATAGCGGTCGTGCATCTGTAGTTCGGCGGGGAGGACCCCCGCCATCTCGAACGTCTCGCCGTCGGTAGTCGTCAGCGACTCGGACAGCGCCATCAACCCGCCGCACTCCCCGAGAACGGGCAGGCCGTCGGCGGCGCGGTCGGCCAGCGAGTCGAGCGCCGGCCCCTCGGCCAGAGCGGCGGCGTGTCGCTCGGGATAGCCGCCGGGGAGATACACCCCGTCGCAGTCGGGAAGATCGTCGCCGTCCGCCGGTTCGAACGTGACCACCTCGGCCCGCTCGTCGAGGCGCTCCAGCGTCGCCGGGTAGACGAAACAGAACGCCTCGTCTCGTGCGACGGCGATGCGTGGCTCGTCGGCGCCGGCGGACTCACCTGTCGTCTCGTGATCAACGCCCGTCGACCCCGGTTCTGGCGGCGTCCGGACGACCTCGCGGAACTGGTCGGTCCGGAGGTGGTCAGCGGCGGCGTCGAGCGCCTCGTCGTCGAGCGGCGACTCGCTCCCCATGTGGAGACCGAGGTGCCGATCCGGGATTTCCAGGTCGTCCCGCGGCGGGATCCGACCGAAGTAGGTCATGTCGTCGGGGAGCGCGCTGCGGATGCCCTCGGCGTGGCGGCCTCCGTGGGCGCGCTGGGCGACGACGCCGGCCACGTCGATATCGCGGCCGGCAGTCTCGGCGTACTCCCGGAATCCCAGCGCCGCCGCGGCGACGCTCTCCATCCCGGCGCTGGCGTCGACGACGAGGACGACCGGGAGGTCGAGCGCCTCGGCGACCATCGCCGTGCTGGAGCCGTCGCCGTCGTACAGGCCCATCACGCCCTCGACGACGCAGATAGCGGGGGACCGCGTCCCCCGAGTGGACGGATCCAATCCGTCCACGCCCGCGCCGCGGTGGTAGTTGCGGCGGAGGCCGTCCTCGCCCTGGAGCCAGCGGTCGAGCGTCCGCGACGGGCGGCCGGCGACTCGTTCGTGGTGGCTCGGGTCGATGAAGTCGGGGCCGGCCTTGGCCGGTTGGACGGTGATACCCTCACGCTCTAACGCCCGGATCACGGCCAGCGTCGCCACCGTCTTGCCGACGCCCGAACTCGTGCCGCCGAGGACGAACCCCTTCACGGTCTCGCCCCCTCCGGAACGTCGGTATCGGCGCGCACGACCAGCACGGAGAGATCGGAAAAGGGCGACTCCTCCGGACCGGTCCCGCCGGCGTGAGTTGCCAGTTCGTCCAGCGTGGTTTCCGTGACGGCCTCGTCGTCGTGGGTCAGCCGCTCGTAGACCAGCGCCGTGAGCGATCCCGAGGCGCCGGCGTCGAGCAGGTCGGCGGCGATGTCGCCGGGCATCACGTCGTAAGGGCGCGGCAGGACGAGCAGGTGACGGTCGCCGGCGTCGGCGCGGAGCCGTTCGCGGTCGGCGGCGAGGTCGCCCCGTTTGTGAAGGGTCACGAACGTCGACTCCTCCATGGGCGTGCGAGCGCGGCTCGCGGCGATCTGGAGCGAGGAGATGCCGGGGACGACGCGGACCGGCCGGCCGACCGCGGCCTCGACGTGACCGAGGAGCTGGTAGCCCGAGAAGTTGGGGTCACCCATCAGGACCGCCGTCCCCGCGGCGCCGTCGGCGACTCGGTCGGCGAAGGTACTCAGAGTCTCCTCCTGATCGTCGTAGCCGCAGGCGAGGGTCTCCCCCTCGGTCAGGTCGCGGACGTAGTCGACCACCGTCTCGAAGCCGACGACGGCGTCGGCTTCGCGGATCGCACGCTCGCCGCGCCCGGTGAGATACTCGGGGTTCCCCGGGCCGATACCGACGGCGTGGACGGGGTCGTCGGCGTCCGGTCGCTCGGGCACCGCGGCTGCGATGGCTTCGGGGGACAGTTCGTCGAGGCTGGAGGCGGATTCGTCACTCACGTGTTGCCCCCGACCACGGAGAGCGGCCGGTTGACTGTTGCGGACGAGGGGAACTGTTTTGCCCGTTCCCTCCGACCCCGCATGCCATGAACGTCGGCGTCTGTTACTTCCCGGAGCACTGGCCCCGGGAGCAGTGGGAAGCGCAGGTCGAGCAGATGGCTGAAGCTGGCCTCGAATACGTCCGCATGGGCGAGTTTGCGTGGTCGCGCTACGAGCCCGAACCGGGCGTCTACGACCTGGACTGGCTGGAGGAAGCCGTCGATCTGATCGGCGAGCACGGCATGAAGGCGGTCCTCTGTACGCCGACCGCCACCCCGCCCAAGTGGTTGAGCGACGAACACCCGAGCATCCTGCGGGAGACCCGGGACGGGACGACGCAGGGGTTCGGCAGCCGCCGCCAGTACTGTTTCAACTCGCCGGTGTACCGCCGGGAGAGTGCGCGCATCGTCGAGCGCATGGCCGAGCGCTTCGCCGGCCACGACGCCGTCGCCGGCTGGCAGACCGACAACGAGTACGGCTGCCACGGGACGACGCGCTGTTACTGCGACGACTGCGCAACCGCCTTCCGCGAGTGGCTCCGCGAGCGCTACGACGATATCGACGACCTCAACGAGTCGTGGGGTAACGCCTTCTGGAGCCAGGAGTACACCGGCTTCCACGAGGTCGACCCGCCGCGGTCGACGCCCGCCGGCCACCACCCCGCGCGCCTGCTCGACTACTACCGCTTCTGTAGCGACAGCGTCGTCGAGTTCAACCGCGAGCAGGTCGAGATCCTCCGCGCGGCGGACGACGACTGGTTCGTCACCCACAACGACATGTCGCTGTTCGGCGCGTACGACGCCTACGACCTCGGCGAGGACCTGGACTTCCTCTCGTGGGACTCCTACCCGACGGGCCACGTCCAGCACGCTCACGGCGAAGACGCCTCACCCGACTCCCTCCGCGCCGGCGACCCCGATGTCGTCGGCATCGACCACGCCATCTACCGCGACGCCGCCGACGGCGAGTTCTGGGTGATGGAGCAACAGCCCGGCGGCGTCAACTGGCCGCCGCACCCGACTCAGCCCGGCGAGGGCGCGATGGCGCTCTGGGCGCACTACGCCAGCGCCTACGGCGCCGAGACGGTCTCCTATTTCCGCTGGCAGCGCTGCGACATGGGTCAGGAGCAGTACCACGCCGGCCTCCGGAATCAGGACGGGTCACCCGACCGCGGGTACCACGACGCCGCGCGCGCGGCCGAGGAACTGGACGAGCTATCGGACCTGCTCGACGGCGGGACCGACAACGACGCCCGCGTCGCCCTGCTTCACGACTACGAGAACATCTGGGCGCTGGACATCGAACCCGCGTCGGTCGATTTCGACTACTGGGACCACCTGCTGACCTACTACGCGGCGCTGCGCCGCCACGGCGTCGCCGTCGACGTGCTCCCGACCGACGCCGACCTCGACGGCTACGACGCCGTCGTCGGTCCGACGCTCTACCTCGCCGACGAGGACCTCGCCGACAGCCTCGACGCCTTCGCACGGGACGGCGGCGAGGTACTCGTGACCGTCCGCTCGGGCGTCAAGAACGAACACAACCGGCTCCGCCCGACGCTGCCCGGCCCGCTCGGCGACGTGGTCGGCGCGACGGTCGAGCAGTACGAGGGCTACCGCGGCGACGCCGAACCCGAGATCGAGTACCGCGGCGAGACCTACGCCTTCCGGACGTGGGGCGAGTGGCTCGACGCGGATTCGGCCGCGGTCGTCGCGACCCACGAGACCGGTCCCGCAGCGGGAACCGCAGCCATCACTCGCAACGAACGTGGCGACGGCGCGGTCACCTACCTCGGCGTCTGGCCCGAGGAGCCGCTCGCCAACGCCGTCATCGGGGACTTCCTCGAAGACGCAGGCGTCCCCACTACCGGACCGCTCCCCGACGGCGTCCGCCTCCAGCGCCGGGGCGGCCTGACGTGGGTGTCGAACTTCACCAGCGACGTCGTACGCGCGGATGCGCCGGCCGACGCGACGTGGCACCTCGGTGACGGCGAAGTCGGCGAATTCGACGTCGCAGTGACCGACGCTCGGCCTGCCGACGTGAGCGTCGACAACCAGTAAATCGGGTGTCGACCGACAGGTTACGAGTCGGCCGTCGCGTTCACTGCCCAGTCCGGTTTCTCGACGTCGGTGCTTCCGACGTCGGAGAGAGTGTACGACTGCGCGACCCTCCGGGTGTTGTACTCCGACCAGACGAACTCGTACTCGTAGTGGCGGATGACGCCGTTTTCGTCGAGCAGGAGCGTCGACGAGAAGTCCTCGTACCACGAACTCGTATTCTCGCCGCCCGCCCACGAGTCGGCGAGCGCGTCGACGCCGGTGGCCTCGTAGCGCATCACCGGGACGCCTCGGAAGGTCTCGACGCCTTTGCGCTCGAAGGTGGCGTCGATCGCGGCGTGATCGAGCTGCATCCCGGTGTCGTTACTGAACAACCCCCGCCAGAGATATCGGTCACTCGATTCGTTGAACACCGACACGGGGGAGAGGGTCCGCACCGTCGTGCGGTCGTCCTCGGACAGCCTGTACCGCCAGTTTCCGTTCGAGTACGTGCTCCCGTTCCCCGTAACGGAGTCGGTGGTGTGGAGGAGGTACTGTGAGTCGCCGGGCTCGGCGAGGAGCCGACTCGAGCTGTTCATGTGCTTGAAGTCCTCCTCGGACGTGTGGAGAATGCGGTCCGTCCGGTTTCTGACGGTTGTGAGCGTAAAATTCGTGTTTCCCATCGCGGTCGCATGGCCCTCGAACACCGACTGATCGATGGCCGACGCGTTCGGGAATTCGTCGGGAGACACGTTCGGCGAGGGCGTGTCCCCTCCACCTGGAAGCCCAGCACAGCCCGCGAAGATCAGGAGGGCGGCGACGGCGACCGCTGAGAGCGGAGACGTGCGCATAGGAGACTATTCAATCGTCTCACAGTTAACGCTGCTGTAATCCCATTCTTCGGACAGCAGACCGGGACGGTAGTTTCAGAAACGGCGATTCAGGCGCTCACAGCAGCAGTTCGATCCTGACCGATCTTCCCGGAGATCCACGATCCGACGAGGCCGCCGAGGAGACCGAAGATCGCGGCAGTGCCGAGGACGAAGCCGCTGAAGAGGACGACCAGCGCCGGTTTCACGGGCGCGAACGACCACGCGTCGGCGAAGCTCTCGGCACTGACGAGGATCGTGGGCGCGATCCAGACGTAGCCGGCCAGACCGCCGATCACGCCGGCCCGGAGACTCGCGGCGCTCACGTCGGCCGAGTACCGGCGGGCGAGGAAGCCGGCGATCAGGCCGCCGACGATGACCATGTTGAACGAGAAGTGGTTGCTCGCGCCGGAACTCCAGTAGGCGGCGAGCGTGAGCGGCATCGACACGACGCCGCCGACGAGGGCGTACTGCCACGTCAGCGAGAGCGAACCCGGGAGGGGACCAGTTCGGGGCATAGTTGCTCAACTGACAGTACCCCCCGTGACGTAATAAATCACGCGCCGCTGGACCGAACCGGCGGTCGCCCGGGATTCACAGCCGCTCGGCGAGGGTCTCGGCGGTCTTCGAGCCGACGCCGTCGACGCGCTGGAGTTCGTCCTCTGAGGCCGAACGGACGTTCTCCACGGAGCCGAATCGACGCAGCAGGCGCTTGCGAGTCGCCGGGCCGACCCCGTCGATGTCGTCCAGCACCGTCGAAACCTCGTCGCGGAGCGTCTGGTGGTACTGGACGGCGAAGCGGTGGGCCTCGTCGCGGACGCGCTGGAGGAGATGCAGGTGGGAGGCGTCGTCGGGCCAGTCGTAGACGCCCGTGGGTGTGACGACCAGTTCCTCGTCTTTCGCCAGCGCGATGGCGGGGACGTCCCAGCCGGCGGCGTCGAGCGCGTCGCGGGCGGCGCCGAGCTGGCCCTCGCCGCCGTCGATGAGGAGCAGGTCGGGATCGGGGCGCTCGTCGCGGCCCTCGACAGCGCGGTCGGCGCGCCAGCGAACGAGCGACCGCATGTTCGCGTAGTCGTCGTTCTCGTCGTCGAGCTTCTTCCGCCGGTAGTCGGACTTCTCGGGGCTGCCGTCGACGAACGTCACGTCGCTCCCGACGGCGGCTTTCCCCTGAGCGTGGCTCACGTCGAAGCCCTCGATGCGGCCCACGCGGGAATCGAGGCCGAGCGCGTCGGCCAGCGCCCGGCCCTCGTCGTCGCGGCGCTCCCGGCTGCGGGCGTTCTTCAGCGCGAGGTCGACGAGCGTCGACTCGCGGCCGGTGCCAGGGACCCGCAGCGCGACTCCCTCCCGCTCCAGCCACGCTTCCAGATCCGCGTCGTCGGGGTGGTCGGAGCAGAGGATCGCGTCGGGAAGCTCGCGCTCGGCGTAGTACTGGGCGATGAACGCCGCGAGGACCGCCCCGGAGCGCTCGCCCTCCGGGGCATCGAGGCGGTGGCGGTCGCGCTCGACGAGCTTGCCGTCCTCGCTGTGGAGGCGGGCGACGGTCCCGGTCTCGCCCTCGACGGCGACCCCGAGCACGTCGACCACGCGCTCGCGGTCGGACCCTTCGTGACGGCCCTCGCTGGCGACGGCGTCGCCGGACTCGCCGTGGATCGCCTCGACGGCGTCGAGGCGGTCACGGAGGTTGGCCGCACGCTCGAAGTTCTGGTCGGCCGCGGCGGCTTCCATCTCTCGGCGGACCGGGTCGGCGAGCGCGCCGGTCTCGCCCTCGAAGAACCGTTCGACCGTCTTCACGTCTCCGATGTACGACTCCGCGTCCACGTCGGTCTCGGCGACGCAGGGGCCGGTGCAGAGGCCGATGTCGTAGTCGAGGCACGGCCGGTCGCGGTTGGCGAACTTGTGGTCCGAACAGCCCCGCAGGCCGTAGCTCTCCCGGACGGCCTTGACGACCGTCTCCAGTCGGCCCTTGTCGGTGAACGGGCCGAAAACCGTCGCGCCGGGGTCGGGGTCGCGAGTGATCTCGATGCGGGGGAACTCGTGGTCGGTCAGCTGGACGAGCGGGTAGGACTTGTCGTCTTTCAGCCGGACGTTGTAGCGCGGCCGGTGGCGTTTGATGAGGTTCGCCTCTAAGAGGAGCGCCTGCGTCTCGGTGTCGGTGACGGCCACGTCGACCGAATCGGCCTCGGCGACCATCCGGCGGATGCGCTGGCTGCGGGGGTCGGCGTACGACCGCACCCGACTCCGCAGGTCGACCGCCTTCCCGACGTAGAGGACGCGCTCGTAGGACTCGTCGCCGCCCATCCCGGCGTCGTCGGTGAGCGCCGCGCCCGGCGCGCCGTAGACGGCAGTTCCCTCGGATTCGTCGGTAGCGTCGCTCGCGTCTCCGTTCTCGCCGGTTCCGTCGGTCCCGGCGCCGCCCCTCCCGCGGGACTCGCGGGCGAGGAACTGGTAGACGCCGGGCTCGGCGGGGAGGTCGCTCGCTCGGTCCCGGACGGCGTCGGGATCCATCGCTCTCCCGTAGCGACTCGGAGAATTTGAACCCTGCGTCCGCGGATTCCGACGGCCGACGGCGAAGGCGGATTCGGCGGGTCAGCCGCCGAATTCGAACCCGGGATCCGAGGCGTCGTCGCGGTCGTCGTCCGCGTCCTCGGATGTGTCCTCGTCGGTGTTCTCGGGGATGCGCTCGTTTGCATCCCCGAAGCCGTCGCCGTCGGATTCCGGATCGTCGGAGGCGCCCTCGACGACGCGGTCGACCGCCTCCGTGAAGTCGGTCTGGTTCGTCTCGCGGACGGCCCGCTCCACGTCCGCCCCGGAGTCGCGAGCGGCCGCGTCCCGGGGTTTGGCTGTTCCGTCGGCGGGTCGGGTCACACCGTCGGTGGGTTGCGTCACACTTTCGACCTCCGACTGCTCGGCGTCCGCGACGAACCCCTGACTCTCGACCGCGCCGGACCCCGGGGACAGCGGGTCCGATTCGGCGCCGACGCCCGATTCCGGACTCGATGGCGTCTCATCGGTCGTCGAGCCCGCAGCGGCACCGCTCCCGAACAGCACGACTTCGAGGTCGGCGACCGCGGCGTCGAGGCCGTCGTCGTCGGCCGGAACCCGGATCGGGTCCTCGTCGCCGGCGACGTCGATCACGAGGACGCGGTCGCGCGTGACGACATAGACGCCGAAGACGAAGACGGCAAAGAGCAGGAGGACGGCGCCGATCAGCCGGGCGAACTCGTCGATGCGCGCGATCACGTCGAGGAACTGCTGGAGCATCGCGAGCAGGCCGCCCATCCCGAGCTGTCCCGCCGCACCGGTCTCTCCGAAGGCGTCCGTCGGGACGAACGAGGCGAAGTCGACGAACACGCCGAGCGCGAGGAGGACGACCCCGTAGACGAGAATCCGGCCGCCCATCCAGAGCAGGTTGCGCTCGCCCTCGTGGCCGACGCGAACGTCGGTGACGTTTGGGAGGTCGATATCACGGTAGTTCTCGCCGCTGCCGTCCGGTGTGAACGCCAGCAGGCGGTGGCTCGTCACGACGACGCGGTCGTCGCCGCCCAGATCGACGCGCTGCTCGACCGTCTCGCCGTCGTAGAGGAGGTCCTCCGCCGATCCGGCCCACGCCCGCCCCCGCTCGCCCCCGATGCCGTCGAAGAGCCGGCCGAACCAGGACATGCCCTAGGGAGGCGGACACACCGTCTTAAAGGGTGCGCTGGCGCGACCCCGCCTCGGTCCGCAACAGCGGTGTAACCGGCTATCGCTCCGGCCCCTGACCGGTCGCGGTCACCGCACCTCCGCCAGTTCCGAACGCCCGGCGTTCGCCGGGCAGTAACCGGCGTATAACCAAGTGATCCACCCGGCGAACGCGAGACGTGCCCGACTGGGATCGGATTCGGACGGAACGGGTCGTGGCCGCCTGCCGGTGGGTGCTCGTGCTCGCGCTCGCTGGCCTCGAAGTGGCGACGCTCGCCCTCTGGCTGGCGCTGATCGAGGGCTCCTCGCCGCTGTCGCGGGCGGCCGGGGTTGGCGTCGTCGTCCTCGTCGTCGGCCTGCAGGTCGAGCACTTCCTGACGGACCTGGCCGCCAACGGCTCGGCCGTCGGCTTCCCGCTCGGTCGGACCCTCGCGGTCAGCGTCACGGAGGCGCTGCTGTGGATCGGCTGGTTCGCGGTCGCGAAGGTGCTAGGCGGGCTGCGCGGCGTCTTCGTCGCGGGCGTCGCCTTCGCCGTCGCGCTGGCCGTCCAGCACACCGTCGAGGCCAACGCCCTGCGCGGCCGACCGCTCTCCGCTCGCCTGTTCGACCCCGCGACGGTCGGCTTCAGCCTCGTCTCCGGCGCCGGCGCCTCGCTCTGGCTGCTGTTTTCCACGGCGGTCGAGGGCGCCGAACCCCTGACCCTGTTCGTCGCCGGGGCCGGCATCGACCCCGCGACCGCAGGCGGGGTCGCGCTCGCCGCGGCGCTGCTCGTCGAGCGTCTGCTGGTCGTCCGGTTCGCCCGTCGCGACCGCACCGAGCACACGATCCCCGCACGGCGGACGAGCGGCTCGTGGTCGCGCGCCCGGTGACCGGGAACGGCGCCGCGCGCTCTCCCGCGTTCGCTGACCGGGACCGCCGGCTACAAGCCAGCCCGGCGCCCACGGACGCGTATGAGCGACGACACCGTCAGGTGCTGGCTGGTGGACCGACAGTCCCGCGACGAGAACCTCGTTACGCTGGTGTACGCGACGCTAGACGGCCAGCGCCACCTCACGAAACAGCTCTCCTTCCAGCTGCTCTCGCGCAAGCCGACGACCGCCGCGATCGACGTCGATCCCGAGCGACTCGAACCGACGCCGGACCCCGGCGAGCGGGAGCGCTACGCCACGCAGGCCCAGTCGATGGCCGAGCAACACGACCCCGATGACGAGGTCTGACGCGCCGGTTTCGTACTTATGAAAACCTATAAATGAGGGCGCGAAAGGCCCGGCCATGCCAGCCATCGAACTCGACGGCCTGACCAAGCGCTACGGCGACGTCGCCGCGCTGCGGGGGGTCGACATGACCGTCGAGGACGGGGACGTGTTCGGGTTCCTGGGGCCGAACGGCGCCGGCAAGACCACGACGATCGATATCCTCCTCGACTTCGTCCGCCCGACCGCCGGGTCGGCCGAAGTGCTCGGGATGGACGCCCGCGAGGAGTCGGAGGCCATCCGGGAGCGACTGGGCGTGCTCCCCGACGGCTACGACCTCTACGACCGACTGACCGGCCGACAACACCTCGAATTCGTCGGCGAGGCCAAGCGGACCGACCCCGACGTGGAAGGGCTGCTCGACCGCGTCGGCCTCGACGCCGAGGACGCCGACCGCAAGGCCGGCGGGTACTCCCGCGGGATGCAACAGCGCCTCGCGCTCGCGATGGCGCTCGTCGGCGAACCCGACCTGCTCGTCCTCGACGAGCCCTCCTCGGGACTGGACCCCAACGGCGCCCGACTGATGCGCCGGATCGTCCGCGAGGAGAACGAGCGCGGCGCGACCGTGTTCTTCTCCAGCCACATCCTCGGGCAGGTCGAGTCGGTCTGCGACCGCGTCGCCATCCTGCAGGACGGCCAGATCGTCGCCGAGGACAGCGTCGAGGGCCTGCGTGAGGCCACCGACACCGGGACGAAACTGGTCGTGAACGTCGCGCCCGGCGAGGCCGAACAGGCCGCCGACGCCGCCCGGGGACTCGCCGTCGTCTCCGGTGCGACCGTCGAGGGCGACGACCTCGTGGTCGACTGCGAGAGCGACGCGAAGATGGACGTGCTGACGGCCATCGAGGACGCCGGCATCGAGGTCGAGGACTTCGAGACCCGCGAGGCGTCGCTCGAAGACCTCTTCGCCGCCTACACCGACGCCGAGGGCCGGCCGACGGCCGGTGACGCCGAAGTAGTCGACGCGGACGCCGACGCGGCGGGTTCGGACGGCGAACCGACAGATGCAGACGCCGAGGCCGAGGAGAGTGGTGCGCGATGAGCACCGAGAACGACGGGCTCGACGGCGCGCTGCTCGAGACCTTCGACTGGTACCCGGTCGCGAAAAAGGAGTTCCGCGACGCCATCCGCTCGAAGGGGCTGTGGATCCTCTCGTTCCTGTTCACCGCCCTGTTCCTGCTCCCCGCCGGCCGCGCGCTGTTTTTCGGCGGGAACGTCAGGCAGGACGTCGCCCAGATCGGGATGCAGTACTTCATCTCCTCGTTTTACCTGACCACCGTCACGCTGCTGGTACCAATCATCGTCATCTTCGCCGGGTACGCGGCGGTCTCGGACGAGCGGGTGAGCGGGTCGATGAAGGTGCTCCTCTCGCTGCCGTTCTCGCGCCGCGACGTGATCATCGGGAAGGTCGTCGGCCGCAGCGCCGTCGTCGGCGTCCCGCTCCTGCTTGCGATCGGACTGACGGGCGTGTTCTTCGCCCTCTCGCAGTTCCAGTTCAAGGCCGACGTGTTCGCGTGGTTCACCCTCTTCACACTCGCGTTCACGCTGGTGTTCACCGCCTTCGTCGTGAGCATCTCCGGCGCGGCGTCGACGAACCTGCGCTCGCTCATGGGCGCCGGCCTCGTCTACTTCTATCTCTCCTTTGGCTGGAACTCGCTGGCCAACTGGATCGGCGACCTGCTCGCCGACTACGTCGGCGTCGCCGATGCGCTCCGCTGGCAGGTCGTCCTGTTCGTCAAACTGCTGAGCCCGACGCAGGCGTACAAGACGCTGACGCGCTCGCGCGTCCTCGGCGGCGAGAACGCGGCGCTCACCTCTCGCTTCCAGATGTTCCAGCAGGACCCCGACACGATGGGCGTCATCTGCGGCGACGTGCTCTCCGGAAGTCCCCAGACTGTCCAGAGCATGTTCGGCAACCGGACCGTCTGTGAATCGGCCGGGTCGTCCATCCCGCTGTACTTCTCCGACCCCGCGGTGTTCCTGAGCTTCATCCTCTGGATCGGCGTCGCCGCCGCCATCAGCTACTACACGTTCGACAAGGTCGATCTGTAGTCGGCGTTCGCTTCCGACCGAATTCAGTTCGTGCGAGCCTGTCAGCGACACGTCTCGCCGGTATCGGTGGTACCGAGAGTGCCTCGCCGTGTCGGTCGAGATCGCGACGTGCGGGCGTGCTACAGTACCACGTCGAGTACCGCCAGGATCATCTGGAGGAAGAAGAACGCGGCGGTGAGCGCGAAGGATCCGGCCACTGTGACGATGACGACCGTCTGAAGGATCGAATCCCCGGACCCCGTCCCGTCTCCGTCGTCCCTGCCCACTTCGGCTCCGCTATCGGTGTATCCCATCGACCGGAGGGCCCCGGATGCGGAGCCGTCCTCCGAACCCCCTTCCGTTTGGTCCGCATTCCCCGTTCCCGTGGGGTTCAGTCCCCCTATCTCGCCGTCCACCCCACTGGCGCCGTCTCCGTCCATATTCTTTCACATCGATAGACACTAATAAGCCTTCTCCGGCGAGCCGTCCGCGATTTCCGTCGCGACGCCGGCGTCAGGCCGCTATCTCGACGCCGTACTCCCGCAGTTTCTCCTCGAACGCCTCGACGCCGTCGAGCGTCGGTACGTCGTGCTCGGCGGCGTCGTCGCGCTTGCTCTGGCCCGGGTTCGACCCCGTGACGAGGTAGTCTGTGTTGCTCGACACGCTGCTGGTCGCCGAGCCGCCCGCGCGCTCCACGAGGTCCTGTGCTTCGCTGCGGGTGTAGCCGTCCAGCGAGCCCGTGAAGACGAAGGTCAGCCCGTCCAGGGCGTCACCGGTCGTCGTCTCGGCCTCCTGCGGGTCGACGTGGGCGAGGAGGCGGTCGAGCACGTCCGCGTTGGCCTCGCTGTCGAAGAACTCACGGACCTCGCGGGCGACCGTCGGTCCCACGTCTTCAACGGCCTGCAACTCGTCCTCGTCGGCGTCCCGAACTTCCCCAAAGGTCCCGAAGTGCCGCGCCAGCGAGGCGGCGACGGTCTGGCCGACCTCGGGAATGCCGATGGCGGTGAGGAAGTCCGCGAGCGGCGGCTCGCGGGCCGCGTCGAGTTCCGCGACGAGGTTCTCGGCGCTGGTCTCGCCCCACCCTTCGAGGTCGGTGAGGTCGTCGACGGTGAGTTCGTAGAGGTCGGCCACGTCCGAGACGAGACCGGCGTCGAGCAGTTGCTGGACGCGCTCCTCGCCCACGCCCTCGACGTCCAGCCCCTTCCGGGAGGCGTAGTGCTGGACCGACCGCTCGCGCTGGGCGCGACAGCCGAGGCCACCCGTGCAGAAGGCCATCGGGCCGTCGCGCTCGACGGGGCTGCCGCAGACCGGGCACTCTTCGGGGAACTCGAAGTGGCCGTCGCCGTCGGGCTCGGTGACTTCCGCCACCTCGGGGATCACGTCGCCGGCGCGGCGGACGCGCACCTCGTCCCCGATACCGACGCCCAGTCGCTCGATCTCGGCGGGGTTGTGCAGCGAGGCCCGGGAGACGGTGACGCCGCCGACCTGGACCGGGTCCATGAGCGCCACGGGGGTCAGCCGACCGGTCCTGCCCACCTGCACCACCACGTCGCGGACCGTCGTGTGTTCGCTGCGGGCGGGGAACTTGTAGGCGAACGCCCACCGCGGCGCTCGGGATGTCGTCCCCAGTTCGTCGCAGGCGTCGGTGTCGTTCACGGAGATGACGACGCCGTCGATCTCGTAGTCGAGGGCGTCCCGTTCGTCGAGGCGGGCGTCGCGGTAGTCGATCGCCGCCTCGATATCGTCGACCAGTTCCGTCCGTTCGCAGACCCGCAGCCCCCACTCGGGGAAGGTCTCGTGCATCTCCCAGCGGGTATCGAACTCGGCCCCGTCGAGCACGTCGAAGAAGAACATCGAGAGCGGGCGCTCGGCGGTGACCGAGGGGTCGAGCTGGCGCAGGGTGCCCGCGGCGGCGTTGCGCGGGTTGGCGAACGGGTCGTCGCCGCGCTCGACCAGCTCGCGGTTGTACGCCTGGAAGGCCTCTTTCGGCATGTACACCTCACCGCGGACCGCGAGGAAGTCGGGGTAGTCGCCGCGGAGGCGCTGGGGCACGCTCGGGATGGTCCGGACGTTCGCGGTCACGTCGTCGCCCACCTCGCCGTCGCCGCGGGTCGCCGCCCGCTGGAAGACGCCGTCCTCGTAGACGACCTCGACGGAGAGTCCGTCGAACTTCGGCTCGCAGTAGTAGTCGATTTCCCCGTCGTAGTCGGCGGTTTCCAGCCGCTCGCGGACCCGGCGGTCGAACTCGCGGACCTCCTCGGCCTCGCCGCCCTGGTCGATCGACCGCATCGGCGCGACGTGTTCCACGTCCGGGAGTTCGTCGCGGGGCGCGCCGCCGACCCGCTGTGTCGGGCTGTCGGCGGTCTGGATGTCGAACCGCTCTTCGAGGTCGCGCAGTCGGGAGAACAAAGCGTCGTACACCCGGTCGTCGATCACGGGGTCGTTCTCGACGTAGTAGCGGTGGTCGTGATAGCGGATGGCCTCGCGGAGGCGCTCGGCCTGCTCGCGGGCCGCGTCCTCGCCGAGGTCCTCGACCGGGTGGAAGTCGGTCGACGGGTCGTCGACGTACGGGTTGTCCGGGCGCGTCTGGGCCGCCTCGTCCGTCATTACCCCCCTCTCGCGGCGGCATCCTCTTTGAACCGTCGGTCGGGGCGAACGGTGCGGCCGCCGCTCAGGCCGTCACTTTCCAGGTGGTGCTGTCCGAGCGACCCCACTGTTCGATCTCGACCTCGCGGGTACGGTCCTGCAGGAGGCCCATGTTGATCCCGACCTCCTTGGGCGAGAGGCCCAGCTCCTCGGCGATGTACTTCGCCTTGAAGTAGGCAGTCCCGTCGACCTGCTCGCGGAGGTGCGCGAGGATCTGCGACTGCGTCTCGGTCAGCGACGGGGCCGCGATCGCGCCGTCACGGCGTGTTGGCGTCGGCATAGTTCACGCTCGGCGGGGATTCACCATTGTTATGCGTCGACTTCGGCCGAAAAACGGCGATACGATCCCGTTGGCGGACGTGGCGGGAGGTCAGTCGCTGCCGGTCGCGCCCGCGCCCGTCTCGGATCCGACCGCGTCGAGGATGGCCTCGCCGGTGTCGTCGACAGCGATCGCGTCGACGTTCGCGAACAGGAAGCCCGCGAACCCGGCGCGGATCAGCAGGTCCATGTACGCGCTGATAGTGCTGAGGACGAACTCGTCGAACACTTGCGCGACCCCGAGCAGGGAGAACGCGATGAGCATCCCGATCAGGAAGAGGAGGAGGTTTCGCGCTTTCCAGTGGAGGAGGCGCTGCCGGTCGGGGACCCGCTGGGCGCGCTCCCAGACCTGACCGAGCATGAGGTACGCGAACAGCACGTGCCCGGCAACCATGACGAGCAGGCCGGCGATCCCGGCCACGCCACCGACGATCACTCCGCCATTGAACGTGACGACCTGGATCACCGGGACGACGACGAAGACGCCGACCATCCGGCGAGATTCGCCAGCGAGGAGGGCCGTTACCCCCCACAGCACGGAGTACGCGATCAGGTCGTCGGCGATCCCCGGCGCGTCGAGGGTCGTCCCGGCGACGTCTGTACCGATGCCGAGCGCGATCAGCACCGTTGCGACGAGCGAGACGCCGAGGACGAACAGGACGGGATAGCAGTACCGCCGGCGGGACGCGGCGATCCCCCGGAGCCAGCCGAGCAGGACGACGAGTGTGAGCGCCTGCACGGCGGCCGAGACCCAGAAGACGACCGACGACTCAGTCATCGTCGCCTCCCGCGAGCGTGACGGCGTTCGGACTGGGTCCGTCGCCGGCCGCGTCCACGTCGCGCGTCTCGAAGTCCGCGAGGCGGTCGAGGAGGTCGTCCGTCCGCGCGGAGAGGTCGTCGGCGCGCTCGCGCACGTCGGCCATCGTCCCCGCGGTCTCGGAAGCGGTGTCGGCCAGTTCGTGCGAGCGGTCCGCGACGCGTCGGGCCACCTCGCCGACCGAGTCGACGGTCGCGGCGACCTCTTCGGTGGCGGCCGCGCCGTCGTCGGTGGCGCGGGCGATCTCGCCCATCGCGGCGTCGACGTCGTCGACCGTGTCGGTCAGCGAGCCGAGCGTGTCGCCGGCGTCGGTCACCGTGTCGACGCTCGCGTCGATGCGCTCGCGGGTCCGGTCCATCTCGTCGGTGACGTCGTCGACGTCGGTCCGGGCGCCCTCGACGATCGACTCGATCTCGTCGATGGCGGACTGGGTCTCCTCGGCGAGTTGCTTGACCTCGTCGGCGACGACAGCGAAGCCGTCACCGCCCACGTCGGCGTGGGATGCCTCGATGTTGGCGTTCAGCGCGAGGATGTTGGTCTGCTCGGCGATGTCGTCGATGATGCCGGTCGTGTCGGCCACGTCGTCCATCCGGTCGTCGAGTTCCGTCACCAGACGGTCGAGTTCGTCGACCGTCTCCGCGACGGTCTGGATGGCCTCGATGGCTTCTTCGGCGCGCTCGGCGCCGGTCGCGCCCACGTCGGAGGCCTCGGCGGCCTGGTCGGCGATCTCGTCGGTCGTCGCGGCGACTTCCTCGATGGTCGCCGAGAGGTCGTCGACCTCGGCGACGGCGCTCTCTAACTGTTCGGCCTGGTCTTCGAGGTCGGTCGCCAGCTCGCGGATGTCGTCGGCCAGCCGCTCGTTGAGGTCCTGGACCTCCGCGGACTCCGCGGCGACCGTCGTGCTGGACTCCTCGACGCGCTCGGCGAACGTCCGGATCTCCTCGACGGTCTCGGAAAGGCCGACGGCCATCTCGTCGTAGGCGTCGGCAATCCGGTCGACGGCGTCGACGTCGGTGTCGGTCGCGAGGTCGCGCGTGAAGTCGCCCTCGGCGGCGGCGGTCATCGCGTCGCCGATGCGCTCGGCGTGGTCGAGCAGCTCCTCGTTGAACGCCTCGGCCTGCTCGGTCGCGGCCTCGGCCTCCTCGCGAGCTTGCTCGGCCTCCTTGCGAGCCTCGTCGGACTCGTCGAGGGCGTCGCCGAGCGACTGACGCATGCTGTCGAAGGTGTTCGCGAGTCGCCCGAACTCGTCCGAGCGGTCGACCTCCGCGGACGCGTCGAGGTCGCCGTCCTCGACGGCCTCGGCCGCGTCGGTCAGCCGGCGGAGCGCGACGGCCGCGTTGCCGCCGAGTACGATAGCCAGAAGCCCGAGATTGAGGACGAGGACGAACAGCGTCCCCGCGACCGCGGAGACGCCCGCGGCCGACTCCGTCGCGGAGGCCGCGTGGTCCGCGAACACGGCCCCGAGCGCCACGGTCGCGGCCGCCGTCAGCGCCACCGCCGCGGCGATGCGCCGACTGTAGTGGTTTCCGATCGCTGATACTGTCGCCGTATTCATCACTAGCCTCCCGTTTCGTGACCGGTCCTTTATTCGTATCTCCCCCAATTTCTGATCTGATAACTACGGCATGATTGAGTGTGTAGTACAGTGTCCGAAAACACCGATCGCTCTATAGAATCAAGAACGATATTCGGGGGACGTCGCCCTGCCCCAATCAGTCGTCGCCGAGGATCCCTTCGGCGACGGCCATGTCGTCGACGTCGGGGTCGTCGGCGGTCCCGCGCAGGACGAACCGTTTGCGGACCAGGTCAGCGGCGAACAGCGCGGTGCCGGCGATGATCATCGTGTCGCCGGGCAGGCGCGCCCAGAAGAGGTTCTGGACGATGGGCTGGTTGTAGAACGCGAGGCTCCGACCGGCGGCGTAGCTCTCGGTGAAGATGGCCTCCAGTTGCAGGAAGCCGACCGGGAGCACGGAGATGAACACCATCAGCGCGAGGCCGACGTTCCACAGCCAGAACGCGCCGCGCAGCCACGAGCCGTCCCAGCGTTCGGGACGGATCGAGATGCGGAGCATGTAGGTGACCATCCCCAGCGCGAGGAAGCCGAACGCGCCGAACATGGCCGCGTGGGCGTGGCCGACCGTGAGGTAGGTGCCGTGCTCGTAGTAGTTGATCAGCGGGAGGTTGATGAAGAAGCCGAGGACGCCGGCGCCCACGAAGTTCCAGACCCCGCTGGCGACGATGAACATGAACGGGAGCTTGTAGGGGAACGTCTCCCCGCCGCCGGCCATCGCGCGGTACTGGCCGATGGCCTCGTAGAGGATGAACACGAGCGGGATCAGCTCAAGCGTCGAGAAGACGCTCCCGATGGGCACCCACAGGTCGGGCATCCCGACCCACCAGTAGTGGTGGGAAACGCCGATGACGCCCGTCGACATGACCAGCAGCGCCTGCAGCATGACCGCCTTCTCGGCGCTGCGGCGGGTGAGGAGGTTCATCGAGACCAGCGTCAGGCCGACGATGGCGACGATGAAGAACTCGAAGGCGCCCTCGACCCACATGTGGACGACCCACCAGCGCCAGAACTCGGTGACGGCGATGTTGGTATCGGGGGTGAACAGGAACCCGGCCGTGAACAGCAGGGCGATGGAGCCGCCGGCGTAGAGGATCATGTGCGCGAGGCCGTAGACGGGCTCGCGGTCGAGCATCGGCTTGAGGCCCCGGATCGAGAGAGCGGCCCACGTGACGAAGCCGACCAGCAGGCCGACCTGCCAGACCTTCCCGACTTCGAGGTACTCCAGGCCCTCGTTGCCGACGAGCCACCACAGCGCGCCGTCGAGGTAGCCGTTCGAGCCGAGCCAGATGCCGGCGAGGCCGCCGACGGTGACGACGACGATGGCGCCGAGCAGCCCGTTGACGAACGTCGACTGGCGCTTGGGCTCGTGGCCGGTCAAAAGCGGCGGGAGGAACAGCCCAGCGCCCAGCCACGTCGCTGCGATCCAGAGGATCCCCAGGTCGATGTGCCACGTCTTCGCGATGGCGAAGGGCAACACCTGGAGGATGGAGACGCCGAATATCTCCTCGACGCCGAAGAAGCCGGCCCGCTCGATGTAGAAGTGCGCGAGCAGTCCACCGAGCAACACCTGCGCGAGGAACAACCCGGCCGCGACCGGGACGAACCGCATCGCCGCCCGCTGGCTCGGGAAGACGCTCACGTCCGCAGGTTTCGGCACGGAGATGCCCTCGGCGGACGGTTCGGGGAGTTCGACGGACTTGTAGAGCCAGATGCCCGCGCCGGCGCCGCCGACGAGCAGGACCATCGCGATGACGCTCCAGGTCATCGCGGCGGCGGTGGCGTCGTTGCCGGCGGTCGGCTGGTAGGGCCAGTCGTTCGTGTAGGAGTGGTCGGCGCCGGGCCGGTCAGTGTGGGAGAACCAGGCCGTCCACAGCGCGAAGTCGGCGAACTGGCGGGCCTCCTCCTCGGAGTCGATCATGTCGACGGGGACGCCGCGCTCGTGGTCGCCCTCGTGGTAGCGCTCGACGTACTCTTCTCTGACCTGCTCGTGGGCGTAGGTCTCGGCCGCGGAGTACTCGATGGCGCCGCCGTCGTAGGTGCCGTCCAGATCGGACTGGACGTCGTCGTCGACGGCGGCCTGCTCGGCGGAGTCGAGCGACTCGTACTCGCCGCCGTAGCGCTCGTCGGCGTAGTAATCGCGCATGTGCTCGACTTTCAGGTCGAGCGTGTCGGCGGTGTAGTCGGCGCCGTAGTACGCACCGTTGCCCAGTATCGACCCGTGGTTCATCAGCCCGTCCCGCTGGAAGGCCTTCTTGCCCTCCCGGACGTCCTCACCGGTCATGACCGTCTGGCCGTCGGGTCCGACGACCTTCTCGGGAATCGGCGGCGCCTCCTGGTAGGCCAGCCAGGCACCCCCTGCCATCACGATCAGGTTGAACACGAAGGCCGCCGCGAGGGCCTTCGCGATCGTGGCTCGCGTGACTCTCATATGCGCCGCTTCGGTCGCGTCACTTACGTCACCCTCCCCGGCTCTCGTCGGCCGGCAACGCGGGCGAACATGTTCGATCGATGGACGGGACTGTCCAGCCGACGGTCGGGCGTCCGACCCGACGTTCGCGGCGGCCGCCTACCGCTGTGAATCCCGCAGGATCAGCGGTTCGATGGCGAGCGTCCGCTTCGTGACGGTGAGGATGCGTAGCAGATAGGAGACGAACAGCAGGAACGGGACGAGCGTCACCGCGAACGCCCCGCCCACCACGAGGATGATGGTGTCGATGCCGAACGTGGTCCCGGGGAACGTCCCGGCGTCGACGACCGCGAGCATGATCCCCGAGACGGCGAGGGCAGGGACCGCCGCGTAGAGGATCAACTGCGAGAGTTCGATCAGCGCCCACTGGAAGTAGAGCGTCTTGACGTGCTCGCGCGCCGGGGCGAACAGCGACAGCGCCGCCTTCAGGTCCGCGAGCAGTTCCCGCTGGTCCGCATCGAGTTCGCCCTCGTACTCGTTTGCGATGCGCTCGACCTGAAAGATCTTCCAGCTGTAGTTGAAGTTCAGGGCGGCGAAGACCACGTCGAACGAGCCGAACTGGGCGTCGTCGAGCTGATCGGTCACGGCCTCGGCGTTCCCGACGACGCTGTCGGCGAACTCGTTCACCTCTTCGCGGAAGACGTGGTCGTCCGTCCCTTCTAGCGAGTCGCGGAGCGCCTCCGCGCGCTGGGCCGTCACCTCGATGATCTCCGCGAGGAACTCGGAGGGGGTCGGGGGACTCGGCGACCCGATCAGCTCCTCCGTGAAGTCCCGGAAATCCATCGAGTTGCTCATGCGCTCGTGCTGGTCGCCGAGCGGTCCCTCCTCCTGGGTGAGCACGAGTTGACCGAGGGAGACGACGAACGTCGCCCCGGTCACGACGGCGGTGATCATCGTCGAGAACATCGTCTCGATCGTGTCTCCCGACCGTATCTGCTGGGCGAACGGCGGCGAGAGGACGGCGACGAACAGGACGAAGGCGACGAACACGGCGCCAGTCAGAGCGGCGGTGAGAGCGAGTCGGTTCATCCCCACCAGCAGCCAGAGTTTCGTCCGACTCTCGCCGGCCCGCTCGCGCATCGTGTCGGCGGTCCCGGTCTCCCCGTCGTCGGTCATGTCAGTCGCCGGCTCGCGCCGGTCGCTTGAACACGAGGTACTTGGTGCCGCCCCCCTCGTAGTCGACGGTCGCGGCGAGTTCCCACCCCTCCGCGCCGAGTTCGTTCAGCTCCGCCTGCGGGTCGTCGGCCTCCTTTCGCGTCTCGTCCCGCGGCGGACGAAGCGTCTCGTACTCCCAGCGGACGGGTTCGGCGTCGGGCATCACCCTCCGCTAGGTGCTCCAGCCCCCTATACGTCCGTGCCGGGCCGGCGGTCCCGAGGAAGATCCGCGGTCAGCCCGCTCGCTCGATGTACTCCCGCCAGACGAGCGTCCCGACCGCGGAGCCGACGACGTACGCCCCGAGCAGCGTCCACGGCTGCGAGCGGATGAGGATCAGCCACAGGACGACGAACGCGCCGACGACGAGCCCGAGGAACCACATGAGGTAGCGCCCGCTCTCGGTCTCGACTTTGAGTTCCATCCCCGTCGCCAGCCGGATCCCGATCATCGAGAGCGTCAGGACTGCCCAGGTGGCCAGCGGCAACCCGAGTGCGGTGAGCGCGCTGGCGTCGATCCGGTCGGTCGAGGAGATGATCAGCGACCAGCCGACCAGACCGACGGCGATCCAGACGACACTCCGCCAGAGCTCCTCGCTAACTACACGTTTCGATTCGACGTTCACAGCGTATTGTAATTCATATGAATGTATTAAAATTTTAACATCTGCTGTCTGTCGACGTCACGTCGGCGAAACCGCTGGAGACGCGAACGCTCGGGCGACAGGATCGCCAAGCACGCGACCCGGTCCGGCCCGTCTGGGATCGATGCCGACTACAGTTCGGCCACGTCTTCGATGGCGTCGGTGAGTTCCTTGATGCTCTCCAGATCGTGTTCGCCCATGTGCCCGATGCGGAACGTCTTTTCGCCGAGCTGGGAGCCGTACCCGTTGGAGAACACGAAGTCGTACTTCTCCGAGACCTCCTCGATGGTCGCGGCGACGTCGATGTCCTGCGTGTTCTCGATGCAGGAGACCGTCTGGGAGCGGTACCCCTCCTCCGCGAACAGATCGAAGTGCTCGCGAGCCCAGTCGTGGACGTACTCGGTCATCTCCTGGTGGCGCTGGTCGCGAGCGCGGTGGCCCTCCTCGAGCATGTGCTTCATCTGCTTGCGGTAGGCGAGCATGACCGGGATGGCGGGCGTCGAGTGGGTCTGACCCTTCCGCTCGTAGTAGTCGAGCGTTCGCTGGAAGCCGCCGTACCACGACGCCGACTCTTTCTCCAGTTCGCGGTCGTAGGCCTCGTCGCTGACGACGCAGACGGCGAGTCCCGGCGGCATCGCGAACGCCTTCTGCGTCGAGGCGAAGATGACGTCGATGTTGTGCTCGTCGATGTCGACGTAGTCGCCGCCCAGCGCGGAGACGGCGTCGACGACGAAGTAGGTGTCCGGGTACTCGGCGACGACGTCGCCGATCTCCTCGATGGGGTTGCGGACGCCGGTCGACGATTCGTTCATGACCGTCGCGACCACGTCGTAGTGCTTGTCGCTGTTTTCGAGTTCCGCGCGGATGTCCTCGGGTTTGATCGCCTCGCCCCAGTCGTACTCGAGGCGGTCGACGTCCTTGCCGAGCCGTTCGGCGACGTTGGCGTGGCGCTCGCTGAAGCTCCCGCAGGTCGGCACGAGGATGTTCTCGTCGACGAGGTTGAGCGTCGAGGCCTCCCAGAACTCCGTGCCGGAGGCGGTGAGGATGACGACCTCGTGGTCGGTGTCGAGGAACTCCTTCGTGTCCTCGACGATAGTCGTGTAGAGGTCGGTCATGCGGTCCATCCGGTGGCCGAACATCGGCTGGGCCATCTCGTCGATGACGTCCTCGCGGACTTCGGTCGGACCGGGGATGTACAGCGTCTTGTCGTCGTAATCGCCTGTGTATTCCTGTTTCTTGGGCACTGGAACCACCGTTTGCTATCGAGAGCGTCGGCGCGAGGTGGTATGGTAGTTTTGATGCCACGGCGACACCGTCGACGCAGTCGACACAGTCTGTGGCGCTACTGGGGCCGTACCGAGGGTATTCACCGCCGGGACTATTACGTTCAGTTACGTAGTGACAGTGATTACAATGCCCATCGACGTCGAGGAGTTCGAGGAAGCACCGGAATCCGAACTCCGGGCGACTGGGAGCGGTCCGACTAACGCGGAGCGGGTGCTCTCGTTCCTCAGTGAGCACGACGATCAGGCGTTCACGCCGAAGGAGATCAGGATGGAGACCGGCATCCCTCGAGGAAGCATCGGGGTCGTGCTGAGCCGACTGGAGGACAGCGGGCTCGTCCGACACCGTGGAGAGTACTGGGCGCTCGCACCGGATACCGACGTCTCCCGAGCACTCGAGAGTGCGCACGTGGCCCGTGCGGCGAGCGATCGACTCGGTGCCGAGGACCCGGCAGAGTGGGGCCCCGGTCTCGACGAGTCGGAGGACGCGTAGATGCCTTCGCGGGGCGACGTCCACTGGGGACCCGCACCGCACAAAGACACCCCGGCGTATCGACCCTGGCTGATTCTCAGCACCGACAGCCACCCGTTTGCGGACGAAGAATGCATCTGCGTCGCGATGACGACCCAGGCCCACGACGAGGGCATCCCCGTCACCGACGACGCGTGGACCGCAGGCGGGTCTGCGAAACAAGCCTACGTCTCGCCGTGGTACGTCGCGACGATCAAACACGCCGCGTTCGATAGACAGCAAGGAGCGCTTGCTGACTCGCTCGTCGACCGGGTAGTCGCGACACTCCACGAGTATACGCCCGAATCCTCGACGTCGTGATCGGTTATCCCTCACCCCAACGACGGCGAGAGGTGGACGTGGAACAGCTTCTGACAGTCGGACTCACCGCAGACGGGACACTCTTCCGTGTCGACCGACGCCTGGTCAGGAGTCGGTTCGTCTGCAGCGGCCGCCGTCGCGACGATGCGACTGCCGGCGTGGCCGAGTTCGTAGCCCTCGTCGGTCTCGCGCACGAAGTACTCGCAGAGCCGGCGGAGGTGGTAACTGAAGCGGCCGGAGTCGCGGACGCCTGCGCGCTCGCGGAGACGGGAGAACGGGAGCGGTCCATCGGCGTCGGCCAGCGCCCGCAAGATGTCGAGGCGCGTCTCGTCGCCGAGGGCCGCGAAGGCGTCCGCGGGGTCGTCGACGGAACCGGTCATGGTCGACCGTGCGGACGGGCCTGTCCTGTACTTTGTGGCCGTCGCTAGACGGAGAGGAGCCGTCACGGGAGACAGACGGGTAACGACGAGAGACGAGCCGGTGGGTTCCGGGAGCAGCGACCGGGCGCGACTACGACAGGTCGATGTTGGCCGAGTCGTCGGCGCGGTCGAACGTCACTTCGAGGATGCCGTTGTTGTACGACGCCGAGGCGGAGTGCTCGTCGACCCGCGTCGGCAGGCGGACGCGCTCGTGGTACTCGCGGGCGGCGCCCGCGGCGTCGAGGGTGAGCACTTCGCCGTCGCAGCGGAGGTCGATGTCCTCCTTGTCGACGCCGGGGACGTCCGCGACGACCCGCAGCTGATCGTCTTCCTCGTAGACGTCGAGGTGGACGTCCGCCCCGCTGGGGTCGGACGGGCCGGCGCCGGCGTTCGAGCCGCCGCGAGCGCGCGCGTCGTCCATCACGTCGTTCATCATCCGCTCTATCTCCCGGAAGAACTCGTCGAAGGGGTCGTCGCGGTCGTCGCGTCGCATGCGAGACGCTATGTCGATCGATGGCAAAAACTTTCGGCTCTCGGATCCGGAAGCGATACCGCCGATCCGCCGGTCGGGATCGACGCCCGGAGGGGCAGACCCCAGCATATTTGCCGTTGCTGGTTCATCCGTGGGACGTGCGTCTCGTCCAGATCACGATCCCGACCGGCAAGCGGGAAGCGGTAACCCGCGCGCTCGACGACGAGGACGTCGACTACATCGTCACGGACGAGACCAGCGAGCGATCCTACGCCGCCGTGGCCTACGTCCCGCTCCCGACGAACGCGGTCGAGCCGGTGCTGGATACCCTCCGGACGGCCGGCATCGACGAGAGCACCTACACCGTCGTGCTGGACGCCGAGACGGTCGTCTCCAGGGACTTCGAGGCGCTCGAGGAGCGATTCGCCGAGGAGGAAGACACCGACCGGATCGCCCGCGAGGAACTCGTCACGGCCGCCGAGGACCTCCTCATGGCGATGCCGACCTACATCGTGATGACGGTCGTCAGCGCCGTCATCGCGACCGCGGGCCTGCTACTGAACTCGCCGGCGGTCGTCGTCGGCTCGATGGTGATCGCGCCGCTCATCGGCCCCGCGATGGCCGCGAGCGTCGGGACTGTCGTCGTCGACAACGAACTGTTCGCGGAGGGCGTCAAACTCCAGGCCATCGGTGTCGTCGTCTCCGTCGCGGCCGCGGCCGTCTTCGCGTGGATCGTCAAGACCGTCCACCTGATCCCGCCCTACACCGACGTGACCGCGATCCCGCAGGTCCGCAGTCGGCTCTATCCCGATTTCCTCTCGCTCGTGGTCGCGCTGGGTGCGGGCGTCGCGGGGTCGCTGTCGCTGACGGCGGGCGTCTCCTCGGCGCTCGTGGGCGTGATGATCGCCGTCGCGCTCATCCCGCCGGCGGCCACCGTCGGCATCGGTATCGCGTGGGGCAAGCCGATCGTCACCTTCGGGTCCAGCGTCCTCGTGCTGGTGAACCTGCTGTCGATCAATCTCGCCGCACTGGTCATCCTCCGCTACAGCGGCTACCGGCCGACCGACTGGTTCCAGCTCGACACGGCCCGCGGGGCGACTATCCGCCGCGTGGCCGTCCTCGTCGCCGCCATCGTCATGCTGTCGGTGTTCCTCGGCGGCGTCACCTACGACTCCTTCCGCGGCGCGACGACCGAAGAGCGCATCCAGGACGCGACCACCGACGCCATCAACGCGTCGGCGACGAACGCCGAACTGATCTCTCTGGAGGTCAACCGGAGCAGCAACTTCCTGCTGCACCACCCCGTGGCTATCACTGTGGAGATCGGCGTCGAGGACCAGGAGTACCCGCGGATGGCCGACCCCATCGACCGCGCCGTCGAGCGCGAGATCGACCGCGAAGTCGAGACCCACGTCAGATACGTCGTCGTCGACTCCGCGTGACAGCCGTCCGTCACTCGATCTCGAAACGACGGCTCCGAACGAGCCCGTCTGACGGGCGTCAGACGCCCGATTTCGATCCTTCAAAGACGCGTTTGAGTTAACCTGATCTCTATTTGATAGCGGGTCGTCGGGACGGACGCATGAACTCACGAGCCACGATCGCTGGCGTCGCCGTCGTCGCGGCGCTTCTGGTAACCGCGGGCGCCGCTGCGGCGTTCACGTCCGGCGGCGCGCCGGTCCAGGCACAGCAGCCCGCCGAGCAGGACAGCATGAGCAACACGATCACCGTCGGCGCCTCCGGGCAGGTCCAGACCCAGGCCGACCGCGCGGTGGTCAACCTCGGGATCGTCGCGACCGGTGACAACATCGAGACGGTCCGCGAACAGCTCTCGAGCAATGCCAGCCAGATGCGCACCGCCCTGAACGAGATGGGCGTCGACAGCAGCCAGATCCGCACGGGCTACTACGACATCTCGACCAACCGCCGCTACGGCGGCGGCGAGTCCGAACAGCCCGAGTACCGCGCCGTCCACTCGTTCGCCATCACGGTCGAGGACCCCGACAGCGTCGGTGAGGTCATCGACACCGCCGTGACCAACGGCGCCAACGAGGTCGACGGCGTCGAGTTCACCCTCTCGGCGGACAAGCGCGAGGAACTCCGCCAGGAGGCCCTCGACAAGGCGATGGACACGGCCCGCGGTGAGGCCAGCACGATCGCCTCCGCCGAGGATCTGAGCATCAACGGCGTCGACCGCGTCTCCACCACGGAGTACCACTCCCGGACGTACTCCGTCGAGACCGCCGCGATGGCCGGCGACGCCAGTGGCGGCACCTCCATCGACAGCGGCCCGGTGACGGTCAGCGCCTCGGTCAACGTCGTCTACGAGACGAGTTCCGAGTGACCGAGCGGTCGAAACGAACCGTCCCCGCCCCCGCTGCCGTTCGGCCCGGTCCCCGTTGACGGCCCTCCCGAGACCCCGCTGCGGCCCGTCCGGAGTCCCCGCTGACGCCATCGAGTTGGTCCCCGCTGGCGCTTCTTTCCGGTCTCCACTGACGCCATCGAGTTGGTCCCCGCTGCGCTCCGCGCTCCATTCTCTGACGCTCCCCGCCGTTTCGACCCCTACTGTCTCGACGCTTCGCCGGTACTCCGGACGTTCCGGTCGCTACGCCGGACCTGTTCTCTCATTCGTCGAGTTCCGCAGACAGAAGATCGGCGCGGGCGGCTACTGCCCGTCGTAGGGCAGTTCCGGCTCGTAGTCGACGGCCTCGACGGCGGCGTCGAGCACGCCGTCGACGTTGTCGTCCTCGGTGACGCTCATGTACAGGTCGGCCTCGACGTCCCGCGAGCGGTCGGACTTGTTGCAGACGGTGAGGACCGGCACGTCGAAGCGGGCCTCGATGTCGTCGCGGAGCGCCAGTTGCAGGTCGAGCGGGTAGCCGCACTCCTCGCTGGCGTCGACGAGGACGAGGACGGCGTCGGCGAGGTGCTCGACGGCGCTCGCGGCCTGTGCCTCCACGTCGTTGCGCTCCTCGGGCGCGCGGTCGAGCAGGCCCGGGGTGTCGACGATCTGGTAGCGGATGTGGCCGTCGTCGAAGTGACCGACCCGAATTTCCGTCGTGGTGAACGGGTACGAGGCCGTCTCGTTGCGAGCGTTCGTCACCGCGTTGACGAATGTGGACTTGCCGACGTTGGGGTAGCCGGCGACGACGATGGTCGGCTCGTCGGGGCGGATGTCGGGCAGGGTTTTCAGATCGTCTCGCGCGGCGCCGACCGCGGCGAGGTCGTCCTCCACTTCCTCGACCACGTCGGCGATGCGGGCGAACGCCTGCTTGCGGAGCTTGCGGGCGGTGTCGATGTCGCCGGTGGCGATCCGGCCCTGGTACTCGTCGCGGATCTCGGAGGTCTTCTGGCTCGCCCAGTTGATCTCCGAGAGGTGCTGGCGGACGGCGTCGATGCCGCCGATGTCGGGGGCGTCCTCGCCAGTGGTGTTCGACGCGATGACGGCGTCGGCCAGTTCCTCGTAGAACGGGTCCAGATCGTCGAAGTCGGGCCAGGCGGTGACGACGTTCTCCAGGTTGTCGGAGGCGATATTAGAAGCGGTCTGCAGCATCGACAGGGGGGCGTCGTGGCCGCTCTTGGCCCGCCCCGCGCGCGCGGCCCGCGAAAACGCCTTGTCCACCAGCTCCTCGGCGGTTGGCGTCGTCGGCAGGTCCTCGAACGGTTGGCTCATTGCCCCCCGATACACGGCCGGCGCGTAAAAGGCCGTTTACTCGCGGCGAGTACGCCGCTCACGTGGCACGCCGGTCCGCCTGCTGGCGTATCCCTGCGGGACGCCTATCAGGCCCGGCGGTGTACGCCCGTGGTATGACCGACTGGAGCGCCGTCGTCTGGGGATTCGTCGCCGGCATCGTCGCCGGAATCGCCGCCTTCCTCGTCCCGGTGGTCGGCCACATCGGTGCCGGCCTGATCGCGGGGTTCGTCGCCGGCTACCTCGCCGGCGGCGACCTCGGTCGCGGTCTCTGGCACGGCCTGCTCGCCGGAGCGCTCGGCGGTATCGTCCTCGTCGTCCTCACAGCGCCCATCGCGAGCCTGCTCGGCGGGGCACTCGGCGGTCCGATCGGCGGCGTCTTCGGCGGGCTCGGCGTGCTCGTCGTCGGCGTCGTCATCGCGTTCGTGTTCGCGCTCGACAGCGCCGTCGGCGGCGCCATCGGGGCGCTCCTCGCCGACTGACCGGCCGCACTGGGTTCTCCCGCCGGAGTCACGCTTTTCCCGGTCCCGTCCCGACTCTCGGTATGGCGCAGATCGACGCGAGCGACCTCCTGCCGAACGGGCACGTCCAGCAACTGGCCGCCGACGGAGCGATCACCCAGATGCACCGCGGACACGAGTACGCCGACGAGGGCGACACCTTCGAGATCGACGGTCGGACGTTCGAAGTGACCGACGTGACCCGACGGACGCTCGGCGACCTCACCGACGAGGACGCACAGCGCGAGGGGTCGGAGGATCTGGACGCGTACCGCGAGCGGCTGAACCGCGTCCACGACGAGTTCGAGTGGGACGACGACAGCGAAGTCGTCCGCCACCGCTTCGAGCCGCGAGAACAGTAGTTACCGTCGCTCGGCCAGCTCGTCTCGCAGGTCCGCGAGATCCATGTCCTTCATCGCGAGCAGGACGAGCAGGTGGTAGACGATGTCGGCGGACTCGTGGGCGATCTCCTCGCGGTCGTCGTCTTTGGCGGCGAGCAGTAGTTCCGTGCTCTCCTCGCCGAGCTTCTCCAGCACGGCGTTCTCGCCTTTCTCGTGGTCGAACAGCGAGGCAGTGTAGGAGTCCTCGGGGAGGTTCTGCTTGCGGTCCTCGATGACGGCGAACAGCTCGTCGAGCACGTCGTCGGTCATTACACGGCCCGTCGACGCGCTCCGGTAAGTCCCCTCGGGTTCGCGCTCGCGGGGTGCGCGGGAGGACCGACGATCACTGACGACCCGACAGCGAGGGCACTGCGGCGTCAGGACCGCGTCCGGTGGAGGAGCTTCGCCCGCCGTTCGTCGAACTCCTCCTCGTCGATCTCGCCGCGGGCGTACCGTCGTTCGAGCGTGATCACCGGATCTGTCGGCTCGCTCGGGTTCCGATTGTCTGTCCGCGTGGCGAGCAAGTACAGTCCCGCCGTGAAGAGACCGATCCAGAGGGCGATCCACAGCAGGCCCCAGGGGGCGGCGAATTCCATTCCGCCGCCCCCGAACGGTCCCATCGCGCCGCCGTGTGGTCCGTGATGCGGTCCCGTCTGGAGCAGTAGTGTGATCGTGTCGGTCATGGCGGTCACCTCACGTGTAGACAGAGACGGGCTACGGATTTATCTCAGACGGGAATTGTCACGGGCTGGGAACGGCCGCGGTCCCGTAACTCGCAGTGTCGCGATTCGCTTCCCACGACCTGCGCTTGCGCACCTGGCCGCTTCGGCGAGATGGCCCCGCTCTTCGACGCCGCGTACCGCGTTCACGGCCTCGCTAATCGAGGCTGCTCCCCGTGGTCGCCGCCTCGCTCTCGAAGAACGCCAGGTCGTGGATCCGGTAGTCGTCGGTCAGTTCCGGGTGGAACGAGGTCCCGACGACGGGACCGTCCCGCACCGCGACGGCGCGGCCGTCCCACTCGGCGAGCACCTCGGCGTCGTCCACCGAGTCGATGAGCGGCGCGCGGATGAACACGGCGGGGAACGGCTCGTCGAGGCCGGTCACGTCCAGCGGGGCCTCGAAGCTGTCCGCCTGTCGACCGAAGGCGTTGCGCTCGACGGTCACGTCGATGAGATCGAGGGAAGTGACTCGATCGTCGTTCGGGTCGGCCGAGGCGACGATGAGCCCGGCGCACGTCGCGAGAACCGGCTTGCCGGCTTCGACGTGGTCGACGATCTCGGGCGCGATGCCCTCGCGCTGGAGGTGTCGGGAGATGGCCGTCGACTCGCCGCCGGGGAGCAACAGCAGGTCGCAGTCCGGCACGACGCCGGACTGGCGGATCTCGACGACCTCCGTCGACTCGTCGTGGCTGGCCGCGGCTCGTCGGATGGCATCGGCGTGTTCGCTCACGTCGCCCTGAACGGCGACGACGCCCGCCCTGATGGTCATACCCCTCGCTACCGGACGCGGCGCGAAAAACCTCTCGCTCCCCGCAGGAATTCCAGCGACCGGCCGTCCATCGGCGGTCGCCGGCAGTCGGTCGTGACCGCGACCGCGTTCAGTCGTCCGCCGATTCCGCCGCCGTCTCGTCGTCTTCGTCCTCGTCTGTGGGCGGCGCGGAGTAGAGCATCCCGCGGCTCGCGCTGACTCGTGTCATTACCCGTGAGTCGCCGACTCACACTGATAACCATACCCCTGAATGGGATATGAGGTGTTAACCCACACCTAGAGGATATAAGGTCTGCCGTTCGCCGCGGACGGCGCGTGACGCGCGGAGTACGGCCCAACTGTTAGGCCAGGGGAAGCCCAACGAGTGAACCATGTCAGACAGTCGGGATCCGGTCGAGGCGCGCGCGGAGAAGGGGCGCGACCTCTACGAGGTGTCGACGTGGGAGCCGCGAACGCTGTTCGACAAACTGTCGGTCGGCCTCTACTCGGCCGGCGTCTCGGCGGCGCGGCTGTTCGTCGTCCTCGTCGCGCTGGCGATCCTCGTCTTCCAGTTCGCACTCGGTGGCCTCGGCGCCATCACCGACCAACCGATCATCAGCGTGTTCGTTCTGCTGTCCGCCGTCCCGGCGTTGGGCCTCGCGGCCTACGTCTGGTACGCCGACGTGACGACCCAGGAACCGCTCGAACTGCTCGTCGGGACGTTCGTCCTCGGCGTGCTGTTCGCCGGGTTCGCCGGCATCCTCAACGGCATCGCCGACTGGGGCATCCAGTCGCTGGGGCTGACCGCCGGCATCGTCGGGTTCGTCTTCCAGGTCCTCTTTTTCTTCGTCGTCGTCGGGCCGGTCGAGGAGACGGTGAAACTGCTCGCGGTGTGGCTGTACCCCTACCGAAAGCCCCAGTTCGACGCCGTCGTGGACGGCGCGGTCTACGGCGCGATGGCCGGACTGGGCTTCGCGACTATCGAGAACGCCATCTACATCTCCGGCCAGACGCAGGGAATCGCCGACCCCCTGGGTCTGATCGCGACGGGCAGCGCCATCTCGGCCGTTCGCGCGCTCGCTGGCCCGGGCCACGTCATCTACTCCGCGTTCGCGGGCTACTACCTCGGGCTCGCGAAGTTCAACCGCGAGAACGCCGGTCCCATCGTGGTGAAGGGGCTGCTCATCGCCGCGCTCGTCCACGCGACCTACAACACGCTGTCGAGCGTCGTCCCGGCGATCGTCGCCAACCTCACCGGGATCCCCTGGTTCGTCGCCTTCCTCGGGTTCATCATCGTCTACGACGGGATCTTCGGGCTCCTCCTCATCCGGAAGATATCGAAGTATCGGAAGGCCTACCACGAGACCCACGACGACGGCCCCGGCGGGCAGAGCCCCGAACTCACCGAGTTCGACGGCTGAAAGGGCACTGCCGCGATGCGACTACCGGAACTCACCGAGCGCCTCGCGCACGGCGCCCACGTCGGCGCCGGCCTCGGCGTCGCGGTCGGCCAGTCCGAGCATCCGCTCGACGTACTTCGCGAAGACGTCCACCTCGACGTGGACTTCCTCGCCCGGTTCCTTCTCGGAGAGCGTCGTCTCGTGATAGGTGGTCGGGATGATCGCTACCGAGAACGTCCCGGCAGCCTCGTCGAGTGACGCGACCGTCAGGCTGATCCCGTCGAGGGCGATCGACCCCTTCTCGACGACGTACTGCGCCAGACCCGGGGGCAACTCGAAGGTGTACGCCCAGTCTTCGCCCACCCGTTCGATGTCGACGATCTCCGTCGTCCCGTCGACGTGCCCCTGTACGACGTGTCCGTCGAAGCGCTCGTCAGCCGCGAGCGCGCGCTCCAGGTTGACCTCCTGACCCTCGACGACGGAATCGAAGGTCGTCCGGTCGAGCGTCTCGGCGGCCAGGAACACCGAGAACCACTCGCCCGGTTCCTGCTCCTCGACGGTGAGGCAGGCCCCGTCGACGCTGACGCTCTGTCCGCCCTCCAGCCCGGAGAAGCCCGTCCCGATCCGGAGCCGTCGGCCGGCGTCCGTGTCCTCGATCCCGACGATCTCGCCCGTCTCCTCGACGATCCCGGTGAACATACGCGACGGTTGGGAACTTCGTCACAAAAGGATTATCGTCCCCAGATGTGGGACGTTCGCGGCCTGACAGCGACCGGGGAGAGCCGCGAGGCTTTTGCCGGTCGGGGCGGTACCCGGGGCTATGGCGCGGAGCATCCTCGGACTCGTCGGGCTGGGAGCGACGCTCGTGTTGGCGATCCCGGTGGCCATGCTCGGGTTCGACTACCTCGTGATCCAAGACGGGAAGACGGCGACCGGTGCCGCGCTACTCATCGCTGCGGGGCTGATGATCGCCATCGAGGAGTACGTCACGACGCCCGGCGACCTGACGGGTGTCGTCCTCGATAAGACGGTCGGCACCGTCGCGAAGTCGCCGGACGACGACGAGTAGGAGCGCTGGAGACGAGGGCGACTATCGATTATTCGCGAGCGGGAAGGCGCCGATGCAGTCGCCGGGGTCCGCTGCTTCGGCAGACACCGCTCACCTTCGCGGTACCCCGATGGGAAAGATCCAAGCGTTAAAATTGTGAGGACGTGACACGGCGGATATGCGCCGCTCCGACTCCGAGTCAGCCGCCGGCGACGACGCCAGTGACGCCCCGGACGCGTCCGAGCCCTCCCCCGACGCCGACCCGCCCGAGGACTCCGATCGCCCCGAATCCGATCCCGACGGCGATAGATCCACGCTGTTGAGCCGCTTCGACGAGGCGACCCGCTGGGTGCTCGGCCTCGTGGTCGCCGGGCTCGTCGTCCGGCTCGTCCTCCTCGCCGATCGCGTCGCACACTACGACGAGGGGCGAGTCGCCTGGTGGGCCGATTACTTCCTCGACACCGGCCAGTTCGAGTACCGCTACATCATCCACGGCCCGCTCGTCCAGCACGTCAACAAGTTCGTCTTCGATTTCCTCGGCGCTAACGACTTCACGATGCGGCTGTTCGTCGCCGTCGTCGGCGCCCTGCTGCCGCTGTCCGCGCTCCTCTTCCGCGAGCACCTCGACCGCGACGAGATCGTGGGCGTGGCCTTCTTCCTCTCGCTGTGTCCACTGCTCGTGTACTACTCGCGCTTTTTCCGGAGCACGCTGCTCGCGGCCGGGTTCGCCTTCGTCGCCTTCGGCCTGCTCGTCCGCGCCTACGACGAGCGGGCCGTCCGCTACGTCTACGGCGCGGTGGTCTTCATCGCGCTCGCGTTCACCGCGAAGGAGAACACCGCGGTGTACCTGCTGGTGTGGACCGGCGCGACGGCTCTGCTGGTCGACCAGCTGCTCTTCCGGACGGGCGACGACCGGTCGGGCTTCGAGTGGCTCCGCGAGCGCTACGCGGCGTTCGACCGCCGACCGCTGGCGGAGTACGTCGCCGACTTCATCTGGCACTTCGCCGTGGCGACCGTCCTCTTCCTCGGAGTCACGCTGTACTTCTACGCGCCGCGGGAACCGACGTCGTCGGCGGTCGGGTTCTGGCAGGCCGTCACGAATCCGACCCTGTTCCCCGAACTGTTCGACCGGACGCTCGACGACGTCGTCGAGGGGTACAGTTACTGGTTCGGGGGAACGACCGACGCCGGCTGCCGGAAGGACAACGTCATCGACGCCTACCTCTGCTTCCTCGGACAGGAGGTCCACGCGATGGCCCAGGCGGCGTTCGCCCTCACGGCGATGGCCGTCGTCGGCTTCATCGCCGAGCGCTGGGGGCGCGCCCGCTCGCGTGGCGTCGTCCTCTTCTGCGCCTACTGGGGCTTTGTCTCGGTCATCGGGTACCCGCTCGGGACGGACATCGCCAACGCCTGGATCGCAGTCAACGCGCTCGTCCCGCTGGCTGTCCCGGCCGGCGTCGGCATCGCGCTCGTGGTCGACCGCGCGCGCGACTCGCTCCACACCGGCTCGGTCCGCTTCGGCATAACCGCGTTCGTCCTCTTGCTGATCGGCGGCTACATGGCCGTCTCGATGGCCGGCGGCGTGTACCTCGACCCGGCGAGCGACGACAACGAACTCGTCCAGTACGCACAGCCCGCCGACGACTTCCGGCCGTCGATGCAAGTGCTCGAAGAACACGCCGCCGACCACGAGGGGACGGACGTGCTCTTCGTCGGATCGACCTACGTCCGTGACAGCCCGCGGCGAAAAGGACTTGATCCCAACTGTTCGCAGATCAAAAACACCCTCCCCTTGCAGTGGTACGTCGAAATCTACGGCGGCGAAGGCGACTGCATTCAAGATCCCGAGGAAGCCGTCGGACAACTGCAAGGGGAACCCCTCGATCCGCTCGTCGTCATCGCGCCCAACTCGCTCCAGAGCGATCTGAACCCCGCACTAGAGGGGTACGACAGCGAGGTCCACCGCCTGCGGAGGTACGGTAGCGAAGCCGTCTTCTACGTTGACCAGTCCCCGGAGACTGGAGGGACTGCCGGGAACACGACAGCACCGCAACCAGCGGGCGATTAGTCGCTAGCGCGTCCGCAACGCTTCTCACCTATTCTGTGACCGCGCCGCAGAACGTCTCCGCTATCGCAGCCCGCAATCGCGCTCCCACGCCCGAAGCAAGGCAGTCAGCGTCTCGTTGACCGGGACCGGGACCTCGGCGCGATCGACGACAGCGCCGTTTATCGCGTCAACCTCGGTCCGCTCGCCGGCGTCCACGTCCTGTAGCATCGACGATCGGTTGGCGGCCGTCGCGTCGGCGACCCGCTCGACTGCGCTCGCAGCCTCCTCGTCGGAGAGGTCGATCCCTCGTCCGCGGGCGACGGTGGCCGTCTCGATGGCGGCCTGCCGGGCCGGACCGCGAGCCGGTCCATCGCCGAGCGCGCCGTTCTCGACGCGGGCGAGCGCCGTCACGGCATTGATCCCTGCGTTGACCGCGAGTTTCTTCCAGAGGCGACGCGGCATGTCCGCGGCGACCGTCGTCTCGACACCGGCCGCGTCGAACGCTGCCCCCACTCGGTCCGCCAACGCGGAGTCACCACCGCCAGGAGGACCGAGCACGACCTCGCCGCGACCAGTACACTCGACGCGACCGGGTCCGCGCAACCGCGCGCCGTACGTACACGTCCCCGCCAGAACCGGAACCGCTAGCGTGTCGACCAGTCGCTCCTCGTTTCCGAGCCCGTTCTGTAGCGAGAGTACACCGTCGAGAGCGACGCCCGCGAGCGCGTCGGCGGCCGCCCCCGTGTCGAACGCCTTCACCGTCACGACGGCGAGGTCGAACCGACCGTCGGGGACAGCCGTCGTCGCTGCCGGATCGACGTGTTCCGAGGTACACCCGTCGATGCGGAGCCCGTCGCTACTGACGCGTTCGGCGTGGGGATCACGGCCGACCAGTGTGACGTCGTGCGCCCGTGCGAGTAAGCCACCGACGAGACTCCCGAGGCTGCCGGCCCCGAAGACGAGAACGTCCACAGGGGGTCAGTCTTCGATCCAGTAGTAGATCTCTTCGCGCGCGGCGCCGCAGCTGGGGCACTCCTCGGGGAGTTCTTCCATGTCGCCCATCTCACCGCACTCCCAGCAGCGCCACATCAGTTCCGCCTCGCCGGTCTCGGCGCTGGTCGCGAGATGCTGGCCCGACAGCGCCCCGATCCCGTCGTCGGTCGTCACGTAAAATCCGTGCTCGTCGAACCCGCGGACGGTTCCCAGCCGGTTCCCCTCGTCGTCGAAGACCTTCTGTCCGAACCCGATCTCGGTCTCCTCGTCCGTCTCGCTCATACCGGATCTTCTCACGATGGCCGCATAAAAGTACGTGTCAGCACCGCTATCAGTCGTCACGTTCATCGCTCCAGCGTCCGCGCCTCCGAGCGCCATCAGGTACCGTCCCGAAGTCACGTCCCGCGAGTCGTCGGGAGCGTAGCAAGGCTCAACCCGTAGTTCTGCGAGTTCGTCATCGATCGGTGACCGACGCACGGGCTCCGTTACACTCGACGACCGCATCGCAGAGGATACGGAACGTCTCTACGGACGTCTGATCGTGGGCGTCGGGGTCGAGATGGAAGAAGACGACGCCGTTCACCTGTCTGGTCACTTCGCCCAGCGTGTATACGAACTTGAACGCCGTCGATTCGTCGACGTGCCGGAGGACGCCGGTCAGCGAATGGACTGCGACGGCGATCTCGTCGCCCGCCTCGTCCGCACGTTCGAGTACGTCGCTGATCCGACGGCCCACCCCCTCCAGATCGGTCGGATCGGAGACGCGTTCGACCGTCGCTTCGGATACGTCGCCACCCGTGTTCACCGTCGAGCGCGTGTCCTCGTCGACGTCGACGCAGGTGACCGGCATCGTCGCGGATACCGGCTTGCGCTCCCACTGCGCGAGCCACTCGGATGCCGACCGACCGATGGTCACCGCCGCCGCGCGGTCGATCTGTTCGTCGATACGCCGGAACGCCCGTACACACGCATCTACCGAACGGTTCTGTGCGCTGGGCACCAACAGCAAGACGGTCGTCGTGTCCTCGAAACTGGTGTCTCTATCGACTCCTACGGTCATCTCGCTCCCCCACGAACCCCTGTCGTCATTGCTATGCCAACAACGGATCGGATCGACAATGAATTTTATTATTCTCTGACATCCTATTGACTATCGAACCGATAGATAGGCGCTATGAGATCAGCGCACTCATGGCCTGAAGGTGGGTTTTCTAATCTCTCTCGTGTATACTGATAATACAACGGTTAATTTATCTCTAATTTTTAGATAAATTCAATCACATACGCGATAAATAAATTGGTGGCTATGAGCCAAGAATCAACGCGACTCCGCGAATTCCTCGAAGAGAACCCCAAATGGATCGGCGTCATGTTCAGTGCCCTGTTGCTGCTCTCGCAGGCTGGCTCTGCGGCGGCTGCGAACGGTACTTCGATGACCGGCCCCTGAGTTTAGAGGTTAGTTAGTTCCTTACTCCAGCGAAGTGAGTCCTCGATCTCAACGGGGATGTCCTGTTTGTGTAAGAATTCAAGGGTGTCTGATTTGCCTAGCGTATACGTTCTCATTTGACCAGAGTTGATACAGAAAGAGGTAACTCCCTCGATCTGTGGAAGAAACATCGTCCCCATTGGAACTGACAGTGTCGGGTATCCGAATAGCGATAAGTCATACTGGTTCGAACTCTTCTCTTCAACGATGGCTTTGTTCGGTGTCCCCGATCGGTTTTCCACGATAGAGGCACTGGCGTCGCCGACCACGAGATAGTGATGTCCAATCTGTTCGTACTCCTTGATGATCGAAACCGTCGCTGCGAGCGAGAATCCCTGGTTGAGTAGCTTTGCGACGGTCCGTCCGACAGAGGTGGCGGCCTCGTTGACGATGTCCGTTACTGTCGCGATGCCGGCCATAGCTCCTGAATCGACGAGACCCCGTCCCTGCTCGTAGGAGTCGCAGGCGTTGAGGAGGAAGGCGCTGACATTCACTTCCGAGAGGTGGCGCGTGTCAAGGTAGCCGTCCGTACAGCGGATCCCCTCGTCGTCGACGTGGCCGATGTAGTGCAGGAAGTCGATATCCGACTCCAGCACCTCGCGCATCTCCATCGCCGTCAACTGGTCCTTGAAGGAGATATCGAACTCCACCCAGTCGCGGGTTCCGTAGATGTCCGAGACGATGTTCTCGTCGGTCATTTCCTCATCGTTGCAGACGACTGCGACCTCGATCTGGGGATCAGTGGTCGGTTCGAACGAGAGGCGACGGTAGTAGGCGTCGACGGTCATCTTGCTCGCCCCGACGGGCAGCCCGTCGCCGATATACGCTTGCTCGATGCTATCGGCTGGTTCGGGACGGAAGATATCGGTCTCTGTCGTCGATGCGGACGACCGGGTCGAGCGCGCCTGCGTGCTCCGGCGAAGCGCCTGCGGGTTGTTTCGGAAGAACGACTCGACCTGTTCGGAGAGGTCTTCCAGCGCCTCGTCGTCTCCGAGCACTGCACCGGGACAGCGGACGATGGCAAGTTCGTTCGCGAGGAACGGGAGTGCACTGACGTACTCGGCGTGCGGTCGTACGTCCGCGGTCAGTTTCCACTTTGGAACGATGTCTGCGAGCGTGTCGTACGGAATTTCGAGGTACGCCCAGAGCTGTTCCGGCAGCGATCGCTCGTACAGGTCCGCGAAGTCGATATCGACTCGGTCCTCTACCTCGGTGCGCTCGTGAAGGTCGACCTGATAGTACCCTTCCGTTCTGGTGACGCAGTCCAGCAGGAGTACCTGTTTGAGGGTTTGAGCGACTGCGCTTTCGAATCCGTCGTCACCGTCCAGCGGGTACGACCATTCGTCGGTGACGATCCGGGGCGACGGACCAGACTGTAGGGTCGCCCCGAGGTAGTAGACGAGCGGGACGACGGGGTAGATGAATTCCTCGATCGGCGGGACTTCTATCGTAACGCCAGTGTCAGGCGATTCGATCTCTTCGGGGATCGAGAGTTCGTCGCCAAGTTCGACGAGCGGGGGGTGACCGCGTAACGACGGGAACGAGCGCTCACAACTCGTCGTTTTCAGCGCCGACCCGAGCGTCGAAAGCGCGGCCATGAGATCCTCTGGATCCTCGGTTGTCGTTACGGTCGCGGCGGGCTGTTCGTGGACTGAGCGCGCGCCGACGTGCAGGTGGTTCGTTTCTGAGAGTGAGAGACGAACGCAGTCTTCGAGTGAGGTGACTGCGATCCCACCGTCGATTGCGAGCTGAAGTTTGACCTGCGTCGTCGCCAACTCGACGTTGTATCGAGCGGGCGGGAGGGTCACGGACTTCTTATCGTTCACCTCTGCGACGATGTTACCTTCATGGTCCCGGATCCAGATACCGACGAAATACGGTGTCTCGACAGTGTCGGTTCGGATCGTCGCGGCAGTGTCGGCAGGGAAATAGAATCGATCGGTATCGCAGTCGGATATCTTGGGCTGGTCGGGCGTGAGCAGGGAAAACTGCGTCTCCTGGATCGGGTCGACGATCTGCGCGCCGTCGCGGCTCGGATGCGGGCGGATCTGCGGTCTCGTCGCGTCCAGGTCGATTGTCATGCTATGGAGGCTCCTCCTCGTGGGGTCGCGGCGTCCCCTGTGCCCGTCCCCCGGAACGAGTATCCGAGCAAACGAAGTCGGGAGAAAAAAGCTTGTTGGCCGTTAAACTCGTCAATCAGAGAACAGGCTCGTGTGTACGGGGGCGAACGACGGGTCGTCGTCCTCGGGGGGCTCGTCCGTGTCGGTGACGGCCGTCCCGTCGACGCCGTCGGCGAGGAAATCGGCGAGCGGCGGGCCGACGTTCTCCGGTTCGACGAGGAACGCGTCGTGGCCGTGGTCGGACTCGACGACGTGATGGGCCGAGCGGACGTCCGCCGCGCGTAGCGAGTCGGCCAGCTCCTCGGCTTGCGTCGGGGTGAAGTGCCAGTCACCGGTGAACGACATGACGAGCGCCTCGCCCTCGAAGGCCGCGAGCGCGTCCTCGTCGGACTCGAAGCCCGCCGAGAGGTCGTAGTTGTCCATCGCGCGGGTGAGATAGAGGTACGAGTTGGCGTCGAAGCGCTCGACGAACGACTCGGCGTTGTAGTCGAGGTACGACTCCACGTCCCGGTAGGGGAAGAAGCCGGCCGCCGGGTCGGTCGGGAACGACCGCGCGGCGTCACGACCGGCCGCGCGGCGGCTGAACTTCTGCTCCATCGAGGCCTTCGAGAGGTACATGACGTGGCCGATCTGGCGGGCGAGCGCGAGTCCGTCGTCGGGGCTCGGACCGTCGCCGTAGTAGTCGCCGCCCTGCCAGTCGTCGTCGGTCGTGATAGCCCGGCGGGCGATGGCGTCGAGAGCGAGACACTGCACGTCGAGGCGCGCGGCCGCGGCGATGGGGGCGATGCGCTCGACGTGGTCGGGGTGCTGTTTCGCCCACTCGAGGACGTTCATGCCACCGACGCTGCCGCCGACGACCGCGTGGAGGTGCGGGATCCCGAGTTCGTCGAGGAGTCGGCGCTGGGCGTTCGTCCAGTCGGTCACGGTGACCGCGGGGAAGTCGGTCCCGTAGGGCTCGCCGGTCTCGGGGTTCTCGCTGGCAGGGCCAGTGGTGCCGTAGCAGGAGCCGGGAACGTTCGCACAGATCGCGTAGTACTCGCGGGTGTCGATGGCCTTGCCCGGGCCGACGATGTCGTCCCACCAGGCGCGGGCCTGGCCGTCCGTCTCGTGGTCGGGGTGGCGGCCGGCGACGTGGGCGCTCCCGGTCAGCGCGTGACAGACGAGGACGGCGTTGTCGCCGGTGAACTCGCCGTAGGCCTCGTAGGAAACCTCGAGTTCGGGGATCGAGCGGCCGCACTCGAACTCGAACTCACCGATCGAGACCGAATCGCGTTCGATCTCCATCGCTCAGTCACCTGTTTCGTTCGCGCGTCCGATCGCACCGTCGACGTCCGCGACGACGTCGTCGATGTCCTCGATCCCCACCGAGAGGCGGACGAGGTCGGGCGTGACGCCGCTCGCGCGCTGTTCCTCCTCGGAGAGTTGCGCGTGGGTGGTACTCGCGGGGTGGATGACGAGAGTCTTCGCGTCGCCGATGTTGGCGAGGAACTGCGCCAGGTCGGTCTCCTCGCAGAAGCGCTTGCCCGCCTCGAACCCGCCCGTGAGACCGAAGGCGATCATGCCGCCGTAGCCGCCGTCGAGGTACTTCGAGGCGTTGTCGTGGGTTTCGTGGGACTGCAGGCCGGGGTAGGTGACCCACTCGACGCCGTCGTGGTCGGCGAGGAACTCCGCGACCGCCTGTGCGTTCTCGCAGTGGCGTTCCATCCGGAGCGAGAGTGTCTCGGTGCCCTGCAGCGTCGCCCACGCGTCGAAGGGCTTCTGGCCGTCACCCAGCGAGCGGACGCCGCGCTGGCGGGCGGCCATCGCGAAGGCCTTGTCGCCGAAGCGGTCGGCGAAGGTGACGCCGTCGAAGGCGTCGTTGGGCGCGCCGATCTCGGGGAACTTCTCGGGGTAGTCCGTCCACGGGAACGATCCGCCGTCGACGAGGACGCCGCCGACCGTGGTGCCCGACCCGTGGATCCACTTGGTCGTCGATTCCCAGACGATGTCCGCGCCGTGGTCGAGGGGGTTGCAGAGCGCGGGGGTGCCGAAGGTGTTGTCGACGAAGACGGGGACGCCGCGCTCGTGGGCGACCTCGGCGATCGCCTCCATCGGGGGCGTGACGAGCGAGGGGTTGCCGATGGTCTCGAAGTGGACGTACGCGGTGTGTTCGTCGATGGCCTCGGCGTAGGCGTCGGGATCGAGCGTATCGACGAAGCGGGTCTCGACACCGCGGCGACTCCCCATGTTCGAGAGATAGGAGTGCGTCCCGCCGTAGATAGAGGAGGCGGTGACGACGTTGTCGCCGGCGCTGGCGAGGATAGAGGTGCCGGCGTCCAGCGCCGCCATGCCGGACCCGGTCGCGACGGCGGCGGTCCCGTTTTCGAGCGACGCGAGGCGGCGTTCGAGCGTCGACACCGTCGGGTTGTCGAACCGCGAGTAGACGTTCCCACCGTCGTCGAGCGCGTACCGGTCGGCCGCCGTGTCCGCTTCGTCGAAGACGTACGAGGTCGTCTGGTAGATCGGCGGGGCGCGGGCTCCTGTCGCCGGGTCGACCTCCTGCCCGGCGTGGACACAGCGCGTCCCGAAAGCGTACGGATCGGTCATGTGTGTCGTGCATATATCCACAAACATCTATAACCACGAGTTACGGCAAATATCTCAGTGTCAGAGAATCACACGGGCCCCGATACGGCGTCGGAATGGCGGACGAAGGGCTGTGTTCAGACTCGCTCGGTGTCGATGACGGCCAGCGAGCGGTCGACGGTCACGTCGAGACGTTCGTTACTCGCCTCGATGGGGACGGTCACGCGGAGGGGGTCACGCTGGATGACCTCGATGTCGTTCGGGTCACAGAGGTCGACGGTCCAGAGCAGGTCCGCCAGCGCGTCCGGTGCGTTCGCTGCGACGAACGGCAGTACCGCGGGGTGGTAGACGAGCACTTCGGGGAGGTCCGTCGAGAAGAAGTTCTTGCAGTACGAGCAGTGGTGGACGACCGCCGGGCCGGGCATCGCGTGCTCGAGGTCGCTCGATTTCTCCTCGTCGGGGACCACGTCGTGGTACATCTCGCTCGCACACGTCGGGCAGACGTCGCTGGCGACGGTCATGAGATCGCGGCGCGCGTAGACGCTCGCCGCCGATAGCACGGCGTCGGGGTCGTTCGACCGGATCGCACCCGGCGGGAGGTGGTACTTGAACGCGAGCGTCCCGCAGTCCGGACAGCGCACCACGAGCATGCTGTTGCGGTAGGTCGCTTCCAGCCCGCTCCCGCAGTCCTGACAGGTCGAGTCGACCGGGAACGGTTCGACCGTCGTCCGATCGGTGAAGCTGTCGGCCTTGATCGCCTGGTAGAGGATGACCCCGGGATACAGCAGGCCGTACCCCTCCGCTTTCTCCGTGACGAAGACGTCGAGCAACTCCTGCAGGTGGTAGTTGAACCGGCCGCTGTCGGTCACGTCGCACCGGCGGCGTAGCTCCTCGAAGGGGAGCGGTCGCGGCTGGCTCCCCTCTTTGGCGTCGCCGAGTTCGAGGATGATGGACACGCGGAGTTCGTTGCCCAGGAGGGAGAACGCCTCGGCGGGCGGGACGGAGCGTCGCTCGGAGACCTGAAATCCGTCGCTCATGGCGAACAACGTCGTAGCCGCAGCCATTTAGCAGTGTCTCTCGATCACGCCGAGCGGTCGACTTTTACCCGTCGACCCCCGTCCATCGACCGACTCATGGCGTGGTACGTCTGGACGCCGTGGAACGGCGAGTTCGCAGTCGCCCGCCTGCTCCTCCAGCGCGGGACCGCGCTCACCTACCTCGTCGCCTTCCTCGTCGCCGCCCGGCAGTTCCGCCCGCTCGCCGGCGAGGACGGACTGCTCCCCATCCACCAGTACGTCGAGCGCTACGAGTTCCGACAGAAGCCATCGCTGTTCTACTACTTCGACAGCGACCGCGCGCTCGCCGCGGGCGCGTGGCTCGGCGTCGCCCTCGCCACGCTCGCGGTCGCCGGGATTCCGGGCCGGTTCGGCACGCCCGTCTACGTCCTCGTCTGGACGACGATGTGGGCGCTGTACCTCTCGTTCGTCAACGCCGGGCAGACCTTCTACGGCTTCGGCTGGGAGTCGATGCTCTGCGAGGCGGGCTTCCTCGCCATCTTCCTCGGCGCACCGGATCTGATCGCTCCCGCCGTCGTGATCTACCTCTTCCGGTGGGTCGAGTTCCGCAACATGCTCGGCGCGGGGCTCATCAAGATCCGCGGCGACGACTGCTGGCGCGAGTTGACCTGTATGGACTACCACTACGAGACCCAGCCGATGCCGAATCCCCTCTCGTGGGTCGCTCACCGCCTGCCCGACCGCTTCCACCGCGTCGAGGTGTTCGGCAACCACGTCGTCGAACTCGCCGTCCCGTTCCTCTACTTCGGTCCACCTCGCATCGCTGCCGCGGCAGGACTCGCCACGGTCGGCTTCCACCTCTGGCTCATGCTCACCGGTAACTTCGCGTTCCTGAGCTTCCTCAGCATCGTCCTCGCCGGGAGCCTCTTCGCCGACGCCGTCGTCGCGGACGCGCTACCGATTTCACCACCCTCGCCCGACGTACTCGCACCGCTGCCGCTGTGGTACCAGGTCACCATCGCCGGCCTCGTCGTCCTCGTCGCCGCGCTGAGTTACTACCCCGTCAAGAACATGGTCTCCTCGACGCAGGCGATGAACCGTGCGTTCGACCCGCTAAACCTCGTGAACACCTACGGCGCGTTCGGGTCGATCACCCGCACCCGCTACGAACTCGTCGTCCAGGGGACCGCCGACGCCGTCGTCACCGAAGACACCGAGTGGGAGACCTACGAGTTCCCCGGCAAGCCTACCGATCCCGGGAGCCTCCCCCGGCAGTGGGCGCCGTATCACCTCCGGCTGGACTGGCAGCTCTGGTTCGCCGCGATGTCGCCCTCTCCCGCGCGCCACCCCTGGCTCGTCCACTTCCTCGCCAAACTGCTCGCCGGCGACGACGGCGCGCGCTCGCTCCTCCGGACGGACCCGTTCCCCGACGACCCGCCGCGACACGTCCGCGTCCTGCGCTATCGCTACGAGTTCACCTCCTTGCCGGAACTCCGGGAGACCGGCCAGTGGTGGTCCCGCGAGCGCGTCGGTACCTACTACGGCCCCGTCTCGCTCGACGACTCCCGGTTCCGCCTCGCGCTGCAACGGCGCGGCTGGGACGTGCCCGAACCGGAGCGAGACGAAGAGACGGAACAAGCAGCTGTCGCCCGGATCACCGAAATAGAGTGAACAGACAGTGTGCGGTGGCGCGCGCTGTCGCGCGCTCTCGTGCGCGCGACGAAGACCGCGCGAGGGGTGAGTGAGTGAGCGGAGCGAACGAGCGAATCGGCTGGGGAGGCGTGTGGCCGTCTGCGGTGGTGTCGGGGTGGGTGGGAATGAAAGGGGCGACCGGCTTCGGGAAGCACGGCGACGGTAGCCGAACGAAGTGAGGCGAACAGCCGGGAGAGCACGCTCTCCCGGAACAAGCACCGCAGACGAGCGAAGCGAGTCGAGGAGCGCAGCGAGCCGCGCGACCGAAGCCGGTCGGGGCTTTCAACTCTCGATGAAGGTTATCGACGAAGAGCTTCAGCGATCGGTTTCACTGGTGAAATCGAGAAATCCTAGAACGCCACCGCCAGGACTCGAACCTGGGACAACCTCGTTAACAGCGAGGTGCTCTACCAACTGAGCTACGGCGGCACGCATTCATCCATAGCCGGAGTTGTTGTATATGGATTTCGCTTTGGATCCGTTACGTCACTGAGTGACGTACGGCGGCCGGCCGGCGACTCCTGTCGCCGGTCGCTATCTGCGCATCCTTCGAACCGACCGGATCCCTATCCGAGATGGCCGCCCCGACCGTCGTCGAACGACACGTACCGCCACGCCGCGTACGCCAGAATCGGCAAGAGCGCTGCGAAGACGCCACCGAGTAGCGTCCCCGGGATCAGAACCATGTAGCCGAACAGTGCGAGCGAGGCGACGGCGGTCGCAACCGCGGCGAACCGGATCGGTGTGGCGTCCATGGACGAGAGTACCGTCCGGCCAGTGATAAGTGTTGTCGAGGAAGTATTTTTGGGAATCATTCCGATGCGACATCCGAATGCCGCCGCGCATCAGACAGATTTTCACGGGTCCCGCCGAACCGACGCACATGAGTGACGAGTTCGATGCGGTCGTCGAGCGGGTCCGCGAGCGGGTCGAACCCGACGCGGCCGAGCGCGAGCGACTCGACCGGGTCGCCGACGACCTCCGCGAACGTGCCCGGGCCGCCGTCGCCGACCTGCCGGTCGACGCCGAGGTGATACAGGTCGGGTCGACGGCCCGCGACACGTGGCTGGCGGGCGACCGCGATATCGACCTGTTCGTCTCGTTCCCGCCCGACATCGGCCGGGAGGAACTGGAGTCCTACGGGCTCGATGTCGGTCACGCAGTGCTACCCGACGGCCACGAGGAGTACGCCGAACACCCGTACGTCAAGGGTACGCACGACGGATTCGACGTCGACCTCGTCCCCTGCTACGCGGTCGAGGACGCGACGAAGATCCAGTCGGCGGTCGACCGCACGCCCTACCACAACGAGTACCTCGCCGAGCGCATCGACGCAGCGCTCGCGGGCGAGGTGCGCGTCGCCAAGCAGTTCCTGACCGGCATCGGCGTCTACGGCAGCGACCTCCGCACGCGCGGGTTCTCCGGTTATCTGACTGAACTGCTCGTCCACGAGTACGGCGGCTTCCGCGCGTTCGTCGAGGCCGCGGCCGACTGGCACCCACAGGTCGAACTCGACCCCGAGGACCACGGACGGGAGCGCGAGACGGCAAAGCCGTCTCGGAATGACGAGGTCGGCAGAGCCGACCTCGCTTTCGACGACCCGCTCGTGGTCATCGATCCGACGGACCCCGAACGCAACGTCGCCGCGGTCTGCTCGGCCGAGGCCGTCGCGCGACTCCAGCACTACGCCCGCGACCTCCTCGCGGACCCGCGCGAGGCGCTGTTCTTCCCGACCGATCCCGACCCACTGGACGCGGAAGCAGTCCGCGAAGCCTTCGAGCGGCGCGGGACAACGCCGGTCGCGCTCAGGTTCGACGCGCCCGACGTGGTGGACGACCAGCTCTACCCGCAGCTCGACCGGTCGCTCGGCGGGGTCACGAGCGAACTCGACCGGCGGGGATTCGACGTGCTGCGCGCGGCGGCGTGGGCCGACGAGACCGTCGTGCTGCTGGTCGAACTCGAAGTCGCCGAGCGGCCGGCCGTCGAGCGCCACGAGGGGCCGCCGGTCCACGTCCGCGACCACGCGGAGGGATTCTACGAGGCCTACGCGGACGCGGATCCGGAGAACGACGGCACGTACGGCCCGTACCTCGACGGCGAGCGGTACGTCGTCGAGCGCCCGCGGGAGTTCGAGACGGCCGTCGGATTTCTGGAGAGCGACGCCGTCTTCGACGTGGCGCTAGGCGCGCACGTTGAGTCGGCGATGGAATCGGACTACACCGTCCTCGCGGGCGGATCGGTCGGCGATCTCGCCGCGGAGTTCGGCGTCGAGTTCGCGGGCTATCTGGACCCGCGTCCATGAGTCCGCAAAAATCAGCCGGAACGCGGCCGACACGGTGGGGTGTGGGTGGTCACTCGGTGTCGATCGCGTAGAGTCGCTGGCGGGCGTCTGCGGGGTAAATCCGTTCCTCGACGAGGTCCGCGTCGGTCAGGTCCGACAGCGCGCTGCGGACGCTGCGCTGGGACAGGCGCGTCTCCTCGGCGAGCGTTTTCTGGGTCAGCGGTCCCTCGTACTCGAGGACCGTGTAGACGAACTTCGCGCTCGGCGTCAGGTCTTCGAGTTCCGATTCCCAGTCACGATACGTTTGTTCCGTACAGCAACACACGGGGTGAAGTCACCAAGAGACTCGTTCCGTGTACACACTTGTATAGGTTTCCGCCGTTCGTTGATATGTAGGAAATTACTGATCAGGTGAGCGACACCCGACTCACCGGTATCTGGGGATTACTCGCGGCGCTCGTCGACAGCTTCTCAGTACACCAGAATACTCCGGTATCCGACCTGACGCGTTCGCCGCTGCATCCGTCACCCCGCGGCCCACTCTCGTCCGCGGACGTTCCCGAACTCACTCGCCGCCCAGGTCGAATCCCTGCGTCTTCACGTCCTCGATGACCTGCTGAGCGGCCTCCTGGACGTCCTCGTCGGGTTCGGCGGGCTCGTAGCCGTCGAACACCTCGTGGACGGTCCGGATGCTCTCGGTCAGGGTGTCGAGACCGTACCCGCCTTCGAGGACGAACCCGAACCCGGCGTCGATTCGGTCGGCGAACGTCGACAGCCGGTGGGCCAGACAGCCGTAGCCCTCCGTCGAGACGCGCATCCGCGAGATGGGGTCGTGTTCGTGAGCGTCGAAGCCCGCGGAGACGAGGAGGAGATCCGGCTCGAACGCCTCGAAGGCGGGGACGATCAGGTCCTCGACCGCGGCGAGGTAGCCGGCGGTCCGCGTCCCCGGCGGGAACGGGACGTTCATCGTCGTTCCTTCGCCGGGGCCCGAACCGATCTCGGTCACGTCGCCGGTTCCGGGGTAGATGCCGTCCTCGTGGATAGAGACGAAGAACACGTCCTCGCGGTCCTCGAAGATGTCCTGCGTGCCGTTGCCGTGGTGGACGTCCCAGTCGACGATGGCGACGCGGTCGACGTCGCGGTCGTCGAGGGCGTGCTGGGCCGCGACGGCGACGTTGTTGAAGAAGCAAAACCCCATCGCGTCGTCGTAGACGGCGTGGTGACCCGGCGGGCGGCCGAGCGCGAAGGGCGTGTCACGGCCGTCGGCGCCGTCGAGGGCCGCGTCGGCGACCCAGTTGGCCATCCCCGCGGCCGCGAGCGCGGCGTCCCACGTGGCCTCGACGGCGACGGTGTCGGCGTCCCAGTCGCCGCCACCGTCGGCGCAGAAGTCCTTGACCTCCTGGACGTAGTCGGCGTCGTGGGCGGCGGCGATCTGCTCCTCGGTCGCGTCGTCGGGAGAGACGTACTTGACGCCGTGGGACTCCGAGAGGCCCTGGCGGATGGCGCGCAGGCGGTCGGGGCTCTCGGGGTGGCGCTTGCCGGTGTCGTGGTCGAGACAGACGTCCCGGTAACCGAAGTTCATGACGAGGTTACTCGTAGTACTGTGCTAATCGAAAGTAGGCCTCGACGTCCTCCGCCTTGACCGTCCGGCGGTCGGCGTGGCGGGCGAGGTCGGCGGCGGCCGCGGCCACGCGGTCGGCGTACGTCTCCAGTTCGGAGGCCAGCGCGACGCGGGCGTCCATGGAGACGCGGTAGTCGTCGATGTCGAGGCGAGCGATGCGGTCGACGGGAGCGATCGGCAGTTCGAGGTCGTCCTTATCGGCGGTGGCATCGACGCCGAAATCCGACGCCATCAGCGTCTTCCGCCCGTCCGCGGTCGCCACCTTCGCCGCCTCGGTCGCCAACTCGGCCCCCCGCTGCTGAATGCGACGGGCGAGTTCCTCGGCGGCCTCGGCGCTGACCCGCAAACTCCCGGCGTTGCGCCGGATTATCGTGTCGACCGGCGCGAACGGTAGCTCGACGCTCATACACCACAAGCGGTCTGTTCCGGCCTTAAGCGTTTCCGAAACCCCCTGTGCGCTGTCGTCGGGGCGTGAGTACCGGCACGTCACCTCCGATCGGTAGTAACTTCCACCCCGTCGACCCGCCGTCGAACGGTCCTTCGCCGCCGAGCGCGGCCGTTTCGCGGTCGAGCCTGTCAGAAGACGTCGTCGGCATCGAGGCGGTCGTCGCGCACCGACCCGCGTGCGGTCACTTCCTGCCCGAGCGTCAGCGCCGCGTCCGTCTCGACCTGCATCGTCTCCTGCCCGTCGTCCAGAATCACGGGATCGCCCGTCTGGACGACCGTCCCCGTGAACTCGACTTCCTCCGCCGCGGCGGCCGTTGCCCCGCCGTCCGCGCTGGCACCGCCGGCCTCCGAGTCGCTCGCGTCCGCGCTCGACCCGCTGCTCGAATCGCCCTCCTCGTCACCGGTGAACGCGCCGAGGCCGGCCGACTCCGAGTCGCCCGACCCGCCGGAGTCGCCGCTGCCGCCCGTACCGCCGGGCGAGGGCGCGGCCGCGCCGGCGCCGGTGTTCTCGTCGAGGACGACGACCGTCGACTGCCAGCCCGCCGAGGCCTCCAGGTCGTCCTGCCACCCGTCCTGGATCTCGGCGTCGGCGACGAACACCTCGTCGCCGGGCGCGATCTCCTTGTCGGCCTTCTCGCCCCACAGCGCGACGCGGATGTCGCCCGTGTCGTCCTGCACGCGGATGTTCCGGACCTGTCCCTCGGAGCCGTCGTCGCGGTCGAACGTCCGTTTCGGGTCGGCCGAGCGCACGACGCCCGCCAGGTCGACGACCTGATCCATCTCGACGCTGGCGATGGCGTCGGCCTCGGGGACGAACTCGACGGTCTCGTCGATCTCGTCGACGGCGCCGTGGTCGCCGACGTGGAGTTCGAGGTCGCCCTCGCGCTCGCGGACGTACCCGTCGACGACTTCGACGGCCGTCCCCGGTTCCAGTTCCTCGGCGCGCTCGGCGCGGTCGTCCCACAGCGTCACGCGCACGCGACCGGTCTCGTCGCCGAGCAGGAAGTTCGCGACCTTCCCCTCCGAGCCGTCGTCGCGGTCGAACGTCCGGATCGACTCGGTCTCCAGCACGATGCCGGTGACGTTCACGTCGGACTGGCCCATCGTCAGGCCCTCGACGGACGACCCGTCGCCGAGCTGGACGTCTATCTCGGTGTCCTCGTCGGGCTCGGCCTTGTCGACGGAGACTTCGAGGCCGTTGTAGCCGTCCTTGGGTCGGCCGGCGATGCGGAGGACCTCTCCCTCCTCCAGCATGCCCCCGGCGATGGACTCGGCCTGCTCGTCCCAGAACGCGAGGCGGACCGAGTCGGTCTCGTCGGCCGCTTCGACGTTGATGACCCGACCTTCCTCGTCCTCCCCGTCGCGCTCGAATGTCCGCATATCGCCGATAGAGACGACTTTGGCGAGGAACTTCACTTCCTCCATGCCGGGTTCGATGTCCGCGACGGTGTCTACTTCCCCCTCGTTGAGTTCGTGGGCGAGGAGCATCGCCGCCGTCTCCTCGTCGGCGAGTCCGCCCATCTGCTCGACCTTCTCCTCGACGGCCTCGCGGAACTCCTCCTCGGAGACGTCGGTCTCCAGATCCGCGTAGATCTCCTCGATCGCTCCCATTAGTCTAGCCGTTGGCAGGGTATCTCGCCGCTTAAGCGTTGTCGTTGCCGCGCTACCCCGCTCTCCTCGGCCGATTTCGCCGTCGCGACGGTCCCGCCCGCGACCGCCCAGAGGGCCCCTCCGACCGCCGGTATCGCTCCGTGCATGGGTCTGCGTGGTCGCCCCTTCCGGGATAAAATCGAGGGTCGAATGGGGGCGGTGTTCAGAACAGAGAATAAGTGAGCGGTTCGATGCGGTGGCGCGCGCTGTCGCGCGTTTTCATGCGCGCGACGTAGCCGTGCGAGGGATGAGCGAGCGTCGCGAGCGAATCGGCTGGGGAGGCGTGTGGCCCGTTGCGGTGCTGGGCGGGTGCAGTTGCTGTTGCGGTCCTGGCGGACTGAAAGGGCGAGGCGGGCTCGCGTTTATGTAGTCGCCTGAGCAGGCGACTATCCGCGCGGGCGGTGCGGAGAGCGCGGATATCCCGCTCAGCGACCGCGAGCGCGCCGAGGGATTTCATCGCTCGCTAATTTCTGTGGTAGTGAATACTACTAGTGGGCGCGCCGAGGGCTTTCAACGCTCGCTAATTTCTGCGGTCGCGTTCCAACTTCACCACTCCACGCAAGACACAGATTCGAACAGAGCCGCGGTCCACTCTCGTTATCGGTCGGTCGACGTGACGTGCGTGTCCTCGCCGTCGTGCTGGTGGACGACCGTCACCGTCTCGGGGAGCGCGCTCTCCAGCGCGACCGTCGCCTCGTAGTCGATTTCCGTGATGCATTCGGCGCACATGGTATCGGTCCCGGCGTCGGACTCGGCACCGACGGTGACAGTGAGCGTCCCCCCGTCGAGGCGCACGTCCGCGAGGGTCGCGGTGTAGCAGGCGTCGTTGCCCCAGATCGTCCCGGTGACGGTGACCGTCCCGCCGTCTTCGTCGAACGCGACCGAGGCCTCGTCGGTCTCGGTGCCGCACTCGTTGCGGGTGACCGAAAGCGACTCGTCGGCGATCCCGCTCGGCGTCGCGGACGGCTCGCTGTCGGGCGTCTCGCTCACCGTATCCACCGGTACGTCACTCGGCGTGTCGCTGCCGTCCGGGTCGGGTTCTGTAACCGTATCGCCGGGTCCGTCGCTCTGTGTGTCTTCGGGGGAGTCCACGTCGGTGCCCTCGCCGGATCCGTCGGTCGTTGCGGGGACATTGGTATCGGTCGGTGCAGGGGAGTCGGTTTCGGTCGGTTCGTCGGTCTCCGTCGACTGACTGCCGGAATCGTCGGCCAGACAGCCTGTAATCGTCAGTGCGCCCGCGGCGGAGAGACCGCGGAGGAGGGTGCGTCGCTTCACGTATCGACCATCGCGGGGTCGAATAAAGGGTCTTCTCGACTATCAAGCGATCCTTTGACACTCGCCGGACGGATCGTAACCCCTTTACAATCAACCGCGGTACGTAGAAGTGAGTCCGGATAGGGTAGTGGACTATCCTCTTGGCTTGCGGAGCCAGGGACCGGAGTTCGAATCTCCGTCCGGACGTTCCTTTCCGAAGTCACCTCGCGAGCGTTGCGTACGTTTCCCCGTGTCGCTGTGGAGGGTCAGCGTCGCTTCTTCGAATCGATCAAAGACAGAGTCACGTCAGACGAGTCTGGTGGCCAGGAAGCCGCCCAGCGCGCCGAGGCCGGCGTTGATCGCCAAGCCGAGCAGTTCGCCGGCGACGAGGATCACGGCGAGGACGGCGCCGCTCGCGGCGTCGCCGATCGCTCCGCCCCCGGCGACGAATCCGACGGCGAGGAAGACCAGAAGCGGGAACGTCAGCGCCCACACGACCAGTCCCGATGCGGCGCCGACGCGCGTCTCGGCGTCGCCGTGGAGGTACGCCGCGGCGCCGCCACCGACGATCGCCGAACCGGGAACGAACGAGACCAGTGCCGTTATCGCCGCGCCGTAGACGCTGCTCGCCCAGAACGTGGCGGTCGTTCCGCCCTCGCGGACGACCCGGTCGCGGGTGCGCCGGCGCGCGACGGCGAACGCCACGGCGCCGGCGACGAAGACGAGGCCGGTCAGCGCGACGCCGATCCCGACCCAGTCGACGAACGGAACCCCGGCGGCGATGGCTTCCGCGCGCGTAATCCCGTTCACCTCCACTCCCTCGGCCATGATGATCTCGGTGATCAGCGCCCGGTCGACCCGGGTGTACAGCCAGACGCCGACAGCCGTCAGGGTGAGACCGATCGCTCCAGCGACGAGCGCGAGTAACCAGTCGACCACCGCCGGGACGGGGTCGCGCCCCTCGGTCGGTTCGTCGGTCAAGCGCTGGTCGGCGTCGTGAACGGTATCTACGTCCGTCATACCTCTCGATAGGAGTGCCAACGGGGTATACCCTATCGCAACGCTTCACGACCGGCAAGGGGGCGAACGCTTTAAGTAGTTCGAGGAGGCGTACGCGGTGGATCGGCCGCTTCGGGCGAGGGATGGGTCCTGTCCACAGAGATTTGTAGCGCGGCCCGGATCGGTCGGTATGAAGCGAGTGAGCTTCGACGACGCCGAGACATACGAACCGGACGAGGGATGGCGTCGCGTCGCGCTCGCGGGCGACGACGACGTGAGCCTGGAGTGGTTCGAGAAACCGCCCGGGCACAGCTCGCCGATGCACGACCACGAGAACGGGCAGGTCTGTCTCGTCCTCGATGGCGAGCTTACCGTCCACACCGAGGGCGATAGCGAGCGCTTAACGCGCTACGACTCGGTGTGGCTCGACCCGTGGGAGTCCCACCGCGTCGAGAACGAGGGCGAGGAAACCGCGGTCGGCCTCGACATCTTCGTCCCCGGACGCTCGTTCGAGTTCTGGACGGACCGCGAGGAGTGAACCGACGGGCGACAGCAGCGTTTAACCCGTCGCTCTCCGACGGATCGCTCGATGACACTGCGACACACCGCGATCCAGGTCGAGGACGTCGAGGCCAGCGTGGCGTTCTACGAGGACCTGTTCGGCTACGAGGTGCTCCGGGAGTTCGAGACCGACGACGGTACGCGGAACGTCTTCGTCGGCGACCCTGCCGACGAGGACACCGACGACCCCGCCGCGCTCCAGTTCGTCGAGGCCGGCGGACCGGTCGAGACGGGCGAGTTCGAACACGTCGCGATCACCGTCGCGGACGTGGACGCGGCGCTGGACCAGCTGGACGACGACCGGATCGACGACGGCCCGATCACGATGGAGGAGTACGACTCCCGCGTCGCCTTCGTCACCGGCCCCGAAGGGTGGGGCATCGAACTCGTCGAGGACCTGTAGGGGCGAACCTCACCCCGCCGACTTTTCACGTCTCTCTGCGAAGCCACAGTATGGACGACTCCACGCGAGCGCGAGTCTGGCGTGCGTTCTGGGAGCGCCACGCCAACCCCTGGAGCGGCTGGTCGCGGACGCTGACGCTCCCGGCGCTGCTGTACGCCGTGTACCACCGCCGGTGGCGACTGCTCGCCGCGACGGTGGCGTTCGCGGTGTTCAACCCGGTCATGTTCCCGAGGCCGGACGACGCCGACGCCTGGATGACGAAGGTCGTCCTCGCCGAACGGTACTGGCGCGAGAGCGGCGACCGACTGGGCGCGCTGCAGGCGCTCAACGTCGGGAACGGACTGGCGACCCTGTACGCCGTCTATGCCGCCTACCGCCGGGACGTGGGCGGTGCCACGGTCGCGGGCGCGGCGGCGATGACGCTGAAGTTCGCGTTCGTCGCCGCCCTGGTCAGGCGCTACGAGGAGGAGATCGAGTGGCCGGCGGGCCCCCGGGTTCGCCCGACCCGGTTGCGGAGTGACCGCAGTGCGGTGGCCACTCGTCGGGTCGTGCCCTCCGCTTATTGCGACTAGCTACCAAGTTACGGAGGTGTCGACGACAGTGCCATCGGAACGGCTCGCGGAGTTCCTCTGGGAGCGCCACGCCAACCCGTGGAGCGGCTGGACGCGCGTGTTCGCGTTCCCGGTGGTGGTGTACGCGATCCTGACCCGCCGCAAGCGGCTGCTGGTCGCGGCGGTGGCCGCCATCGCGGTGAACCCGGTCGTCCTCCCGAAGCCCGACGACGCGCGGGCGTGGACGAACGACGTCGTCCAGGCCGAGCGCTACTGGACCGACCACGGGAAAAGCGGGACGCTCCTCCGGACGCTCGACGCGGCGACCCTGCCCGTCACGGTCGCGGCGCTCTACGCGGCCTACCGCCGCAAACCCCGCTCGACCGCGGTGCTGACGGCCCTGTCGATGGCGCTGAAGTTCGCGTTCGTCAACGCGCTCGTCCGCCACTACGAGGCGGCGACAGTGGCCGACCGGGCCGCCGATAGCGACGCGGGAACCACCGGCGAACCCGCGTCGTAGGGGTTTTCGGCCGGGCGGGCGAACGAACCGACATGGACGCACAGCTCCGGGCGGGGGTCGCCGTCTACAACGCGGGCCAGTATCACGCCGCCCACGACGCGTGGGAAGAGCGGTGGCTCGAACTGCCCGAGGGCGACGACGAGCGATTCCTCCACGGGCTCATTCAGTTCACCGCCGCCGTCCACCACGCCCGCGAACGCAACTGGTCGGGCGCGACCGGCCTCGCCGACAGCGCCGGCGACTACCTCGCCGACCTCCCCGCGACTTACCGCGGCGTGAACGTCGGGACTGTGCGGGACCACCTCGACCGCCTCGCACGCGACCCGGAGCGCATCGAACGCGGACCGCTGCCGGCGCTCACCGTCGACGGCGACGCGCTGGAGCTGGCCGACCTCGACGTCGAGGCCACGTTCGTCGCCGCCATCGTCCTCGCGGAGGAGTTCGGCTACGACGAAGCGGTGATCGAACGGGCGATCGGCTACGCTCGCGCGGATCTGGAGGCCGGCGACGACGGGAGCGAGTTCGTCACCTTCCTGCTGGATTTCGTTCGTGACCCCGACAGCCGCGCCATCGTCGCCCAGCGGCTCGCCGAGCACGTCGACCGGCGCGAACACCGCGAGTCGGACGTCGACGGGCTGTTCGAGGAGCGGTAAGGCCGGACGAACAGACGGGTGCCGCCCCTGTGTTCGACGCGACAGGGACCGAGCGGCCCGTCCGGCGTCGCCGACGAACACCAGCGGATCGTATCCGGTCGACGGATTTGTAACAGCGCCGGCCCGACTGCCGTCCATGGAGTCGAACGTCGGCGGCCGCGATCGTCTCGCGCGTGGAATCGTCGCGGTCCTGTGTACCGTCCTCGCGGTGAAGGCCCTCGCCAGCGGGAACCGCTCGCGCGGACTCGTGCTCGGTATCGCCGCCGTCGGCATGGGGTTCAACGCGGTGACCTGTTTCTGCGGGCTGAACCGAGCGCTCGGGATCGACACGACCGCGGAGTGAGGTCGAGATCAGGTCGCGAGCGGGGCGGCCCGGTCAACTGTTTTCCGCCGTCGAATCCTACGTCGGACCATGAGGGACGAGGACACCGACGGCGAGTCAGACCGAGCGGCCGCCGAAGAGGAACCCGACGAATCGACCGAAGAGTTCGAATCCGAGCGCACGGCGACGCGGGCCGAGGCCGCCGCGGTCCTCCGCGGGCTCGCCGACGGCGTCGACGCGGGCGCCGTCGCGATCGGATCCGGCGAGGACGCCGTCACCGCGACGGTCCCCGACGAGTTCGACTTCGAACTCGAATACGAGACCGACGGCGACGAGGCCGAGATCGAGGTCGAACTGGAGTGGGTGCGCGAGGACGAGCCTCCGATGAGTGAGGTCGTTCCCGGGGACACGTCCGCTGAGACTGCTGGGTCGGACGACGGGGGCGAGCCGGAGGCCGACGTGTCCGGGTCAGCGAACGACGGGGACGAACCGAGCGACGCGGAGGCCGGCGAGAGCGAACAGCCCGCTACTGAGACGGCGACAGTCGAGGCGGCAGCCGACGCTGGCGAGACGAGCAGCGAATCGGGGTCGGACGAGCAGACCATCGTCGAGCCGGTCGCGCCGCTGTCGAGTCAGGCGCGGTTCGAGGTCTTTCGGGACCGGGCGGACGAGTGGCGCTGGCGGCTCGTCCACCGGAATGGGAACGTCATCGCCACAAGTGGCGAGGGCTACACGCGCAGACACAACGCGGAGAAGGGATTGCGGAGCGTGGTTCGAAACGCGCCCGATGCCGACGTCGTCGAAGACGATCGGTAATCGACGGGCACGCGCGACGGAGCGGACCCGAGTCGTCGCACGACAGCTCGGCATGCCACGAGCGGCCAGCGGACGCGGCGGGCCGCCGGTACGTGGCGGTGAGTGCTGGGCAGTACGACCGCGTTACCGGGTCACTACGCGCCGGCTAACAGGTCGCCGACGGCGAACGCGTCGGCCAGGTCGTGCGAGACGACGCCCTCGTCGGGGTCGTAGTCGACCAGTCCCGCCTCGTCGAGTTTCGGCAGGTGGACGTGGTGCAGCTGGATCTCGACGTCGCGGACGTCGTCCGCGGACGCCTCGCTCGCGGCCACATCGCGTGCCAGCGTGGCGCGCGCGACGGGATTCGTGTGAGATTCGAGGGCGTCGATGACTGCTCGGCGCTCCCTGTCTGTCACACACGAGCGGACGTCGTCCCAGGTGTCGCCGTCGCGATGGAGGAGATCGGCGAAGCACTCGTCGAACAGCGGATGGTCGGTCGGTGCGGCGGTCGCCTCGTCCCGGTTCCACGAGACGAGGTCGGCGTCTTCGAGCGCCGGCAGGTGAACGTGGTGCAGTTCCGTGCGAAGCGCCCGGATCTCGTCGTCATCGGCATCCCCCTCGGCGAGTTCGGCGGCGATCGCTCGCTCGGTAAGCGCGTCTGCGTCGGCCAGCGCGACGAGTATCCCCCGCTTGGTGTCGTCGTCGACCGCGGCCAGCGACTGGTTACCGAGCTGTTGCGTGAACTCCTTTCCCAGTGTGCTCATCGTAACTCTTCCTTATCTCTCCCGGGGGAAGTACGACCCGCCTAAGCATTTTGGAGAAACCCGGTATTCGGAGTTTTCCGAGCCATACAGCCATCATACTGGGCTTTTCTGGTACGTATTCGATACGCATAGGACCGGGTAGTCCCGTCGGCCCCGGGTTGTCCATCTTCGGACGTGCGCGCACGAGGAATTCGGCCGCGCGAGTCACTCGGACTCGCGGTCGGACTCCAGGGGCGTCCACGAGGCCGAGTCGTCGTCTGACGCCTCGCCGTCGCGGAACAGCGCCTCGAAGAGTTTCCGCTCGGCGGCTCGCAGGTGCTGGGTGAACGTCGCGGGCGAGACGCCGAGGCGGTCGGCGACGTCCTCGCCGGTGGACGTGCGCGGCCAGTCGAAAAAGCCCGCGAAGACCGCCGTCTCGACCGCGGCGCGTTGCTTCTCGGTGAGCCGGTCGTCGATGACCGAAGCGGCGGTGTCGACGTCGGCGTCGTCGCGCTGGACGGTCCGCTGGGCGCGAGGGGTGGCGCCGGGGCAGTGGTCTTCGACGAGGTCGACCAGTTGGCGCTTGTCGCGCCCGCGTGGGAACCCGACGACGAATCGGAACTCCCCGCTGGCGACCGTCGCGCCGGATATCTGGCCGCCGTGGGTGGCGACGGCCGTCACCAGCGACGTGATGGCGTCGGTCACGAGTTCGAACCCAAGATCGTCGCCCTCCGAGGAGAGAAAGCGGAAGTCGCCGATCAGGTCCGCGCGCTCGAAGGCGTCGGCGAGTTCGTCCCGCGAGACGCCGTCGGCCTGCCCGTAGGCGACGACGCCCTCGTCGCTCCGGACGACCGTCTCGACGTCGATGGCGGCGTCGGTGCCCGCGGTGAGCGCAGTCAGTTCCCCGGCGACGCCCGTCGTCGTGAACTCCAGTTCGAGGACCTCGTCGCTCACCAGAGCGTCCCTGCGCTCGACGGCCGTGATCGCGTGGCCGATCACGTCCCCGAGCCGGCCGAGAACCTCGACTTCCGGGTCCGAAAAGGCGCTCGGCGACTCCGCGTAGACCACGAGCAGCCCGTAGAATAGATCCTCGTGGGCGATCGGGATCGCGGCGACAGACTCAAAGTCCCGGTCGCCGGCGATCTCGCGCCAGGGCTCGAACGACGGATCCGTCCGCACGTCCTGAACGACCTGGACCTCCCCGGTCCGGACGGCCGCGGCGGCCGGTCCCTCGGACCCGGAGTCGTCGAGGGAGATCGTGACGTCGTCGAGGTACCCCTCCTCGACGCCCGCGGACACCCGCGGTGTCACCTGGTCGGTCGAGCGGTTCACCTCGCCGATCCAGGCGAATCGGTAGGCGTCAGAGGCGACGAGGCGCTCGCAGACGGTCCGTTCGAGGTCCTCGCGGGCCTCCGTCGTGATGACGGCGTGGGTGACGTCCTGGCTGACGCGGTTGAGTCGGTTGAGCGCTTCCAGCTGTTCGAGCCGGCGGGCGCGCTCGCGCTCCTGTCGGTTGCGCTCGATCGCGTGGTGGATCGACCGCACCAGCAGGTCGCTCGTGACCTCGTCTTTGACGAGGTAGTCCTGGGCGCCGCGCTGGACCGCCTCGATCCCGACCTCCTCGTCGCGCAGCCCGGTGAGGACGACGATCGGGACGAACTCGGTCGCGTCGAGCACCGATTCGAGCGTGTCGAGTCCCGTGCTCTCGGGGAGCCCGAGGTCGAGCAGCAGCACGTCGGCACCGGACTCAGCGAGGGCGTCGAGGCCGTCCGTGAGCGTCGTCTCGTGGTGGAACTGCGAGCCGTCCGCGGCGCCGGCGTCGGCCTCGACGCGGCGACGGAGGTCGCCGGCCTCGCGGATCATCTCCTCGATGAGTCGGGCGTCGCCGGGGTTGTCCTCGATCAGGAGGACGTCGAGTTCGTCGCCCGGCATCACTCCACCTCGTCCGGCGGGAGCCGGACGACCTCGAGCCAGAACGCCCGGAAGCGTCTGACCGTCTCGATGAACTCGCTCGGGTCGACTGGTTTCGTGAGGTAGGCGTTGGCCTGTAGCTCGTACGACTGGACGACGTCTTCCTCGGCCTCCGAACTCGTCAGGATGATGACCGGGATACACGAGAGGTCGTCGTCGTCGCGGATCTCGGCGAGCACCTCCTCGCCGTTCTTGCGCGGGAGGTTCAGATCGAGCAGGACGATGTCGGGCCGCGGGGCGTCGGCGTGTTCCCCGCGCTGGTGCAGGAACTCGAGCGCTTCGACGCCGTCGGTCGTGACGTGGAGGGAGTTCGAGATGTTGCCCTCCTCGAAGGCTTCCCGCGTGAGGCGGACGTCGCCGGGGTTGTCCTCGACGAGCAGGATATCGGCCGAGGCGCCGGGTCGCTCACTCATTCTCGTCCTCCGGTGCCGGGAGCGTGAACGAAAAGGTTGCGCCTTCGCCCGGTCGGGAGTCGACCCAGATGTCGCCGCCGTGGCGCTCGATGACGCGCTCGCAGAGCGCGAGGCCGATGCCGGTCCCGTCGTAGCTCGAGCGGTCGTGCAGGCTCTGGAACACCTCGAAGGCGCGGTCGGCGTCGTCGGGGTCGATCCCGATTCCCTCGTCGCTGACCGAGATCTCCCACCAGTCGCCGGCCCGCTCGGCCGAGACCTCCACTCGCGGGCGGCCCTCGCCGCTGTACTCGATGGCGTTGTCCAGCAGGTTCTGGAACACCTGCCGTAACTGCCCGGGGTCGCCCTCGACCTGCGGCAGGTCCGCGACCGCAATCTCGGCGTTCGTCTCGGCGATCTTCATCCCGAGATCCTCGCGGGCCTCCGCGACCACCGCGTCGAGGGCAACCGGCTCGAAGGGGTCGCCCCGCGTCTCGACCCGGGAGTACTGGAGCAGCCCGTCGATCATCTCGCGCATCCGGTCGGCGCCGTCGACCGCGTACGCGATGAACTCCTCCCCCTCCTCGTCGAGTTCGTCCTCGTATCGGCGCTCGATCAGCTGGAGATAGCTGGAGACCATCCGCAGCGGCTCCTGCAGGTCGTGGGAGGCGGCGTAGGCGAACTGTTCCAGTCGCTCGTTGGACTCCTCGAGCATCTGCTCGTACTCGCGGCGCTCGGTGATGTCCTGCGCGAAGCTCAGTCCGGCGAAGATCTCGCCGTCGACGTTTCGCAGCGGCGTCGCCCAGACCCGCCAGTAGCGGCCGCCGAACTCGGTGGTCGTGTTCCCCGTTTCGCCCTCCTCCACGGCCGCCCGGAAGAGGGGTTCGAGATCGGCGACGGTGTGCTCGGGGAAGACGTCGGGCAGACGGCTGCCTTCGAGCACGTCCGCCGGGGGGAGTTCCGTGCCCATCTTGGCCCCCGCGGCGAGGGTGTACTCCAGATCGTCGTCGTACACGCCGACCGCGCCGTTGGGGAAGTGCTCGGCGAGCGTCCGGTAGCGCCGCTCGGACTCCCTGAGCGCCCGCTCGCGCTCCTTGCGCTCGGTGATGTCCTGGGCCATCGTCATGCCCGCGAAGACGTCGCCCCGTTCGTCGCTAATCGGCACCCCCCGGAGCACCCAGTCGCGGCCCTCGTACTCGAGTTCGACCGCCTCCTCACGGCCGTCGAGCGCGGCCTGGAAGGCCGGCTCGAGCGCTTCGGCCGTCTCCTCGGGCCAGACGTCGTAGAGCCGCTCGCCCTCCAGGTCCTCGGGATCGACCGGGATCCAGTCGAACCCCTGTCCGGCGGCCAGCGTGTACTCGAGGTCGTCGTCGAACAGCGTCACGATGCCGTTGGGGAAGTACTCGGCGAGCGTCCGGTAGCGCTGTTCGGACTGGGCGAGCCGTCGCTCGTACTCGCGGCGCTCGGTGACGTCGCGGTCGGAGACGATGATCGAGACGACGTTCCCGTCCTCGTCGGTGACCGGCCGGAAGTACCCCTCGAGCGTGTACTGCTGGCCGTCCGGCCGCGTGAGGTCGGCCTGGAAGTCGACGTATTCGCCGGCCGCGGCGCGCTCGGTCCACTCCCTGACGTCGGACTGGACGTCGTCACCCATCCCCCACCACGGCGTCTCCCAGAACAGGTCGCCGCGGACGTCCGCGAGGTCGGCGTCGATGTACTCCATCGCCGTCTCGTTGATGTCCACGACCGTCCCGTCCGGTTCCAGCAACCCGACGAGGATGTTCGGGTCCTCGAAGACCGCCTCGAAGCGCCGCTCGGTCTCCCGCAGTTCGCGTTCGCGCTCTTTCCTGTCTGTGACGTCCTGCACGACGCCGTCGAAGTACAGCTCGCCGTCTTCCTCCGTCGTGATCCCGGTCACGGAGATCCATATCTCCCTGCCGTCGAGCGTCTCCTGCCGTAACTCGAAGTCCTTGACGATTCCCTCCGCTTCGAGGCGTTCGCTCAGTTCCTCGCGCTTGGAGGGATCCGTGTAGAGGTCCCTGACCGGGACCTCCATCAGTTCCTCCCGCGAGTCGGCGCCGAAGATCCGCGCCAGCGCGTCGTTCATCTCGACGAACTCGCCGCCGGGTTCGGGCGTGTTGCGATAGACGCCGACGGGGAGGTTCTCGACGAGGCGCTCGTAGCGCTGGAGCTCCCGCTCGCGCTCCTTCCGCTCGGAAATGTCACGGACGACACCGACGCGGCGTTGCTCCGCCCCCGGCGTCGGGAGCATCGCGAACGTCGCCTCCGCCGGGATCCGCTCGCCATCGGCCGCCTCCATCTCCGCCTCGATGGACGCCATCTCGGTGGTCCCCTCCCGTAGCGCGGCCTCCTGTTCCCTCGCTTGCTCCTGGATGGACTCGTCGACGACCATCGAGACCTGTTCGCCGACCAGTTCCGTGGGTTCGTAGCCGAGCATCTCCGCGTAGGCGTCGTTGACCATCGTGAACTCCCCGTCCTCGTCGACGACGTACAGGCCGTCGTTGACGGCCTGGAAGATGGCCTCGTAGCGGCGCAACTCGCGCTCGCGCTCCTTGCGCTCGGAGGTATCGCGGACGACGCCGACGCGCTGTTGTGCCCCGTCGTCCGTTTCTAGCACCGCAAACGTCGCCTCGGCAGGGAGTCGCTCGCCGTCGGCGGTCTCCATTTCCGCCTCCAGCGCGGGGCCGTCCAGTTGCTCGTCGCGGTCGGCAGTCTCCTCCCGGCGCGCTCGCTCGACCACCTCCTCGTCGACGACCAGCGACGCGTGCTCGCCGACCAGTTCCTCGGGGTCGTAGCCGAGCATCTCCGCGTAGGCGTCGTTGACCATCGTGAACTTCCCGTCCTCGTCTTTGACGTAGATGCCGTCGTCGATGGTCTCGACGATGGTCTCGTAGCGGCGCAGTTCCTGCTCGCGCTCCTTGCGCTCGGTGATGTCGACCAGATAGCCGAGGTAGTGGTCCACCTCGCCGGCGTCGTCGCGGACGATCTTCGTGGTGTCTTTCACCCAGCGCACGTCGCCGTCGCTCGTCCGAACGCGGTAGGGCTCGTGGCTGAACCGGTCGGTCTGTCCGTCGGTGTGGGCCTCGACCTCCGCGGCGATGCGGTCGATCTCCTCGTCGAGCAGCAGGTCCGTGTACGGGACTTCGCCCGATTCGAGCGCCGACGGTTCGTAGCCGAGAATGTCGGTGACGTTCTCGGAGACGTACTCGACGGGCCACCCCTCTTCGTTGCGCCAGCGGAAGACGATCGCCGGGCCTTCCGCGAACATGTCCCGTTCCTCGGCGAGTCGGCGCTCGGCACGCACCTCCTCGGTGACGTCGATGACGACGCCCTCGAGTCCGGTAGTGTCGCCGACCCCCTCGGTCAGACGACCGCGCTCGCGCACCCACCGGATCTCTCCGTCGGCCGTCTCGATGCGATAGGTGACGAGGTACTGGCCGTCGTCGGCCAGCCCCTCCTGGATCTCCTCCCAGAGTCCCCCGCGGTCTTCCTCGACAACGACGTCCTCGCCGAACGATACCTCGCCGCGCTCCAGCGCGGCTGGGTCGTAGCCGGTGAGGTCGCGGGACCCATCACTGACGAACTCCATCGGCCAGCCGCGCTCGTTGCGACAGCGATACACCATCCCCGGGACGTTGCTCATCAGCGTCGAGAGTCGCTGTTCCTGCTCAGCGATGCGCCGCTCGCGCTCCTTGCGCTCGGTACTCTCCCGGAAGTACACCGACAGGCCGCTCTCGGAGGGGTAGGCCCGCACCTCGAACCACGCGTCGATCGGATCCGGGTAGTACTCCTCGAAGGTGACCGTCTCCTGCTCGTACATCGCCCGCTCGTAGTTCGGTTTGAACGCCCGGTCGGTCGCCTCCGGGAACCGATCCCAGACCTCCTCGCCGATCAGATCACGCCCCTCCGGGTTGATCAGCTCGTTCGCCCGCTCGTTGAGATAGGTGAACCGCCACTGCTCGTCGAGCGCGAAGAACCCGTCGGAGATGCGGCCGTAGACCTCCTCGAGCCGGCTGTGCGTCTCCGCGCGCTCGACGACCGACCCGACGACGTTGGCGACGTTCCGGACGAACGTCGCGTCGCCGTCGCAGAACTCCCGCTGGTCAGTCGCGTGGGCCCCCAGCACCCCCCACGGGTCCGTGGCCGGCCCGACGGTCACCGTGATGCCGCTGACGACGCCGCGCTCGACGAGAAAGTCGTCGCCGTCGAACCGCTCTTCGCCCGACAGCGATTCCACGACCACTGCCCCCTCCGCGTGGAGCGTGTAGCCGGTCTGTGAGTCGGTCTCGGCCGGGATCGTGACCGGATCGACTTCCCCCTCGGACCACCCTGCGCCCTCCCTGAGCGTGAACCGTTCGCCTTCGGGCCCGAGTTCGAACACCTCGCAGTAGTCGACGTCGAGCGTCTCCGTTACCGCCGTGACCGCGTCGTGCATCACCCTCTCGAGTTCGTCTGCATCCAGCGCCCGCCTCCCCAGGCCGGCCAGCGCCTCTTGCTGGCGGACGCGGCGCTGTAATTCGGCGTCACTCCGCGAAGAGGAACTCATGTAGCGGATCCAGACGTGCAGGGGCCGTAAGAATTCCGCCGTCGTCACCCCGCACGCCTCGAAGTCCCGAACTGCGAGCCAAGGCGAACGGGCGAACCTGACGCGGAGATCCACGGCTGCACGCCGCCCCAGTCCAGCTATTCAGGGATCGGTTCTGTGTCTCCGGTGAAACCGGCCGAACGCCTCGCGGGGACGAGGCCGGTCTCCATCGAAACCGACTGGAAAAACCACCGGCTCGGGTCCCACCGCTCGTCTACCCACCCAGTTACAGCCCCACTCGTCTGCGGTCCCGTGTCCCCGTTTTCGGCGCGTTCTACGCACTCTCTCGTCCGGTGTCACACGTTCACCGCTGTTCTATTCGCCACCGGTATGCGTCTCTCTCGGTACCGAACAGCGGCGTTATTCAGGCATTTCCAGCGTTTGTTCTCCAGTAGCGAGAGGCTTCGACGTATCAGCGAACGAGGACGGATCGTAGTGAGAAACTGTTTTTCCGACCGGGACGTCAACTTGTCCCATGCCACCGGCCGATTGCTACCCGGACACAGCGGAGGCGGTCGACGAGGTCTTCGACGTGCTACGCCATCATCTCCGTCGGGAGGTCATCAACTACTTCGAGAACGCCGTCGACGAGCCCGCCTCGAACACCGAGGAAATCGCGGGTCACATCGATTCCCGGCTGCCCGATCACGTCGACGGCCCCCTGCCGGATCGAGACCGGACGGAGATCCACACGGCACTCGTCCACGTCCACCTCCCGAAACTCGAATCGGCCGACTGGGTCGAGTTCGACCAGCGAAGCGGAGAAGTCAGATACCGCGGCCGCGACTCGGCGCCGGAACTGGTCGAGAAGGTTCAGACGATCTTCGACGAATAGCCGTGCCAGCAGAGTGACGTTGTACGGAACCGAGGCCGGTGGCCGATCTATCGAGGTGGATACCGTCGCGTGGGCGTCTCAGTCTTCCGCAGCGACCTTCTCGTCGCCGTCCCACTCGGCGGAGTTGTCCTGCGGGTCGTAGCCGAGTACCTCGCGGGCGCGCTCGATGGAGTAGTACTTGCGGTCGTTGTCCGAGATGCCGTAGACGATCTCGAAGCCGTAGTCGGCTTCCAGCGCGCAGCGGTGGATACGCGCGCAGTCGGGGTAGGAGAGCCACATCGCCTGCCCGCGCTCGTAGTCGATGGGCGGGTGGCCCTTCGTGAGGTTCCCGATGCGGATGTTGCAGACGGAGATGCCGTACTCGTCGTGGTAGTAGCGGCCGAGGATCTCGCCGGTTGCCTTCGAGACGCCGTAGTGGTTGCCCGGACGGGGGAACTCGGTCCCGTCGAGGCGGAACTCGTCGTGACTGCGGTACATCTCGGGCGTTCGCTCGTCGGTCTCGTAGTGGCCGACGGCGTGGTTCGAGGAGGCGTAGACGAACTTCTCGACGCCCTCCTCGATGGCCGCCTCGTACATCTTCTGGGTGCCGTCGATGTTGTTCGTGAGCACCGAGGACCACGGCGCGCTCGGTCGCGGGTCGCCAGCGAGGTGGATGACCGCGCCGACGCCCTCCATCGCCTCGGCGACGGTGTCCTCGTCGGTCACGTCGCCGATGAGGTACTCGTGGTCCGGTTCCTCGTCCGGCGGGCTGTGGAGGAGGAGTTTCCACTCGTACTCGTCTTCGAGCCCCCGTAGCACGGCCTGCCCAACGCGTCCGCCCGCCCCAGTGAGTAAGACCGGCTCGTCCATTCAGGTGAATCCTTGCGACCGGTCAGTAAGTAAGGTACGGTTCCGTGCGCCGGATGTCACACTGACGACAGGTGAGGAGACACCGATCGGTCGACGCGCCGAGCCGACACTGATTACAGCGCGGCGCTTCAGCGGCTGGTATGGATCCCACCGACGCCCAGACCGCCTGCTTCGAGGCGGGCATCAAGTTCGGGTCGCTGTACCACCAGTTCGCCGGCACGCCCGTCAGCCCCGCGAGCGCGGACAGCCTCGCCCGTGCGATGGAGGAAGCGATCGAGAACCAGCCTCACTGCGAGTCGGTCACCGTCGACGTGCTGACCGGGGAACTCGACGCCGAACTCGGCGAGTCGGCCGCCGATTACACCGAACTAACCGGCCGGTTCCTCGACGTCGAGATGGTCATCGACTACGAGGGCCACGAGGTCCGGACGCGCATGGACATGCAGGACGGCTATCCGCTCATGCGCGTCGAGGACGTTCGCTCGGGCGAGTGACGCCCCGTCCGGCCGACGGACCGACCACGAAAGATATGTAATAGGGCGGACAAGGGGCCGGGTATGTCCCTCGCTGCCCTGGACGACCTCGGTGACGCCATCGAGGCGACGAAGCGGTTCCTCACGCCGTTCGACCGCGTGCGCTGGTTCCGGCTGGCAGTGGTGATGTTCTTCGTCGGCGGCGCCGGGTTCTCGGCGCCCGGGTTCCCCGGGTTCGGCGGTGGCGGCGGGGGCTCCGATCCCGTCGAACCGACGCCCGGCGGTCCCGGCCCCGACATCACGCCCCAGATTACGCCGGAACTGATCGCCCTGATACTCGGCGTCGTCGTGGTCGGCCTCCTCGCCTTTCTCCTGTATTCCATCGCGGGCGCGACGATGGAGTTCGTCTTCGTCGGCTCGCTGCGCGACGAGGAGGTCCGACTCCGGCGGAACTTCAAACGGTACTGGCGTCGGGGTGCTCGCCTGTTCGCCTTCCGCTTTCTCACCGGGACGCTGACCACCGGGGCGGCCGTGGGCGTCCTGCTCGGTGTCGGCACCGCGATGAGCGGGTGGCCGCCGATGCAGTGGAGCGATAGCACGATCCTGGCCGTCATCCTGCTGGCGATCCCGGTCTTCCTCCTGCTTGCGGTCGTGGTCGGGACGCTCCTGGGGTTCACGACGATGTTCGTCGTCCCGGTAATGCTCAAAGAGGACCGCGGCGTGATCGGCGCGTGGCGTCGGTTCTGGCCCACGCTCGTCGGGAACCTCTTCGAGTTCCTCGCGTACCTGATCGTGAGCTTCCTGGTGAGCATCGCGGTGAGCATGGCGGTCGGGTTCCTCGTCGTCCTCGCGGCCATCGCGCTGGCGGTCCCGTTCCTCGTCGTCGGCGTGCCGCTGGCGCTGGTACTCGGTTTCTCCGGCGCCGGCGGACTGGTCGTCGTCGTGCTCGTGTTGGCCTATCTGGTCCTGCTGTTCGTCGTCGGGTTGCTCGTCCAGGTGCCCTTCCAGACGTTCTACCGCTACTACGCGCTGCTCGTGCTCGGCGACATCGAGGAGTCGTTCGACGTGATCCCCGAGACTCGCCGTGCCGTGCGCGCCGACGGCGGGAACGACGATGGGAACGATGGTGTTGGTTCCCCCGACGTCAGCGGCGGCGGAAGCGGCCCGGACGATCCCGGAACCGGCGGAACGGACGCGACCGCGGACGAGGAGACCGACCCCGACTGGAACGTCGGGCGCGACGAGTGGGGCGACCGCGACGACCGGTCGTGAGGAGCGGCCACGGGGAGATCGATAGCGGCCGATCGTAACTGATCGGCCCCGACCACAGTATCGGCGCTTTCAGCCCTCAAAAGACGGTTTTTCACTTTCAGTTTCAGGCGTGTTTTTAAACCGTCGGGGGCCGAAGGGGGAGACATGAGTCAAGCGACGCTCGACAACGACGAGCTCTTCGAGGACGCGGCGAACGAGATGCGCGAGGACGTCGAGGCGAGCCTCGACGAGGCCCGCGAGGCGCTGCCCGACGCCGACGGCATCTGGGACGTCGACGCCGACAACACGCTGGGCGTGCTCAACGCGCTGCGGTCGGCGCTCGACGTCGAGGACGCCGAGGACCACCTGGTCGACGCCAAGAAGTGGTACACGATGGGCGAGCGCGCCGACGCCTTCGAGGACGCCGAGGACCTCGCCGAAGAGATCGAGGCCGTCGAGGAGGTCCTCGACGACGTGACCGAGGCCCACGACCAGGTCAGCGACCTCGCGAGCACGGTCCCGCAGCTCCGGAGCGCGCTGGAGGAGTTCGGCGAGGCGGACGACGATGCGGAGACAGACGAGGAAGCGGACGCCGAGGCGGACGAGGAGGCCGAAGAAGAGGCCGACACCGACGCGGACGCCGACGAGGCCGAAGCGGAAGCCTGACTGACGGACCAGCGCGGTTCGCGCCTCGCTGGGCCGTCCAGCCTCAGCGGTCGGCCGATCGCTCGCGCGCCGCGATCCGGTCGAGCAGCGTCGCTACCTTTTCAGCCGCCCGTTCGTGGAGCCACGCGCCGAGCTCCGCGGTCCCTCCGCGCGGGTCGCCCACCGCTCCGTTCTCGGAGAACTCCGACGAGTCGTAGGCGAGGTTCGTCCCAGCGACCCACTCGCCCCAGCCGTCGGCGGCGCCGGCCGCCGCGTCGTCGAGGCGGTCCTCGCGGATCAGGTCGGGGGCGACCGCCCGCACGAGCGCCGTCTCGACCGGGCCGCCGTGGCCCATGGCGATCTCGTCGAGGTCGACCGGCGGCGCGTCGGGGTCGCCGGTCCAGTCGCGGTCGAGCGGGACGGCGTCGAACCACGTGAACGGGGCGGCGTAGGCGTCGTCGTGGCGGGTGACGCGTCCGCAGACCTCGCGGAGCGCCGCGACGTTGCCGCCGTGGCCGTTGACGACGACGACGCGGTCCCAGCCGTGGTGGGAGAGACTCTGGATCGTTTCGCGGACGTAGTCGCGAAAGGTGTCCTCGCTGACCCAGAGCGTGCCCGCGAAGTGGCGGTGTTCCTCGGCGACGCCGACGGGGATCGGCGGGGCGACGACGACCTCGCCGTCGTAGGCGTCGGCGCCGGCGTCGGCGACGGCTTCGGCGGTCAGCGCGTCCGTCCCGAGGGGCGCGTGCGGGCCGTGCTGTTCCGTGCTCCCGACGGGCAGGAGCGCGAGATCCGTCTCGACCGCGTCGGCGTCGGTCCACGTCGACTCCGAGAGATGCATATCGGCCACTCGCGCGGCCGGCGGTTAAGCGGTGCGCACGACAGCCAGCGGACGTGACGAACCGAGGGTATCAGCCGATGCGCCGCGACCCGTCACTCGGTGCGCCACGCGTCAGGTTCGACGCCGAGGGACGTGACGATCGGTCGATAGACCGCGACGATGACGACGATGACGGCGAGTTCGGCCCAGAACCCGAGCTCGACGAAGTTGCGGAGCGCGGCCAGGACGACCGTCACCACGACGAGAATGACGACGTAGTGGGCGGCGAGTTCGAGGAGGTCCCGTTTGTCTACCATGCCGGACGTAGAGCGCCGCCGCACAAAAACGGTCGTATCGGTCGCTGGCGGCCGCTCGGCGCTGATCGCGAGGTCTCGACGGACCGCATCTCCCGGACCCGGACGGATCTGAGGTCAGACGAGCGTGTCGGGCCGGGTCGCGAGGTACTCGAAGACGGCGCCGAGCCCGAGCCCGTACACCCAGTGTGCGACGAGGGTGACCGCGAGGTAGCCGACGAGGGCGAGACCGGTGTAGCCGTCGTAGAACGCGAAGACGAACCCGGTCCACAGCGCCGTCCCGAAGGCGATCCCGTGGATGGGGTCGCGGGCGCCCGGGAGGTACTCCTTCAGGGAGGCGAACAGCAGCGGCCAGGGGAACATCCCGGCGAGGACGAAGATGACGTAGCCGGCGGTCACCTCGGGGAAGACGCCGTCGAGACCGACCATCTGGGTCACGGTCGCGAACGACGAGCGCGTGAAGACGCCGAACGACTCGCCGATGAGCAACACGACCGTCATCAGCGTCGTCCCGACCAGCCCCCCCGCTGCGCCGATGACGCCGTCCGCGACGATGCCGAACAGCCGATCGTAGTCGTCGTCCCTGACCGCCGGGTCCTCGAACCGCTCTTCCTCCGTAGTCCGATCGTCGAGCTCGCGTGTGTCTGCCATGGTATCACGTACCACTTGGCCGGGGAAAAACCCTCGGCAGATAGGGTACGATCCGAACCTGTTCGCCTCACTGAAAGAGGTACGTGCCAACTTCCCCCAAACGATAAGACCGGGAGAGTCGTTGGTGATCGAATATGGAAGAATCCGGTGGACACGCGGTCGGCGACGCCGTGCTCGCTGGCACCAGCGGGATCAGGGCGCCAGCGGAGGTGTTCAACAGCATCTTCGTCGTGTTCCTGGGGCTGGGAACCCTGGTCGGGGTCGTCGTCATCTCGTACACGTTGTACAACGCGTACAAGTACCGGTATCGCGAGGACGAAGACCCCGCACCGGACGTCGACCGGCCGGAACTCGGGGAGCTTCCCGAGGGCGGAGGCAAGGGCAAGAAACTGTTCCTCTCGTTCGGCATCAGCGCACTCATCGTCCTCTCGCTGGTCATCTGGACGTACGCGTCGCTGCTGTACGTCGAGGGGAAGCCGGCGGAGATCCGGGAGAACGGCGGCGAGATGATCACTATCGACGTCGAAGGGTTCCGCTTCGGCTGGCAGTTCACCTACCCGAACGGCGCCCAGACGAACACGCTCCGGGTGCCGAACGGGACGGCGGTCAACCTCTCGGTGACCTCCCGGGACGTGTTCCACAACTTCGGGATCCCGGAGTTGCGCGCGAAGGCCGACGCCATCCCTGGCCAGACCACGAACGCGTGGTTCGTCGCCAACGAGACGGGCACCTACACCGCGAACTGCTACGAGATCTGCGGCGAGGGCCACTCCGGGATGACCGCCGACGTCGTCGTGATGGAGGCCGACGCCTTCGAGGAGTGGTACGCTGACACCGAAGCCAGCAACGAGACCGCCGGAACGGACGCCGCGAACGGCACCCAGACCGCCACGGGCGATGGCGGGCATGCGCTCGCCCCCGACCGCACGCGCGCTCTCGGGGCGGGGACAGTCGACGCGCCAGAAGTCGGACCAGACCGCGTCGGAGGAACGCCATGAGCCACGGGGAAGCCGGTGGTCACGACTTCCCGCCGAAGAGTTCGATCCGGCGCTGGTTCGTCACGACCAACCACAAGGACATCGGCGTCCTCTACACGATCACCGCCCTCTTCTTCCTCGTGCTGGGCGGCGTACTCGCCTTGCTGATGCGCGTCCAGTTGTGGGGACCGGGCGAGAGTATCCTCAGCGCCGGCGCGTACAACCAGGCCGTCTCCGCACACGGCCTGTTGATGGTCTTCTGGTTCATCTCCCCGTTCGCCTTCGGTTTCGCCAACTACTTCGTCCCGCTGCAGATCGGAGCCGACGACCTGGCGTTCCCGCGGCTGAACGCGATGAGCTACTGGGCGTACCTCTTCTCGGGGCTGCTGTTCGTCGCCTCCTTCTTCCAGGGGAGCACCTTCGCCGGCGGCTGGACGATGTACGCCCCGCTGAACGTGCCGACCTACATGCCCAACGTCGGCGGGACGACGGTCGTGCTCGCGCTCATCATGTTCATCGCCGCGGTGACGATGGGGTCGGTCAACTTCCTGACGACGATGTACCGGATGCGCGCCGAGGGACTGCGGATGCGCGACCTGCCGATGTTCTCGATGTCCATCCTGCTGACGGTGTGGATGATGCTGTTCGCCTTCGCCGCGCTGCTGGCGGCGCTTTTGATCCTCGGCGCCCAGCGGCTGTTCGGCGTCACCTACTTCACCGCCGACGGCGGGACGCTGCTGTGGACGCACCTGTTCTGGTTCTTCGGCCACCCGGAGGTGTACATCGTCTTCTTCCCGGCGCTGGGCATCATGGCCGAGTGCTTCCAGACGTTCACCGGCCAGCGGCTCGTCGGGCGCAAGTGGTTCGTCCTCGCGATGGTGCTGGTCGCGCTCCAGAGCTTCGTCGTCTGGATGCACCACATGTTCCTGACCGGGATCAACCTTGAGATCAAGACGCTGTTCATGGTCACGACCATCGGCATCTCGCTTCCCTTCGACCTGATGGTCTTCTCGCTGATCTACACGATGATCAAGGGCCGCATCCGCTTTACGACGCCGTTCCTGTTCTCGCTGGGCGCGCTAATCTTGTTCATCATCGGCGGGATCACCGGCGTGTTCCTCGGCGCGGTCGTCCTCGACTACGAGTTCCGCGGCACCTACTGGGTCGTCGCGCACTTCCACTACGTGATGGTCGGCGGCGCGACGGGGCTGTTCGCGGGCATCTATTACTGGTTCCCGAAGATGACCGGCCGGATGTACGACGAGTTCCTCGGCAAGCTCCACTTCGGCCTGTACTTCGTCGGGTTCAACCTGCTCTACTTCCCGATGTTCGGCGCGTGGGAGACGCCGCGGCGCGTGTTCGACTACGCGCCCGGCCTCTCGGGCTGGCACCAGGTCGCGACGATCGGCGGGTTCCTGCTCGGCGCCTCGTTCCTCGTCATGTTCTACAACCTGTTCAAGAGCGTGGCCGTCGGCGAGGAGGTCGGGGACCAGCCGTGGGAGTACGCCACCACCGCGGAGTGGGCCGTCTCCTCGCCGCCGCCGCTGGAGAACTTCCCGGGCAAGCCGAGCTACGCGAGCGGGAAACTCACCTTCCGCGACGCGCCGGAACTGACCGCCGACGGCAGCGGCGACGGCGAGCCCGCGAATCGTCCGTCGGCCGACGACGCCACCACGACAGACGGCGGCACCACGACCGACGGTGGCGTCCGGGCCGAGGGCGCGACCACCGGAAGCGGCGGGGCACTGGTCACCGGACCCGACGCCGTCACCCCGAGCGCGACCGGCGGCGCGACGGCCCACGCCGGGGAAGAACACGCCGACCACGCGAGCGTGTGGCCGTTCGTGATCGGGCTGGCCGGCTTCCTCGCGTTCCTCGGCGTCTCGGGCATCAACGACGGCGGGGCCTACTACTGGCTGACCGGGGCTGGCGGCGTCCTCAGCGCCGTCGGGTTCGTCGGCCTCGCCCGCGAGCCGTTCCACGTGCCCGAGCCGACGGTCGCCGAGCAGTGGCCCTTCGAGGGCGTCGAGAACATGAAACTCGGGATGTGGACGTTCCTGGCCTCCGACGTGGTGCTGTTCGGGGGCTTCATCGGCTCGTACCTGTTCCTGCGGGTCGCCAACGGCTGGATGCACTGGCACCACGCGTTCATCCCGGAGGAACACGTCGTCATGCCCGGCCTGATCAACACCTACCTGCTGCTGGCGAGCAGTTTCGCGGTCGTGCTCGCGCTGGTCGCCGCGCACAGAAACAGCAGCCGGGGCGTCGTCGCGGCCCTCTCGGCGACGTGGCTGCTCGGCGTCGGCTTCCTGATCAACAAGGGACTGGAGTGGCAGCACCTGTTCCACGTCTCGTCGGAGGCGTTCCCGAACGGCTGGGACGTGGGGACGAACGTCGCCTCGTCGACGTTCTACCTGACGACCGGGCTGCACGGCGCCCACGTCATCGTCGGGCTGATCATGCTCACGTACATGATCCCGCGGGCGATGAACGGGGCCTACCTCGGCGACGACGAGACGTCGATCGAGTACTTCGGGCTGTACTGGCACTTCGTGGACATCGTGTGGCTGTTCCTGTTCCCGCTGTTCTACATCCTGTGAAACAATGGCACGATTCAAGCTGTACTCGGCGATATTCGTGGTACTGATGGCCCTGTCGACCACGCAGGCGCTCGTCGAGCGGACGGGCATGGTCGACTTCGGGAACCCGAACACCTACTGGACGGCCTTCGGGATCATCCTCGTCCTGTCGTTCGTCAAGGCGACGTTCGTGGCCACCTACTACATGCACCTCCGGTGGGAGCCCCGGTCGGTCACCTACCTGATGCTCGGTGGCCTGTTCGTCGCGCTCGCGCTCACCACCGCCGCGGCCTACTCCATCCTGTAGCCCGCGAGCGGCCCTGCCAGCGACTCCTGTCACTCGGCCGAACCAGTTCGGGCCTGATCGCCAGCGTTTATCCCGTCGACGGCAACTGTCTCGACAGTCATGTCAGAGGCCGGTTCACCGAGCCCGGGATCGGGCGGAACGAACGGGGGAAGCGGCGGGTCGCGGCTGGGGGCGCTCGTCGCCACCTGGCCCCGGAAGGTCGGGGTCGCGCTGATCGCGCTCGTCGGGGTAGTGATCGTCCTCTACCTGCTGGGGATCGTCGGGGCGCCGTCGGCCGGACTGGTCGACCGCGGCGACTGGGGGGAAGTGAACGACGAGCGCACGGAGATCGTCACGACCGTCTGGGTCGACAACCCGAACCCCGTCGGCGTCTCGCTGGGTAACGCCGTTACCGCGGAGTACGACCTCGTCCTCAACGACGTCCTGCTCGCGGAGGGTGAGAAGTCGGACATCGAAGTACCGAAGGGCAACAGCACGACCGAACTGCGGACGGAGGTCGTCAACGACCGGCTGTCGAACTGGTGGGTCTCGTTCATCCGGGCCGACGAGACAGTCCACCTCGACGCGAACGCGACCGTGAACGTGAACACGCCGGTCGGGACGGTTCCCTACGACGTCCACCGCCAGCGGACGATGCTCGACGATTCGACGCCGGTCATCGACGCGCTGTCGGCGTCGGTCAACGAGACCACCGGGAGCTACACCGAGTCCGCAAGCGCGAGCAGCGTCGACGACTCCTTGCTCGGCGACTCGCTGGGCGACAGCGACACCGTGACGGTCGGCTACGAGGTCCAGCGCGGCTGGGCGACGTGGGGAGAGGTGACCGAGAACGAGACGACCGTGCAGTTCCACATGCGCGTGCACAACCCCGGTGACGTCCCGGTCGCGGCCGCACCGGACGGGGTCGGCGTCAGCGTCGATATGAACGACGTGCGCACCTTCGAGGCCGAGAGCGGCGAGCTCTCGACCGACAGCATCGGCGCCGACACCGTGATCCCGCCCGGCGAGACGCGGGAGATCACCTACACCGTGACCATGGACAACGAGAAAGTCGACGACTGGTTCACCAGCCACGTCCGCGCGGACGCCGGCCCCGGAGCCGAGGCAACCGCGGTGAGCGCCCACTTCCAGGTCGTCTTCGAGAACCCCGCCACCGGCAGTGAGTTCCGCTTCCCGCGTGACTCGCCTGTCACCTACGACTGCTCGTTCCAGACCGCCATCCTCGTCGACGGTCAGAACAGCACGTCGACCTGCGAACCGCCGACCGTCCCGTCCGCGAACTGAGAGCGGCGTTCGGATTTCAAAGCCCGGTTAACATTCTACAGTGGCGCGCGCTGTCGAGCGGTGCGAGGCGCGACTTGGGAGCGCCTCGATGCGAACGGCTCTGCCGTGAGCGTACCCGCCTCGTGGCGGGCCGCTCGAAATAGTCGTGCGAGGTCTTCGCGAGCATTGTGAGCGAAGGCTCGTCAGCGCTTGCTCTGACGGTGGATGAGCGACCGCAGAGAGCGAATCGGCTGGGGAGGCGTGTGGCTGTCTGCGGTGCTGTGCGGGTACGGTTCCTGGCGTTCGCGCGGGCTCGGGAGAGCTTTGCTCTCCCGGTGGACTGAAAGGGCGAGGCGGGCTCGCGTGCAGTTCAGTCGGCTGAGCGGGCACTATCCGCGCGGGCGGTGCCGAGAGCGCAGATATCCCGTCTCAGCGACCGCGAGCACGTCGAGGGCTTTCATCTCTCAGTAGTTCTTGCGTTAGTCTCTCCAGCTCAAGCCCTAGCGCACGTCGTATCCACACTCACTCCCCACGCCGCTCAATCACGAACGACGGGAAGCCGGGTCGCCAGTACAACAGGGCGACCGAGGCGAGAAACGCGACAGTCGAGACGTCGACCGAATACGCGACCGCCGTCGACATGAGAGTGACCCAGCTTCCGAGAAATCCGGTCGCGAAGGAGGCGAGGATGGGAAACGAGCAACTGAGACAGGAGACGAACCCGAGCGCGCCCGAGGCGACGACGCCGCTGGCGTCGAGGACGGCGGCGTACACGAGGTAGGTCAGTCCGAGGTAGCCGATCACCCGGTAGGGGACGAACGAGACGAAGAAGACGCGGGTGATGAGCCGCACCCGACCCCAGCCGGGCGAGCCGGCGCCGACGCTCAGTCCGAGGACGCCCTCTGGAATGGGATGGTGGCCGCCGACGGTCAGCCCCACCAGTCCGGCCCAGTTGGCGAGCAGGAGGAAATACGCCGCGGCGAGAATCCCGGCCACCAGGTGGCGACGGCGCGACGCCGCGGGAATCGGGGTCCGGTAGGCGGCGACGAGGACGGCGTTGATCCAGACGAACGGATAGAGGACGTATCGAGGGACAGTCACGTCGCCGGGGGTGGCGAGGAAGTAGCCGGCGACGAGGACGCCTTCGAGCGCGACGGCTGCGGCCAGCGGGGCGGTCCCGGTCGGCCACGGCCACGTGGTATCCCGGGTCGAGTGGGCCATCGGTCAGCTCGTGACGAGCACGACGGTGATCGTGAGGACGACGAGCATCCCCGTCGCTGCGGCGCTGCCGGCCGCGGCCTGCGCGCTCGGGCGGCCGTGCTCGCGCAGCGCGACGTAGACGCCGACCACCAGGAAGGAGGCGACGAGCGCCACGACCGCACCGATGACTGCCGGGCCGGTGATCGCGCCGCCGGCGTAGGCCATCGCGCCCGCGAGGAACCCGAGGACGAGGACGACGTACGCGGCCGTCCACGTGCTCGTTCGCCCAGCGATCTGCGCGGCGCCGCTCGTCGGTCCTCCCGCGGCCAACTCGCGGTAGGAGAGCCGGGGCGCGTAGTGGTGCCACGGGCGCGAGCGCAGTGACAGGACGACCACGCCCATCCCCAGGAGTGCCGTCACGAGCGAAATCACGAGGTAGGCCGTGTCGACCATGGTACGTGTCTGCATACCACTTCCCCGCCAACAATAATAATAATTCGTGTTCGATGGAGTGAGTCCGGTACTGTTGCCGAGCGGATCTGTAGTGGAGGTCGACTCTGTCTTCGGAGTTTCCGGGCGAAGTAGCGGCAGAAAGTACTTGCGACCCACCTGAGATATCGGAGACGTATGCCCTCTCGACGACGGATGCTCCGGCTCGCCGGAGCGACGGCGACCATCGGTTCGATTACCGGTTGCCTCGGCGGGGGCAACGGGGGAAGCGTCGGCGTCCGTATCGAGAACAGGAACGACCAGCAGCGTACCGTCGACGTCACGTTCGAGACCGAGAGTGAGACCGTATTCAGCGATCAGTACGCGGTCCCCGCGGACGAGGAGACCGCGATCTCCGACGTCGTGAACGCGGGCGAGTATCTGGTGACGGCCGAACTGGACGCTTCGAACACGGCGACAGTCGACTTCGCGATGAGCGGCTGTGACTCGAATTCGGTCTTCGTCGCCATCCACGAGGACGGCGAACTGGAGGCGGGCATTCTGGACGAGTGCTGAGCCGACGCTAATCGGTTCGAAAGCGGATCTGGCGCTACCCCTCCCCGTGGATCCCCGAAGGAGCGGCGACGCCGGGACGGTGCGAGCGCGACGCCGACACGCTTTTTCGGGGCGCCGACAGAGTGGAGAGCATGACAGACGGACCGGCGACGGGCGAGGGCGAGGAGGCCACGGACCGGGAGTCGCCCGACCCCGAAGGTCGAACGGACGCCGACGGGGCGAGCGATACCGACCGCGGCGATACTGATGAGCAAGCGGCCGGCGAGGACACCACAGCGGGCGCCACGACCGACGAGGGCGCGGCAGACACCACGGCGGAGACCGCCGTAGAGAACGCGGCGGACACCGCTGAAGGCGGCGCGGCGGACACCACCGAAGACGACGCGACTACCGACGCACAACCGGCTGATGGCCCCGACGACGCCCCGAGTTCCGACCTCCCGCCGGACGTCCAGAAGTACGACCGCTTCAAGAAAATCGACGGCGGGACCTACGACCGCGCCAACGACTTCCTGCGCGACCGCACCTACATCACGGCCCGCGAGTGGGCCATCGCGCGCCTCTGCGCGGACTTCCGGACGGAGACCGGCGTCGAGATGACGAAGATCGGCGAGAACCTGCCGGAACTCGTCCCGTTCATGACCGACACCTACACCCCGCAGGCGGTCAACCAGGCCCGCGCCTCCTTCGAGGAGAAGGTCCGGAAGGCCGGCGCGACCTTCCTCTACGGCGCGATGTGCGACTTCTTCACCGCGGAGGAGCTCGACGACGTGATGTACGAGGCGACCGAGGTCGCGAAGTTCCTCCTCGAAGTCGAGGGCGTCGAGCTCTCCGTCGAGGAAGAGCTGGAAGCCGAAGACGAGATCTCCGAGGTCATGCGCGAGGTGCGCGAGAACTCCTCCGCGCTGCGTCACGACGAGGTGACCTGTCCGGAGTGCGGTCACGACATCGAAGCCGACCAGTAAGCGGACCGGCATCCGATCGGGACCGAAAGCCTATCACACCGGCCGAGGAACGATTTTGCGAATGATAGGTGGATCAGTCCGGTCGGTGATCTGGGGAGACCTCTTCGTCGGGACGATGGCGATCATCGCGGGCGCCCTCTCTGCGGTGGGCGTCAGGATCACCGCCGACCAGTGGTGGATCGGCGTCGCTGCGACCGCACTCACGGCGGCGCTCATGGCCGCTTCCGACCGCAGTCGGACCGGCCTCTGGGTGCTGGTCGGCGTCGGCATGCTGGCCATGGCCGGCATCGTCTGGAGCGCGGCGAGCGACGGTATCCCGAGGGCTATCCTGCCGCTCGGGATGATCGGCCTGGGTGCCGGGACGGTGCTCAACCGACTGGTCTTCGGCGTCGTCCGCAGCGTTCCGGACGCGCGACTCGCCCGGCAGGGCGGTCTCGGCGGCTCGCAGTCCTGAGTGGAGTCGGATCCCGGCTGCCGACCACTTTATTTACCGGGCGGTTGACGAGACCGGTATGGAGGCTGCCCGACGCATCGTGCTCTTCGAGGCCGGGATGGGCGCCGCCTGGATACTGCTCGGCGTCCTCAACGCCGGCCCGGACGGACTCCGCGATGGCTGGTGGCTCGCCGTCGCCGCCTTCGTCGCGACTGCCGGGGCCACCTACGCCGACGAGCACCGACTGGTCGACGTGGACGAGTGGCACCGCTACGCGTTCGCCATCGTCAGCGTCGTCGCGGCGACCGCCGGCTGCGCGGTCGTAATCGTCGCGACCGACATGGCCGTCTTGACCGTCGTCGGCGTCGGCTTCGTCGGGATGGGCGCCGGGCTGGTCGTGTATCGAGTCGTGTACGGCGTCGTCCGACCCCTCCCCGAGTCGCGGCTCGAAGGCGCCAGAGACCGGGCAGTCTGAAAACTCGACTCGACGGGTATCGAACCCGGTCAGGAACGGTCGTCGTCGGGCGACTCCTCGACGACCTCGGCGGCGAGATCCGCGATGGATTCCGTCTCCCCATCACGGACGGGTCCGGTCCCGTCGTCGTCGGAGTCGTCCGCACTGCCGACCCGCACGTTCTCGCCGACGGGATCCCCGAACGACTCGCTCTGCCCGCCGGGGCGGTCGTCGGCGTCGCGTTCGTAGACGACAGTTCCGCGGACCAGCGTGAGTTCCGGGAAGACGCCCTCGCGGCCCTCGAAGGGCGTCCAGTCGCACTTGGTGTGCAGGCGGTCGGCACGGATAGGGTGGGTCTTCCCCGGGTCGACGAGCACGAGGTCGGCGTCCATCCCCTCGGCGACGCGGCCCTTGTGCGGGAGGTCGAACACCTCGGCGGGATTCGCGGCGGTCAGGTCGCGGACGCGCTCGTAGGTCAGGTCGCCGGTGCGAGCGTCGGCGAGCAGGAGCGGAAGCGCCGTCTCGACGCCGGGGACGCCCGAGGGAGCCTCCCAGATGTCGGCGTCTTTCTCCTCGGCGGTATGGGGGGCGTGGTCGGTCGCGACCATGTCGACCTGTCCCTCGACGACGCGGTCGTAGACGCGCTGGCGGCGCTTCTCGCGGCGCAGCGGCGGGTTCATCCGCCCGTGGGTGCCCAGCTCGCGCAGGTCGTTCCGCGAGAGGTACATGTGGTGGGGCGTGACCTCGCAGGTCATCCCGGCGTCGGCGGCGGCGTCGATACCCTCGGGTGTCGAGGTGTGAGCGACGTGAATTCGGGTGTTCCGGTCGATGGCGACCTCGCAGGCGCGGCGGATCGCGGCGGCCTCCGCGCGGGCGGTCCGGTAGGCGCTCCAGGCGTCGGCGTCGTCGCGCTCCTTCGCGGAGATATTGAAGAGGCCGGCGTCCTCGGCGTGGACGGTGACGGTCACGTCCCGGGCGTCGGCCTCGGCGAGCGCGTCGACGAACAGCGGTTCCTCGATGCCCATGTTCCCGGTGGAGTCGGCGAGGAACACCTCGCCGAGGGCGAACACGTCCCGCTCCAGCAGCGAGTCGGGGTCCCAGTCGGCGTTGACGCCGCCGTTGATGCCGAAGTCCACCAGCGAATCCGCCGCGAGGCCGACCTTCTCGTCGAAGGCGGCGCCGTCGACGGTCGGCGGCGAGGTGTTAGGCTGGTCGACGACGGTCGTCACGCCGCCCGCGGCGGCGCTGCGGGACCCGGTCGCCCACGTCTCCTTGTGCGAGTCGCCGGGTTCGCGGAAGTGGACGTGGGCGTCGATCATGCCGGGGAGGAGGCGCTTGCCCGTCGCGTCGACCACACGTTCCCCCTCGCGGGCATCTACCCCCTCACCCACCGCCGCGATCGTCTCGTCCGACACGCGGACGTCCCGGCGGCGTCCGTCCGCGAGCGTCGCGTTCCGGAATAGCATACCCCACCTCTGACGCGCGTGGCCCTAAATCTCCCGGACTGTACCGCCCCCGACTCCTCCCCAGCGACGAGTCCTCAGGCCGGCGTTCCGTTCGCCGACTCGCCCGGCGCGCCGGTGGGTCTGTCCGCCGCGACGACGACCGTCCCGGCGAACCGGTCACCGATCCGCTGGCGTCGGTCGCTGATTAGCATCGAACCGACCCCGAGGACGTAGAGTCCCGGCTGGGAGTCGACGATGCGCAGGATCGAACGCACGAACGCGGCCCGGTACCCGATCGGCGATCCGTCGGTCCCGACGACGACTAACCCGAGGATCAACTTGCCGACCGACGCGCCGACTGCGCCTTCCGTGACCGTGAAGTACGCGACTGTCGTGGCCGTCCAGGCGACGCCGAACGCGGCGGCCGCGGCGGCGATGGCGAACTCGGTACCTTCCCCACCGGCGACGGCGGAGAGCGGTGCCTCGAAGATGCCAAGTTCCGCGCCGGCACCGAGCGCCGCCCCCACGACGCCGAGGACGGACGACCCGAGGGTGACGAGGAGGCCGAACACGAGGAACTGGTCGACGGCGAAGGCGGCGACCCGGCGGGCGACGACGTCGTCTTCCGTCCCGATCCGGGGATTCGGACGGCGGAGCGTGAGTCGCATACTGAAAAGTTGTATCCTGAAACGAATGAATGTGTCGCTGGTATCACAGGCCCGCTCGATCGGACCGTCCGCCGGCGTCACTCCCTGCCGACTCGCTCCACACCGTCCGGTTCTGCGTCCAGCAGCGCCCGCTCGACGACGTCGATCACCGGATCGGGCTCGGACGGGCCGCCCGCTCGCGCGACGCTCCCGACGGTTTCAGGCGCGAAGGGCACGTCGAGCGCATCGTAGACGGGATCGAGGACGGCCGCGACCTCCTCGTGGTCACGAACGACGAGCACGCCCGCGACGACCGCCGCGTCGGCGCGGACGCGCTGTGCCAGCCCCGCGAGTTTCCGTGCTCGACAGCCGTCGTCGGCCTGTACCGAGTGGGTCCCCGGACAGAAGGAGTCGGGCGGTTCGCCCTCGCTGGCGTCGACGCCGAGTTCGTCGAGTGCGGCGAGCAGATCGGCGGTCGCCCCCTCGTAGCGGTCCTGCAACCCCGACCGGAAATCCTCGACGGGCGTCACGCGGGCGAACGCGACCGTCGACCCGGTGTAGGCGACCGCGCGGCCGCCGACATCGCGCTCGACGGCCGGGAACCCGCGCTCTTCGGCGGCCTGCCGGGCGCGGTCGTAGCCGTCCGCTCGCGCGTCCCGACGACCGAACGCGATCTGCCGTGGCGGCCGCCAGACGCGCACGGCGGGCTCGCCGTCGTCGGCGACCCGGTCGACCAGCCGCTCCGAGACGGCGCGGTCGGCCTCGATGGCCTCGGCTCGACCGCGGTAGACGCGCATACCGACGGTTCGGCCCCGACGCCGAAAACCGCAGCGGTGCCCCGACGAGGACCAGACCCGAGCGGGACCGTAATGAGGGCCACGGCCGAACTGCCTCCGATGGCCGTCACGCTGTCAGCCGAGGTGCTGTCGCGCTACCCGCGACTGTCCCTGTACAACTCCCCGTTCGCTGCTCACGACCGCGGCCGCGCCGTCGACCTCTACCCGGGCGACAGCGGCGGTGACGCGATCCGGCCGAACCCCGAGGACGGCGCCCCGATCGACGCACCGTCGCCCGTCGCCGGCGAGGTGCTCGAAACGCGGACGGTGACCGCGCCGTCCCAGCCCTACGCCGCCGACGAGGACCACCTGATCCTCGTCGACACCGGCGAGCGCGTCGCGCGGATCCTGCACGTCGATCCCGCGGTCGCGGCGGGCGATACCGTCTCGGTCGGCGACTCGCTCGGGCGGCTGGTCCGCGCGGGGTTCTTCGCCCCGTGGGTCGCCAACCACCTCCACCTCGGCTTCCGCGAGTACGGGACCGACTATCACCGTGCGGCGGGGTCGCTTCCGCTCGAAATCGACCCGAACCTCGATATCGGCGCGCTCCAGTGGGACGGTACCGGGACCGTCGTCGCGGCGGGCGAGACCTACGCGGTCCTCGACTCGCCGACCCACCCAGCGCCCGGCGACCGGTTCGCCGGCCTCGCGGCGACCGACGCGGCCGGAACCTCCGTCGGCGTCCTCGACGGCGGCCTCCCCCACTACGACGGCGGCGGGCTGTTGCGCCGTCGCTCCGGCGCGGCCGCTGACGAGGTGTTCCTCGCCGGGAGGCGCATCGGCCGCGCGGACGGCCGCGACGTGGCCTGGAGCGACGTGACCGTCCGCGCGAACGGCGATCCGATCACGGGCATCGCGCTCGCGCTCAGTCGGGACCGGGCGGGCGCGAAACTCGTCGGCGAGTCCGTCGATCTGCCGGTCGGGACATCGGTGACGGTCAGGGTCGAAACTGCCCGGCCGTGACGCGGCAAGCGGCGGCTACTCCCCGTGGCGTTCGCGGTGTTCGCGTCTGGCTTCCTCGTAGGTCTCGTCGTCTCGAACGCGGTCGAGGTACTCCCGATAGACGAGTGCGATCTCCCGTTTCTCCGGGTCGTACCACTCTTCTGGGTCGCGCTCGACGCGCTCGCCGTCGTCGTTCGTCTCGTACTTGTTCCCGCCGGGATATTTCGCGTAGCGCATCGCCCGCGTCCAGCCCATCTGGAGGTACTTGCGGGCCATATCCATCCCGACGAACTCCCCGTCGGCGCGGTACTCGCGGTAGCGCTCGTAGATCGCATCGGCGCCATCCTCGGCGTCTTCCAGCGTCGCGATCCCCCACTCGGGGAGGAGTTCGCTCTTGTACGGCTCGATCTTGAACGCGCCGCGCTCGTCGGGCGTGTGCCGGTAGCGTTCGGGGTGCTCACGGAAGTTCAGGTCCCATTCGGGGCCGTCCGCGACCTCCCGAACCTCGCCGCGGACGGGATCGCTCACTCGCGGGCCCCTCCCGGTGTCGCTGACCCGCCGTCGTCGAGCGCCTTCTCGAACCGGATCAGTTCGTACTCACCCTCCGTCCGGTGGTCGGTGCCCACGTAGCCCCGGGACCGATAGAACGCCACCGCGGACCGCTGGCGCTGTGCCGTCCACAGGAACACCCGGTCGAGGCCGCGTTCTCGAGCCGCGTCTTCCAGGCCGGCGACGATAGCGCTCCCGCACCCCGCTCGCTGGTGGTCGGGGTGGACTGCGATCCGCAAGAGTTCGCCCGCCCCAGTGGGAATCTCCGGGCCTTCAACTGCGAGGCCCCCCATCGCGACTACCTCGCCGTCGCGCTCGACCACCAGAAACTCGCCGCCGGCGTCGACGTAGTTCCCCTCGACGTCCCGGATGTCGTCGCTGTTCGGCACGTCATCGGGGTCCGACCCCGCCTCGCGCAGCGCCGTCCGGTGGAGGTGCCAGACCGCGTCGCGGTCGGAGGGTTCGTACCGCCGAAGCGTTCCGGGGGTGTCCCGGACCATTCAGGCGAACTCGATCTCGTCGAGCGGCGTCACTTCGCCGAACAGGAAGTCGGCGTGGTCCAGCGCGTATTCGCGGTGGTCCTCCTCGATGCAGCCGACGGCGTCCTCGACCAGAACGGGACGGAAGTCGCGCAGCCCGGCACTGGAAGCCGTGTGCAGGACGCAGACGTTGGCGAGCGTCCCGCAAATGACCAGATCGTCGATCCCGTGGGCGTCGAGGTACCCCTCCAGTTGCGTCTCGTAGAAGGCGTCGTAGGTGTGTTTCACGACGATCAGGTCCTCCTCGGCGGGGTCGAGTTCCTCGACGATCTCGGCTTCCCAGGAGCCTTCGAGGACGTGCTCGCCCCAGCGCTCGAACTCGTCGTAGTAGTGAGCGTCCTCGAACTGTTCGGGCGGGTGGACGTCGCGGGTCCAGACGACCTCGGCGCCCGCCGCCCGCGCCCGGTCGACCGCCTGCGCGACCGGTTCGATGGCCTCCTCGCTACCCGGTGCGTAGAGGCTGCCGTCGGGGTGGCAGAAGCCGTTCTGCATGTCCACCACGACGACGGCCACGGCGTCGGCGTCCAGTTGCATACGCGGACGTACGGACGGTTCGCCAATAGGTTTGCCGTCAGCGGACGGAATCGCGAGGCGGACGAGTGAGGTTACACGTCGTGCAGCGGTCCGTCCGGTCGCTCGCCGCCGGGGTACAGCGTCGAGTTGGCCAGTCGCTTCGGCTGGGCGAGCGGCCCGTCGCCGGGCGCGTCGAGGCCGATGTCCTCGTCGCCGAAGACGTGGGCGGTGTCGTCGTCCAGAATGATCACCTGCTCCGTCCCGCGGCCGAGCAGGTCGCCGTGGATCAGGTAGCCGTCCTCGGGGAAGGTGACGACCGGGTCGAGGTGGCCGTCGTACAGCGTCGGGTTCGTCCCGCCGCCGCGGCGCCAGGCTAAGATGTAGTCCAGGTCCGCGTCGTCCCACGCGGTCATCGGTTCGACGATGGTGAGCCAGCCGCCGGGGTCCCGATCCTCGGTGCAGACCGTCTCGCCGTCGCGGTCGACGAGGAAGATGCCGTCCTGCCCGGTCTGGTCGGGACCGCCGCGGACGATGCGGTCCAGTCCCGCGACCTGCAGGCCCTCGACGTCCTCGCGGAAGTTCCCCGGCGCGATGTGCTGGACCTCTCTGGGTTCGCGGTTGCGCCAGCGCTCCGTACCGCCGGGAGTGTAGGCGTAGACGCCGCCCTCGCCGATCACGATCTCGGGATTGCGGGCTTCGTCGGAACTCCCGTCCTCGTCGAGGTCGGCCACCCAGATGCAGTCGGCGTGCTCGTCGGGAATGTCCGCGGTCCACAGCCGCTCGCCGTCAGAGTCGAGGAAGGAGTACCCGGCCATCACCTCGTCGCGGCCGTCGCCGTCGACGTCGTGCGGCCACGGGTAGTGGCCCGTGTTCCCCTCGTGGGTCCACAGGACCTCGAAGTCCGAGTCGAGTGCCCATACCTGCTGGTAGCGGTCTTTGACGATCAGGTCGTGGCGGCCGTCGCCGCCAGTCAGATTGGCGGGGACGATGCAGTCGTGGGCCTGCGGCGCGGGCAGTTCGGCCGTTCGCTGGATCTCGCCCGTCCGGCCGTCGATCACGCGGAACTCGTCGTCCATCACGCAGACGACCTCGTTGTACCCGTCGCCGTCGAAGTCCCAGATCTGCGCGGGGAAGTCCGCGCCGTGACTCCCGCCCTTCGGGTCCGGGTCGCCGACCTGCCAGCGGACCTCGCCGTCGAGGTCGACAGCCGTGAGCGAAATCACCTGATGGGGGTCGTAGGTCGCGTCGATGTCGTCGCCCTGCACGAAGAGTAGCTCCATCCGGCCGTCGCCGATCAGGTCGCCGAGCAGCACTTTCGGTCGACCGCCGGCGGCGCCGACGTCGAGCGTCGCCAGTCGAGCCGGTCGGCGACCGTCTGATTCGCCGGTCATCGGTCCGCCTGTCCGCTCCGTTCGACGGCTGTTCGACTGTCCAAGCGGCACCTTTCTGGGACGTCCGAGCGGTGGTTCACGGTACGATACAGTCGGCAACTCCACATCAATCCGATCGTGTTCGAGTTGATACTTCGGCCGACCCCCGGCGGATCGCCTCCGCCGATAAGTACGGATCCCACAGCCGTCGGCGGCGGATTCAGGATCGAGAGAGGACCTTCGCCAGCGCGGCGCTCGTACTCATCTCGACGACCCCGAAGACGACGGCCGGGAGCGCGGCGAGCGTCGGGAGACCGGCGCCGACGACGAGCGCGGCGGCGACCGCGAAGTCGCGCATCCCAACCGAGAACAGGGCTGCGACGCGCTCCTCGCGGGAGAACGGCCGCGACGCGAGCCAGCCGCCGGCGTAGCCGACGGCGTTCAGTGCGACAGCCCCGACGGCGACCAGCGGAACGGTCGATCCCCCGGTGCGGAGCACCCCCGCGTTGGCGGCGGTCACGATCCCGATGACGAGGATCACCATCAGCGCGGAGACCGACGGATAGAAATCGTCGTATCGACCGACCCGGGCGGGGAAACGGGCGCGAACCGCGACGGCGACCGCCATCGGCCCGACGACCGCCAGCAGGAGTTGCTCGACCACGCGCGCCGTCTCGAAGGCGACCGACTCGCCGACGAGGACGCGCACCGAGAGCGGGACGAGCGCGAGCGTCCCGACGCCGACGACCACGAGCGCCGCGGTCGCGAGCGCGGTGTCGCCGTCGCCCAGTTCGGTCATCACCGGCGCGACGAGTTCAGGCGTGACGGCCCCGAGGACCACGAACCCGACCGTCAGGGCGGGATCGAGGCCGAGCGCGCGGGCGAGGAGGAACCCCGCGATTGGCATCCCAGTCTGGACGACGAGGATCGTCGCGAGGGGTCGCGGGCGGACCGCCCGGAACGCCGCGGGAGAGAGCGTCAGCGAGATGCTGCCGATCATCACCGCGAGGATCGGGGTCGCGAGCGGCGTCAGCACCGCGATGTCGGGGACGAGGACGCCGACCGCGACCGAGCAGAGCACCCACAGCAGCAGGTAGTCGTCGACGGCGTCGGCGGCGCTCGCCAGTGCGGTGGACACGTCTGGGTGTGCTGGCGAGCGGGCGCCAAAAGAACTGTCGGAGCCGAGGCGTCTCGACGCTTCGACCGCTCAGGCCGCCGCACCCACGCGCTCACCGATCTCGTCGACGATCGCGTCGGCGTCGTAGTCGTCCGTCTCCTTGTCGAAGACGACCTCGCCGTCCGCCCGGACTTCGAAGATTCCGTCGTCGCCGGTCACCAGCGAGACGGCCGCGACGCGCTGGCTGAACGCCTCCAGGATCGCCGTCTGCAGGTCGACGGCGCGGTCGCGCATGCCACACGGAACGCAGTATTCGATCTCGACTGTCGTCATAGTCGATCGACAGTTCGACCGCGCGACTGGTAAATGCTAGCGTGGCGGACGGACGTGCCGGTAGATCGGGGTCAGTCCCCGGATTCGCGATCCACAGCCTCGACGACTGACGCCTCGAACCCGACCTGCTCGGCGTCCTCCGCGGCGCGGTCGATGGCCGCGTCGAGGTCGAAGTCGCGGACGACCTCGCCGTCGCGGACGAGCGGTTCGAGGAGCGGTTCGGCGTCCTCCGGCGCGTCGTCCGTGGCGAGCGCGACGTGGTGGTCGCCGTCGTCGGTCCGATAGACCTCCTTCTTCCCGGTGAGTTTACCGCGCTTGGCGGCGAGTTCGCCGTCGAGTTCGACGATGTCCAGCGCGAAGTCGACAGGGTCGGCGTTGCTGACGTGGCTGCCGACGCCGAATCCCTCGACGTACTCGCGGAGTTCGACAAGTTCCTCGGGGCCGAGCCCGCCGCTGACGAAGATGCCGACGTCCTCGAAGCCCTCGGCGTCGAGCGTCCAGCGGACCTCGCGGATGATGTGCTCGAAGTCCCCGCGGCGCGAGGAGGTAGTGTCGATCCGCACCGAGTCGAGGGCATCGACCGCCTCGGCGGCGCGGACGGACTCGTCGGCCTCGTCGCTGTAGGTGTCGGTGAGCGCGATCCGCGGCACGTCCTCGCCGACCGCCTCGTCGAATGCCTGCCACGCCGCCTCCTGGTTGCCGCGCCCGAAGCAGATCACGAGCGCGTGGGGCATCGTCCCGCCGGCCTCCCGGCCGATCACGTCGCCCGCGGCGACGTTCGAGAAGCCGTCGAGCCCGCCCAAAAGCGCCGACCGCTCGACCATCGCCCCGATCGACGGGTGGACGTGCCGGGACCCGAAGCTCAGCACCGTCGAGTCGGGCGCGGCGGCGCGGGCTTCGAGCGCCGCCGTGGCGACACCGGTCGAGTGTGAGAGGAAGCCGAGCAGCGCGGTCTCCAGCCGGCAGAACTCCAGGTACGGCCCCTCGATCCGCATGACTGGGCCGCCGTCGAACAGCCGGCCCTCGCGGATCGCGTCGACGTCGACCGCGCGTCCCTCGAAGAGGCGCGCGGCGTCTTTCACGCCCGCCAGGAGCTCCCACTCGCCGGTGGGGAACTGGTCGGCCGTCACTTCCGCGACGACGTGGGGGTTCCGGTCGGCGTATTCGAGCGTCTCGACCGTCCGGTCGAAGTAGGCGTCCGTGGCTCGTCCCTCGGCGATGGCCTCCGGCGGGACGATGTCGAAGCCCGACTCGTCAGTCATGCCTCCCTCTTCCGGTGCGACCGCCAAAAACGGTCCGCGTTCGATCTGCCCGGTGAGCGCGACACCCCCGCGATCACTGGCGCCGACGACCGCCGCAGGGGGCCGAACTCACCCGGACCGCGAGTGAACGTCGTCGAGGTCGTCGACCGAGGGCGCGTTGACGACGCGAACTTTGTCGCCGTTGCGGACGACGCGGAAGGCGTCGCCGAACTCGCTGTCGTCCGGGACGACGTAGACGTTCCCGCGGGGGTTCCGGGCGTCGTGCTCGTCGAGCACGTCCAGATACGCATCGTGGAACTGTTTGGCGTCCTTCTCGGAGTCCCAGACGGTCTTCCAGACGTAGCCGCCGGCCGTGCCGTTCGTGTAGGGGACGACGCTGTCGCCTCCCCAGCCCGCCGAGGGAGTGGACTCGTAGCCGTATCGCTCGCTGGGGCTCACCGCGCCGTTGTGGACGAACATCGCGTAGATGGAGGCCTCGCCGACGGTGTCGGCGACGGGGTCGTGGTCGAAGCGGTGCCACTCGCCGCCGGAGCGGTCGGCGACGCTCACGTTGACAGGCTTCTCGTCGGGATATTTGTCGGGGTGGATGACCTGCTCGGTGCTGTCGGGGCGGGCGTCGTAGAGGTCGTTGACCGAATCCCAGCCGCCGTCGGAGCGGACTTCGTCGACGAACTGCCACCCCGCGGCGTAGGGTGTGTAGATGGTGAGGAACAGCCCCTGGTTGTAGCTCGCGCCGCCGGAGCCGCCACTGTCGCCGTCGCTCGGCGGGTCGGGAATGCACGACCACCGGGTGTCACAGCGGTCCCGGTAGATCAAGTCGACGTAGCGGGCGTCGCCCTCGGTGACGCCGCGGTTGGCGAGTTGCTGGTCCTGCGTCTCGCCCTCGGCGCCGAAGCTGAAGTGCTGGTCCTGCAGCGCGTGGACGAGTTCGTGGGCGAGCGTCACCCGGTCGATGGTCGGGGTCGTGGAGTCGCTGACGAGGACGATGGCGTCCTTGCCGGGCGAGTAGTAGCCCTGGACGGTCTGGCCGAGCGTCTCGTCGGAGCTGTTGGAGTACGACGAGCGCTCGCCGACGACGAACAGCGACTCCCAGACCTGGTCGTTCCAGCGCTCGTACGCGCTCGACCCGTTGCCGCTGGTGCGGTTTTCGAGGTACTGTTCGCGGGAGACGACCTCGACGGGAACGGTCTGGTTGAACTCCAGGTCGCGGATCCGTTCGACGCGGGCCATCGTCCGGGCGACCACGGCCTCGCGCTCGCTCGCGTTGTACCCGTCGTCGTGGGTGACGTTCACCTCGTCGTCGTACCAGTAGCCGTTCTCCCAACCGATCCGGTCGTCGCCCGGATCGTCCGACTGGTGGCCGCCGAGCCGTTCCAGCCCGGCGCAGCCGGAAAGCAGGGCGACCACGACGACGGCTACGAGCGCGAAGCGTGCCCGACGCGAATCACGTTCCCGGAGTCCCATCGAACGGACTCACTCCCGTCGGCGCAGCACGAGGCCGGCGAGGGCGAGCGCCGCGAACGCGGCCGCGGCGCCGAATCCGGGACCGTCGCTGGCCGTGGTCTCGACCGCGTCGGTCGAGCCGTCGTCGTCACCGTCCGCCCCGCCGTCGCCCGCACCGTCCGCGGGGATGGGCGTCGCGGTGGCGGTCGACGCGCCGGTATCGGGGGTTTCCGTGGTCGTCTGTTCGCCGTCTCCGTCGGTCGCCGTCGCTTCGTCGCCCGGTTCGCTCGTCGCGGTGTCGGTGGGCGTCTCGTTCGGTTCGTCAGTCGCGGTATCTGTGTCGGTCGCCGTCTCCTGGTCGTCGCCGTCGTCGGGCGCTGCACCCGCGCGGACCTCGCTCAGTTCGTCGATCGAGGGCGCGTTGACGAGCGTCACCGTCGTCCCGGTGTGGTTGACGTAGAAGGCGTCGGCGTACTCGCCGTCGGGGATCCGGTAGGTGTTCGTGCTGTCGTTGACCGCCTCGGCACCGCGATAGTCGAGGAGCATCGTGTAGCCCTCGACGAAGTCAGCGGCGTCTTTCTCGGAGTCCCAGACGGTCTTCCAGACGTAGCCCGTCTCGTTGGTCTCGGCGGACTCGTTCGTGACGTACGGGTAGAGCCTGTCACCGTCCCAGCCGTCGGTGTAGCGCGTCGTGTAGTTGAACGGGTCGTAGTTGCTGATCTGAGGATAGTTGGTGTAATTCAAGAACGACCGTAGACCGACGACTGGCGACTCCTGGCCGCCCGATTCGTAGGTGGGGTAGAACAGCATCGTCGCCAGCCCGGCCTCACCGAACTCCGCGTAGTCGACGGTCCCGTTCTCTAGGTGGGGGACCGCCCACTCCTCGTTCGACCGGTCGGTGAACGTCACGTTCGCGGGCTCGTCCTCGCCGTACTTCTCGGGGTGGATGACCTGCTCGGTGCTGGCGGGCGGGTTGTCGTAGACAGCGTTGACGCCGTCCCAGCCCTCGGTCTGGTAGATCCTGTCGACGAACTTCGGCCCGTCGCTGTAGGGCTGGAAGCTGACGAAGTACATCCCGTAGTGGATGTCAGGTTGGCCACCCTCGTTTCCGCTTTCGGTCTGTGGCATGAGACAGTTCCACTCCGCCTGGCACCGCTTCTGGTAGAGGCTGTCGACGAGGTTGCCGTCGCCCTCTATGATGCCGTCGCGGGCGTTGTGGAGTTCGCGGGTGGTCTGGTTGAACGACGAGAGGTTGAACTGCTGGTCCTGCAGCGCGTGGAACAGTTCTTGAGAGAGGGTCACCTCGTTCATCTCCGGGGACTCGGTGTTCTCGGAGACGATGACGATCCGCTCCTGCTGGGGGCTGTAGTAGCCGAGGACCGACGATCCCGTGTTGGACTGCTGCACCGAGACGGCGTCGGTGTCTTCCCCGACCATCAGCATCGCTTCCCACTTGACGTTCTGGTGGAGGGTGTTGTTGACCGTCGAGTTCACGCCGGTCGCGTTGCTCTGGCGGAACTCCTCGCGGGAGATAACCTCGACGGGAACGGTCTGGTTGAACTCCAGCTCGCGGACCTGCTCGACGCGGGCCATCGCGCGGCTGACGACCGCATCGAGTTCGGTATCGTTGAGACCGTCGGACCGGTCCACGTCGACAGACTCGTTGAACCAACAGCCGTTCTCCCACCCGAGGGTGTCGTTTTCGGGGTCCTCGGGGGTACTGCCGTTCGAAAGCGGGGCGCAATCGTCGTCGGCCTGCGCCGCCGCCTGGGCGCCGATACCGCTCGTCTCGGAGGGTCGATCCATCGCTTCGTCGATCGGTCCGGCGCTGGCGACGGGGGTGGCGGCCACCGTCGACAGCAACACGAGACCGACGACGACTGCGGAGAGGGCGGAACGCATGTCTATCGGAACTATCGGGTGGGTACCATAAAAATCGCCGCACTGTCCGACCACGAAGGGGCGAACGGACCGACGGCCTTAATCGTGGGAGCGGTCTACGCTCGGGTGGCAGAGGGAGCCCGGCCTCCGTGCTCCAGCACCCTTCGCGGGCAAGGATCACGAGGAAAGTCCCCCCACCGTCCGGGCAGGTGACCGGGTGCAAACCCGGAGCGGGAGACCGCTGGCGCTGGAACAGAAACGAGACCGCTCCGCCCGACCGATGACGTGCGCGAACCCCGAGCGAGGCCGTCGCCGAAGCGAGGGGGAGCTAACCCACAGAGGGTCGACGGTGGAGAACGGATGGAACGGCGAAACCTCACCGGTGCAAGTCCGCGCCGCAAGGTAGCCCGGACAGGGCGCGGACGCTCAGCCGAATGCCGGGCCGAACAGAAGGGGGCTTACTCCCCTCAGCCGCCTCAGACCGCCGAGCGGCGGCATTCTCGAGTGCGATCGTCCGCTATCGTCGTTTTTAGAACGCTACTGACACGACGGTTCGAGACAGGGTTTTACCCCTCACTCGGAGAGTCGACGGCCAGAGTGTACAGCCAATAGGCGATTACACTTCCAGTTACGACGCCGAAGACGCCAGCCAACCAGTCTCCAGTAGAGACGTACTCGACCACACCCCACGTAGCGCCTCGAAACGCGATTAGAACGAGCAAAACGAGCGCTAAACGGCGAACAGAGAACAGGCGTTCAGTCGCCGAGTTCGAGTTCCCCGTGTTCATGTTAGAATGTTCTGTGTGTCTCACAATAGGTCTTCTCCCGCTCAGTTCGCAGACGTACGTAACGGATCAGCCGTCTGTTACGGGGACCGGGCTGAACGGCGAAACTCGGGACTCGACTGCCGCTAACAGCACTCCGCACCGCGTGCTATCGCCCACTCGACAAGCGGTTGCAGTCGCTCGCCGAGTTCCGCGCCCTCGTCGCTCAGTTCGTACTCGACGCGGGGCGGAATCTCGGCGTAGCGCTCGCGCTCGACCAATCCGGCCTCGACGAGTTCGTCCAGCCGCGTCGACAGCGTCGACGTGCTCGCCTCCGGGAGGTGGTCCTCGATCTCGCCGAATCGCACCGTCCCGTGGTTCGCGACGACGCAGACGATGTCCATCACGTACTTGCGGCCGAGCAGCGCCATCGGCTCCGACAGCAGGCAGTGACACGCCGGGTCCTCGCACTCACAGCCCGTCTCAGCCATCGCTTCGGATTCGCGCATCTGGATCGATACTTTGGACTTGACAGCTTAATAACTTTGGTCTACGAAGTATAGGCGCATGTGGGTTGATGCAGGAGATTCGAACGGAACCGAACCGAAGACGACTCTCGCAGACGTGTCTCTGCCGCCGGAGGTCGGCGACGGGTTCGCGCGGCTCTACGGGAGCGACGACCGACCGGAGACGGCCGCCGAGTGGGTCGCGGACATGCGGGAGGCTATCGAGCGGGCGCACGGCCGGAGTCCGACCGTCGACGACCTCTGTACGGTCGACGACGGTGACCACGCCTTCGTCGGGGAGGACCGCTCGCAACGGTACATCTGTGTCCTCGACCCGCTGGTCTATCCGTTCCTGACTGGAGAGACGGGAACCGTCGTGTCGACGACGCCCGTGCGCGGAACCGAGATCACGTTCGAGACGGAGGGCGACCGAGCAACGGTCTCACACGACGACGCGCTCGTCTCGATCGGCGTCTCCGACGACGTGGAACGGACGGACGACATCGCGATCGAGGACGTCTACCGCGAGGTCTGCGGGTACATCCAGACGTTCGCGGACAGCGAGGAGTACGAGACGTGGGCCGCCGAGGCCGACGCGGCGACGACAGCTATCCCGGCCGAGGAAGGCGTCGCGGTCGCCCGAGGGCTGGCCGACGCGCTCTTCGACGCCGACACGACGGCGGGTGACGACGCATCGGAAGACGGCGAGTGCTGTCCCGATAGCACCTGCTGCTGAGCGGTGCTCTCAAACGGGAGCAGAAGAGGAGGGGACGGATGATGCGACGCCGGCGGTCAGTGCCCGCCGTCGCCGTTCGTGATGGTCGTGTGTGCGCCGATGAGCGCGCCGGCGAGGTCGAGGTTCTCGATGCGGGTGTCGCGGTCGATGATCGACTCGCGGATGTCGCAGTCGCGCAGTTCGGCCTCGGGGAAGACGATCGAGTTGTCCAGATGCGAGTCGACGACCGTCGAGTCCTCGAGGACGTGGACGTTCTCGCCGATCTCCGTGTTCTCGACGGTGGCGCTCTCGGCGATCTGCGTGCCGCCGTCGAGGTGCCACGCGACGGCGTCGAGGTAGCTCTCGGGCGTCCCGATGTCGAACCACGCCTCGTCGAAGGGGAAGGCGTACACCGAGTCGCGCTCGACGAGCCACTGGAGGAACCAGCCGGGCTCGTCGGGGTTGTTGCCGTCTTCGAGGTACTCGCCGAACCGCACCTGGTCGGAGGGGAAGACGTAGCAGGCGATGGAAACCAGCGTGCTGTTGGGACTCTCGGGCTTCTCCTGGAAGTCGACGACCTCGTCGCCGTCGAGGGTGACCAGCCCGTAGGACTTTGCCTTCTCGCGCGAACCGACGTCGTAGGCGGCGAGGGTCGTCCCGCCTTTCTCCTGGTAGAAGTCGATGAAGTCGCTGACGTCGAAGCTGATGAGGTTGTCACCGGCGATGACGAGCAGGTCCTCGTCGTCGACTCCCTCGCGGTCGACGAGCTGGGCGAGCGCGCCGATGACGCCGAACTTCTCGTCCTCATCGGTGGTGTCCTCGACCGACAGCTTGGGCTTCTCGTAGTCGCGCTCGGCGAGGTGAGCCTCGAAGTCGGGGGCGAACCGCTCGTTCGTGCTGACGTAGACGTCCTCGATCCGGTCGTCGGATTCGAGCTCCGAGAGCACGCGATCGATGACGGTCGTCTCGCCCACCGGTAGCATCATCTTCGGCCGATGGCGCGTGATCGGCCAGAGGCGGGTGGCATACCCACCCGCGAGTACGACAGCGTCCATACCAACTCCTCCTCAGGGGTCCGTCAAGGTCTTTTTCATTGCCATGCCGTACCACGGTCGTCCCCGGTGGCGATTAGCCGGCGGTCTGGGGCTATCGGCAGAAAGGATTTGTCACCGCTTCCCCAACCTCCGGTATGCGCGAGGCCACCCGGACGACGCGCCAGCGAATCGCCGACCGCCTGCGGGACGAACCGATGGCCGCCGGCGCGCTCGCCCGCGAGTTCGAGGTCCGGACCGACGCCGCGCTCGACCACGTCGAACACATCTCCCAGTCGCTCGAAGCCACCGACGAGACGCTCCTCGTCGCCCCGCCGACGTGCGAGGACTGTGGATTCGACGAGTTCGATGATCTCGTCAACCGCCCGGCGCGCTGCCCGGAGTGCAAGTGCGAGTCCGTCACCGAACCGACGTTCGTCATCGAGTAGGTCCGCTCTCCGCGGGAGCCAGAGGACCTGCTATAGAATCACGTTCGAGGACGACGAGAGATCGTCGTCGTCGCTTTCGACCGGCCCCTCGCCGACGTACTCGTACTCCTCGTCGGCGAGATAAACGCCGCCGTCAGCGACCCGGACGTCGATCTCGTTCAGGAACGCGCCCTCGCAGGGGCCGTAGGTACACTCCCCCGAGCCGGCCTCGAACAGCGCGCCGTGGTTGACGCAGATGACCTCGCCGTCCCGGACCGGCGCGCCCGAGCCCTTGTCTAGTTTGATGTGGGTCATGTGCTGGCAGTAGTTCAGCCAGCAGGCCACGTCGTCGGCGGGGTCGCCGTCCGCTGTCGCCAGCCGCAACAGGATCGCTTCGCGCACGTCGTCGTCCTGTTTCATGTCGTCGGGCATCGCGATGCCGTCGTCCGCGTCGCCGTCCTCGGCATTTGCAGCGGTCGACTCGTCGGATCTGAGCGCGGCGTCGCCGCTCGCCACGGCGTCGTCCGAGCGCACGCGAAAGAGGAAGGTGTCGTCGGTCGAGAGGTCCGCCAGGTCGGCGATCCGCGTCCCGTCCATACCTCAGGGTGGAGCCGTCGCCGTTTGAACGGATCGGTTGCCGCAACCCCGTCGGAGCCACCGCGAACCGGGCGGACGAGATAGCTGCACACCACACGTTTTTCCACGTACCCGTCGAACGCGGGGACGATGGCCGATCTCCTCGTCTACGGCTCGTACGGATACACCGGGTCCCTGATAGTCGACGAAGCGATCGACCGGGGACTGGAGGTGATCGTCGCCGGTCGCGACCGCAACGCCGTCGAGAACCAGGCGATCAGACAGAAGTGCGACGAGCGGGTCTTCTCGCTGGACGAGCCGCGACTGGTAGACCACGCGCTGGAGGAAGTCGAGGCGGTCCTCCACTGCGCGGGCCCGTTCGCAGACACCGCCGAACCGATGGTCGAGGGGTGTCTCCGGACCGGGACGCACTACCTCGACATCACCGGGGAGATCGAGGTGTTCGAGCGACTGGCGGGCTACGACGACGAGGCCGCGGAAGCGGGCGCGATGGTCCTTCCGGGCGTCGGGTTCGACGTGGTGCCGACGGACTGTCTGGCGGCCCACCTCGCCGAGCGCTTGCCCGACGCAGACCGGATCGCCCTCGGGTTCGAGGCATCCGGCGGAATCTCCCCGGGGACCGCGAAGACGGCCGTCCGCGGACTCGGCGACGGCGGCGCGGTCAGGCGGAAGGGGCGCATCGAGGTGGTGCCGATCGGGAGCGACACTCGCCGGATCGACTTCGGCCGAGGCGAACGCACCGCGATGGCGATCCCCTGGGGCGACGTGTCGACCGCCTACCACACGACCGGGATCGAAACCGTCTCCGTCTACACCGCCGTCCCCTCGTGGGTCCCCCGTGCGGCCCGTCTGGCCGAACTGTTCGGCCCGCTCGCCGGTTCCGGCCCGGTGCAGTCGCTACTCGAATCGCTGGTCGACGCCCGCGTCGACGGCCCGGACGAGCGCACGCGACGAGAGGGGCGAAGCTACGTCTGGGGCGAGGCCGAGACCGACGACGGCGAACGGGCGGTCTCGCGGCTCGTCGCGCCGGAGACCTATCGCCTCACGAAGCTCACCGCGGTCGAGATCGCCGAGCGCGTCGCCGACGGCGACGCCCCAGCGGGGTTCCAGACGCCCGCGGGCGCGTACGGGGCGGACCTGATCCTCGACATCGAAGGCGTCGAGCGGACCGACGACCCGATCGAGACCGTCCGAGAAAACCCCTGATACGCCGTTCTATTCGTCGCCACCGGCGTCCCCGGCGTCGGTGGGCGCACGGTCGTCGGTTCCCTCCTCTACATCCTCGCTCTGCTCGGTGTCGTAGTGCGTGCGCTCGACGCGCTCGTCGTACAGCCGGGCGAGGAGTTTCGTCATCGGGCCGATGCCAACGTCGATGCCGTCGACGCTCTCGATGGGGCGAATCTCCCACGTCGAGTTGGTCAGGAACGCCTCGTCGGCGTCCCGCAGGTCGTCGAGCGTGTAGCGGCTCGTCCGGACCGAGAAGCCCTCGCTCTCGGCGAGGTCGATGACGACCGAGCGGGTGACGCCCGGCAGGATCGGCAAGTCGGCGCTCGGCGTCTTCAGGACCCCCTCGTCGACGAAGAAGAGGTTACTCGTCGCGCCCTCGGCGAGGGAGCCGTCGGTCGTCCGCATCACGGCCTCGTCGGCGGCGAACTCGTCGGTGGCGGCCCGCCTGAGTTCGATACGCGCGAGGATCCCCGGCAGGTAGTTGTGGGTCTTCGCGTCGGAGGGGAACGACTCCGCGGGCGGCCGGCGCGTCCGGACGGTCTGGACCGTCGCGGGGCCGTCCCAGACGGGGTCGCCCTCGACCCCGCCGCGACCGAGCGGCGAGACGTAGACGACGACCGTCGGGTCCACGTCGGGGTCGGGCGTCAGTTTCCCGGGCTGGACGCCGCGCGTGACCGAGACCTTCAGGTACGCTTCCGAGAGGTCGTTCGCGGCGAGCGTCTCGTCGACTCGTTCGCGCAGGTCGTCGGGGACTGCATCCGCGAAGCCCAACGTCTCGGCCGTCCGCTGTAGGCGGTCGCGGTGGGCGTCCCACGCGAACGGCTCGCCGCCGTAGACCCGGAGCGTCTCGAAAGCGCCGTCGCCGTACATGAACCCGCGGTCGCGGACCGAGACGGTGGCGTCGCCCGCGGGGACGAGGTCGCCGTTCACGTGATAGGTCAGTTCGTCGTCGGGTTTCTCGCTCACAGCGATCCCTCCAGCGCCGCGCGACAGAAGCTCTCGATCATCTGTTTGCCGTGTTCGGTGAGGATGCTCTCGGGGTGGAACTGGACGCCGACGTGGGGCCGCTCGTCGTGGCGGACGCCCATCACGACCCCTTCCTCGTCGTCCGTGTGGGCTGTCTCGATCAGGCAGTCGGGCAGGTCTACCCGCTCGACGGCTAGCGAGTGATAGCGGCCGACCTCGAAGCGGTCAGGGAGGCCCGCGAAGACGCCGCGGCCGTCGTGGCTGACCGTCGAGGGCTTGCCGTGGACGACCGCCTCGGCGTGGCGCACGGGCGCACCGTTGACCGCACAGAGCGCCTGGTGGCCGAGACAGACGCCGAGCGTCGGGTAGTCGAGGTCGCGGAAGATCGGCATCGAGACGCCCGCCTCCTCGGGGGTACCCGGCCCCGGCGAGACGACGATCGCATCGGGGTCGAGTTCGCGGATCCCGGCGACGTCGACGGCGTCGTTGCGGCGGACGACCACCTCGCCGTCGGCGACCTCGGGGAGCCAGTCGGCGGTCGTGACCACCTCGCCCAGGTACTGGACGAGGTTGTATGCGAACGAATCGTAGTTGTCGACGACGAGGACGGTCATCTCTCCCGCGGTGTCGACGGCCGTCGCGTCGGCGGCGAGTTCGGTCTCGTCCGCGAGCGACTCGCCGACGGTACCGGCCGCGGCCTCGGGCGCGGAAGGATCAGTCATGGTCCTCCACCGTGAAGGCGGCCCGGGCGCCGAGCGCCTCGTCGACGGCGGTGACGAGCGCCCGACCCTTGTCGAGCGTCTCCTCGTACTCGCGGTCGGGGACCGAGTCGTGGACGATCCCGGCCCCCACGCGGAGGTGGTACTCCTCGCCGTAGCGGACGAGCGTCCGGATCACGATGTTGAGCGTCGCCCGCCCGTCGAACCCGAAGATGCCGATGCTGCCGGTGTAGGGCCCCCTGCGGGTCGCCTCGACCTCGTCGATGATCTCCATCGTCCGGGGCTTCGGCGCGCCGGTGATGGTACCACCGGGGAACACGGCCGCGACGGCGTCGCCGAGGTCGAACTCGGGCCGCAGGCGGCCCTCGACCAGCGAGACGAGGTGCATCACCTCGGAGTAGCGGTCGACGCGGCGGTACTCGCTGACCTCGACGCTTCCGTACTCGCTGACCTTCCCGAGGTCGTTGCGTTCGAGGTCGACCAGCATCGCGTGCTCGGCGCGCTCTTTCTCGTCGGACGTGAGGTCCTCCGCGAGGAACTCGTCCTCTTCGGGCGTGTCACCGCGCGGGCGCGTCCCGGCGATGGGTTCGGTGAGGAGGCGCCCCCCCTCGCGTTCGAGCAGGAGTTCCGGGCTCGCGCTCACCAGATCCACGCCGGGGAACTCCACCAGTGCGGAGTACGGCGCCGGGTTCACGCTCCGGAGCGCGTCGAAGGCCGCGACCGGGTGGACGGCCGCGGGGGCGGTCAGTCGCTGGGAGACGTTCGCCTGGAACGTGTCGCCCTCACGGATATACTGCTTGACGCGGCGGACGCGGTCGGCGAACGCCTCCCGGCCGCAGTCGCTCTCGAACTCGGCTTCGTCGGTCGCTACGGGAGGGTCGCCGACCGCGGGGTCGCCGTCGACCGCGTCCCGGGCGAGTGCGAGCGAACGCTCGCGGCCGTACTCGTAGGCTTCGGCCGGACCGCGCGCGTCGGAGTCGTCGCCTCCGACGCGGGGACAGGCGGTGATCCGGAGCGTCGTCTCCCCGTCTCTCGGTTCTTCCCACGCGGCGAGGCAGTCGTAGACGCCGATCTGGAGTCGCGGTAGCTCCCGGTCGGGGTCGGCGCTCTCCGGTAGGTCCTCGAGTTCGCGGGCAACGTCGTAGGAGAGCCAGCCGACGGCGCCGCAGGGGTAGGGCACCTCGCAATCGCCGCGGGCGAGGGACTCCCGATCGAGTCGGTCGACGAGCGCCGCGATGCTCGGGGACTCTCCGCTGGGGGCGTCCGAGACGTCCTCCGGCCAGACGGTGAAGCGGTCGACCGGCTCGACGCCGAAGTATCCCCAGCCGGACTGCCCGCCGGTCGTTTCGAGGTGGAACCCGCCGGGGCCGTCGCGGGCGCGGCGGTAGGCGTCGAACGGGTCGGACACGGTGACGCGGACTTCGACGGGGACGCGGGCGCCGGCCGGACCCGCGGCTGCGGCGCGCTCGAAGGCGTCCCTGCCCGTCACGACCCGTGGCTCGGTCATCGCGTGGACAGAACAGGTGCGGGAGTAACCGTTTTGCGGTCGCCGCAAGCGACGGACGCGGCCGACGGCTCAGTAGAGTTTCGCCTGCTCGACCCAGTTCTCGACGCGCGAAGCGGCGATGTCGGTCTCCTCGGCGACTTCGGACGGATCCGCGGACGCGAGCCCGCCGACCCCGTCGATCCCCGCAGCGCGGAGCCGTTCGGCGTACGTCGGGCCGATCCCCTTGATGTCCTCGAGTTCGGCGTCGGGCGCCGGTTCCTCCGGGCTGGGAGACGCCCCGTCGCTGTCGCCCGTCTCCGCGGCCTCGGCCCCCTCGTCCGATTCAGCCGCGTCGTCCGATTCAGCCGTGTCGGCTTCCCCGGCCGGTTCCGCTTGCTCGTCCGGTTCGGCTTCGTCGGTCCCCTCGTCGACCTGTTCGGCTTCGTCGTCAGATTCCGCTTCCCCGTCGGATTCTGTCTCCTCGTCCGGTTCGGCTTCTTCGATCGGTTCGGTGGCGTCCCCCTCGGACGGCTCGTCGGTCTCGAGTCCCTCTGCGGCGGTGTCGGGGTCGATCGCCGCGCTCGCCGAGTCGGTGTCGGCTGTCGGACCGGTATCGCCGGCGGTGTCAGTCCCCTTGACAGCGTCTTCGCTGGCGGTCGCCGGTTCGTGCTCGACGGTCACGTCGACCCCGTCGCCCCGATGCGGTCCGTCGGTGGAGGACGCTGCAGACTGAGAATTCGACGCAGACGTGCCCAGCCCGAGTGCAGATTTGATTCGCTCGATAAGCCCCATAGCTGACAATAGCGTACCCCATCACTTAACCTCTTTCTGCACTCTCGCGGGAACTGACCGCCCGTACCGGTCCCGTCCGGCAGTACGTGTCAGATTTTTGAACGGATCGTCTCGTTCATCGCTTCGACCGGCGCGTCGCGACCGGTCCAGCGCTCGAAGGCCTCGACGCCCTGATAGAGAAGCATCCAGGCGCCGTCGACCGTCGTCGCGCCCGCCCGTCCGGCGTCTCGGAGCAGCCGCGTCTCCAGCGGCCGGTACACCGCGTCGAGGACGCCCAGATCGCCGTGGAGCGCCTCGGCGGGAACCGGGGTCTCGTCTTCTTCCATCCCGACGCTCGTCGCATTGACCAGCACGTCCGCGTCCGCGAGCAACTCGGCGAGCGCGTCGAGGCCGTGGCCGGTCACATCGGGACCGTCTCCGTCGCCGCGCACGTCCGCAGCAAGGTCGTGAGCCTTCGACTCCGTGCGGTTGGCGATGCGGACCTCCATCCCCTCGTCCGCGAGGCCGAACGCGACGGCGCGCCCGGCGCCGCCGGCGCCGACGACGACTGCCGTTCCGTCGAGTGCAACGTCGTGCGCGCGGAGGGCCCGCGTGGCACCGACGGCGTCGGTGTTGTGGCCAGTGGGTTTCTCGCCGGAGAAGTCGACGGTGTTGACCGCGCCGATGCGACGCGCGAGCGGGTCGGGGTCGACGGCGTCGAGCACGTCCTGCTTGAACGGGATCGTGACGTTGAGGCCGGCGACACCCAGATCGGCGGCGCCCTCGACCGCGGCCGTGGCGCCGTCTTTCGGCGGTTCGAACGTGACGTAGCGGGCGTCGAGGCCGAGCGCCTCGTAGCCCGCCTCGTGCATCGGCGGGGACAGCGAGTGGCCCACCGGGTTGCCGATGAGTCCGTAGACGTCCATACCGGCCTCTGTGGAGCGGCCGACATAATCGATGCGCTCCGTTCGTCGGCTCCGATTCAGGGGTACCGTGCCCGTCGATACGGACGGGTGCCCGGGTGGCGCCCTTTCGCAACTATTTCATACGGACACGGCGTGACCCTCGGTAGTGAGTCGTCTCAGTCACCCACTGGTTCAGGTCGCCGCCGCAGTGGTCCTCACCGCGGGCTGGGTCGTCGTCTTCTTCGGCGGCGCCGCCCTCCCGGTCGTACCGACGTACGAGGAACTGGGCGTCGTCCTGACAGTCGCGGTCAGCGGCGTCGCCGTCCTCGGTGCCTCGTTCCTGCTCGCGTGGGGCGCTGAGACGGCAGAGAAAGACGTCCCACGGGCGTTCGCGATCGCTATCCTCGCGGTGCTGGCGGTCGCCCCGGAGTACGCCGTCGACGCGCTGTACGCCTGGAACGCCGGCGCGGGCGGTGCGACGACCGCGGCCTGCGCTGATCTCTCGTCCACCGCGATCGAGAACGGCGGGACCGAACTCGCCCGCGCCTGTCACGACGCCAACCTCGCCGTCGCGAACATGACCGGCGCCAACCGTATCCTCATCGGCATCGGGTGGGCCGGCATCGCCGTATTCACGGTCTGGAGGGCCGCCAAGACACGCGACACGGCCGTCCGCGACCGCGAGGGTTGGCTCGCCGACGCGGTCACGCTCGACCGCGACATCGCCACCGAGGTCGCCTTCCTCTTCCTGGCGACCGTCTGGGCCTTCTTCGTCCCGCTCGGCGGCGGCATCGACGCGCTGGATACGCTGTTGCTCGTCGGCCTGTACGTCACCTACATCGGGATCATCATCCGCGGCGACATCGAGGCCGAGGAGGAGCACGTCGGCGTCCCGAAGTACTTCCAGAGCTGGTCGCTACCGTGGCGGCCGCTGGTCGTCCTCACGCTGTTTGCCTACTCGGGCGCGATGATCTTCACCGCCGTCGAGCCGTTCGCCCACGGCCTGGAGACCATCGGCGTCAACAACGGCATCCCCGAGTTCTTCATGATCCAGTGGATCGCGCCGCTGGCCTCCGAGAGCCCGGAACTCATCGTCGTCGTCGTGCTGGTCAACAAGGCGCGCTCGACCGCCGGGTTCAACGCCCTCATCTCCTCGAAGCTCAACCAGTGGACGCTGCTCATCGGGACGCTCTCGGTCGTCTTCTCGCTGGCCTACGGGCAGTACGGCGTCCTGCCGTTCGACTCGAAGCAGGCCGCCGAGATCTGGATCACGGCCGCCCAGTCGTACTTCGCGCTGTCAGTCCTCGTCAACTTCGAGATCAGCGTCCGCGAGGCGCTGACCATCTTCGTCCTCTTCATCTCACAGGTGCTGCTGGAGTTCGTCATCATCCGCGATATCGTCGCGGTCCCCCTGACGAGTCACGAACTCCTGCTCGTCTACGCGGCGGCGTACGTTCTCATCGGGACGGTGCTGTTCGCCATCCGCCGCAAGGCGCTCAGGCGGATGCTCGGACTGGCCGCCGACGCCGGCCGGACAGCCATCGGCCGCGAACCGATCCACCCGGAGCACGCCGACTGAGATGCTCGCCGTCGTCGTCTCCCGTGCGGACTCCGCGTCCGTCCACATCGGCGAGCGCCTGCGTGAGGTGACCGACTGGACCGAACACACGGACGGGAACCGGTCTGATGCCGACGGAGGCGGGACCGTCTATCGCACCGGCTCGGTCGAACTCCGGGAGTTCGACGCCCTGCACCTCGACATCGACGACGCGGCCGAGGCCTTCGGTCGGGTCGACGGCGAGGGCGCGGTTCGCGAACCCGACCTGCTCGTCTTCGCCTCCCGCCACGCGGGCGAGACGGACGAACTCCTGACCGCTCACCCGACCGGTAACTTCGGCCCCGCCGAGTACGGTGGGAAGCCGGGTCATTTCGCGCGGACGTGTCCGAACGCGCACACCCGCGTCGTCGAGGCGCTGGAAGCCCACGCGCCGCCGGGCTACGATGTCGGCGTCGAATGTACTCACCACGGTCCGACCGCGGTCGGCGTCCCCTCGATGTTCGTCGAGGTCGGCAGCGCCGAACCCCAGTGGGAAGACCCCGATGCGGCGGAGGCCGTCGCGCGCGCCATCCTCTCGATCTCCGACGTAGTGCCGGACGCACCGCCCGAGAACGGGCACCGGCGCCACCTCGTCGGCTTCGGCGGCGGCCACTACGCGCCCCGGTTCGAGCGGGTCGTCCGCGAGACCGACTGGACGGTCGGTCACGTCGCCGCCGACTGGTGCCTCGACGCGATGGGCGACCCTACCGCCAATCGCGACGTGATCCGCCGGGCCTTCGAAGCGAGCGCCGCCGAGTACGGCCTCGTCGAGGGCGACCGCCCGGACCTGAAACGGGTCGTCGCCGACCTCGGCTATCGCGTCGTGAGCGAGACGTGGGTCCGGGAGACCGCGGGCGTTCCGCTCGCGCTGGTCGACGCCGTCGAGGACCGACTGGACACGGTCGGCGAGGGCGTCCGGTTCGGCGACCGAGCGGTGGCCTACGAACGCGACATCGGCCACGGCGAGTTGCAGGCGGATCTCACCGTGGTCGACCTCCCCACTGAACTCGTTTCTGCAGCTGCAGGTGTCGACAGCGACGCGACGCGCGAGGCAGTCGCCGAGTCGACGATCGCGTACGAGACGACCGAGGGTGGAACTCGGCTCGGCGACCGGGCCGTCGTCGACGGCGACCACGATGCGGACGCGCTCGTCGCCGACCTCGCCGGCGTCCTCGAAGCGGGGTACGACGCCGTCGAGCGTGAGGACGGCGTCGTGGTCGCCCGCGAGACCGCGTTCGATCCCGAACGCGCCCGGACGCTCGGCGTCCCGGACGGCCCGAAGTTCGGGAAACTGGCCGACGGCGAGGCCGTCACTGTCAACGGCGACCGGATCGACCCCTCGGTCGTCCACGTCGACCGCGAACACCGCTTCTCCGTCGACGACCTCGTCACTGAGTGACGCAGGCGGACCACTGTCGCTCCGCTGAACTTTCCTCTCACCAGAACCTCGCTTCCGACGCACTGCTACGGGCCCGCGATCGCGAAGTGGTACCGTTAGATTATGCGTCGCGTCTTCCCGGATCACCCGCGCAGCGGGCGCACCCGACCCGCGAAATCTGCGCGCTGGTAGTATCTGACTGCTAACTGGGACGTATCCGATCTCCACTCGAAACATACCCTGCCGCGCGGCGGCGATTCTGACGTTTCAGGTGGAGATCGGCCGAGGCGTCGATCCCCGGCGGTAACGCGGGCTTACGGGGCTGTCGACGCCGGTACGGTCGTGCTACCAATCGTCAGTCAGCCGTCTGACGCTCAGGAGAAGCTTAATAAATGTTGGCCATCAACGGGAACTTAAATTATGGACTCTATAATAGACGACGCGATCGACGAGGCGGAGGAAGAGCGCGAGGCTGCGTCCCAGCAACAGGACGCTCAGGGCCAGGAGAGCACGGGGGCGACGGGGCGAGACGAGATGTCGACGTCGGGGCAGATGTCCGACGAGGAGCTGGCCGACGTCGTCAAAGATCTGGAGACGAAGATCACCGTCGTCGGCTGCGGGGGCGCCGGCGGCAACACCGTTACGCGGATGATGGAAGAGGGGATCCACGGGGCGAAGCTCGTCGCCGCGAACACGGACGCCCAGCACCTCGCCGACGAGGTGGCCGCGGACACGAAGATCCTCATCGGCCGCAAGCGCACGGGCGGTCGCGGGGCCGGTTCGGTCCCGAAGATCGGCGAGGAAGCGGCCCAGGAGAACATCGAGGACATCCAGCAGTCCATCGACGGCTCGGACATGGTGTTCGTCACCGCCGGCCTCGGCGGCGGGACCGGTACCGGCTCGGCGCCGGTCGTCGCGCAGGCCGCACAGGACCAGGACGCACTCACCATCTCTATCGTCACGATTCCCTTCACCGCGGAAGGTGAGCGACGGCGCGCCAACGCCGACGCCGGACTCGAGCGTCTGCGCGCGGTCTCGGACACGGTCATCGTCGTCCCGAACGACCGCCTGCTCGACTACGCGCCGAGCATGCCTCTGCAGGACGCATTCAAGATCTGCGACCGCGTCCTGATGCGCTCGGTCAAGGGCATGACCGAACTGATCACCAAGCCCGGCCTCGTCAACGTCGACTTCGCCGACGTTCGCACGATCATGGAGAACGGCGGCGTCGCCATGATCGGCCTCGGCGAGTCCGACAGCGAGAACAAGGCCCAGGACTCCATCCGTTCGGCCCTGCGCTCGCCGCTGCTGGACGTGGAGTTCGACGGCGCCAACTCCGCGCTCGTCAACGTCGTCGGCGGCCCCGACATGTCCATCGAGGAGGCCGAGGGCGTCGTCGAGGAGATCTACGACCGCATCGACCCCGACGCCCGCATCATCTGGGGCGCCTCCGTCAACAACGAGTTCGAGGGCAAGATGGAGACGATGATCGTCGTCACCGGCGTCGAGAGCCCGCAGATCTACGGCAAGAGCGAGGCCGAGAAGGAACGCGCCGCGAAGGAACTCGGCGACGACATCGACTACGTCGAGTAGTCGGATTCGAACCCCGAACTTTCCGTTTCCTTTCTCTCAGTAGCGAGAGCGTTCGTCCGGTATTTGATCAACATAAAACACTTTTGAGAGGGTGGTGAACGCGCCGGTATGTCACCCTCGCCCTCCCTCCGTGCGGCCGCCCACGGCGCCGCCGTCGCGCTGATAGCAGGCGCGATCGTACTTGGGATCGGTTCGGCTACCGCGCTCGGCGCCGGCGGTCCCGGAAGCGGAATAGACGGTCACGCCGGCGACGAAGTCGCGACGGGGTCGGTCTCGAACGGGACGAACGCGACGGTCATGGTCGCACCTCGAGGGACGGTCGACCGGTTCACGTCTGCCGAGGCCATCGATAGGGTCCGCGAAGACGGGCGATTGACGCGGTCGCCCCTCATCGCCATGGGAGACACGGTCGTGTTCCGGTTGACACTACCCGGGATCGCCGACGCGGTCGTGAACGCCTCGGGAGACACCGACGACTCGCGATTCCGGTCGTTCCTCGGCCGCGAGAACGTGTCGCTCCGCGCCGTCCAGAAGCACGTCAGTCCGCAACGGCCGCGCCACTACTTCTATCTCAACGGGTCGGTCGGACAGACGGTCGTCGCCGATCCCGGTAACGACACCTACTACGTCGCCGCCGACCTGACGGACGTTCCGAGTTCCGGACAGCATTCCGATATCGACCGCCACCCCGTGGGTGACTTCGTTCCGCGCCTCGTCGTCGACGGCGAACATCGATTGAATCCCGGCGACCTCGACGGGGAGAACCAGACGGGCGAGTTCGAACTCCTGTCCCGCGATGCCGCGCCGAGCGGCGTCGAGAACGATGCACGACTCGATCCCGGGTTCGCGGCCGCGTCGAACCAGACGGTGACCGGGTACACGACGCTCGCTCCGGGGTCGACCGTCACCGTCAGGGTGACGAACGCCACAGGTGTCGAGACGCCCCGGACCGCGACGGCCCGAGTGACGCGGGAGACAGTCGACCCCGACGAGTACGGGCCGCCGAAATTCGTCTTCGAGACCGCACTGAACCTCAGCGGCGTCGAACCCGGGACCGACGTCGGCCTCCTCCTCGCGTCGAACGGAACTACCTTCGACGTCTACGATCACGACCAGTACCTCGCGCCCGTCGACGACCCGACCGCGGCGGTAGACCTCCCTGCCGACCCGATAATCGACGACTCGGTCCGGATCGACCGAGCGACACTGCCCGACGGCGGTTTCGTCACCGTCGTCCGGCCGAGCGACGATACGGTCGTCGGCAGCAGCGACTATCTCGATCCCGGCACTCACGAGGGGCTACGTGTGGATGTCAGCGAACATGTCACCGACAACTCGACCCTCCGGGTCGCCCTCGCTCACGACTCCGACGGCGACGGAAATCACTTCGTCGGTGCCGACCGGTACTACGCCGACTCGATGCGACCGGTGGGGACGACCGTCTCGTGGAACGCCACCGCAGCGGCGATCGATACCCAGACCACGCGACCGAACGCGACGGTCATGGTCGCGCCGGACGGGAAACGGGAGGCGCTGTCATCGCGGGCGGCCATCCGTCGGGCGCAGCGGGAGGGGTGGCTCACGCGCTCGGACCATCTGGCGATCGGGGATACGTTCGTCCTCCGACTGACCGCACCGGGCATCGCCGGCGCGGTCGCAAACCAGACAGGGTCCACAGACGAAGCGCGATTCGAGTCCTTCCTCGCGGATTCGAACACGTCGCTGCTGGTGAGCGAAAAACACCTCAGTCCGTCACGCTATCGACGACACCTCCACCTCGACGCGGCGAACGTGACGACGGTCGTCGCCGACCCCGACAACGACACCTACTACGTCGCGACCGATCTTACGGCGCTTCCGTGGTCCTCCGGAGACAGCGGGGAACGGTCGTTCTCCGAACCGCGTCTGGCCGACGGCGACGAGTACGTCCCGCGCTTCGTCGTCGACGGACATCACCGATTGAATCCCGGCGACATCGGCGAACCGAACCAGACCGGACAGTTCACGGTTTCTATCCCCGATGCGACGGTAGCGTTCTCGAACGAGACGACGGAGACGGTTCGGATCGGACCGGCGTCGAATCAGACGATCACTGGACTCACGAACATCGCACCCGGATCGACAGTGACCGTCCGACTGTTCAACGGATCGGGCGAACCGTTTCCCGTCACCGACACGGTGCGGACGAAGCGGCGGTCCGAGGGCGGTGAGGGTTCACAGTTCCGGGCGACGTACGACCTCAGTAGCGCGGATCCGGGGACCGAGTTCGACGTCGAAATCCGAGCGAACGATACCCTGATCGGTGACGTGTACAACGGTTACGTCGACCCGGAACTCGCACCGGCGCCGACACCGACTCCGACCGAGACGCCGGTACCGTCGCCGACTGCAACCGAGACGCCGACTGCCACCGTCCACGACGATCCGGGCAACACGCCCTCACGCGTGCGAACGACCGAAACGACACCGACGACTACGGGAGACGGCCCCGGATTCGGGCCGGTCGTGGCGCTGGTCGGTGTCATCGGCACCGTGATACTCGCATCCCGGCGCCGCGGCTCTCACGAGTAGCGGATATTCGGGGATGAGCACTTCCGCGACCGCCGCCGGAAGGTTTACCCGCCCTCGATGGGACCGGTCGCGCATGCACGTTCACACCGAGACCGACGCCGCGGACTGGCAGGTGACTCGATGACGATCAACAGCGACTGGGGCGAGTGGTGGGCCCGCGAGGAGTTCAACGGCCCCGACGTGGAGGGCGTGTCGCTGTGGTTCCTCGGCGTGACCGGCTGGGCGATCCGGACGCCCGAGACCACGCTGTTCATCGACCCGTACTTCAGCACCGAGCGCGACCGCGAGTACATCGCGCGGATGCCGCCGGTGCCGATGGAACCGCAGTGGGCCGACTCGTGCGACGCCGTGTTCTGCACGCACGACCACCGCGACCACTTCTGGCCGCCGTCGTTCGGCCCGCTCCTCGATATCGACGGCGCCTCGATCCACGCGCCGGACGCGTGCTATGAGAACCACGACATCAGCGAGATCGCCGACGACCAGCAGGAAGTCGTCGAACCCGGTGACAGCTACGAGGTCGGCGACCTGACGGTCCACGTCCGGGGCGGCCGCGACCCCGACGCAGACGGGAGCGTCACCTACGTCCTCGAACACGACGAGGGGACCATCTTCCACGGCGGCGACAACCGCCCCTGCGACGCGTTCGAGGCCGTCGGCGAGGAGTTCGACGTCGACATGGGCATGCTCTCGTACGGGACGAGCGCGCGCCTCTATCAGGACGGCGAGGTCGTCCGGCGGAAGCTGTACAACGACGCCCAGGACGTGATCGACGCCGCGAACATGGTCGGGATCGACCGGCTCGTTCCGACGCACTGGCGGCGCTGGCGAGCGATCCAGGCCGACCCGGGCGCGCTCTCGAAGGCAGCGACCACCTTCGAATACCCCCGGATCATCGAGGAGATCGAGGTGGGCGACCGCCTCCGTCTCGGCCAGCCCGGCATCGTCCAGCCGACGCGCCTCGGCGGGGAGTAGACCGCCCGGCAGGGGCGATATCTGGTGTAATTCACCCTCGCCCGAACACTTCCGTGAAGCGGTTCGTGGCTTCGTCCGGTCCGGCGACGACGAGATCGTCGTCGGTCTGCGGTCGGAAGTCGGGGCCCAGATCGGTGAGGACGGTGCCGTTGCGCTCGACGGCGACGACGGTGACGCCGGTCCGGTCGCGTACGTCCGCCTCGCCGAGCGAGTGGCCGACGAGGCCGGGCGCGCGGGTGCGGACGACCTCGACCTGCGTGTCGAGGGAGATGACGTCCTCGTCTTCGAGGACGACCGAGGCGACCATCCGGCCGGTGACGGTCCCGAGCGAGAGGACGTAGTCGGCGCCGGCGCGGTACATCTTCTGGACGGACTCGGCCTCCTCGGCGCGGCCGATGATCTCGACGGCGGTGCTCTCGTCCCGGACGACCAGCGTGGCGAACTCCGCGGCGGTGTCGTCGGGAATCGCGAGGATGACCGACCGCGCGGTAGAGAGTCCCGCCCGTTCGAGTACCTCCGGATCGGTAGCGTCGCCGACCACGTCGACGCCCGGCTCGTCATTCTGGTCGACGACGGTGTAGGGCAAGCTGGCCTCGTCGAGGACCCCCGTGATCGTCCGACCGACCTCGCCGTAGCCGACGACGATGGTCTCGCCGGGAGCGTGTCGGCGCACCTTCGAGCGGGTTCGGTCGGCGAGCCGTTCGAGCTGTGACTTCTCGCCGGTCAGCAACAGGACGGTCCCCGGCTCGATGACGGAGTCTGGCGCGGGCGGGCTCTCGAACTCGCCGTCGAACCACGCGCCGATGACGTTGACGCTGGCGCGCTCGCGCAGGCCGCTCTCGGCGAGGGTGCTGCCCGCGAGGTCCGCGCCGCGGTGGACCGGCAGCTCGACGACGTCGAAGTCCTCGCCGAGTTCGACCGCGCTGCCCAGGTCCGTGGAGACGCCGGCGGTCACCTTCCGCGCGAGGCTCTCGCCCAGCAGCGGCCGCGGCGACAGCACCGCGTCGGCGCCGGCGAGCTCGTGGTAGCGCGCGCGGTCCGGCTCCTCGACGACGCTGACCACCCGGACGGACTCGTCGAGTTCCTTGGCGGTCAGGACGATGCTCGCGTCGACCTGGTCGGAGACGTCGGCGACCAGCGCGCGGGCGTCGGTGAAGTTGGCCGCCTCCAGCCCGCTCACGGAGTCGGGATCGGTGTGGATGACGTCGTAGCCCTCCTCGTAGAGGTCGGTGGCGCTCTCGCGGTCCGGTTCGACGATGACCCACTCGACCCCGCGGGAGTCGAGTTCGGCGATGAGCGTCTCGACCCTGGGCGTGTAGGTCGCGACGATGACGTGGTCTTCGAGGCTGTTCTCGACCGCGGAGGGGACGGTCGTCGACAGCGCCTCCTCGAAGGCGGGGAAGGCCACGACCGGGAGCGCGAGGAAGATCATGACCGTCCCGATGATGTCCATGACGCTGACGAACGCGAGCATAACGGAGGATTCCCAGCCGGCCTGGGCGCCGTAGCCGGTCGTCGTGAACGTCTCGACGATGAACTGGAAGGCCTCGAAGTACGTCTTGGGGTCGCCCTCGAAGTTCGCCATCCCGTAGTGGTAGACGAGGGTGAACGCGAACATCGAGAGGGCGAGCACGCCGGTGTACCAGACCGACCGGCGCTGCCACGTGTTCATTACCCGTGTGGTTACCGTTGTCCCGTAAAACGGTTCTGGGAGGTGGATCGACCGTCACCGATGGGAGCCTTTGGGGCCGAGATCGAATTCGGCTGCGGCCGAAGTACGCAGTTATTTACTGTAGTAATGTAATTTGCAAATGTACAAGTAATAATGAGTGCGATCGAGATTGACGGACTCACGAAACGGTACGGGAGCGTCAATGCAGTAGACGGGCTCGACCTGACAGTCGAGCGCGGTGAGGTGTTCGGATTTCTCGGCCCGAACGGTGCGGGGAAATCGACGACGATCAACGTATTGCTCGATTTCGTGCGGCCGACCGACGGTCGCGTCTCCGTCCTCGGATACGATCCGCGGACGGAGAGTCGCGCTGTCAGAGACCGGATCGGCATCCTTCCGGAGGGGTACGACCTCTACGGGCGCCTGACGGCGCGCCGGAACGTGGCGTTCGCCATCGAACTCGAAGACTCCGACGACGAGTGCGGCGACAACTGCGGTGGCACCACCTGTTCACCCGCCGGCAACTGCTGGCTCTCACGACGTGAGTGCAGCGAAGACTGCCGACAGAACGGCTCCGACCACTACTGCCACGACGACTGCCACTGCGGGTGCTGAGCGTCGAGCGCAGGCAATTACCCTCTCACTTTTTTAGAACTCGGCCCTCCGGAACGCCCAGTATCCCGCTGCTGCAGGAACGATTGTCCATGCCAGTAGCACGGCCAGCATCGCGGGCGTCGACAGCAGCGGGTCGGTCACCGGGACGGCGTAGATGTTCTCTTTCGGCGTCGCCGCCTGACTGTAGGCTCCGAACGGGCTGAGTCGTGCGAGGAATTCGAATAGGACGCCGCCGGACTCGGAGCCTGCGCGACCGCCATTCGAGGGGGCGACCATCCCGACGATATGCGGCCAGAACAGCGACCAGACGTAGAAGCCGAGCGCGGCACCGACGGCCCGCAGTCTGGTCGGCGAGACCGCCGAGACGGCGATCCCGACGGCGGTGTAACACAAACAGACCAGCACCGTGGGCACGGCGACGGTCACGGCGTCGCCGATGAAACCGGGATCCGTGATCGCGAGGACGCCCGACAGCACGGCGAATCCGGCCGCGACGGCCCCACAGGTCAGGACCGCCCGTGAGGCGAGCGTCCCGAGGTAGACATCGCCACTCGTCAGGGGCGTTCCGAACAGCAGTCGGTGACGGCCTGACTCGCGGTCGGCGGCGAGCGTCACCGAGGCCGTCAGCAGTGCGCCGAGCGGGACGGCCGTCCCCGCGACGAGCCACAGCGAGAACGCGAGGAAGTCGGGTGTTAGCGGCCCGTTCGACAGAGCGCGCCCGACGACGACGCTGCCGACCGTCGCGGCGACCGCGAGTCCGACCACGAGCCGCCCGACGGTCGTCCGCCGCACCACCGCGAGGTCGTGACGAAGGAACGACGCCACGGTCATTCCGCTCGCTCCCCGTCGAGTTTCGGGTTCCGGTCGGCCTCGAGGGTTGGACGTGACCCGTCCGCCGATCCGCTGCGGTCCCGCGCGACCGTCTCCGCAAAGACCTCTTCCAACCCGGTTTCGACGATTTCGAAGTCCACTACGGAGCAGCCCCGGTTCGCGTGCTCGATGACGTCGGCCTTCGCGGCCGGTTCGGTGCAGGCGACCGAAAGTGCGCAGCCGTCGCGTTCGACCGCCGCCACGCCGTCGATCGAGCGCAGTCTGTCGAGCGTGTCCTCGTCAGCCGGCCGCTCGGTCGTTAGTCGAAGTTGCTTGTTCCCCCCCACACGCTGTTCGAGCGCGTCGACGTCCTCGACTGAGACGACCTCTCCGTCAGCGAGGATGGCTGCTCGGTCGCATAGTGCCTCGACCTCGGCGAGCCGGTGGCTGGAGAAGAAGACGGTCGTCCCCGCCTCCGCCCGCTCGCGGACGAGTTCCCGGACGAGGACGACGCCTTCGGGGTCCAGCCCCGACATCGGTTCGTCGAGGATCAGCAGATCGGGGTCGCCGGCAAGCGCCGCGGCGAACACCAGCCGCTGGCGCATCCCAGTCGAGTAGCCCTCGACCGGCCGCTCGACCGCCTCGTCGTCCAGCCCGACGGTGTCGAGAAGCCGGTCGAGGTCCCCGTCGGCCGACTTCAGCCGCTGCAGCAGGCGGAGATTCTCCCGGCCGCTCAATCCGCTGTAGAGACCGTAATCCTGCGGTAGGACGCCGATCCGGTCGCGTACGGTCCGCGGGTCTGCGGTCACGGACGTTCCGAAGACGAGCGCTCGACCCTCGGTCGGCGTCGTCAGCCCGAGGAGGACATCGATGAGCGTCGACTTCCCCGCCCCGTTCGGACCGAGCAGACCGTATACCGTCCCTCGACCGACGCTCATATCGACCCCGTCAAGGGCTCTTACAGGCCCGAAATCCTTCCTCAGCCCCTCGACTGCGACGGCGTTCGCCGTTTCCATGAGTGTCACACTACTGTAGAGAATTTATTATTTTCCGTAGCCATGAACGTCCAGTGATCGAAAGCCGATGCTCGGTCGGGGCGAAACGGGCGGTCGACCGACGCGTCAGACGGGCAACCGGCGCCGACCACAATATAGAAAAGCACGGACTGGCAACGGACAGAACATGAACGTTCCCTACGACCTGAACTCCTACGTCCGCGTGCTGAAACTGGCCAGCACGCCGTCGTGGGACGAGTTCTCGCAAGTCGCGAAGATCGCCGGGGCCGGCATCATGCTCGTCGGCATCCTCGGCTTTTTGATCTTCGTGGTCATGAACTTCATCCCGGGAGGGCCCTGAGATGGGCATCTTCGCCGTCAAGACCACGGCCAGTCAGGAGCGGACCGTCGCCGACATGATCATGAACCGCGAGGAGGAGTCCATCCACGCCGCGCTCGCTCCGGACTCGCTGACCTCCTACGTCATGGTCGAGGCCGAGGACTCCGCCGTCTTCGAGCGGATCTCCGACGAGATTCCCCACATGCGCGGCGTCGTCCCCGGCGAGTCCGGGATCAGCGAAGTCGAGCACTTCCTCTCGCCCAAGCCGGACGTCGAGGGCATCGCCGAGGGGGACATCGTCGAACTCATCGCCGGCCCGTTCAAAGGCGAGAAGGCGCAGGTCCAGCGCATCGACGAGGGCAAAGACCAGGTCACCGTCGAACTGTACGAGGCGACCGTCCCGATTCCGGTCACCGTCCGCGGCGACCAGATTCGCGTCCTCGACTCCGAAGAGCGATAAGCTACCGTCCGGCGGCTTCGCCGCCGGTTCCCCGAACTCGCGCACAGCGCGAGTTCGGCCTTTTTGCCCCATCTTTTTGGCGGAGTGGTGGGCGCGGTTTGCCCACCACTCCGCGAAAAAGGTGGTTGGTCAAACGCTCATCGAACCCAGGGGAAGACACTTACTGGCCCCCCGTGTGTCGATTGACGAGAACCACACATGCCCTCCATCCAGACGAACGGGTTGACAAAGGAGTTCGGCGACGACGTCGTCGCCGTCGACGGGCTCGACCTCACGATCGAGGAAGGGGAGATATTCGGCTTCCTCGGGCCCAACGGCGCGGGGAAGTCGACGACGATCAACATGCTGCTCGACTTCATCCGGCCGACCGCGGGGTCGGCGCAGGTGTTCGGGATGGACGCCCAGGACGAGGCGGCGGCCATCCGCGAGCGCATCGGCGTGCTCCCCGAGGGGTACGGCTTCGACGACTACCTCACCGGCCGGGAGTACATGGAGTGGGCTATCGAGACGAAGGGCGCCGAGGACGACCCCGAGCATCTGCTCGACCTCGTGGGGATCCGCGAGGACGCCGGTCGGGTCGCCGCCGGCTACTCGAAGGGGATGCAACAGCGCCTCGCCTTCGGGATGGCGCTGGCCGACGACCCCGACCTGCTGATCCTCGACGAGCCATCGACGGGGCTGGACCCGAACGGCATCCAGCACATGCGGTCGCTCATCCGCGACCGGGCGGACGACGGGACGACCGTGTTCTTCTCCAGTCACATCCTCTCGGAAGTCGAGGCGGTCTGCGACCGCGTCGGCGTGATGAACGAGGGGAAACTGGTCGCCATCGACACCATCGACGGCCTGCGCGAGAGCGCGAGCGGCGAGGCGACCATCGAACTGGAGTGTGCGAGCGCGCCCCCGACCGACGGGGTCGCTGACATCGACGGGGTCGCCACGGTCGACGTGGCGGGGACGACGCTGACCGCGACGTGTACCGACCCGCGCGCGAAGGTCGACGTGGTCAAGCGCGTCGACGCCCGTGCGGAGGTGGTCGACATCCTCGCGGACAACACCTCGCTCGAGGAGCTGTTCAACCAGTTCACCGGCGGCGGCCGCGACGGTGACGTCGACGTGCCGGCGGGCGCAGCCGGCGAGCGCGGCGAGGCACAGGAGGTCTCCACATGAGTACGGTCACCGTCGCGAAGAAGGACTTCAAGGCGGCGCGGCGCTCGAAGATGCTCTGGGGAGCGGCCATCGCGCTCGGGATGATCGCCGCGTTCCTCGCGTACGTCTCCGGAGGGGCCGCAGCGACCGACGTCCGGCGGGTCCAGTCGCTGTTCCGCACGCTGGGGATGTTCCTCGGCGTCCTGTTGCCCATCGTCGCGCTGGTGGCGAGCTATCTCGCTATCGCCGGCGAGCGCGAGGGCGGCGGGATCAAGTTCCTCCTCTCCTTGCCGAACACGCGCCGCGGCGTCTTCGTCGGGAAGGTACTCAGCCGGAACGGCATCGTGGCCGGCGGCGTCGCGTTCATGTACGTCACGGCGGTCAGCGTCGCGCTGACCCGCCACGGTGCGTTTCCGGCGGCAGTGATATTCGGCACGCTGCTGGTGACGCTGGTGTACGGGTCGACGTTCGTCAGCATCGCGCTGGCGATGTCCTCGGCGGCGGCCTCCCGGAGTCGCGCCATCGCGGGCGCGTTCGGGACGTACTTCCTGCTGGTCATCCTGTACCTCTTCCCGATCGCATCTGTGAGTGACATCGCCCGCTGGATCCACACGACGATCCTCGGCGCCGACGCCAACCCCGACCTGTACAACGCCGTCCAGTACACCAGTCCGTACCTCGCCTACCGCAAGGCGATCAACCTCGTGATGCCCGAAGCAATGCGCCAGAACGTCTTCCGGTCGAGTCTTCCCGAGGACCTCCGATTCGATCCGGTCGGGGCCAACGACGCGCTCCCGATGTACCTGCAGGACGAGGTTTCACTGGTCGTACTGGCGTTCTGGCTGGTTGTACCGCTGCTGATCGGCTACTGGCTGTTCGAACGGGCGGACCTGGAGTGATATCGATGAATCGACGGAACACACTCGGTACGGCGCTGGTGGTACTGGCAATCGTGCTGTTCACGGTCCCGGCGTTCTTCCCGGTCCAGCCGGTACTGGTCCACGACACGGACAGGTCGGTGAACGCACCGCCGGAGGAACTGCGACAGGAGGGGTACCGGATCATCGGCTACGAGAACCTCTCCTCGCGGGGCCAGGAGCTGTACGTGGAGGCGCTGAAACAGCGTCGCGACTACAGCGTCCCCCAGGGGCAAGGCGCCGACGAGTTCCCCTATCTCAACCAGACCGAGATCCAGCAAGTCTACAGAAACGACAACCGGAGCGATCTCGACCAGGTCGTGATCAAGCGGCCGGCCGACGACAGCGGGCTCCCGCCGGCCGGCGAGTACTACCACGAGCGCGACCCCGAGGAGACGAACATGACCGAGCAAGAGCGCGAGCAACGCCGCGAACGGGCCCTCCGCTACGACGCCATCGAGACGACGATGGAGCAGCCGCCACTGGGCGCGACGCCGCAGCTGCTCCGGCTTGCGGCCGTGCTGTTCGCAGTGCTGTCGCTCGGCGTCGGTGGATACCTGTTCTCCTCGAAGTAGCCGGCGCTCGCGGGGTCTTTTCGACGGCCGAATCGGTACCGACTGCGAGTGAGAGCGGAGAGAACGGCGGGAGCGCGACGACGGAGCGACGCGGTTCTCAGAGGCTGCCGCTGCCGCCTTCGAGGCGGTCGATGACCTCGCGGATGTCGGCCTCTTCCTCGATGGTCTCTTTGACGTTCTCGCGGCGGCGGACCTCCTTGGCGGTGGCGTCGTAGGCGCGGACGTACTCTGCGCGACTGTGTTCGTCGAAGGCGTGGCGGATGGCGAAGTAGCCGTCTGGGAGGACGGTCCCGCAGACCTTGCACTCGATGCGTTCGTGTGCCGTCGACTGGTGGACGATCAGGTCCTCGACGCGTTCGAACTGGTCGTCGTCGCCGTCGATCGCACACTCCCAGGGGGCCATCGTACCCGAGACATGCCGGCCCCGTAATAAAAATATTCCCCCTCGACCGGCGGACGGCGGCCGATCCGCCGTGGTCGGCTGCCCTCAGACCGGGAGCACGCCGCTCAGGTCCGGGAGATACGCGGGGAGCACGTAGACGAGTCCGGCGGCGACCGTCAGTTCGAAGGCGGTGATGGCGAGCATCATCGCGTCGGAGAAGTCGCTGCTGACGGGGACGCCGACCGGGGCGCCGAACTCCTCGTCCCACAGCGGGTAGAAGAGGGCGATCCCGCGGGTCGTACCGAACACGTCGAGGACGTAGTGGGAGAGGACGCCGAGCCAGACCCACTGGAGGTTGTCGAAGTAGATCGGGTAGGCGGCGACGATCCCGAGGACGAAGACGTTGTGGAGGGTCTTCCGGTGCTTGCCGAAGTGGGTGTCCACGTCGGGGAAGAGTGCGCCCAGGACCAGCGGCACGAACACCGCCGCGACGGTCCGGAAGGTCGCCGCGTCGCCGGCCGGTTCGAGGACGAACCCGAGCCCGACGGCGAGGATGACCGCGTTCAACACGTGTCCGCGCTTGTTCATCGGCGGTTTCGAGGGATGGCAGGGTCACAAGTGTTCCCCTTCGGCGCGCTCGCGTCCGGCGGAAAGAGACCGACCGGAGCGGGGAGACCGGCTGACAGTATCGCGAGCGGACCGAGACTCACTTCGGGCGGTCCCGGGCTTCGCGTTCGAGGTCGGCGAGCGCGCGGCGGGCGAGGCGCTCGCGGACGGCGGCGCGGTCGCCGTCGAACTCGTAGCGTGAGACGGTCGCGGTGGAGTCGCCCGTCTCCCACGGGGCGGCGTACGCGACGCCGACGAAGCAGGTACCGACCGGTTTCGCCTCGGTGCCGCCGCCGGGGCCGGCGATGCCAGCGGTCGCGATCCCCCAGGTGGCGTCGGCGGTGTCGCGGGCAGCCCGGGCGAGTTCCCGGGTGACCGGTTCGCTGACGGCGCCGTGTTCGTCCAGCGTCTCGCGAGCGACCGCGAGCGTCGACCGGAGCGCATCGTAGTCGTAGGGGACGATCACGCGGTCGAGGTAGTCGCTCGCGCCCGGCGCGCTCGTGAGGAGCGTCCCGACCAGTCCTCCCGTTGCTGTCTCGGCCACGGCGACGGTGTCGCCGCGCTCGCGCAGCAGGTCGCCGACGCGCTCCTCGACCGGCGGGTCCTCGGCGAACTCGTCCATACCGGCCCGACGGGCGGCCGGCCGAAAAATGCAGGGGAACGGCCGTAGCGGAACGGTCGCGCGATATCCGGCGGGGTGCTCAGGGGCGCTCAGCCCCGGTCACGGAGAGGGACTCATCGAGAGTCAGGGTGAGGGCGTCGTCGTCCACGGCGAAGGTGAACCGCGCTTCGAATGGGTCGGTCGAGACGACCTCCTCGTCGAAGTCGTTGTACGCGCGGCCGATCGCCGGGAGCGTCTCGGCGGTGGGCGCGAAGGGGTTCAGCCCGTGGTCGAGCAGGAAGGCCACGAGCGGTGCCGCACCGGCGAAACCGACGACGGCGGCGCCGCTCTCGTCGTAGATGCAGTTCGTGCACGCCAGGTCGAACGCGACGGCGTGGCGCCGGCCGCAGGACTCGCAGAGCCCCTCGTCCGCGTCGTGGTCCTCACAGACGCGGGTCGAGCGATCGAGCGTCGCCGAGCAGCGCGGGCAGACGCCCGCCGAGGCGGCGAGCAGTTCGAGGTGCCCCCAGACCCACGCCGCGCGGAAGACCGCCTCGGGGTCGCGGTCGGCGACGCCCGCCGGCGGAAGCGGGTGATAGCCCAGATAGCCGTACCCGTCGTCGGTACCGGTCTCGTCGACGGCGCAGCCGCTCTGTCGGGAGTACGTTCCCGCGCACTCGGTACAGTACAGCTCGACGCGCTCCTCGCGGAAGCGGACGGCGACCGGGGCGCCGCAGTAGTGACAGGGCTGGTCGATCTCCGTCGGTTCGAGGACCGGCGCGTCGGTGACCGCGCCGGAGAGGACCGCCTCCACGACGCGTTCGCCCGGTCGCCGGAGTTCGTACCCGTCCTCGGTCTTGCGGACGAAGTGGCCGGTCAGCCGGTCGAGGTGGTAGTTGAAGCGCCCGGAGTCGGCCGTCCCGACCCGCTCGCGGAGCGCGGAGAACGACACCGGTGCCCCCGCTCCGCCGAGCGCCCGGAGGATGCTCACGCGCGTCTCGTTTCCGAGTACCTCGAACGCCTCGTCCGGCGAGAGCGTCCGGTCGGCCGGATCGTCGGTCATGGCTCCCGCTATCGCGCTCGGACAGGAAAAGGCTCGCTCTCGCTCGGCGACGAGGGTGCGCGAAGGGGCGATATCGACGAATCGGTTCAGTCGGATTCATAGGGCCGGAGGCTCGATACTGGGCCGATGGGTCCGAGACTCGTGGTGCAGTGTGGCCTGCCCGGCGTCGGGAAGTCGACCGTCGCGGCCGAGATCGCCGACCGCCTCGGCGTCGAGCGCGTCCGGAGCGACGCCATTCGCGCCGAACTGTTCGACGATCCGACCTACAGCCGCGCGGAGAAAGACCGCGTCTACGCGACGATGCTGGAGCGTGCGCGCTCGTCGCTCGCCGAGAGACGCCCGGCCGTCCTCGACGCGACCTACGAGCGACAGGTCGACCGCGACGACGCTGCGGCGCTCGCCGACGAGATAGATGCGGACCTCCAGTTGGTCCGTGTCGTCTGCGAGGAGTCGGTCGCTCGCGAGCGCATCCGCCAGCGCGAAGACGATCCGAGCGAGGCCGACGTCGAGGTCTACGAGAACGCCCGCGAGCGCTTCGAGCCGCTCGACCGCGAGCACGTCACGATCGACAACTCCGACGATTTCGCGGCCACCTGCCGGCAACTCGACGAGCACTTCTGAGTCGGCGGGACGCCCGCTCGCGCGAGCGGCGAGCGTCAGGATTTACGTCGCGGGGGGCCAACCGGCGAGTACTCGATGGACTACGAGACGCCGCAGTTCTTCAGAGTCATGCAGTACGCCGCCCGCGCCGACCGCGACGTGGTCGACATGGTCAGCGGGAACCCCGACTGGGAGCCCCCCGAGGCGCTCCGCGAGGGGTTGCGCGAGTACGCCGACGGCGAGGTGAGCGACTTCCAGTACCCGCCGAGCGTCGGCATCACGCCGCTACGCGACGAAATCGCCGAACGGCGCGGCGTCGACCGCTCGCGCGTGCTCGTGACCAACGGCGCCGGCGAGGCCAACCACCTCGCGATGACGAGCGCGCTCGACCGCGAGGCGGGCGAGGAAGTGATCATGACCGACCCGGTTTACCCCTACTACGCCGGCCGCGCGAATCTGCTCGACGCGCCGGCCACCTACGTCCCCGTGGACGAGACGGGCCAGCTCGACCCCGCCGACGTCCGCGCGGCCGCCAGCGACGACACCGCCGCCATCGTCGTCAACTCGCCGAACAACCCGACTGGGGCGGTCTACCCTCCCGAAACCGTCCGAGCGCTGGTCGAGATCGCCGAGGAGTACGACGCCGTACTCGTCAGCGACGAGGTGTACGACCACTACGACTTCAGGGGCGGGTTCGAGAGCGCGCTCGCGACCGACTCCGACCACGTCGTCGCCACCAACTCCTTCTCGAAGTCGATGGCGATCACGGGCTTCCGGGTCGGCTACGCCGTCTTCCCGCCGGAGGACGGGCCGCTGGGCGAACTCCTCGACCGGGCGCGGACTCGCCACATGATCCAGAACGTGGCCGGGAGCCGACCGGCCCAGTACGCCGTCCTGCGGGCGCTGCGGGAGACGCCGGTCGAGTACTACGAGCGCAACCGCGAGCGGCTGCGCGAGCGGATCGACCGGTTCACCGACGCGCTCGACGCCGCCGGCGCGGAGTACACGACCCCCGGCGGGTCGTTCTACGTGATGGCCCGCTTCGAGGGGTTCCCGGGGACGATGGAGAACGTCGAGCGACTGATCGACGAGGCGGGCGTCGCGGGGATGCCCGGCGAGGCGTTCGGCGAGTCCCGCACCGACTGGCTCCGCTTCGCGCTCGTCACGCTCCGCGTCGACGAGGCGGCGGAGCGACTGGCCGACTACCTCGGCTAGCCGGTCGGTCGGCCGCTCCGGCGCCCCGAGTCACTCCAGCGTCACGGACTCGCCGCGCTCGGCGGACTCGTAGACGGCCTCGACGATGGCCACGGCCTTGCGCGACTCCGGGCCGTCGAGCATGAACGGTTCGCCGCGCTCGCGGGCGTCGAGGAACTCGCGGACGTTCGGGACCTCCAGCGGGTCCGGTTCGTCGGCGCTCGCGTCGGGTCCCGAGAAGCGCTCGCGGACCTCCGCGTCCTCGTCCCGTTCCGCGCGAAACTCCCAGGTGTCGAGTTCCTCGCCGGTGACCGCCGCGGAGCCGTCGCGCCCCCCGAACTCGTAGCGGGCGGCCCCGCCGGGGTAAGATCCCGTCGTCGCGAGGACCTGCCCGAGCGTTCCGTCGCGGAACCGGAGCGTCGCGACGGCCGCGTCCTCGACCTCGATCAGGTCGTCGTCGTGCGCTCGGACGTCCGCGAACGCGAAGACCTCCGCGACGGGGTTCTGTCCCCGCTCGAGATCCATTCCCGCGCCGGCGATCCACTGGAGGGCGTCGACGTTGTGGATCGCCTGGTTCATCACCGCGCCGCCGCCCGAGGCATCGCGGTCGGCCTGCCAGGCGCCGTCGTAGTAGTCGTCGTCGCGCCACCACGGCAGCGTGGTGCTCGCGATCGACAGCGACCCGAATCGGCCTTCGTCGACCGCCTCCCGGACGGTCCGCAGGACCGGCTTGTACCGGCGCTGGAAGATCCCGCCGAGCCGGATCCCGTGCTCGTCGGCCGCCTCGATCATCCGGTCGACGCGCTCGGTCGTCACCTCAAGCGGCTTCTCGCAGAGCACGTCGACGCCGCGTTCGGCGGCCGCGAGCGTCGGGTCGAGGTGCGCGCCGCTGGGTGTGCAGACGTCGAGGACGTCCGGATCGGCGTCGTCGAGCATCGAGTCGACCGATTCGTACGCCTCGCAGCCGCGTTCGTCGGCGAAAGATGTTGCGCTCGCCATACTCCGGCTCGTACAGGCGACAACTTCCGCGTCTTCAAGTTGCTCGAAGGCGCGTGCGTGGGTCCCGGCGGCGTTCCCGGCGCCGGCGATCGCGATCCGGTGAGTTGGCATGGGCGAACGAACGGCGAACGACGGGAAAAAGGCGAGGGCCCGCCGGTCGACGGAGTCCGGACGGGACTGGTCGGTTCCTGCTGTGTCTCAGTTCACGTCAGGTCCCCAGCGTCGCCGGCGTCGAGGGTGACGGTGACGGTCGTGCCGTCGGGGCCGGCGTCGAAGGACAGTTCGCCGCCGGAGCGCTCGACGACCCAGTCGACCAGCCAGAGGCCGACGCCGGTCCCGTGTTTGAGTGGCGTCTCCTGGCGCTCGGCCAGGACCTCGAGTTCCTCCTGCGAGATTCCGGGCCCGTCGTCTTCGATCCGGAGGACGACCGTGTCCCCGTCTTCGGTCGCCGAGATCGTCACCGTCACGTCGCTGTAGTCGCGCTCCGCGGGACTCTCGGGGTCAGTATCGGCGTCCGTTTCGCCGTGGCTTTCGAGGCCGGTGTCGGCTTCGTCGTGACCTCCGTCTTCCCGCCCCGGCTCCGCGTCGGACCCGGCCGGACAGTGCTCTACCGCGTTCTCGATCAGGTTCTCGACCGCGCTGGGAAACGCCGGGTGGACGCGGACGGGCAGTCGCTCGGTGATCCGCACGTCGTACTCCGCGGCGGGGTAGGCGGCCGAGACGTCGGCGACTGCACCGGTGACGACCGATCGCAGGTCGAGCGTGTCGCGGCCCGCCTCGCTGTCGATGACGCGCTCGATGTTCCGGGCCTTCTCGGCCGTCTCGGCGAGCTCTTCGCTCCGCTCGACGATGGTCTCGGCCATCCGCTGTTCCTCGCCGGACGTGCGTTCGGCCAGCACTTCCGCCTGCCCGCGGACGACCGTGAGGCCGGTCCTGACGTCGTGGCGGAGGACGCGCGTGAGCACCTGTTTCAGGAGGTCGAGTTCGCGCTCGCGGCGCTCGCGCTCGGTCACTTCGTGGAGGATCCCGACCGAGCCCGTGGCGTCGGCGTCACCGAGTCCCGCGACGGTGGCCTGGAACTGCCGGGCCTCGTCGTCGGGCGTCCGGAGTTCGAGTTCGAACGTGACGCTCTCGTCGGCTTCTCGGGCGCGCTCCAGCGCCGCGCGGGTCCGTTCGACGGCTTCGTCCGGGGCGAGTTCGGTGAGGGGGACGCCGTCGAGCGACTCCGGCGAGCGGTCGAACAGCGAGGCCAGCGCGTCGTTGCAGATCTCGACGCGGCCCTCCCCGTCGAGGACGTACATCGGGTCGTCGGCGCTCTCGACGAGACGGCGGTAGCGTTCGAGGCGCCGCTCGTGCTCGCGGCGCTCGGTCACGTCCCGGGCGACGTTGACGAGCCCCTGGTAGCCGCCCTCGTCACCCCGGACCGAGAAGTTGACTGCGAGCGTCCGCTCGTCACCGTCGGCGGTCTCGAAGCCCATGTCGATGACGCCGCTGTCCTCGCTCGCCGTCCGCAGCCGCTGGATCAGCCGCTGGCCGGACTCGAGTTCGCCGCCGGTCATGAACGACGCCGTGTGCTCGCCGACCATGTCGTCGTAGCCGAGCAGTCCGGCGAACGACTCGTTGTGGTACTGGACGCGGCCGTTGGCGTCGACGACGGAGATGCCGTCCTGGACGTGGCGGTCGAGCAGCTCCAGCAACTCGTAGCGGGCGTCCGACCGGGCCGACCACGTCACGTCTTCGACGACGACGAGCCGGAGCGGCCCCACCGTCTCCGGGAACTCGTGTTCGCTGTAGCGGAAACACGCCTCGCTGTCGGCGGTCGGGACCGTAAACCGCGTCGGCTCCTCCGGGATGTCCGGGCCGCGGATCGTCCGGATCGCCTCGGGATCGTGCGTCAGCGCGGCCGAGAGTTGCTTGTAGAAGTTCGGCGTCTCCGGGAGCGTGACCGCCACGTCGCGGCGGTCGAACAGTTCCTCCAGCGTCGCCGTCTCCCAGATGACGGTCCCGTCCTCGTAGACGAGGAAGCTCGACGCCGACTGGGTGTCCGGGTCGACCCGTTCGAAGGCGCGGGTGAACCGCGACTCGGGTTCGGCGGCCGCGCGGACCGCGCCCAGCAACTTCTCGACGACGAAGTCCAGCCCCTCCTCGGCAGTCCACTTCTCGACGAGGGTGTCGGCCGCGCCGGAGATCGCCGGGTCGATGTCGTTCGGTTCGAGCGCCGTGTAGAGGGCGATTGGCACCTCGGCGTCGGCGACGAGGTCGGTCACGTCGGCCGGACCGTCAGGTTCGACGACGAGGACGTCGGCGTCGCCGTCGTCGAGTCGTTCGCGTATCTCCTCGGGATCGTCCGTCCCGTCGTAGGTCACGTCGTCGTCGCGTTCGTCGACGACGGTCCCGAGTCGGGACCTCACTGTCTCGTCGTGATCGAAGTGGAGAATCCCGACCGTCGATCCGTCGCTCTCCGCGTCTCCGTCGGCTGTATCGTCGTCCGGTCCTGTCATCTGTCACTCCCGCCTGGCCCGTTTCGCGCCCCACCGGCCGTCTCGTCGGCCATCGGTGCCGATAGTGCTGACTCCAGAACCATAAGTGTCCCGCGAAATCGCCCCCGCTGGCGGGGTGACGGGCGCGCGGACGAGCGGAGTTTCGACCACACGGGTCCGCGGGCCGTCGCGCCATCCGTGCGTTCATAGGCGAGGACGACACAGGGATCCACGATGGCCGACGACCGGGGCGCGAGCGGGGAGGCCGGGAGCGGATCAGTGACCGGTGGGACTGCCGAGTCAGCAGGATCGGACGGCGATCCGGCGGCGTTCGAGAGCGGGGACCCGCAGGACGTCTGGCCCGACGTGTTTGGCTTCGACGAGCCCTACGAGAGCCAGACCGACGCGATCGAGACCGCTATCGAGGTCGGCGAGCGCGGCGGCTACCTCGCGATGGAGGGGCCCTGCGGGACCGGCAAGACGATGGCCGCGCTGACCGCGGGCGCGACGCTCGTGCGGACGACCTCGAAGTACGACCGCGTAATGGTCGTCACGCCGGTCAAACAGCAGCGCATCCAGTTCGTCGAGGACCTACGGACGATGAACGCCGGGCTGGCCGCCGACCCCGACGCGCCCGACCCGCTGGACGGCGTCGCGCTCGTCGGCAAGCGCGACCTCTGCCCGTACGGCCGCGAGGGCGCGTTCCCCGACGACGCCTCGACGCACGACCGCTGTGAGGACCTGCGCGAATCGACCGCGGATCTGGTCGAGGCCGACCGCCGCTCGGGCGACGCGCCCGCGGCCGACGCCTCGCTCGAGTCCGACCCCGACGACATCTGGTGGGACCCCGACCTCGCGAGCGATCTGGTCCGCGAGGCGCGCATGGACGCCGACACCTACCGCACCTTCGACAGCGCGCTGGGGACCGCGGGCGCGGAGTCACCCTACCCGCGGAGCCAACCCAGCGCGCCCGAAGGGATGACGTCCGGCGACGACGCCCCCCTCTACTGCCCGTTCGAGGCCGACTGGTTCGCCCGCAACAAGGGCTCGCCCGTCGACTTCTCGGCGGGGGAGAACCGCGTCGTCACCGCCGACGACTACCTGCCCGCGAGCGTCGAGCGGGGCACCTGCCCCCACCGCGTGATGGGCGTCATGCTCGAACACGCCGACGTGATAATCGGCAACTACAACCACGTCTTCGACCCGGGGTCGCGGCCGCTGGTCGCCGCCGCGCTCGACTCTTCGACCTTCCTCGTCGTCGACGAGGCCCACCGGCTCGAAGAGCGCGTCCGCGACCTGCTCTCCGATCGAGTCGGGCGCTCGACGGTCAAGCGGGCCCGCAACGACTGTAATCACCTCCTCACGCGAGCGCGCGAGAGCGAGGACCGCAAGCGGCAGGTCCGCGACCGCCTCGCCGCCCACGACGTGCCGCTCTCGGCGATCGACCAGGCTCACGCGTTCTACGACGACCTCCTCGACTGGCTGGACGAGCGCGTCGAGCGGTACCTCGACGCGGAGTTCGACCGCGAGTGGCGCGTCGGCGACCCCGCCGACAGCGTCCCCGCTCGCGACGTGGAGGTCCCCCTGCGCGACCCGGACGAGCCGGAACCCGACGAGCTGACTCGCTGGGCCGAGCGCAACGGCTACGACGGGGACACCTGGCGGACGCTCGCGACCGTCGGCGCGGCCGTCGAGGACGCCATCGACGACCTCGGGCTGGCGCGCTCGCCCGTCTGCGCCGCCGTCGGCGCGGTGATGACCCGCTGGTGGGAGCGCGACCACGACCGGTACCTCCGGGAGATCGAACTCGAACACTCGCCGAAGACCGGGCAGGCCGCCGACGCCGTCGACGAGGATTATCTGCGCGTCTACACGCCGGGGCTCGTCCTCTTCGACTGCATGCCCTCGGAGTCGCTACGGGAGATCTTCGACTCGCTCGGCGGGGGCACCCTCATGAGCGCGACGCTCTCGCCGCTGGACGTCTTCACCGAAGTCTCGGGTCTCGAATCGCTCCGCGCGGGCGACCCCGATCCGGGGCCGACGCCCGACGAGGGCGACTACGGCCGCCCCGTCGAGGCCAAGAGCTACCCCCTGCGGTTCCCGGCCGAGAACCGCGCGAGCTGGGTCGTCGACGCCGAAGCGTTCACCGCGCGCAACCGCGGCGACCCCTCCGAGATGGACCCGCTCGGCGACGGCTGGAACCGGACGCGCGACGAGTACGCTCACGTCCTGCGGTCGGTCGCGCGCTCGCCCGGAAACGTGCTCGTCGCCATGCCCAACTACCGGGAAGCCGAGTGGGCCGGTGCTTACCTCGACGGGGCGGTCGACAAGCCGGTCCTCGTCGACGAGAGTTCGAGCAACGAGGCGACGGAGGAGCTGAAGGCCGAGTTCTTCCGCGGCGGCGGGAAAGTCCTCGTCACGAGCACTCGCGGGACGCTCACGGAAGGCGTCGACTACGACGGTGAGAAGCTGGCGGCCGCCCTCGTCATCGGCGTCCCGCTCGTCAACGTCGGATCACCACGTGTACAGGCGGTCCGGCGGGCCTACGCCGACGAGTTCGGCGAGGACAACGCCTTCGAGTACGCGCTGACCGTCCCCGCGGTCCGGCGCGCCCGCCAGGCCATCGGCCGCGTCATCCGCGGCACCGACGAGGTGGGCGTGCGCGTGTTCGCCGACCGCCGCTACACGGCGGGCGCCCCGCGTTCCGTCCACGAGTACCTCTCGCCGGCCGAGCGCGAGGAGTTCGTCCGGATGACCGCGGAGTTCCTCGACGGCCAGCTCGACCGGTTCTGGAGCGACCGCTCGCAGTGAACCCGGGAGTGGGAGGTAATCGTCTCGAGCGAGATCGCCCGCGGGCGGACGGGCCGCCGATCGTCTCAGGCCGGCGAAAGGTAGTGAGGATATACCCCCGGGAAGTTGCTACCTGACAACCGACGATGGGGAGTTAATCGGTCTATACCGCCATCCACGGCCGGAAAGCATATGGCGGTGTATTCCCGTTACTCAAGAGATGCCAGAGTGTCAGAACTGTGGGTCGTTTGTTACCGAGGCGTACGTCCGCGTGTTCACGCCCGACGGTCACACTGGCCCTCGCGTCTGTCCGTTCTGCGAAGACAAACTCCGTGACGGTGCCGAGGTGCGCGAGGCTCGGTCGTCGCGGTCATAGGCGTTCCATCCGCTCGTGCCGGCCGTCCGGGGGGACGGTCGTCCACCCGTTGTTTTTGAACTCTTGAGTGGCAACTGTATTGATAGGACGAGTGTGAGGTCCCAATCCGCCTCCGCGGAGTCAAACCGCAGGAATCAGTGGGCGTTGAAAGTCCTCGACGCGCCCGCTAGCAGAGGTAGTATCCGCTACCGCAACAATCGCTGGGCGTTGAAAGCCCTCGGCGCGCTCGCGGTCGCTGAGCGGGATATCCGCGCTCTCCGCACCGCCCGCGCGGATAGTGCCCGCTCAGGCGACTACATAAACGCGAGCCCGCCTCGCCCGTTCAGTCCACCAGGGACAGCAACCGCAACTGCACCGCCATAGCACCGCAGACGGCCACACGCCTCCCCAACCGATTCGCTCCCGACAGTCGCTCATCCCTCGCGCGGCTATTTCGAGCGGCCCGCCAAGAGGCGGGCACGCTCGACAGCGCGCGCCACTGTAGTCTGTCCAGGGGCGTACTGTCTACATATCGACGTGCGACGGCCGTCCCCAGACGAAAGAGATGGTTCTATCCGTCGCGGGAGGCGACTGAACGTATGAGCGAAATCGACGTCGAAGCGGTCGACGACATCGACGACGAGGTGGTCCCGACGGGCGTCGACGCGCCGGAGTACGTCCTCTACGGGGGGAAAGGCGGCGTAGGAAAGACGACGATGGCCGCCGCGACCGCGCTGGCGAGCGCCCGGGACGACACTGCGACGCTGGTCGTCTCCACGGACCCCGCCCACTCCCTCTCGGACACGCTGGAAACCGAAATCCCCGCCGAACCCGCACAGATCCGCGACGACATGCCTCTCTACGCGGCGGAGATCGATCCCGAGGCCGCGCTGGAAGACGGCCCGTTCGCGGAGGGCGGGGGCGGACTCGGCGGTGCGGGCGGGGCGATGGGCGGGCTCGGCGGGATGCTCGGCGACGGGGACGACGAGATGGTCGACCCGCTGGGCGGGTCGATGCCCGGCGCGGACGAGGCGGCGGCCATCCGGCTGCTCATCCGCTACATGGACGACCCGCGGTTCGACCGGGTCGTCGTCGACACCGCGCCGACGGGCCACACCCTGCGACTGCTGGAACTCCCCGACGTGATGGACTCCATGGTGGGGAAGTTCCTCTCGCTGCGCGAGCGGATGGGCGGGATGATGGAGAACCTCGGCGGGATGTTCGGCGGCGACGAGGAGGACGTCGACCCCGAGGAGGGGCTGGACGACCTGCGAGTTCTCAGCGACCGCATCGAGCAGTTGCGGGCCATCCTGCAGGACCCGGCGCAGACCGACTTCCGCGTCGTGATGGTCCCCGAGGAACTGTCGGTGCTCGAATCCGAACGCCTGCTCGCCCGTCTCGACGAGTTCGACGTGCCGGTCGGGACCGTCGTGGTCAACCGGGTGATGCAGGACCTGGCGGACGTTGCGGACGTCGACGCCGACTGGTTCATCTCGCCGAACCTCGATGACTGCGAGTTCTGTCAGCGGCGCTGGGACGTCCAGCGCGAGGCGCTCTCGCGGTCGCAGGACGTCTTCCGCGGCCACGACGTGCGCCGCGTCCCCCTGTTCGCCGACGAAGTACGCGGCGAGCGGGCGCTGCGCGTCGTCGCGGCGTGTCTCGAAGAGTAGGGCGCCTCACTCGACCAGCAGCACGCGCAGGTCGTTGACGTTCGTCCCGGTCTGGCCGGTCCGGACGAGCGCGTCGCGGTCGGCGAGGAACGGTTCGGCGTCGTTGGCGGCCAGCGCGTCGCGTGCGGTAGCCGACGCTTCTGCTCCACGGACCGTCTCGCCGTCGACCAGCGCACCAGCCGCGTCGGTACCCCCGTCTCTCCCGTCGGTGTCGACGGCCCCAAGTACCGCGCCGTCGGGGAGTTCCAGGGCCACCCGGAGCGCGAACTCCTGATTCGGACCGCCGGAGCCGTCGCCGCGGACGGTCACCGTCGTCTCGCCGCCGGAGACGACGACGGCGGGCGGTTCGACCGGGTTACCGGTCGCGTCTATCTCCTCGGCGACGGCGGCGTGAGAAAGTCCCTGCTCGCGCGCCTCGCCGCGCACCCGCGAGGAGAGGACTGCAGTATCGTATCCCGCTTCGTCGGCCACCGCGCGTGCGGCGTCGATGGCCGTCCACGCGTCAGCGAGCAGGTGGTACCTGACGTGCGAGAAGTCGGCGTCGGGGCCGGGCGTCTCCGCGCGGTCGCCGGCCGCGCCGGCTCGCAGGTGCGCCTCGACTGCTTCGGGGACGGCGAGGTCGTAGCGGTCGAGGACCGCGAGCGCGTCGTCGAACGTGGTCGGATCGGGTGCGGTGGGGCCGCTGGCGATGACGCCGGGGTCGTCGCCGACCACGTCGCTGAACGCGAGCGTGACGACGGTCGCCGGCGCGGCCGCGGCGGCCAGCCGGCCGCCCTTGATCGCCGAGAGGTGCTTGCGAACGGCGTTGATCTCGTCGATTTCTGCGCCGGCGTCCAGCAGCGCGGCGGTCGTCTCGCGGACGGCCGCGAGCGGGAGGTCGCCGGCGGGCGCGGGAAGCAGGGCGCTCCCACCGCCGGTGATCACGGCGAAGACGAGCGTCCGGTCGTCGGCCTCCGCGGCCAGTTGGCGGACCCGACAAGCGCCTTCAGCACCCGCCTCGTTCGGAACCGGGTGCGACCCTTCTCTGACCTCGACGTAGTCGGTCTGCACGGGGTCGTCGGTGACGACGCAGCCCCCCTCGACGGCGTCGCCGAGGCGAGTTTCGAGCGCGGCCGCGACCTGTCCAGCCGCCTTGCCGCCGCCGAGAACGATAATCTCCTCGTAGGCACTCAGGTCGTACACCTCGCCGGCGAGGCGGAGCTGGTCGCCGGATACCGAGAGCGCGTCGGCGAGGACGCGCTCGGGGCGAGCCGCCTCGATCCCGGCTTCGATGCAATCGAGGACGACGCCGTGAGCGTCGGTGCGGGCCAGTTCGGCGCGGTCGCGCACCTCGACTACGTCAGATCCCCCCGGCCCGCGGCCGGACATCGTCAGGTCACCACCCAGCGCATCAATCGGTAGGCGGCGTCACGCCAGCGGTCGGGGAGGTGCCGGGAGGCGATCATGACGCTCGCGAGCGTCCCGACGGGGTAGCGCGGGTCCGGGTCGGAGGCGGAGGCGGCGTCGCCGATGACGGCCGCGACCTCGGAGGGGTGGACACCGAAGTCGTTACCGCTCCCCAGTACGTCGGTGTCCTCCTGGACGGCGTAGAGGTCCTCGTAGCACTCCGAACGCTCCAGGCGGTCGAACTCCGCCTCGGCCCGGTCACCGAAGCGCGTCGCGACGGGGCCGGGCTCGACAAGCACTACGTCGATCCCGAAGTCCTCGACCTCGACGCGGAGCGCGTCGCTCATGGCCTCCAGCGCGAACTTCGACCCGCTGTAGGTGCCGGCGCCGCCCGTCGCGACCCGGCCCTGGACGCTGGAGACGTTGACGATGGTCCCGGTCCCGCGCTGGCGCATGTTCGGGAGCACCGCGCGGGTGAGCCGGTGGGGGCCGAAGACGTTCACGTCGAACTGGTCGCGGACGGCGTCGACCGGGACGTCCTCCATCGGGCCGTACTGGGCGTACCCCGCGTTGTTGACCAGGCAGTCGATGCGGCCGGTGTCGTCGACGATCCGGTCGACGACGCGCTCGACGTCGGCGTCGCTGGTCACGTCGAGTGCGGCCGTCTCACAGCCCGCTTCGGCGAGATCGGCCACGTCGTCGGTGTCACGAGCCGTCGCGTAGACCGTCCACTCCCGTCGCAGGAAGTCGACGGCGGTCGCTCGCCCGATGCCGGACGAGCAGCCGGTTATCAGCGCCGTCTTCGTCATGTTCCCGACGACGAGCGCCCGCAAGTTAAGTCTCCGCCGTCGAGCGCCGCCGAGTCGCCCCAGTGGCGTCGTCGCCACCGCTCCGGACCCCGGCACGAGGGTATTTCACGGCGCGACCGCAACCACGAGGCGATGGGTCACCACACGTTTCCCGCCGAGGATGCGGACAGGCTCGAGGACGCCGCCAAGCGCTATCGCCACTGCTCCGCGGAGGAGCTCTACTGGGCGCTCGACCCCGACCCGGAGGACGAGGTAGTGGACCTCGGGAGCGGTACCGGCTTCTACACCGACGACATCGCGCCCCACGTCGGCGTGGTCTACGCCGTCGACGTCCAGGAAGCGATGCACGACCGCTACCGCGAGAAGGGCGTCCCCGAGAACGTGACGCTCGTCACGAGCGGCGCGGACGAGTTACCCTTCGACAACGGGTCGCTCGACGCCGCGTTCGCGACGATGACGTACCACGAACTCCCCGGCGCAGCGGTCGCAGAGATCGCCCGCGTCCTCCGGCCGGGCGGCCGATTGGTGATCGTCGACTGGACCGCCGAGGGCGCAGGTTCCAGCGGTCCGCCGGTGGAGGAGCGCTACGACGCGGACCACGCCGCGGCCGTACTCGACGACGCAGGCTTCTCCGTCGAGTTCAGAGCGACCCGCTCGGAGACGTTCGTGATCGTCGGCGTCCTCGACGGGAAGTAACGGGGAACGTGGGGGTGACGGTTCCCGGACTCTCTCAGAGGTCGTCCCTGACTTCGGCCTTCACGTCGTCGGCGTACTTGTCGGCGAGGCGGGTGGGTTCGGGGAGTTTGTACCCGCTCGAACAGGCCAATGCGATGTCCGAGGCGGTGTCGGCGCTCACGCGGTGGCCGGGGCTAACGATGAGGGGGTTCACGTAGCGGTCGGAGTTCTCGAACTGGCGGGTCTGGACGGCGTCACCGATGTGGGTCCCGGGTTCGGCGGTCTCGACGTCCGCGTCGGCCTGGATTGCGACGCGGGTGCCTTCGGGGAACTTCCCGTCGAGCGACTCCCGTGGGGTGCCACAGAGCAGGCTCTTGGCGACCCCGACCGTCGGGAGGTCGAGCGTGACGCCGACGTGGGTGGCGATGCCGGCCTCCCGGAAGTGGATGCGCCCACTGCCATCGAGCAGCGCGATGTCGGGGTCCCGCGAGAGCAGGTCGAACGCCGAGAGGATGGCCGTCCCCTCCCGGAAGCTCAGGAGACCGGGAATGTAGGGGATCTCGACCGGCTCGACGGCGTAGACGCGCTCGATCACCTCGCCACCCTGCAGGAGGACGACCGCGCTGACGGCGTGGTCGTCGACGAACGACTGGTCGACGCCGGCGACCAGCGGCGAGTCGGCGGCCGCGTCGGCAGCGACCTCGCCGGCCTTGCTGTCTTCGCCAGCGCCGCTCGAACCCACATCGGCGAGACTCGTCTGTTCGTCGTCGGTGGCGGCCGTGCCGTCGCCGCAGACCGCCGCCGGATCGACGGGGAGGTCGTCCTCGAAGACGGCTACCTCGGCGATCTCCCGCTGGAGCGACTCCATGTCCTCGCGGGAGAGCGACGCGTCCGGGACGAACTCGGGGTGAACGATCTTCATCAGAACGGGCCGCGGCCGCCGGGGCCGCCCGGTCCGCCAGGACCGCGACCACCGCCGCCGGCGCCGAACTGGAGTTGATTGGGGACGCGGTGGCGACCCTTGACGTGCTGGCCGTAGAGCAGGCCAATAATCAGCCCGAGCAGGTGGGCGAGCTGGGCCGTCCCGCCCGCACCGATGCCGACGCTCAGGATCTGGTAGACCGTCCAGCCGGTGTACCCCACGGTCAGCAGCCACAGCGGGACGGGGAGGATGAAGTAGAGGTACACGCGGAGGTTCGGGTTCAGGATAGTGAGCACGCCCATGATGGCGAGCGCGGCGCCGCTGGCCCCGAGGACGCCCGGTGCGGCAGCGGGGATACCACCGTACTGGAAGATCTGGAAGCCGACCTGACCGAGGCCGGCGATGGCGCCGCTCCCGAGGAACAGGATCGCGAAGTTACGCGACCCGACGTAGTCCTCGACGATGCGGCCGAAGAAGTAGATCACGATGCTGTTGACGGCGATGTGACCGAAGCCGCCGTGGGCGAAGATGGAGGTGAACCAGGTCCAGACGTACTCGGGGTGGGCCGGCGAGAGGACGAACAGCATCCGCGAGAGCGCCGGCGAACCGGCGATCTGGACGACCAACTGGAGGAAGAAGGTGATCCACATCGCGCCGAGGAAGGCGTAGGTCATGTTCCCGCGGAAGTACGCCAGCGGACCGCCGGGACCGGTATTGATCCCGATGCGGTCGCCAATGCCGCCCCCGCCGGCGTCGTCGTCGACGCTGTCGTCGAAGCCGCTATCGAACACGCCGCCGGGGTCCGACCAGTTGTCCAGCCCCGGACAGCCGTGGTTCTCGGGGAGGCGGTGTTCCGCACAGAACGTGCCGCCGCAGTGACGACACTGGTACGGCATGTTCTCCTGTTTGCCGCACTCGTCGCACCTCGACATTACAGGGTCTTGGGAAGGTACCGGCAAAGGGATTGTGTTTGGGGGCGTCCACGGCGGCTTTCCGCCGGAGCGTCCGCGGGCCGCTAATTGACGGCCGAGCGAGAGTCCGTGGGCCGCACCCACGCACTTACATAGGACCACCGCATCATGTCTCCTCGTGAACGAGACGAGTACCGGGCCGCGGGTCCTGATCGTCGACGACGAGGCGGAGGTCGCCGACGTCTACGCGTTGCGCCTCCGCGAGGAGTACGACACGGAGACGGCCTACGGAGGGGAAAAAGCACTGGAGGTCGTCGACGAATCGGTCGACGTGGTGTTGCTCGATAGGCGGATGCCGGAGGTGTCGGGCGACGACGTGCTCGCTGCGATCCGCGAGCGGGGGCTGGACACGCGGGTCATCATGATCACCGCCGTCGACCCCGACTTCGACATCGTGGACATGCCGTTCGACGACTACCTCTGCAAGCCCGTCCAGAAGGGCGACCTCGTCGCCGCCATCGAACAGCAGCTGACCGCCAGCCGCTACGACGAGCGGCTCACCGAGTACCTGGAGGTCACCTCCAAGCTCGCCCTGCTCGAAGCCGAGAAGAGCGAGTCGGAACTCGACGCCAGCGACGACGTCACCGACCTCCGCGAGCGCGCAGAGCGCCTCCGCGCGGAGATCGACGAGGCGCTCGCCGAGTTCGACGACTTCGAGGCGGCGTTCAACGAGATCAGCCGCCACGCCGACTGAACGGGACCCGACGAAGCAGTCGAAGCCAGCGAGTTCTCGGGACGTGGCTGACAGACAGCGACGCGAAGGGGGAGGAGGACACACCGCCGAGCGGAGACGGACCGGCCGGAATCTATCTCGGTTTCGAGCGAATCCGGCACTCGAGAAGAGCCGTCCCCGTCAGCAGAAGTTCGCAGTGGCGAACACGTCGCCGCGGCGGGTGATATCGACGCCGACGCCGACCTGGTCGGCGTTCGGCCGGGTCACCCGCGGGCGATACGTCGAGGAGTTCCACCAGCTATCGACGATGGCCTCCGCGACGGCGCGCTCGTCGCCGTTGAACTGGCGTTCGCCGCCGCGGCGATACGGCTCGCCGGCGACCGTGCGGTCGACGGCTTCGAGCGCGTTCCTGTCGGCGGTCACGAGTGAGTTCCCGTCCGGCGCAGACCAGCGACAGCGCTCGTGCAGGTTGTTCGACCGGTAGCGGTCGGCGCTGTTCTGCCCGTCGATCCGGTGGATCGCCTCGTCGATGTCGGCCATCCGGACGCTGTGACCGCGAGCCATCGCGATCAGGTTCTCGACGCCCTCTCCCCGGTGTTCGAGTTCCTGAAGGTCCGCTTCGACGCGGCGTTCGTTGAGATACTCACCGACGAGCCGCTCGACCTCCTCTTCGTCGAACGACTCCGCCGGAACGTCGGTCAGTTCCGGCGTCGCCGTTGGCGTGGCCGTCGGCGTCGGTGTCGGTGTCAGCGTCGGATACGGCGTGGGCGTCGCCGTCTCCCCGGTCGTTCCCTCCTCCGTGCCCGCAGACGGCCCACCCGTCGTGGGTTCGAGCGTCGGTAGCGCCGTCGCTTGCTGGGCCGTCGGCGTCGACTCGTCGCCGACGACCGGCGCGTCGGGCTGTGTCAACGCGGCGCCGACGAGGACCGCGATGACTACGAGTGCGACGAAGCCGCCCCCCGCGACCAGCAACGTCGGCTTGTTCACGTCGACCATAGTCGGGTGTGATTACGCCCGCCAATAACTGTTGCGTCAGCCGACCAGCGGGCGATCGACACGTATCAGTCGGTACGAGGACGGGAATCCGTCTAGTCGTCCGCCCCCGCGGGCCGGTCGAGGGTCGCCCGGATACCCGCGGCGACGGTGCCCGGCGTGGCCGCGGCATCCGCTTCGACGAGGTGACTGTCCCGGTCCGCCTCGACCGCCCCGGACTCGATGTCGGCCACCGCGGATTCGACCGATTTCGGCGTTCTCCCGTCGGCTACGTCGACCGGGCCGATCACGTCACTCACGGCGCCCGCGTCGATCTCGCCGGTCGTCACGCGGACGACTGGCCCGTAGTCGGCGGCGAGCGTCCGGAGCGGCGGGGCGACCGGCTCGACGACGACGACGGCGTCGGCACCCGACAGCAGGTCGCGCGCGTCGGCCTCGACTGCGGCGTCGAGTGACGCGAATGCGGGGGCCGTCACCGTCTCGACGGCGAGTTCGCCGGCGGTCGCAGCCGCCACGTCACCGTCCGGAACCGGTCCGACCGTGACTGTCGCGCCCGCCGACGCCAGTACGGAGACGGTCCGCGCGGCCGGGGCACCCGTGCCGACGACGTGGACTGTCCGGTCGAGGTCGCCCGGATCCGACAGCGGTGTCACCGCGGGCGTCCCCGTCACCGGATTCGGCAGGACGGCCGCGTCGGTGTCGAAGGCGGTCCCGAGGTGCTCGGCAGTCAGCACTTCCGCTGGCTGCCCGACCGCGAGGAGATCCCCGTCGGCGAGGACCGCTAGCCGGTCGCAAAAGCGGGCCGCCACGTCGAGGTCGTGGATGGCCGCGAGCGCGGCTTTCTCCCCCCCGTCGACGAGGTCGCGGACGAGTTCGAGCGTCCGGACCTGATGGTTCACGTCGAGGCTCGCCGTCGGTTCGTCGAGCAGGAGCGCGGGCGTCTCCTGGGCGAGCGCGCGGGCGAGGACGACCCGCTGGCGCTCGCCGCCGCTGAGCGAGGCGACCGAGCGGTCGCGGAACTGCGCGGTGTCGGTCCGGTCGAGCGCGCGCTCGACGGCCGCCTCGGCGTCACTGTCGCCGCTGAACCGACCGTGATAGGGCGTCCGCCCCATCTCGACGACGTCCTCCACGGTGAACTCGAAGGCGACCGTCGTGTCTTGCGGCACCGTCGCGACCCGGCGACTCGCCGCGCGAGACGACAGCCCCGCCATCCGCTCGCCGTCGACTCGGACCGATCCCGACTCGGGGTCGAGGACGCCGTTGATAGCCTTCAGCAGCGTCGTCTTCCCGGCGCCGTTGGGGCCGACGAGACCGACGAACTCGCCAGCGTCGACCGACAGCGAAACGCCGTCCAGTACCTCTACGTCGCCGTAGGCGACCGAGACGTCGTCGACATCGATCAGGGAGCGGCCGGGCGTCACAGCGAATGCACCTCCCGGGTCCGCAGGAGGTAGAGGAAGAAGGGCGCGCCGAGCGCCGCGGTGACGATCCCGACCGGCATCTCGACGGCGCCGGCGCGGGCGACGGTGTCGGTCGCGACGAGGAAGGCGGCGCCGGCGATGGCGCTGGTCGGGAGCAAGATTCGGTGGTCGGGGCCGACGACGAGGCGCATCATGTGCGGGACGATGAGGCCGACGAATCCGATCGCGCCCGCGACGGCGACCGCCGCGGCCGTGACGACGCTGGAGACCGCCAGCAGGATCCGCTTCGTGCGTTCGACCTCGATTCCGAGCGTCTGGGCGTCCTCCTCGCCGAGCAGCAGGACGTTCAGGTCCCGCGCGTACGCGACGAGAACGGCGAAACAGACCAGCGCCACCGGCGCGGTGACCGACACGTCCGTCCACGCCGCGTTGTGGAGCCGACCCATCAGCCAGTACAGCGCCTGTTCGAGGCTCTCGCCGGCGTGCAGGAGGAGATAGGAGGTGACCGCGCCGAGCAACGCCTGGATCGCGACGCCCGAGAGGAGCAGCGTCGCCACGGGCGTGCGCCCGCCCTCGGTGGCGATGACGTAGACGACGAAGGCGGTGACGACCGCGCCGACGAACGCGGCGGCCTGAATGCTGAAGGGGCCGGAGAACGGGAGTGCGATCGTGGCGACTGCGCCGACCGCGGCGCCGGAGGAGACGCCGATGATCGACGGGTCGGCCATCGGGTTCCGGAAGAATCCCTGCATCACCGTCCCCGCCGAGGCCAGCGCGAACCCGACCGTCGCCCCGAGGACGATCCGCGGCAGGCGGATCCGCCGGACGATGGTCTCGTTCGTCGACTCCAGCGGGAACGAGAAGAGGTAGGTGTAGGAGGGGTCCGGGACGGGCACCGAGAACGTCACCCCGAAGAGGGCGACGGAGCCGGAGGCGACGCGGAGCCCGGTCGGGACCCCGACGGCGTTGAGCGCCGCCTTCGCGACCTCGGGGAGCGGGACCCTGACGGGACCGATGGTCGCGCTCACGAGGACGACGGCCACCAGCAGGGCGGTCAGCCCCGCCGACCACCCGACCGCCCTGGTCCGGACGTTCATGCCCATCAAGTCTGATTGCAGTAGGTAAGTATTTATTGCATAAAGGCACAGCCACAGACGCCATGAGAGACGCGACAGCAGTCGTCGGTGCCGCACTGGTGCTTTTCGCCGCGTTCGGGGCGGTCGCGACCCCGGCGGCGGGCGCCGGTACGGCTGCGAGCACGTCGGATATGAGTGCGAGCGGACTCGCGGACTCCTGCAGTTATCCGATGACGCTCACCGACGCGACGGGCGAGGAGGTAACGATCGAGCAAGACCCCGACCGACTCGTCGCACTCGCGCCGAGCGCGGCCCAGATCCTCTGGGACATCGGCGCGCAGGACGAGGTCGTCGGACTTCCGATAAACGAGTACACCGCCTACCTCGACGGGCGCGAGGGGAAGACCGACGTGGCTACGAACGACAGCACGGTCATCAACGAGGCCGTGGTCGGCGCTGAACCCGACCTCGTGCTCGCGCCGAACGTCGTTTCGAACGAAACCGTCCAGACCCTTCGCGACAGCGGTCTGACGGTCTACCGCTTCGAGGGTGCCGACGACCTCGAAGACGTCTACCAGAAGGTCGAACTCTACGGGCGGCTCACCGGCAACTACGAGGAGGCCGGCCAGGTCAGCGCCGAGATGCAGGGCCAGGTGCAGGCCGTCCGCGACGCGGTGGGCGACGAGGAGAACCCGAGCGTCTACTTCTCTCTCGGGAGCGGCTGGACCGCCGGTGAGGACACCTTCATCGGCCAGCTGATCGAGGCGGCGGGCGGCAACAACATCGCCGCCGGCGAGATCAACACCAGCAACGGCTACGGCCAGCTCAGCGACGAGATCGTCACCCAGAAAGATCCCGAGTGGATCGTCCAGAACGGACAGTTCGGCACGGTCCCGAAGACGGCGGCATTCAACGGATCGACGGCCGTTCAGGAGGGGAACATCGTCCAGGTGAACCGGAACTTCATGTCCCAGAACGGCCCGCGGAACGTCCAGCCGCTGAAGAAGATGGCCCAGTCGTTCCACCCCGATGCCTACGAGAGCATCGACTTCTCGGCCGTCGAGACGCCCCAGCCGGCCACCTGTACGACGCCGACGGCGACGGCCACGGCGACGCCGACCGACGCTGATGCGACCGCGACGGACGGAATGGACGAACCGACGGGGACCGTGACGGCAACGATGATGGACGCCGACGCGACCCCGACCGCGGAGTCCGAGGACGGCGCTGCCTCGCCCGCGCCGGAGACCACGACCAGCGGTGACGGCCCCGGCTTCACGGCCGCGACCGCACTGGTCGCGCTGCTCGCGGGCGCGCTGTTCGCACGCCGACAGTAACCGGCCGAGTCGGCTTTTTCGACGGTACCAAAACGGGACGGACTGGCAGCGACGCGATTACTCTTCGTTGCTGTCGTCGGCGCGGACACGGTGCAGTGCCGCGACGCCGAGCGCACTGAGCGCGCTGACGGCTCCGAAGCCGGGACCGTTCCCGCTCGAAGTCCCCTCGTCGCCGCCGTCCTCACCGGCAGACGGCGAATCGGTCGCCACGCCGCCATCATCACCGTCTGACCCGCTACCGGCGCCGCCAGTAGCGGGCGGATCCGGAGTGACGGTCGGTGTCGCTGTCGGGGTCGGAGTCGGTTCGAGAACCGTCACGGTCCGTTCGACGGTGGCGGTCATCCCCTGACTGTCCGTAACCTCGAGCGTGACGGTGTACTCGCCGGCCTCGTCGTAGCTGAAGTCCGGCGTTTCGCCAGTGGGGCCGAGGCGACCGTTCCCGGCGAGGTCCCAGCGATACTGGTCGATAGTTCCGTCCGGGTCGTCCGAGTCGGACGCGTCGAACGTGACGGATTCCCCGACGAACGGGGTTTCGGGGCTGTGCGTGAACGCCGCCGAGGGTGCGGCCGCCGCCTCGAAGGCGTGCATCCGACCGTCCCCGTCAGCGAGGTAGACTCCGCCGTCGACGACGGCGAACGCCTCGCCGATCTGCTCGTCGACGCTCGTCGACCACATCTCGGAGCCGTCCTCGAACGAGCGGCTGTACAGCGTCCCTTCGGCCGTCCCAACGAGAACCTGCTCGCCGGCGATCACGGCCGGACTGGTGACGGGCTCGGCGAGACTCTCCGACCAGACGGTACTCCCGTCCCGCGTCCGGAGGGCGTATAGCGACACCCTGTCGGCGACGACGACGGTCTCCGCACCGACCGCCGGCTGTGCGAGGAAGCTCCCGTCCAGACTCCGCTCCCAGCGTCGGGATCCGGACACTGCGTCGAATGCGACGAGCGTCTCGTCGCCGGTGACGTAGACCGACCCGCCGGTGACGACCGGGGCGGAGACCAGCGGGTACCCTGACCCGAGGTTCGCGCTCCAGTCGATGTCGCCGGTCGCGGCGTCGAAGCAGAAGACGTCGTCCTCGTCGTCGTCACCGTTCGCCACGTACACGCGCCCGTCCGCGAGCGCAGGGGCACTGTCCTGCAGGGCGCTAGCGAACCGGGTGCGCCACCGCTCGGTCCCGTCACCGGCGTCGACTGCGTAGAGTGACGGCCCCTGCTTCGTGAAGACTGTCCCGTCTCCGACGACGAATCGCGCTGGCTCGCCGTCTTCAACCGCGAAGCGCCACTGTTCGGTCCCGTCGCCGGGCGCCAGCGCGTACACCGTCCCGGCCTCGTCGCCGACGTACACCGTCCCGTCGCCACAGGCCACGTCGACGACCGTCCGCTCTGTCTCGAAGGTCCAGCGCTCCGCGCCCGATGCTCTCGACAGGGAGTACACCCTGTTGTCCTCGCTCCCGACGTACACCGCGTCGCCGGTGACAGCTGGCATCGTCGCGAGTTCACCGCCGGTCGCGTACCGCCACCGGGCGTCGCCGGTGATCGTCTCGACCGCTGTCAGGTGCCCAGTTCCCGACCCGATGTACAGTTCGTCCTCGCCGAACGTCGGGGCTGCCACGACGTCCGCCTCGTGGACCCACTGTTCGGAGCCGTTCTCGACCGACAGCGCGCGTACGGCGCCATCTGCTCCGGTCTTCGGCGGCGTCCCGACGTACACGCTCCCGTCGCCGACCACCGGCCGCATCGGATTCCCCGCCGTCTCGATCGTCCAGCGCTGAGACCCGTCCACGGGCGCCAGCGCCGTGACCGTCCCCCTTCCGACGGCCGGGGGGAGCCCCGCTGCGTACACTCCGTCGGCGTCAGCCGCGAGCCGCGGCGGCTCCCACGGCGCGGACTCGACTGACTGCTCCCACAGCCGGTCGCCGCTCTGCGAACTGAATGCGAACACCGTCCCGCCGTCGCCGCCGGCGTACACCGTCCCGTCCGCACTCGCGGGGGACGGCGGTGAAAACGCGTCACGAGCGATCGGAGCCGACTCCCATCGCTGATCGCCTTCCGGCGTGAGCGCGAACAGCCTGTCCGTCACCACGTAGACGCCGTCGGCGGTCACGAGCGGGGATCCCTGACTGAACGTGTCCTGTTCGAATCGCCACCGTTCCTCCCCGGTATCGGGCGCGAACGCCCGCACTGCCTCACCCGTCTGGACGGCGACCGGACCGTCGGCGACCGCGTCGAGCCCGGACACCGACTGGTTCGAGAACGCTTCGGACCACTGCTGGGTCCCGTCGGACGCCGCCAGTGCGTACACCGTCGCATCCATCCCGACGTACACCGTCTCGCCGACGACGACCGGCGCCGTCGCGGTGTCGTGGGTCGTCTCGAACGCCCACTCGCGCTCGCCGGAGTCGAGCGCGACCGCGTGGAGCGTCCCGTCCTCGGTGGGGACGTACGCTGTCCCGTCGACGACCGCGGGCGACGCGACCGGGATACCGCCGGACTCGAACTCCCACTTGCTCGCGACCGCGTCCGCGGGTGGTTCGACCCCGGGGGCATATCCCGTGTTCCCCGTATCGTACTGGAAGGCCCCCCACCTGCCGGTCGACTGAGTCTTCTCCGTTTCCCCGCCGACTGCGGACCCGCTCGCGAGTCCGCACGCGACCGTGCCACCCGTCCACTTCAGTACACTGCGTCTCGTCACCGGGACGATCTGTCCCGGTCCCTCGCCGTCGAAGCCCGCTATGTCCATACCGGCGACTGTATTTTCAATTCGCGTATAATAGTTGGGGAGGTAGTATCAGTATCTGAAACGCCAGAGGGCGGCGGCGTTCGGGACGTCGAGCGGGGCCAGCCGGCAGCCGGGTCGGTCGGCGGACGGGGCGTCGACCGCCGCGACCGGAAAGACCCTTACGTAGGCGGGTTCTCACCGACGGATATGGTCGAGAACGTCATCTGGCCGGCGGCGCTCGACGCCGCCTGCACGCGGAGCGAGGGGCGTCGGGTATCGACGGATCTCGCGGTCCCGGAGCCGACGGTCGACGAGATCGCACAGGCCGTCCAGCAGGTCGGCTACGACGCCGTCATCGAGCGCGACAAGACGTATCCGCGGGAGTACGAACCCCGCGGTCGCGTCCTCGTCAAGGACGCCGACGACGCGAGCAAGACCGACCTGCTCGGCGCCGTCGCCGCCTACCTCGGCGTCATCCGGGAGTGAGCCCGTGGAGGTCCCACAGTGAAACGAGTCGGCGAGGTCGTCCGGATCGCCCAGCACCTCGCGATCGTCCGCGCGTCCGACGCCGACCACGTCGACATCGGCACGCCGGTCGTCGACGAGAACCTCGACGACCTCGGGAGAGTCGTCGACGTGTTCGGCCCGGTCGACCGCCCATACCTCGCGGTCACGACCGGCGACGACGTGCATCTACCCGCGCTGGTCGGGTCGCCGCTGTACGCGCGGTGAACGCCGGGCGAGGCGGCCTGATTCTGTCGCCCGAGCGTTTACACGGGTCGGTCCCCAACGGGAACCGAGATGCAACTGTTCCCGAACGGCCGCGGTGTCGGCGTCACGGAGGCGCTCCACGCGCTGGCCGAGTGGCCGGTCGTCCTCCTCTTCGGGCTGGTCACCCAGCTCGGCGACGGCTGGTTCCTCTTCGTCCTCGGGGGCACGCTGTTCGTCGCCGGCGAGGAGTTCCCGATCGCGGGGCTCGACCGCCGGCGAGCGCTGTTCGTCTTCGGGCTCGCGCTGACCTACGTCGCCGTCATCGGCGCGCTCAAGACCTTCTTCGGACTCGGCCGGCCGCCGGGTGCCACCGAGTCGCCGCAAGTGGAGGTGTTCCCGGGTCTGATCGACGCGCTGTTCGATAGCGTCACCACCGCCGACGGCCCCGGGTTCCCGAGCGGGCACGCGCTCGGCAGCACGATGGTCTGGGGCGGGCTGGCACTGGTCGTGGAGTGGGGGACGCGTCGCCAGCGGTTCGCCGGCGCGGCCGCGGTGATCGGGATCGTCTCGCTGTCGCGGCTCGTGCTGGGCGTCCACTACCTCGTCGACGTGGTCGTCGGGATCGCGGTGGGCGCGGTCCTGCTCGGGGCGCTCTACCGGTTCGCCGAGGCCGGGACCGATCCGGGGCGCGTCCTGGGCGTCGCAGTCGTGGTCGGCTTCCTCGGGCTGTTCAACGGGATTACCTTCGACAGCGTGGCGGCGATCGGCGGCGCGGTCGGGGGCTGGCTCGTCTGGCGACTGGTCGCCGATTCGACGCCCGCAACGCCGGCGAACCGCAGGGAGGTCGTCGCCGGGTTCGCCGTCCTCGCCGTCGCGGGCGTCCTGTTCAGCGCGGTCGAAGCGATCGAGCCGCCGCTGGTGCTCGCGTTCGTCGGGAGCGCACTCGCCGTCGGCGGCGCCGTCGGCGCACCGCTACTGGGCGAGCGGGCGGTATGAGCACAGCGTAACCCTGAAACGCGTCGTGGGCGAGGTGTGCACATGGACCAGCGGACGCGCGCGTACGTCGCCTCGGGGGCTATCGTCGGCATCTTCCTGCTCGTCCAGCTGGGGGCGCTCGCGCTGGTCGGGCCCTTTCAGGACGCGGGGTATCAGGCGACCGACGACCCGCAGAACCCGACGAACAGCCTGATATACGTGGCTTTCATCCTCGTGATGACCGGCGTCATGCTGGCGATCATCCGCTACGACGTCGACTTCCTCCTGCGCCTGCTGCTCGTCGGTACCGGCGCGTACATCGGCCTGTTCGTCTTCCGCGTCCTCGTCCCGCCGGTCGTGACGGTCCCTGTCGGCAGCTTTGCACTCAACGCCGTCGCGTGGGCCGGTGCCGCCGTGCTCGGCCTCGCGCTGTGGTTCCACCCCGAGTGGTACGTCATCGACGCCGCCGGGATCGTGATGGGCGCCGGCGCGTCGGCGCTGTTCGGGATCAGCTTCGGCGTGCTCCCGGCGCTGCTCCTCCTGACCGTCCTCGCCGTCTACGACGCTATCAGCGTCTACGGTACCGAACACATGCTCATGCTGGCCTCCGGCGTGATGGATCTCAAGGTCCCCATCGTCCTCGTCGTCCCGCTGTCGCTGTCGTACTCGTACCTCGACGGCGACCTGCCCGAGGCCGTCAGCGACGAGGCCGACGGGGACGACGCGACCGTCTCCGGAGGCGACGCGACAACCGCACCCAACGGCGGCGCGAGCGGCGAACGGGTCGCTTCGTCCGAAGACGGCACACCGACCGACTCGGGAGACGACGTTCCGGCCGACTCGGGAGACGACGTTCCGGCCGACTCGGAGGCCGATGACATGGACCTCGACAGAGACGCGCTGTTCATCGGCCTCGGTGACGCCGTCATCCCGACGGTGCTCGTGGCGAGCGCGGCGTTTTTCGCGCCGGCGTCGGTGCCGACGGTCGACCTGCTCGGGATTCCCGCGACACTTCCCGCCCTCACCGCGATGGTCGGGACGATCGCCGGACTGGTCGTGCTGCTGTGGATGGTCCTCAAGGGCCGCGCCCACGCCGGGCTGCCGCTGCTCAACGGCGGGACCATCGCCGGCTACCTCCTCGGCGCGCTCGCCAGCGGGCTGACGCTCGCGCAGGCGACCGGGGTCGCGCCGTACCTCTGATCGGACCGGAGCGCGGCTGTCGTCCGTCCGCTACGATCCCGTATTCAGTGTATTAGGAATGGACGGGTGATTGCACACAGCGCTTTTGTATCGTGTTAGATTTTACCACACCATGAGCAAGTCAGAGAGTTCGCGGCCGAGCAGTCCGGGAATTTCGGGAGGCCGACTGAGTTTCCGCGCCGACGGCGACAGGGGCTGTCCTAACTGCGGCGAGATCGCGCTGGCGTTCGACCCGTCGGCGGAGCGGGCGCGCTGTCGCGCCTGCGGGACGACGGTCTGAGTGGAACGAGTTCGTCGGTGAACCCGTCGACGGAGGGCTGCCCATCAGTCGATAGTCGTCTCGGCTTCCGGATACCGAACAGTGAAACGGCCATCGGCACAACAGCGGTCCATGCCGCTCGATTCGCTGCCGCGACTGGGGCTCGGTACGTATTCGGACGACAACCGCGACCAGTGGCGCGAGAACGTCGCCACGGCGCTCGACGTGGGCTTTCGCCACGTCGACACCGCGCACGTCTACGAGAACGAACAGTACGTCGGCCGGGGGATCCGCGACAGCGACGTCGACCGCGAGGACATCTGGCTCTCGACGAAGACCGTCCACCACGACGTCCCGCCCGAACCCGAGCAAGTACCCGAGGCCATCGACGGCTGTCTCGACCGCCTCGGCGTCGACGCCGTGGACCTGCTCTACGTCCACTGGCCCACTGGCATCTACAGTCACGAGGAGGTCCTCCCGGCGTTCGAGGCCGCCTACGAGGAGGGGAAGGCACGCAACATCGGGCTCTCGAACTTCACGCCCGAGCTGCTCGACGAGGCGCGGGAGTTCCTCGACGTACCGATCTTCGCCCATCAGGTCGAGATGCATCCGCTGCTCCCCCAGGAGGAACTCGTCGAGTATGCCCAGGAACACGACCACCGGCTGGTCGCCTATTCGCCGCTGGGGAAGGGCGCGGCGCTCGAAGCGCCCGAGGTACAGGAAGTCGCCGAGAAGCACGACGCGACGCCGGCGCAGGTCAGCCTCGCGTGGGTGCTCTCCCACGACAACGTCGCGGCCATCCCGAAGGCGAGCAGCCGCGAGCACATGGCGCAGAACCTCGCCGCGGCGGACCTCGAACTGGACGAGGAAGACGTCGAGCTGATCGACTCCATCGACCGCCGCCACCGCGAGATCGACCCCGAGTGGGGTCCCTGGAACTGGTAAGCCGGCGCTGGAGACCGATGACGACCCCGACAGGCCGCGACGACGAGGCGACCGGATCGATACTCGTGACGGGCGCGACCGGCCGGGTCGGCTCGGTCGTCGTCGCGGCGCTCTGCGAACGCGACGCGCCGGTCGTCGCAGCGTCCCGGAGCCCGGACCGCGACGACTGCCAGTTCCCGTCCGGGGCGACGCCGGTCGCGTTCGACTTCGACCACCCGGAGACGTGGGGACGGGCGCTCGACGGCGTCGACCGGCTGTTCCTCGTGCGGCCGCCGACGGCGACGCGCGTCGGCCGGTCAATCCTTCCTTTTCTCGACGCGGCCGAACGGACGGGCGTCGACCACGTGGTCACCCTCTCGGTGCTCGGCGCCGAGAAGAACCCGCTGCTCCCCCACCGGCGGATCGAGAAGCACGTCGAGGCCTCGGCGATGGGCCACACGCACCTGCGGGCCTCGTTTTTCGCACAGAACTTCAGCGAGGTCCACCGCGAGGACGTTCGCGCCGGCCGGCTCGTCGTCCCGGCGGGCGACGGGGAGACGAGTTTCGTGGACGCCCGCGACGTGGGGGAAGTCGGCGCGGTGGCCCTGACCGAGCCCGGACACCGGGACCGGGCGTACGACCTGACCGGCCCCGAGGCGCTGACGTACCACGAGGCGGCCGGGGTCTTCTCGTCGGTACTCGGCCGCGAAGTGACCTACGAGGCCCCGTCGATCCCGGCGTTCCTCCGGCACGAACTGGGGCGTGGCCGCTCGCTCGGGTTCGCGCTGACGATGGCCGGCATATACACGACGGCGCGACTCGGCCTCGCCGGCCGGGTGACCGACGACGTGGAACGGGTGCTCGGCCGACCGCCGCGGGACCTGGAGACGTTCGTGACCGACCACGCAGCCCTGTTCGATCCGGACCGCTGATCGCCGTCTTTCAACGCCGACGGCCGACTGCGCGCCGGTGACGACGCGAGGTGAGGGTCACGCCTCGATCGTCGCCGTGAGCGCGTCGAAGTCGTAGGTCACGTCGGTCAGCACCTCCGAGATCGTCCAGAGGCGCTCCGCGCTCTCGACGTCGTAGGAGGCGTCGCTGGAGCGCTGTGGCTCGGGGTAGCCGCGCATCCCGAACAGTCCACCGGGGCCCACGTACTCGCCGCCGACCACGTCGGGCGCCGTGGCCGCGTAGACCAGCGGGAGCGCACCCATCTCGGCCGACTGGGCGACGACGGCGTTGAGCGCTTCCATGGCGTAGCGTTTGAGCGTCGACCCCTCCTCGGAGGGGCCGCGACCCTGTAACTCGGTCGCGGCGTAGCCGGGGTGGCAGGCCGCCGAGATCGTGTCGTCGATCCCCGCGTCGGTCAGTCGGCGCTGGAGTTCGTAGGCGAAGCAGACGTTGGCGAGTTTCGACTGGGCGTAGGCCTCCCACTTGTCGTAGGCGTGCTCGTGGTTGAGATCGGAGAAGTCGATCTCTCCGGCCTCGTGGACGCCGCTGGACTGGGTGATAACGCGCGTCTCGCCCGGCGTCTCAACGATGCGGTCGATCAGGTGCCCGGTCAGTGCGAAGTGGCCGAGGTGGTTGACGCCGAACTGCGTCTCGAAGCCGTCGTCGGTCTCAGCGCGCGGGATGGCCATCACCCCGGCGTTGTTGCAGAGGACGTGCAGTTCGTCGTAGTCGGCGAGCAGGCCGTCGGCGAACGACTCGATCGATTCGAGGTCAGCGAGATCGCACTCGCGGACGTCGAGGTCGGCGCCGCGGACCTCCCCGCGGATCTCGGCGGCGGCGTCCGCGCCGCGGTCGGTACTCCGGCAGGCCATCACGACCGTCGCGCCCTCCCGGGCGAGCAGCCGCGTCGCCTCGTATCCGAGGCCGCTGTTGGCCCCGGTGACGACGACCGTCTTCCCCGTGAGGTCGGGAACGTCGGCGGCAGTCCACGTGCTCATACCGGCCATTCAGCCGCCTGCTACTCAAACTCGTCGCTGGACTGATGGGACGACGGGGGGAGTATCAGTGAGGGCCGGGGCGGTCAGTCGACGGGCTCGACGGCCTCGCCGACCGACGTCTCGGCGACGGTGACCGTCGCCAGAAGTGCCACGATGCCGACCGTCAGTGCGGCGCCGAGGACGAACGGCGACCAGTAGACCACGACCGCGTACAGCCCGGTCATGATCGGCGGGCCGACGGTCCGACCGAGGCTTCCCGCGCCCTGCGTGACGCCGAAGGCGCTCCCCTGGCGCTCGGCGCTGGCCGCGAGCGAGACCAGCGTCGTCAGCGCGACGGTCAACAGGCTGTTGCCCAGCGACAGCACCGTCAGTGCGCCCAGCAGCGCGATCACCCGGGAACCGAACCCGAACACGGCGGTGTCGCCGAGGAGCGCGCGTCCGATCTCCGGCGAGAAGGGGAACGAGGCGAGCGCGACGACCAGCAGGAGCGCGCCGGCGATAGCGAGCCGGCGGGCGGGTACGCGGCGGGCCAACCGCCCGACGAGAACGCCCTGGTTGAACACGGCGAGCGCGCCGACGTAGGTGAGCAGCAGACCCGCCTGGGAGGCGTCGTACCCGTACACGTCGGCGACGTAGGGGATGAAGGCGACCTGCACGCCCGAGAACGCGACCGACGCGACGAGGAACGCCGCGACGAGCGGCCGCATGGTCGCGTCCCGGAAGGCGTCGACGAACTGGCCGATCACGCGCGGTCGACGGGCCGGCCCCGCGTGGCGGTCGGGTTCGGGCAGGAACGCCCACGTCGCGGCGAACGCGACGAGGCTCAACAGGGCCGCGCCGAAGCTCGGCAGCGAGAAGCGCGTCGCCGGCAGGAATTCCGGGAAGACCGCGTCGGCACCGGCGACGACGGCGTCGCTTGCCAGTATCGATCCCAGCGCGGGGCCGAAGACGAACCCGAGGCCGAAGGCGGCGCCGACGAGCCCCAGCGCGCCGGCGCGGCGGTCGGCGGGCGTCACGTCCGCGATGTAGGCCTGTGCGGTGGCGATGTTGCCGCCCATCGCGCCGGCGAGCATCCGCGCGAGAAAGAGCGTCGCCAGCCCGGCGGTCGTGCCGACGGCCGCCCCGACTTCGCCGCCGAGGCCGAACACCGTCCACGCCACCGCGTTGGCCGCCAGCGAGATCATGAGCACGGGGCGGCGGCCGCGGCTGTCGGAGAGCTGGCCGAGCAGCGGCGCGAAGACGAACTGCAGCAGTGAGTACGACGCCGCGAGCAGTCCGTAGACGACGTCGCTCGCGCCGAAATCGCGCACGTAGAAGGGGAGGATCGGGATGACGACGCCGAAGCCGAGCAGGTCGATGAAGACGATGGCGAGCACGGCGAACAGCGCCCGGCGGCGTCCGATTGCCGGCCGGACGACGGCGCGAGGGTCCTGCACGCGCCTCCGTAAGGAGTGGCCGGCCGAATAGCTAGGGGGACTCCGCGACGGTTACCGCTCGCGTCGCTCCCCGTTCGTTTGCCGATTACCGCTCGTTCGCCAGTTACTGTTCGCGTCGCTCGTCGAACTCGAAGGCGAACCAGCCGTCCTTGCAGGTGATCCCGCCCTGCTGAACGCGGCCGGCCGAATCGAGGTCGACGCGATAGCCGTGCAGGGTCGCCTCGCCCGCCCGCAGCTGGCTCGCGATCGATTCGAGGTCGGCGGCGAGTCGCTCCTCGCGACTGCGTCGGTCGCCCATGTCGGAACGTGGGTCGCCGCGGGGAAAATTTAGTCCTCGCGCGCGCCCGCGACGACCTCGCCGAGTCGGCGCGTGGCGGCCTCGGGGTCGTCGGCCCGCGTGATCTCAGTGACGACCGCGACGCCGTCGGCACCGGCCTCGATCACCGGTGCAGCGTTGTCGGCGGTGACGCCGCCGATCCCGACGACGGGGATGTCGACCGCCTCGGCGATGGCTTCGACGCGTTCGGGACCGATCCCGTACTCGTCGTCGTCGATGTCGTCCTTGGAACCGGTCTCGTAGACGGCGCCGACGCCGAGGTAGTCGGCCCCCGCTTCCTCGGCGCGGCGGGCGTCCTCGACGAACGAGACCGAGCGGCCGACGACGGCCTCTGGCCCCAGTTGCTCGCGCGCGACCGAGATCGGCAGGTCGTCGTCGCCGAGGTGGACTCCGTCGGCGTCGACCGCGCGCGCGAGGTCCACCCGGTCGTTGACGATCAGCGTCACGCCGGCCTCGCGCGTCAGCGAGCGCAGTTCCTGCCCGAGACGGTAGCGCTCCCGCGCGCTCCGGTCTTTCTCCCGCAGTTGCACCACGTCCACGCCCCCGGCGATGGCCGCTTCGACGATTTCGGCCGGTGTTCGGCCCGCCGAGAGGTTCTCCTGCGTGACGAGATAGACGTCCCAGTCGCTCATTGCCGGCCGTCGGCGCCCCCGGGGCAAAAACATGGGTGAAGCAGGGCGCTCGCTAGGGGAATCAACGCACCATTCAGCCGACCGAACGAACGAAATGCGGTGGCGCGCGCTGTCGCGAGTTTCATCTCGCGACAGCATCGTGCGAGGGAATCGGTTGGGGAGGGTGTGGCTGTCTGCGGTGCTGTGCAGTCGCGGTTGCTGTCCCTGGTGGACTGAACAGGCGAGGTGGGCTCGCGTGCAGTTCAGTCGTCTGCGCGGGCCCTATCCGCGCGGGCGGTGCCGAGAGCGCGGATATCCCGCCGCAGCGACCGCGAGCCCGCCGAGGACTTTCAACTCCCAACGATTGCTGCGGTAACACTCACTGCTAGCGAGCGTGCCGAGGGCTTTCCATGCTCAGTATACCCTGCGGGTACGGTCACTCCGATTCGACCGGCTTCCTCGTCGACTCGACCAGGAACAGCGGATCGGCCGCGACCTTATACTGCCGCCGAGACTATCCAGAACCATGACCGGCGACACACCGACGATCGACCCGGCGACGCTACAGGCTCGAATCGACGCCGGGGATCCCGTCCGCATCCTCGACCTGCGCAACCGCGGCGAGGTCGAGCAGTGGCGGCTCGCGGGACAGCCCGTCACAGTCACGCAGAAGCCCTACAACCGCTTCGTGCAGGCGCAGGTGACGGGCGACCTCGACGGATTCGTCGCCGACGTCGAGGGCGAGGGGCCGATCACGGTCGTCTGCGCGCGCGGGGAAGCCAGTGCCGAAGTCGCGGCGGAACTGGCCGATGCGGGACACGACGCGCGGAACCTCACCGGCGGGATGGAAGGGTGGGCGCGACTCCTGCTGTCCGCCGAAGTGAGCGATGCAGTCCCGAACGAGTCCGACGGGAGCCTCGTCCAGTACCGCCGGCCGTCCAGCGGGTGTCTGGGGTACGCGATCATCTCGGAGGGGAAAGCCGCGATCGTCGACCCGCTGCGGGCGTTCACCGACCGCTACGTCGCCGATGCTCGCGAGCGCGGCGTCGAAATCGAGTACGTCGTCGACACGCACGTCCACGCCGACCACGTCAGCGGCCTGTGCGAACTGTCCGAAGCAACCGACGCGACGCCGGTGATGCCCGAGACTGCCGTCGACCGCGGCGTCAGCTACGACGTCGAGACCGTCGCCGACGGCGAACAACTGCGAGTCGGCGACCTGTCGGTCGAGGCCGTCCACGCGCCGGGGCATACGACCGGGATGACCGCCTTCGCCGTCGGGGACGCGCTGCTCACCGGCGACACCCTCTTCGTCGACGGCGTCGCCCGTCCGGACCTCGAAGCGACCGACGATGCACCCGCGTTTGCTCGCAATCTCTACCGGACGCTCACCGAGCGGTTCGCGCGCTTCCCGGACGAGACGGTCGTCGCGCCCGGCCACCACGGGGAAGGAGCCGTCCCGGGTGACGACGGAACGGTGACGGCCCGACTGGGTGACTGTCGAGAGCTGCCCGTCTTCGCGCGTGACGAGGACGCGTTCGTCTCGCGGATCACCGAGCGGACGCCACCGCGACCGGCCAACCACGAGCGAATCGTCGCGATCAACCTCGGCCGCGAGTCGGTCGACGAGGACGATGCCTTCGAGCTGGAACTCGGTCCGAACAACTGCGCGGCGGTACCCGTCGACGACTGACCGGTCGATCGCGTCGGGCGGGGCTGCGGTCGACTGCGCGAGCGGGATCTAGAAGGGGAGGCGTTCGCGGATCTGGCCGATAAACGAGTCGTCGCCGGCGTCGTCGGGGCCGACGACGCCTTCCTCGGGGACGATGACCGTGCGGCGGTCTTCCTCGGTGGCCTCGATGAGTTCGTCCTCCTTCAGGTCGGCCAGCGCCGATTCCAGGGTATCGATGTCCACTTCCACCCGGGACCGGAGTTCGAAGACTGTCATCCCCTCCTCGCGCCGGTCGGCCAGCGCGTCGAGGACCGCGACCTCCACGTCGTCGCGGTCGCGGTACTCCGGTTTCGCCCTCATGCTATCGTCTTCGACGCGACGGGTCTTACGCTTATCCCCGCGCCCGCGGGGGGTTCGCCGTCCCCGAGAACCGCTCCCAATCGCCGGACGCTCGGCGTTCGGCCAAGCAGCACGCTTATGTTTCGGAGGCGACGAACACGTGGTAATGAGTATCAAGTGTTCGCTCCTGGGACACAGTTTCGGGGAGACCACTGTCGAGCGGGAGCGCGAAGAGGAGGGGACGGAAGTAGTCATCACCATCACCGAGGTGGAGACCTGTTCCCGCTGCGGCGAATCCCGCGTCGTCTCCGAGAACAAGGAAGTGACGACGCTCGAAGCCCCCGACGACGTCGACGCCGACGCCGACACTACGGACTCAGCGGGCGACGAGAGCGACGGGTCGGCCGACGAGTTCGCGGCGACGCCCACCGACGACGGCACGGATGCGAGCGACGACGGCGCCGATCTCGAGACGGCCGACGCCGGCACGTCGGAGGCCAACGACGCCGTCATCCTCGGCGACGACGACAGCGGCGAGGAGTCCTCGGCCCAGGCCGAGGCCCGCGGCGCGGAGTCGGCGATCCCCGACGCCGAGTCCGACGCGCCGGTCGAAACCGACGCCGAAGACGACGACGCGGTCATCATCGGCGACGCCGAGAGCGACCGCGACCCCGGCGAGTGGCCCGACGAAGACGAGGAGGAGCCCGAGGCAAGCCCGGACGACGACCGGGAAGGCGACGCGGACGACGACGACGAGGCCGACGACCGCGACCCCGGCGAGTGGCCCGAAGAACCGACAGATCCCGCCGAGCGGGCGGGCGAATCCGACGAAGTGGAGATCCTCGACGACAGCCCGAGCGGATCGGACGCGGACGCAGACACCTCGTCGCCCGCGGCCGACGCGGACGTGGACGTCGAGACTCCGGACGTCGGGACGGCGTCGGCTGAGGCGGACGGCGAGGCGGCGAGCGCGACCGCGGACGACGTCGAACCGGCGAACGACCGGAGTACCGGGGCCTGGCCCGAAGAAGAGGAAACGGGGACCGGCGACGACGCCATGGGCGAGTGGCCCGAGGCGACGCTCAAGGACGAACCGGCCGACGACGGCTTCTCCGGCCCGGCGCTCGACGACGAGGAAGGGCACTCGGTGACCGTCCCGGAGGGGATGTTCAAGTGCTCGGAGTGCGGGTTCACGACCGAGGCCGACGCAACGTCGCTGCGAGCGGGGGACTTCTGTCCCGAGTGTCACCGCGGTACGCTGCTCGAACCCGAGGGCGGGGCCACGAGCGACGAGGAGTAGCGGCACCAACAGCGAGGAGTGACCGACGGCGGCCGACTGTCTCGCTCTGGTCGCGCGCTCGAAAAAGGTAAGAACGGGGCTTGCAAAGGGTCGTCCATGCGGGAGTACAAGATGCGTCGGGGAGAGCACCTCGAAGAGCGTATCGAAGACATGGAGGCGAAGATCGAGGATTACTTCGGGACCATCTCCACCACGGAGGAGTTCAAGGGAAGCGACCTGTACGTGGTCGAGGACCCGGACAACCCAGTTTTCAAGCGCATCACGGCGGGGGCCGTCGAGTACAGCGGCAAGAAAGACAAACTGGCGGTCGACTTCGAGGAGCGACCCGCCGAGGAAGTCATCGCAGAGGGGAACGCCGACGCGGCGGCCGACGCGGTCGACGCGAAGAACGACTTCCTGCTCGAAGCGACCGGTCGCGACGCCAAGAGCCGTCGCGACTCGATGAAACGCTCCGTCGAGGACAGCCCCGACGAGGCCGACCAGGTGTAGGCTCGTTTTCCGGCCGGAGGGTTCGTCCGCAGTTCGACGAGAATCCCAGTCAGTACTTGCCCTGACCCGCGGTACCCCTAAATACGTGTGTCACTTAGTGTCACACATCGCCTTCCCGGAGGCGACGACGAAGTATCCCGGCGGGGCCGTCGAAACTGTGGTCATGGGTAGGGCCGTCCACAGTTCCTGTCAGCCACCACCTCGAACGAGGCGGTCACACACGCAAACCGGCGGCCCCGGTAAATGCTTTCTGGCGAGCGGGCAGCCCACGCGAAGCCCGCGACCCGACCGCGTGCCCCCCGACACCGGCCGGTCGAATCGAGAAGGGTGCCGCAGACTTCGCGGCGAGATCGGCCGGACGCGAGGCTTACTGCCCGAGCGGGTCGCGGTTGATCGCGACGCCGTGGGGCGTGATGATAAGCTGGTCGTCGCCTTTCTGAGCGATGTCGCCGCCGACCTCGTTGGCGACCTGCTTGAGTTCGTCCGTGATGTGTTCCATCGTCCGGTCCTGGGTCGTGTGACGCGTGATATCGGCGATGACCACGTCGCCGTCGTAGACGGCGTCTTTGATGTCGATGACGTCCTGCTTGTCACCGATCTTCGCGATCCGGAGTTCCATCCGGGTCGCGGCCCCCCCTGCGTCCACGTTGTCACTCTCGATTTCCACGTAGTCGTCCTTGTGGCGACTACCGCCTGATTCCCCGAGGATCTTGCTCATTAGTCCCATACACTGTCTCCCGGTCGCTGAGGGTTTGTATTTTACGTCAGACATCCCTCGCCGTCCGGACATTCGCCCGCGCCGCTCAGGTCATTCGAGCAGGTCAGCCAGTGTCGTCTCCTCGACCACCCAGTCGTCGGGTACGGTGTCCCGGATCGCCGGCGTCACCAGGTCGCCGCCGCCCTCGCGGCCGTGCAGCGCCGCGACGGACCCCATCTGCAACGTCTCGCCCTCGGGCACCTCGATCACCGAGACGCGGTAGGTCTCGGCCTCCGGCAGCGCGTACCGCTCGACGACGGCCTCCCGGTCGAGGTCCTCGTCGAACTGGTCCGCGCGGTGGAGCCAGCGATCCCCGTCCAGCCCGTCCGGTTCGAACCGGAGATAGCGCTCGGGTCGCCCCGTCTCGAGGTTCACGACGATCGAATCCTCCGCGAACGGTCCGGCCATTGGGTGAGACTGTCGCGTCGGCGACGGGTACGGGTTTCGGTCAGCTGGCTGTTCGGAGTCGCGGCTCCACTGGCAGCGAAATACGCCGAGCCGCGACGGGTCCGCCGGTCAGGTCGAGTCGTCCGCTGACCGCGGTTCCGAGGACTGTCCGATTCCTGGCTCACCTATCGAGGTCGTCGGGCACCGCTTCGGGACAGTCGGTCTTTTCGAGCGTCGCTTCACGGTCGAACTCCAGTTCGATCTCGACGGAGCAAGGTTCCATTCGAGCGAGCGAGTCGGCGATCGTCTCGTCAGGAAGGTACAGCCGTCCCCACTCGGTACCGTCGGCCGCGAACAGTTTGAACGCGTGGTCAGCGAACTCACCGTCAAATTGTTCCCCCCGTAGTTGTGCGTACATCCCCGTCGCTTCGACGGTCACATCCGCTGAAACGGAGTCACCCGCCAGAGTGATCGAGCCCCGATACAGTACGGGATACACCGATCCGACCGTTTCCGGCGGGACCGCCTCGGGAGGGGTCTGCAGACCGGCCTCATCGCTGTGATAGCGCTCGTCACCGATGTCGAACGCAAATTCTGCTCTCTCGAAATGTTTGTCCGTTTCGTACGATGCGAACCGTGCTTCGCACTCGATTTCAGTGTGCATCTTTCGTAATTCGAGTTCTTCGCCGCCAGTCCCGTGGCCGTACGTTCCAGTCAGGACGTCACCAGTACTGGACGGTTGGGATTTTCATATATATTATCTCGATAGCGGACCGGAACACGCGCCCTTGCCGAACGAACCGGTGACAACGATACTGACGCCGTCTTCAAATTCACAGTCGTGGACTGGCTGCTCCAGCTCGATCCGCCTGTCACCGACGACGAGTGTGTCGGTCGCCGCTCACTCCTGCCAGGCGACGACGTGGAGCCGTCCCCCTCGGACGTCACCGGGCCCGTACTGCACCGGTATCGCGCGGCTCCCGTACTGGCTCTCGTCGGGGACTCCGTTCTCCTCGATGTGGCCGGGCATGTCGTCGATCGTATCGCCCGACGGCCCGTAGCTCACCTCCGTGATGATTTCGTGCTTCCGGTCGATACTCTCGTCGTCGTTGGCGACCGTGACGTTCAGATACACGGAGTATCCCTCGGGAAGCGCCGACGGGTCGAGGGCCGATAGTTCGCCGGACCCCTTGACGTACACCCCGGCCTCGTTGATCTCGTCCCAGATCCGGTCGACCGCGCCGGTGGTGACGTCCCGATCGCTCGTCCCCGGGAGCGTGTCGGTGACGAAGCCCGCGTAGACGCCGATCGCGATAGCCATCACGCTGACGGCGAACAGCGCGGCCAGCGGCTCCGTCTGGGCGCGCCAGTCAGACGTCGACGAGCGTAACATGGACATCGTCCCAGACGACGTGTCGGACCCTGAGTCGCCCGTCGGCGGGCAACCAGTCGGACTCGTCGTCGTCCTCGAGGCGGTCTATCGCCGCCTCCTGACTGTCTTCGTAGGCCGATTCGAAGTCGCTCGGGTCGCTGTAGACGTCGTTGACGTCCACGCCGTCGAGAACCGCTTTCAGGTCGTCGTCCGGCCAGACGGGCGCCAGTTCGCCGTATGCGACCGCCGCCATTGACTCCCCACCGTCGTTGCGGAGCCTGATCCCCTCGCTGTCGACGAAGTACTCGTCGGCGTCGTGTTCGTAGGTGCCTGACGCGTTGTAGCCGCTCCCTGCGACCTCGTCGACCGTGTTGGCGACCACGTTGCCGTCGGGCGGCGGTTGTGACGGCAACGCCTGTACCACGCCGAACATCGCCGCGCTGACGATGGACACCCCCAGGAAGATGTACCACGCGTCGGCGGGCGCTTCCAAGTCCATGCCCTCATTGGCCGCGTTCCCCTATTTAAACTCACACAGCCCGACGCCTCCGGGGTGCCGCCACCGTGGCACCTCGCACCGCCCTGCGCCGTCTCCCGCCGCCATCGTCGGTCACATGATCATGCCGACGAAGAAGACGGCGAGGACGTATATCGGCGTCGAGGAGACCAGCGACCGGCCGACGTGGTAGCCGACCAGCGAGCGGTCCAGCCCGTGGCGGAGCCCGATCGAGAGCGTCGTCAGGATGACCGACATCAGGACGACGTACGCCCCGACGACGAGGCCGAGCTGGTCGATAGGAAGCGGTTCGGCCGCCATCTCGCCGGCGGCGTCGAACCCGCCGGAACCGATCATTCCCTCGGCCAGCGCCACCGTGGACCCGGCGACCATCGGCCCGAAGAACGCCGCCGTGTTGTCGAGCGTCCCGGTGACCATCGAGAGCTGCCGTTTGGCTTCGTTCTCGACCTCCTGGAGCTCTTCGAGGTGGTCGGCCATCGACACGATCGCCCGGCCGGCGGGTTGGCCCTCGTCGGCGGCGATGGCCAACAACGACGCCGTCCCACGCGCACGTGGGCTCGGAATTCCCTCGAGGGCACCGTGCTTGCCGAAGAACGCCTCGTCGACGCTGACGTGGAGTCGGCGCTGGAGTCCCGCGGCCTGCTCGAACACCTCGCCGGTCTCGCCCGGGACGCGGTCGCCCGCGTGGTCGATGGCCGATTCGACCGCCTGGCCTTCCGAGACCTGCCGGCCGACGAGATACAGTGCGTCGGTGAGGTGTTCCTCGACGGACTTGACGTAGCGGCGGACCTCCATGATGGGCTTGAAGAAGGTCAAAAGCGCCGTCCCGACGGAGAGCCCGATCCCCGCGATGGGCGTCAGGTAGCGCGGTCCGACGAAGTACGTCACCGCGGCCGCACCACCGCCGACGGCGGCGCCCAGCACGAGCGGCCACCAGATCTTGTTGGGAACGTCGTCGTGGGTGCGGTCGATGTCCGGGGGCGGGAACGCGACCGGTCGCCTGACGAGCAGCCACACGCTCGCGGCGACCAGCCCGACCGGCAGGAACAGGTTGTAGATGAGGACGAAGGGCGTGATCGTGACTGCCATCCCGGCCAGCGAGACGGCGGGAACGAGCGCGACGAGTGCCATCGGCAACATTACGCCGAAGGCGTAGAGCGCGGTCGTCGGACTTCGGATGGTGTTGGTGAACTCCGCCATCTGCTCGCGGGTGCCGTTGAGGATGGCGTCGAGCGATCGGTCGAGTGTCCGCGCACGCTCGGCCTGCGGCGCGTCCTCGGCCGTCGCGAGCAGGTGCGCCGACCGCCGCAGCGCGGGGAAGTCCTTCGCCCAGTCCTCCGCGAATGAGATCAGCCCGGTCCGCGGCGTCCCCATCGCCTGGTCGATGTGCGACCCGAGGCTCTCGGCCAATGGGCCGTACCCCGTGTCGGCCGCGAAGCGGATCGCCGTCTCGGTGGCCGGCTGGATCTGCATCCGCAGGACGGCCCGGCCGACCAGGTTTGGCGTCTCGCCCAGTGCCTCGGTCCGACGGAACGCCGCGGCCAGCACCGGCGCCGTGTGGAGCCCGTGGATCGCCCCGACAGCCAGCAGGAGCGCGAACACCGCGAACAGCGGGCTCACCAGTCCGGCGAGAACCGGCAGCATCAGCGCGAGGAGCGTGACGATCCCCGCACCGAAACCGGCCTGGACGAGGGTCTCGGGATCGACGGGCCACTCGACGAAGGTCAGCGCGTCGACCAGTTCCTCGCTCGTCTGGACCTCGTAGGGGTAGAGCCGTGCGAGCCCGTTGATGGCCAGTGCGGTCTTGCTCATCGGTGTCGCTCCCGGCGAGTCATTCCTCGAGTCCGCGGCCGGCGTAGGCCGCCGCGACCTCCGTCGGCGAGGTCAGTCCGTCGTCGGCGAGCTGTTCGAGGCGGTCGCCGCGCCGCTTGACCGCCTGTCGGATGTCCGCGTATGCCTCTGCCGGTCCGGTCAGCCGGTCCACGAAGCGGCTCTCACCGCGGTCGATCCGGTTGGTCGACCGGGCGATGTCGCCGTCGATCTCGTACAGCGGCGCGAAGCGGATCCCGTCGTCGTCGACGATGACCTCCTCGATAGCGGAGAGGCGGCGCTTGCGGCCGTCGACGGTCTCGTACGCCTGGACGGTCACCACCAGGTCGGTCGCGCCGAACGACGACGGCGGGACGTTCAGGTCGGAGACGACGCGCTCGAACACCTCGTCGGCGCCGTCGCCGTGGATGGTCCCCAGCACCGCGTTGGCGTTCGCGCCGACCCGCATCGCCTCGTAGAGGACCTGCGCCTCCTCCCCGCGGATCTCCCCGACGACGAGCGCCCCGTCGCCCAGTCGGAGGGCGGTCCGGAGCGCGTCCGCGGCGGTGATCTCCGGCCCGGTGCCGGTCCCGGTCCGCAGCGCCTGGACGTCGCGATCGACCGTCTGGAGCTGTCCGACCGGGAGTTCGGGCGTGTCCTCGATGACGACGGTCCGCGTGTCGGCCGATAGTTCGTACAGCAGCGTCCCGAGCAGCGTCGTCTTCCCGGCGCCGCGCGTCCCCGCGATCAGGGCGGCGGCGTTGCGCTCGATCGCCACCGAGAGGAATCCGGCCGCTTCCGCCGGGAGCGTCCCGTTGGCGACGAGCGCCGGGAGCGTGAAGGTGTCCTCGGCCTGCTCGCGGAAGGCGAAGGCGACGCCCTCCGCGACCGGATCGGTGACCCCCGCGATGCGGACGCCGGTGCCGTTGTCGAGCCGGGCCGTCGCGTCGACGGTCGGCGTCGCGCGGGAGAACGCGCGCCCGCTGGTCTTGCGGATCCGGGAGGCCAGCGCCCCGCCCCCGGCGGGCGTCAAGTGGACGTTCGTGGACATCGCCTGCCCGTCGACCTCGACGCGGATCGGGTTGTCCTCCACCGGGGAAGTCGCGTAGACGTCGGTCACCCGGGGGTCCGAGAACAGGTCTTCGAGAACCCCGTACCCGCGCGTGTGCTTGGCGAGGATCGAGGTCAACAGCGGATCGGTCGGCCCGTCGCTGACGCGCTCGATCGCCCGGGAGGCCGCCCGTTCGCCCTCGACGAGGCCGCGTGCGATGGCCTCGTACCCGTCAAGCAGGAGGGTCCGCTGGTCGACCGACAGCGAGATGTCGACCGGGTCCAGCGCGTACAGGGGGACGCTGTCCGGCCGGCTGTACACCCGCGCCTGACTTCCGGTGTCGAGGTCGACCACGTCCTGCAGCCGCGCGCCCTCGCCGACGGACTGGTCGACGAAGTAGTGGCCGATCGTCAGTCCGACGTTCGGTGCGAGAACGGTCTCGTACTCGTTGAGGCCGGCGCCGGCGCCGACCAGTCCCGACTGCGCGCCGATGTCGGCGACCGGACCGACGCGGTCGGCCAGCTCGCCGGCGACGCTGATGGGGTCCTCCGCCGCGACCGACTTGAGGCGGTCGTCGCGGTCACCGAGCAGGTCGATGAACCGCCCCGCCGACGCGAGCAGCGAGACCGCCTGATCGTCGTAGCGGTACCTGAGCCCGTCCGACGTGACGAACAGCGACGTCGCCTTGTGGTCGACGAGCGTCTCCACGACGGCCCGGCGACAGGCGTCGCTCGTCCCCAGATCGCCGTCGCAGTCCGCCGCGTCGACGGTGAGCACCTCCTCCTCGACCGCGTGCTCGCACGAACAGGCCTCCGTGTCCCCCCCGGAGAGGAACCGATCGGCGATCCCGTCGAGACCGACGGAGTCGAGCACCGACTCGACGGAGAGCCCTGACGCCTTCGACATGCCGGGAGTGGCCGCCCGTTCGGATTTAAAACTATACACGCCCGCGGTGGCCGAACGGCGGGCCGTGGCCGCGAGAGAAGCGACGCCAGCGGTCCCGTCTATGCCGTGCAGTCCGGATCGACCGCTTCGGCGCATTCCGGACGGCTGAGCACCACAACCGGCTTGTCTAGCGACTCCGACCACTCCAGCGTCAGGACGAACCGCTGGGTCCCGGTGGACAGTCCCAACTTCACGTCGTTGTCGTTCACGTTGACTATCGGGGCGTCGACCGCCACCGTCCGCGTGGGCCCGCCCTGGACCCAGTACCGGACCGCGCTGGACTCCGCGTCGGGCCCAAGTTCGATCTCGATCCGCTGGACCGGCGCCGAGAAGTACCCCTTCGTCGGGAACGGCGCCTCGACGACCCGCTGTGGCCCGCGAACTCCTTTCGGGGGGAGCGTCTCCTGTTCGATCAGCGAAGTCGCCGCCACCTCGATGTCGGCGACGGCGGTCTCGACCTGTTTCTGGCTCCGGTCGACCACGACCTGCTCGACCGCGGGCATCGAGATGCCGATGATCGCGACCGTCAACAGCACCGCCAGCACGTAGCGTATCACGGCAACTTCGACCGCAGCGACGTGAGGAAGCCGCCGTCGCTCCCGTCGTCGTCACTCCCGCCGGTCCCGACCCGGTCGTCGATGGCCTGCTGGTCGGCCTCCGCGGTCGGTGACCGTTGGCTGCCGCGCTGGCGCCCGGCCGCGGGCTGGCTGCCGGCACCCTGTTGTCTCCCCTGGGCCGGCTGCTGAGCACCGCCCTGCTGGTGGCCGCCCTGACTGCCCTGGGCCCCGCCGTTCTGCCCGTGGTCGTCGAAGAGCCGTTTGAGCGACTCCTCGGGGTCGTCAACATCACCGTTGTCGGACGGCGACGAGGCCGTTCCCACGTTCTCCGTCTGGGACTGCGCTGGGTCCCCGTTCCCGGCCCGTGGCTGGTTCCCCCCGACGCCTCCGTTCGGTGGTCGGGTCCCGTTCGGCGGCTGGGTCCCGGCCGGCGGCTGAGTCCCTGCCCTGTTCCCACCCGGATGGGCGGCGCTGTGGCCGGCGTGTCCGCCCGAGTTCATGGCGCCGACGGTCGCTTCGAGTTCTCCGACTCGCTGTTCGAGGCGGTCGACGGTCGCCATCGCCGACTCGGCCTGCTGCTCGATGTCCTCGTTAACCGAACGGATGTTCCCGACGAACCCCTCCATCGCCTGCGAGCGCGACTCCACGTCCGCCAGGCGCTGCTCGATGTCGTCGAGGCGCTCCTCGAGGCGGTCGACGTCCTCGACGAGCGAAGAGAGATCGGCCAGCTCGTCGAGTTCGTGGTCGCCGTCGACGACCGTCCGCTCGACGGCGGTCAGCCGTTCGTCGAGCCGTTCGATGTCGCTCATATCCCCCCTTGCCTCCGTCTTCGTACTTAAACCACAACTCGCCGCCGGAACGCGACGGCGATGAACGTTGCGGACACGGTGGCGAGGAACGTGGCGGACGCGACGGATGCGCCGGCAGCGACGGATGCGCCGGGTACGGCTGGCCGGTCAGTCGTCGAGTGCCACGTCGCTGGCGTTCGGGCTGTCCCCGCCGTGGGGCGTCTCCCGCCGCCGGACGTTCGCGGCGTGGACCGTCTCGGTGGCGTCGTCGATGACGATCACCTCGCCGGTGCCCGTCGGGAGCCGCTCGTCCAGCGAGGTCTTCATGTACGTGGGCTGGGCGGCCTCCAGCGCGTCGAGGTCCTCCTCGGAGGTCAGGCGATGGGAGACGATCACGTCGGACTGGGAGATGGCGACGTCCGAGACGGCGCTGGGCCGCTGGGTCGCGAGGACGAGGCTCACGCCCGGCGCGCGACCGCGGGTCAGGATCGTCTCCAGCGCGGCCTCGCCGACGCCCTGGAAGAACGTGTGGGCCTCGTCGAGCATGTACCACGGCAGCCGCGCGATCTCGTCGTTGACCCGCGCCCGGTAGAGCGCCTCGCCGACCCCGCGGACGACGGCGTTCATCGGCGCCGAGTCGAGCCCGGAGACGTCGAGGACAGTGACCTCGCCGCCGGCCAGGTCCTGCGCCGAGAGCCCCTCGGGATCGAAGATACCCCACGAATCGGCGAGGTTGATGTGGTTGATCGCCGCCCGCTTGTCGGTCCCGGGGGCGTCGGTGGCGTCGATGTGCTCGCGCATGGCAGCCAGTGTATCCTCGTCCTGAGCGGCCTGCCAGACGAGCCCACCCGCGCCGCTCTCGGGGGACAGATCCAGCAACGCGCACCACGATCGCGGGTCTAGCGTCGTCGGCGTCACCTGCGGATCGGAGATGACGTCGGCGGGGACTGGGTCACCCCTGGAGGCTTCGCCGAGCGTCGGGAACACGCCCATGGGGTCGGCGATGACCGGCGCCACGCCGTGAGCCCGCGAGAGCGACTCGGCGACGACCCCGAGCGTGTAGGACTTCCCGTAGCCGCGCTTGCCGACGATGAGCATCGCGTGGGGTCCATCGAGGTCGAGGTGCAGCGGAGCCCCGTCCGACCCGTCGAGCGCTCGGTAGGTCCCCAGATGTCCGGACGGCCCCTCCTCGACATCCCCCTGCCCACGTCCGATTACGAATGTCACGGGGGACGATAGTTCGCTCGCCGTACTTGTAGCTTCGGTTCAAGGTTTAAGTACGATGGCGGGGCCAAGACCGGCATGCGGTCCACAAGATCGCTACACGGGGACGAACGAGCTATCGAAGGACTACCGATACGGCTGGTGATCGCCCTCGTCGTGGGCGTCGCGAGCCTCGCGGTCATGATGCAGATCCTCGGGGGGATCGGCCCGGTCGGTCAGGAGGAAGTGACGATCGAATACGGCGCCGACGCGGTGCAGGAAGACTCGAACGGTGATGGTTCTCCCGTCACAGTCAACCTCGACAGTATCACCGTCACGACGAAAAGCGGCGACCCGGTCCAGAACGCCCAAGTTCTCATCGTCGGGGGTTCACTGACGATCGATCAACCGGTAGTGGCGGAAGACTCCACTGATAAGAACGGGGAAGCGTCAGGCGTCAGTGGAGACGTGACTCCCGAGTGGCGACCCGACCAGCAGCGCGGGAAAGTGAAGATCGAGATCGAACCGCCGAGTTCGGGGAACTTCAAGGACGAGGAACCGAACGGCGAGATAATCATCGCGCGATAGAGCTGGCGGCTCTATCGCTTCTCGAATTGTGTTTTTATGAAACCACCTCAACCGACGACTCAGACGTGCCGACCGGTTCTGCCATCGTCGGTTGTCTCTCCGGAGCCTACCAACCCCATGCGCCGCTGTAACGCCCACGAACCAGTAACATGAACATCATCACTCAGAATGCACGTGAGGTACAGTCTCTGACCACCCTCATACTGATCACGCTCTGTATCGTCGCAACCGGGCCGGCCACAGCGGTGGGCGCCGTCGCCCTACCGGGCGGCCAGCCGACTGGCGCTGTGGAGGCGCCGACCCTCACACAGATACCAGGAAGCGGGATGCAGGAGGACCCGTACGAGATCTCCAACGCGACGGAACTGCAAGCGATGAACGAAGACCTGGAGGGTCACTACGTGCTCGTCGACGATATTGACGCGAGCGGGACGAGCTCGTGGAACAACGGGAACGGCTTCGACCCGATCGGGGAGGGGGGAACCCACTTCACGGGGGCATTCGACGGTCAGAATCACACTATCGACGGGCTGACGGTCCGCCGCGGCGGCGAGTCCCACGTCGGGCTGTTCGGTCGGATCGGCGAGGAGGGCCGTGTGTCCCACGTCACGCTGACCGGCCTGTCCGTTCGAGGTGACAAACCCGTCGGCGGACTGGCTGGCTACGTCGACGGAACGGTCCGCGATGTAGCGGTCAGCGGAAGTGTCGAGGGTGAGTCCAACACGGGCGGTGCCGTCGGGAGAATCAGTGCCTCGGGGGCGGTGACCGATTCGTCCGCGAGTGTGGCGGTTGACGCCAGTACGAACACTGGCGGGTTCGTCGGATGGCTCAACGCAGGGACGCTCGCTAGCGTGTCGGCCACCGGAGACGTCAGTGCGGAATCCCGGGTCGGCGGCCTCGCCGGACAAAACAACGAAGGGACAGTTCGCAACGCGTACGCGACTGGTTCGGTCAGCGGGACGAACGACGTCGGCGGGCTCGTGGGCGAAATGGAAGACGCGAGTATGACGTCCGTGTATTCTGCTGGTACCGTCGACGGTGAGAACCGAGTCGGAGGAGTCGTCGGATCGTCGGACGGCGGTACCAGCGACGGCTACTGGGACGTGGAGTCGTCGGGCATGGACGACGCAGTCGGCAGGGATCGATCCGGTTCCGAGTCGGACGCGACGGGCTTGACGACTGCAGAGATGACCGGCCAGTCGGCCGTCGAGAACATGCCGGCGCTCGACACGTCGACGTTCTGGGCGCCGACCGACGAGTACCCGGTGCTCCAGGCACAGGTCGACGCCGTCTCGCTATCGATCCCCGATCAGATTATCGTCGACCGGCCCACGACGGCGACGGCCTCGGTGGCACTTACGGACGGCCGCACCGTCGCGGTGACGGGGACGGCCGACTACGACGCGAACCAGTCGCACCTGTCGGTGGACGCCGGGTCCGTCTCCACGTCCGGAACCGGACCGGTCGAGGTGACCGCGACGGTCGCCGACCACTCCGACAGCGCGGTCGTCTCGGTGGTCACACCGCCGGACATCTCCGTCGACGACGCCGCGCTCCGGTACGACAGCGTCGGGTCAGAGACGGCCGCGCCCGTCGACGTGACGCTGACGAACGACGGCGGCGCAGACGGCGAGTTCGACGTGCTCCTGTCGGTCAACGGCACGCTCGAGGAGACCCGGACCGTCACGGTTCCGGGCCACAGTACGCGCTCGCTGCAGTTCAACTGGTCCGCGCCCGCGACGGGTACGTATCCCGTGGCGATCAACGACACCGGCCTCGGCGAACTGACCGTCGTCGAGGAACCCGAGACGAGCGTCGGTTCGGCGACGCTGTCCGAGAGCACGCTCGCGCTCGGCAACGCGACGACGGTCGAGGCGACGCTGGAGAACGCCGGCGACGCCGCTGCGAGCCACACGGTCGAACTGACGGCCAACGGCGATGCCGTCGCGAGCAAAGACGTCGTCGTGCCAGCGGACGGACGGACCGTCTCGTTCGACTACGCGCCGGAGACTGCCGGCGAGTACGAACTGGCTGTCGGTGACGCGAGCGCCGGAGCGCTCACCGCTGCCGAGATGGGGACCGTCTCCGTCGAGAGTGCGTCGGTGCCCGAATCCGTCGGCGCCGGCGAGAGCTACGAGGTGACGGTGACGCTGGCCAACACCGGTGGCCTGCCGCTGAACACCGAGGTCGCCTACAGCGTCGGCGGCAGTTCCGTCGCGACTGAGACCGTGGAAGTGCCGGCCGACGGCACGACCGTCACGTTCGAAGCCACGGCGCCGGAAGACGGCGAGTCCGTCGACCACACAGTGACAGGCGGCGATTCCGAGTGGACCGGCACGACGACCCTCGAAGTCGACGCGTCGGCGGGGACCACCTCGTCGAACAGCGACGGCGGTGACGGCGACGCTGCGAGTGGTGACGACGAATCGAGCGGCGAAGACGACGCGACGGCGACCAGCGACGACGGGGCCGGCTTCGGCGCGACGGCGGCCCTCCTCGCGCTGCTCGGGCTCGTCGCGGCGGTTCGGAGCGGACGCGATCAGCGATAGACGAGAACGATGACTGGATACGACAGACGAATCGACACGGGCGGGGTGGATAGCGAATGAACGTGACGGTGGGAACAGACCGCCTGGGTGTGGTCGTGTTCGCCGCGTTACTGGTGGTCTCGGCCGCTGGACCGTTCGCCGGGGCCGCGGGCGCGGCACAGGAGGAGGAGACCGACACGCCGCGAGCACCGCTTTCGTCGCTCGCGGGTAGCGGGACGCTCGACGATCCGTACGTGATCACGGACGCCGACGAACTGCAGGCGATGAACCAGGACCTGTCGGCCCACTACGCGCTCGCGTCGGACGTCGACGCCGGCGAGACGGAGACGTGGAACGCCGGCAACGGCTTCGAGCCGGTCGGAAACGACGACGAGCGGTTCACGGGGTCGTTCGACGGGCGAGGCTACGAGATCGACGGCCTGACGATCATCCGGCCGAGCGAGAGCGAGATCGGTCTGTTCGGCGCTTCCGAGGGGACCGTACAGAACGTCTCACTGACGGGCGCGCGAGTGAACGGCGACGAGAACGTCGGAGCCCTCGTTGGCCTGAACAAGGGCTCGATCACCGGGTCGTCGGCCGGAGGTGAGGTGTACGGCGCTCGCGAGAACACGGGCGGACTCGTCGGTAACAACGAGGGCCAGATCGTCGCGTGTGCGGCCTCCGCGACGGTCGAGGGCGAAGAAACGGTCGGTGGTCTCACCGGATACAGTAAGGGTCCGGTTCGCGGCTCCTACGCGACCGGGACCGTGACGGGCGAGGAGAACGTCGGCGGTCTCGTCGGATCCAATCGGAACGCCGTCACCGCATCGTACGCGAGCGCCACCGTCGGCGGCGAGACGACCGTCGGCGGACTCACCGGGACCAACCGCGGGACGATCACCTCGTCGTTCGCAGCCAGCACCGTCAAGCGGTCGGAACGAAACGGCAGTCTCGCGGGCCGGAACGGGGGAACGATGGTCGACGTCTACTGGGACGCCGAGGCCGCGGGAACTGCGGTGACTCCGCTGGGCGGGGACGAGGAAACCGGGACCAGACTCACCACAGACGAGATGACCGGTGAGGACGCCGGCGAGGCGCTCGAGGGGTTCGACTTCGCCAACATCTGGTCGACCACCGATTCATACCCGGTCCACCAGTGGGAACAGCCGGACGTCGACCCGCTCGACCAGTGGCAGGTGCCGACGCCCGAACCAACGCCGACGCCGACGGCGACGGTCCCCGGCGGGAACGAAACCATCACGACGGCGGGCAGCTCGGGGATCGGTCCCGGGTTCGGGCCCGTGGCCGGCTTCGGTGCGCTCGCCGTAGTCGCCGTGTTCGCCCGGTACCGCCGTCGGAGCGGAGGTCTCGACGCATGAATAGCTCACGTTCGATACAGACACACATGACATGGAGGTACAAGGATGGCGTCGCTGCCAGTTGAGGTGCTGATCGGGATCTCCTTCGGGGTCCTGATCGGGATCGTCCCGGCGTTCGTGGTGGGGCTGTCGAGCTTTCTGCTCGGCTACTACGGCGGATACGACGTGCCGCAAGTCGCCGCCGTCGGGGTCGCGCTCCCGATCGCCGCTGCGAACGGATACTACGTGGGACTGATAGGGAACAGCGTCGAACAGGCGCCGCGGCTGCTGGTCGGGGCGCTCGTCGCCGTGATGGTCGCGCTGTACGCCAACAGTCAGGGAGCCACGCTCGCAGAGCGGGTCCCGCGAGACCTCTCACAGGCGACTCAGAGCCAGCGGACGCTCTCGGCCGAGGCGGTCGACGCGGTCGACGGGTCGGGGCAGATTACGATCCGGGCGTCGGGAGAGATCCGTGACATCGAGGGACACCCGCCGCTGTCGCCGGACCTCCGGCGAACCCTGGAGGACGGGGCCTGGCGGCTCCCCGCGGACCTGCCGCTCTCGGAACTGGAGACGCGACTCGCCGACCAGCTCCGGACCGACTACGACCTCGTCGACGTGTCGGTGTCCGTCGACGCCCGGGGCCGTGCGTCCATCGCGGCGGCACCGCCGTCGCGAGACCTGGCCGAGCGCGTGCCCGACGGCTGGCGCGCCGTCTCCATCGACGCGCTGTTGCCGACTGGCCTCGCGCCGGGCGACGAAGTCACCGTGGAAGCGGGTTCAGCGACGGCGTCGGGGCACGTCCTCAGTGCGAGTGTCGACGCCGATCGGAGGTCGGGCCCCAGCGGGGGTTCGAACGGGAAAGCCCCGACCGACGGCGAGGACGGCGCGCTCGTGCAGTCGCGCGCCGAGACCGAGGGCGGTCCGGGTCGGGTGACGGTCGCGCTTCCCACGTCCGAAGCGCGCTCGTTGCTCGGCGCCGAGCGCGGACAGCTCCGCGTTACGTCGCACGGGACCAGCCACACGTTCGAGGCGTTCTCGGAACTCGAGCGCGCGGGGCAGTCGGTCCGGAAGGTGCGCGTCGACGACGGATCGGCGTTCGACGACGTCGAGGTGATCGGCGTCCGGGGTGCCGAGGGCGACGGCACCGACAGCGCGGGCTGGGAGTTCCAACCCGGCGACGACGCCGTCGAGACGGCCACGGAGGCGTTCGTGGTCGGTGACGTCAACAGCGAGGCGATGCGCGAACTCGCCGTCGACGCCGACGCGGAGGTGGCCCGATGATACCCGCAGTCCCGCTCCAGCTCGTCACCGACTGGACGACCAACGCGCTGTTGCAGATCATCGGGTACGGGCTGTACGCCAGCGTGACGGCGCTGGGCGTCTCGTTCATCTACCGCGGCTACACGACTCGCGCGATCCCCGTGGGAGTGGCATCGATCATCGGCCTCTCGTTCGTCGCCCTCTCGCTGAACATCACGGCGCTCGTGGAGCCGGCGATCATCGGCGACACCGGGAAGCTCCACTACGCGACAGCGACGTACCTCCTCGGCGTGTTCATCTTCGCGACGATCAACGCCGAGGTCGGTCGCCGGATCGGCGACCACTTCGCCTGTGACGTCTTCGACATCGACCGGCTCGACGCGACGGGCGCGGTCGCCCAGCTGTTTCGGTCGGCGAACCTGCTCGTGACCGTCGAACTGCCGGCGACCGTCGAGGACCTCGACGGCTACCCGACCGTCGACGAGGAGACAAAGCGAGAGCTCGCCGGACGGCAGATGCAGTTCCCCCGCCGACTCTCGGACGGCGAACTGACCTCGCGGCTGGTTACCCGTCTGGAGCGGGACTTCGGCGTCGGCCACGCCCACGTCGAACTCGCGGACGACGGCGCGGTCGCGTCGCTCGCGGTCGGTGAACGCCCGTCCGGCATCGGCCCGTCGCTCCCGCCGGGAACGGTCGCGCTCGCGGTCGAGGGCGACCCTTCACCGGACGTGAGCACGGGCGACCCGGTCGAGGTGTGGGCGACGGGCGGCGACTCCGAGCGGCTCGTCGCGACGGGGAAGTTCCGGGCGACCGTCGGCGACGTTGCCACGCTCACAATCGGGACGAACGCTGCCGAGGCGTTCGACGCCGACGAGAGCTACCGGCTGGTGACTCGGCCCGACACCGCCAGCGACGTGAACGAACTCGTCGCGACCATCTGGGAGGCCGACGAGACGGTCACCGCGGTCACCATCGAGGACGGCGGCCCGCTCCACGGCGAGTTCGTCGACTGGCTCCCGGTGAGCGTGCTGGCCGTCGAGCGCGACGGCGAGCCGATCCCGTTCCCCGCCGAGAACGAGACGCTCGAGGTCGGGGACACCGTCTACGTCCTCGGGACGCCCGAAGGACTCCACAGCCTTGCGGAGTACGAACCGCAGCGCGACGGCGCCGCCGCACCGGACGCCGACGACGACGGCGATGGCGGGGAGTCCAGCGACGGGCTGTTCGCGAAGGTCACGGGCGACTGATCTCGCATTCACGACAGCGGGGCCTCCAGTGCTTTCTCGCGGGTTTTCCCCGGATGCTCGACGCTTCGGAGCGTGGGTGCGTGTTGAACTTTATACAAGAGCGGGGAACCAATGACGGTATGGTAACGGTCGAGACGGACACGGACCGGCGCGACGGGGTGACCCTCGTCACGGCGCGGGTGACCAACACGCTCGGCACGGCACAGACCGTCCGCCTCGTGAACCGACTGGACGGGCCGGTCTGGCCGCCGCGGTTCGGCGACGTCACCGCACCGGAGTGGACCGACGGGACGTGGGAGGGGACCATCGAGCCCGGACAGTGCATCGGGGTCGGCTACGCCACGCCCGCCCCGCCGTTCGACGACCCTGACGAGGAACCGTTCGAGGTCGCCTCCTCGACCCGCTCGACGGGCGAGGCCGAGGTCGACTCGCGCGAAGTGCTCGCGTCGCTCGACGACTGGTCGCCCCCGAGCGACACCGTCTTCTCCGACCGATGATCCTGGCGGTCACCGGCGGGAAGGGCGGTGTCGGGAAGTCGACGACCTCGCTGAACCTCGCGCGCGAACTGGACGCGGTGCTGGTCGACGCCGACCTCGCGACCCCCGACCTGCCGCGGGGTCGCGGGCCGGACCTGCACGACGTGCTGTCGGGCCGCGCCGGCCCGCTCGAAGCCGTCGAGGAAGTCGGCTCGATCCGATTGTTGCCCTGCGGGCGAAGCCTCGCGGGCGCGCGGGCGGCGGATCTGGGAACGCTGGAGCGGGCCGTCGCGACCGTCGACCGCCAGTTCGGACGGGTCGTCATCGACTGCCCCGCCGGTCTGGCGCGAGACGTCGGCTATCAGCTCCACAGCGCCGACGCGGCCGTCATCGTGACGACCGCCAACCGCCCGGCGTTGCTGAACGCCTTTCACACAAGTCACCTCTCGCGGAAGCTCGACACCCCGGTCGTCAGTACGGTCGTCAACAAGGCGACCGCCGAGCGCGACCGCACTATCGCTGCCAGGGTCGAAGACGAGATGGGCGCCCCGACGACCGTCGTCCCGAAGCGGCCGGCGGTCGCCGACTCGATCGAAGCCGGCGTCCCGGTCCGTGAGGCCGCACCCGACTGCGACGCTATCGACGCCTTCGAGACGCTCGCCGAGCGGATCGAGCGGAGCGAGCGACAGATGAGCGAACGTGCCGGCCCGGCCTGACGCCGACGCGCGACCTGCCTCTCGATACCGACACTGCGGAAACTGGTTCCTGCTCGCCGGCCGCTCTCCCTCTGTTCGTCGGTCGCGATCAGTCTCTGACGTTCGTCGTCCGGTTCCCGGCCACCCGAGTCGATTAGCGGCCGCCCTGGTCGGTGCCGTCGCCGTTCGGGGTTCCCGCGAGCTGTTCGGCGGCGGCCGCACCGTTGCGCTGCCCGTGGTGGTTGGTTGCGGCCGCTCGACCGTTCGACCCGTTTGCGAACGAGAGTTCGAGGGGGCCGGTGCAGACCGCCGCGTATCGGAACTTCGGGACGGCCAGTCGGTCGAGTCCGGAGTCGGTGGCCTCGAACTCGAAGACGGCGTCGGCGACGTGCTCGGTCGAGGGCCGGTTCTCGGGCGGCGTCGGCCGCGAGAGACAATGTAGAAGCGCGAGGCCGTCCGACGCCACCATTCGCTCTTTGAGCGTGTTGAGGAACGAGAGATACGAGTCGCGGTCGGCGCGTTCGAGTCGCGCCATGCCGTCGACGATCAGGTTCGAGCCGTCGGGGAGTTCCTCGACGAGTTCGGTCGCCTCCTCGAGGGCGCCCTCGCCGGTGAGCGACCGGACCGTGGGACTGCCGACGTCGACGGTGACGGCGTCGAGCGCCTGCCTGACGCTCTCCTCGGTGCGTTCGGTCGTGATGTACAGCGTGCCGCGCGTCGCGGTGAACTGCGAGAGGAGGTACTCGGACTGGCTGGCCGGGTCGGCCGAGAGCACCGCCACGCTGCCCGGCGGCAGTCCGCCGACGGCCTCGTCGAGCGCGTCGATCCCGGTCACCATGTGGTCGGTGGGGTCACCGTGCCACTGGAATCCGCCGGTCTCGTCCTCGGCGGGCCCGTCCCGACCGACGCCGTCGGCCTGCGCGCCTTCGCTTCCCTCGCCGGATGAGCCAGTCGTGGCCTCCGCCCCAGGGGCCTGCTCGGCCGCCTCGGGCCCGTCGGCGGCGTCGTCGGACTCTGCCTGCTGGGCACTGGACAGCGCAGCCACGGCCTCGTCGTACGCCTGGCGGGCGACCTCGGAGGAGAGCGGCGACTCCAGTTCCGGGACGACCGCCAGAACGGGGACCTCCAGCCGGGACTCGACGGACGGCGGTAGTTCGTCGCAGTGAGTCACCACCGCACCCAGGACGGGGACTTCCAGACGTCGGGCGACGTCGACGGTGGTTTGCGCGGCACTGAGGCTCTGGTCGCTCCCGGTCGTCACGACGACGACCGCGTCGGCGACCGCGATCGGTTCGATAACGTCCGGACCCGCGCCCGAGGGGCAATCGAGCAGGACCTCCGCCGAGTCGGCCTCGAGCCACTCGAGCACCGTATCGATCTCCACGTTCTCGGAACGTTTGGGGCCCGGGAGGACGTGGACGCCGGGCTCGCCTGGCGTCTCCTGAGCGACAGACTGCCAGTGAGTGTCCCTGTCCAGCGCGGTGACCGTCGGCTCGCGGTCGACGCCGGGGATGACGTGTAGATCGGGCAACTGGCGGTCGGTGTCGATGGCCAGACTCTGCCGACCGGCGCGGGCGAACGCGCCTGCGAGTCCGAGTGTCGTCGTCGTCTTCCCGCATCCGCCTTTCGCGCCTGCGATGGCGATCATGCCCCTAGTGGTCCCCTCATCTGTTTTCAACCTACACACGATCAGGGGGTGCCAGCGGGTCGTGACGCGGGGCGACTCTACTCCTTTCCCACCGGTGTCAGACCGCGGCCGACGGGCTCACGAAATCGATTCGAGGTCGGACACCGTCGAACCGATCGTCATCCGCGAGACGTCCGCCAGCTCGGCCGCTTGGCTCTGTTTCACCTCGATGCCGCGCTCGTTCGCGGCCTTGTAGAGGCAGGCGGCGGCGACGCCGCTGGGATTCTTCCCGCCCATGCGACCGGATTCGACGAGCATGACCGCGTACTCGCGGGCGCGGCTCTCGACGTCGGCTTCGACGTCCAGATCCGAGGCGTACCGCGGCAGGTACTCCGTCGGGCTTATCGGCCCGATGGGAAGTCCCAGTTCCCTGTTCAACGCGTCGTAGGCGGTCTTGAGCTCGCTCCGGTCGGCCCGCGCCACGTCGACGATTTCGTCCATCGTCCGGGCGATTGACTGGGTCCGGCAGGTGGCGTACACCACCGCGGCGGCGAACCCTTCGAGCGACCGCCCGCAGAGCAGGTCCTCGGACTGGGCCGAGGAGAACAGCGAACACGACTGATCGCGGACCGACGTCGGCAACGACATCGCCGACACCAGCCGTCGGATCTCCGTGTAGGCGTAGAGCTTGTTGCGCTCGGCCTTCGAATCGAGTCGCGCCCGGTTGTGCTGGCGGCGCATGCGGACCAGCTGTCGCTGGCGGGCGCCGGACACCTCCGAGCCGGTCCCGTACCCGATCTCGGTCGACAGTCCGCGGTCGTGGCGCGAGGCCGTCAGCGGCGCGCCGGTGCGTCGCCGGTCGGTCTCCTCGTCGAGCGAGCGCCACTCCGGGCCGCGCTCGACGGCGTCCTCCGCGAGGACGAGCCCACAGTCTTCGCAGACCGTCTCGGTCTCGGATTCACGAAGCGTCCCACCACATTCGGAACACGCCCGGTCCGCGTCCAGGTCGGCTTCGGCGTCGATACCACTCCGTTGTCGCTCCGTTCGTTCCCTCAAACGTACTCCCCCGTGCAACCAGATGTGTAAACTGGCTTTACTGCAATAACTGTTTATATTTTATCTAAACATTTCAGAACACGCACCTGTAGCTGTTCGATACGGGGACAATCCGCTCACAGTCGCGATCGCGACTCGTGACCGGAGATGACGCGAAACGTCCCCCCACTCGCTCTCGGACTTCCACCCGATCGGCCCCCGCCGATACCACCCATGTCACACAGGGGAACTAAAAACGTACCGGAGGGTTCGAGTGGTTGCCACGAACGGTCCCGCGATCGGAGCGTGACCAAACACTGAGGGTGGTCGGGACCGATCCGGCAGCCGTGACGTTCAGCATCTGCGTTCGCGAGTCCTACACCGACGAGTCGGGCGCCGAACAGACCCGGTTCGGTGTCGCGGTGACGACGCGGCTGGCCGGCGTGGGGACGCTCTGTCCGTTCGCCAGCGAGTACGGCGCCGTGGCGACACAGAGCCTGGTCAACGTCGACCTCGGCCGCAAGGGCATCGAGTACCTGGAGGACGGACTGGCCGTCGAGGACGCACTGGAGTCGCTGCTGAACGCCGACGACGGGCGACCGCAGCGACAACTCCACGGCGTCGGTGCCGAGGGAGAGTTCGCCTTCTCCGGCGAGGAGTGTCGCCCGTGGTACGGCCACGTCGTCGGCGACAACTACACCGTCGCCGGCAACCTGCTGACCGGCGAGGACGTCGTCGAGGCGACTGCGACGGCCTACGAGGCGAGCGTGGCTCCCGCGGTTCCGAGCGACCCGACCACCGACGCCGACGCACCGCTGGCCGAGCGACTGATCGACGCGCTCGCCGCCGGGCACGAACTGGGCGGCGACAAGCGCGAGGACCTGCACGTCCAGAGCGCGGCGCTGCTCGTGCGGACCACGGAGGACCGGGAGATGACCCCCTACTACGACGACCTGCGCGTCGACGCGACCGAGACGCCGATCGAGGACCTCCGCGAGACCTACGGACTCGCGAAGGAGGGCTACGAGATGGCGATGGCCCGCTACGCCGACGACTACGAGGACGACGAGAACGCCGGCAACTGAAGCCAAAAGCCGGGACAGCAGTGAGGGGACGACCGCTCACTCCGACAGGAACCTCCGCGCGGTCCCGACCAGCACCTCGCCGGCAGTCAGCACGTCCGGCCAGTGGATCGACTCGTCGGGGAAGTGCGCCTCCTCGATGCGGCCGGGACCGAACACGACGGTCGGGATCCCGGCCTCGATGTAGTGGCGCGCGTCGCTGCCGTACGTCTCGCCGACTGGGGCAGTCTCGAAGCGTCCAGCGGCGGCCAGCGACTCCTGCAAGGCCGCCACGACGGGGTCCTCTGAGTCGCTCTCGGCGGATTCGAACTGGACGCCGAACCGTTCGAACGCCGGTGGATCGATCGGCCAGTCGTCGGTCGCCGCGAGGGCGTCGAGCGTGTCTCTGATTTCGCGTTCGACTGCGTCGAGCGACTCACCGGGTGCGACGCCGGCGCGGAACTCCGCGGTCAGTGTCCCGGGGACGTTCGATGCCCAGGTACCTGCTTCGATGCGGCCGATCACGATCGGCCACGGCGTCTCGAAGCGCTCGTACAGCGGGTGGGTAACGCGCTCGCTCCGCTCGGCTTCGAGATCCGCGAACGCCCGCTGCACCTGCCCGAACGCCGGAAGGACCGACTCGCCTTCCCACTTGCGCGCGGCGTGGGCGGGCGTCCCCGAGATTTCTACCCGTCCCATCAGACACCCCTCGGTCGCCGTGACGACGCGCATGTCCGTCGGTTCAGCGACGATGGCGGCGTCCCGCTCGAACGGATAGGGGTTCGACAGCGCCGCGCTCGCCGCGCCGACGCCGCCGTCTTCCTCGCCGGCCACGCTCTCGACGACGATTCGACCGTCGAGGTCGAACTCGCCCGCCTCGACTCGGTCGGCGAGGTGTCGCGCGGCGAACACGCAGGCCGCGAGTTGGCTCTTCATGTCCGCCGCGCCGCGGCCGACGAGCCGGTCGCCGTCCCACCGCGGTTCGAACGGGTCGCCGGTCCACCCGCTCTCGCCGATGGGGACCACGTCGACGTGCCCGTTCAGGACGAGCGTCCGCCCTGTGTCGGTGTCGCCGAACTCCAGAACGCCGGCGACGCTCGGGCGGTCCGCGACCGCGAGGTCGGCGGCCGGTGCGAACGATGGGTGGTCGGCGAGAGAGTCCGCATCCGCAGTCCACGCGTACGTCTCGAAGCCGAGGTCGGCGAAGCGGTCGCGGACCCACTCCTGGGGGGGCGCCTCGCCGCCGGCGGTCGTCTCGAACCGGACCAGCCGCTCGGCGAAATCCCGCGTTCGGTCGCCGTAGGCGGCCGCGAAATCCTCCATCGTTCGCCTTTCGGGCGGCCGGATCTATCAGTCCTCGGGCGCGGCGTGCCGGTTGCGAGACGCTCCGGCGTGCGCCACCGCAGACACAGCGTGCCTTTCCGGATTCCGTAGCGTTACACAGGACCACGCACACGGTCCGCACATGGAGTACACCAAGCTCGGTTCGACCGGCGTCGACGTCTCGAAACTCTGCTTCGGCACCTGGCGCTTCGCCAAAGAGTCCGGCGGGACGGTCGAGACGGACAAGGAGACCGCCCACGAACTGCTCGACACCTTCGACGAGCACGGCGGCAACTTCATCGACACCGCGAACGTCTACGGCGACCCGAACGGGACCAGCGAGGAGTGGATCGGCGAGTGGCTCGACGACCGCGACCGCGAGGACTACGTGATCGCTTCCAAGGTCTACTGGAGCGCGCGCAGCCGCTTCGGCGACAACCTCTCGCGGAAGAACATCCGCGCGGAGATCGAGGGCACCCTCGAACGCCTCGGGACGGACTACATCGACGTGTACTACATCCACCGCTGGGACGACGAGACGCCCATCGAGGAGACGCTGCGGACGCTGACCCGGCTGGTCGAGGAGGGCAAGGTCCACTACCTGGCGGCGTCGTCGATGGCGGCCTGGCAGCTGACGAAGGCGCTCTGGACGAGCGACGTCGAGGGACTGGAGCGGTTTGAGGTGACACAGCCGCGGTTCAATGCCGCCGACCGCCCGCAGGAGTACCTCGACGTCTGTGCCGACCAGGACATCGCGGTCTGTCCGTGGTCGCCGCTCGACGCCGGGTTCCTCACCGGGAAGTACGACACGGACGACCCCGAATCGGGCTCGCGCGCGGATCTGCAGGACTGGGACCTGGAGTTCTCCGATCAGCAGTGGCGGGTCCTGGACGCCGTCCAGGAGGTCGCCGAGGAGACCGACGCCACGCCCGCTCAGGTCTCGCTCCGCTGGCTGACCGACCAGCGCGAGTTCACCTGCGTCCCGATCTTCGGCGCCCGGACCGTCGACCAGATGGAGGAGAACCTCGGTGCGGTCGACGTCTCGCTGTCGGACGACCAGTACGACCGGATCGACGAAGCCTACTGAGACGGCGCCGAGAGACTCAAGAAGAGAATTCGGACCAAGCTGCTCGCTTCGCTCGCGCGCTCAGACGGAGAACTCGAACAGGTCGTCGCCCACGTGGTGGATGGACTCGACGACCTTCCCGGAGTCGCCGACCATGTCGTCGCCGCCGGTCTTCGCGCGGCCGATGGCGAGGAACTTCCCGTGGCCTTCCTCGTTGATGGCGACCAGATCGCCCGCTTCGATGCCCTCGTCGGCCTCGACGATGCCGGGGCGCATCACGTCGGCGCCGTCGGAGACGAAGGAGATGGCGCCCGCGTCGACGGTGACGATTCCCCGCTCGGGCGGGTAGGCGTTGGCGCCCTGGACGGTGAGGAACGGTTCGTCCTCGCCCGCTTCGGTCTCGACGTAGAGGACGAGCGGTTCGCCGTCGACGAGGACGACGTTCCAGTCGCTGTCGTCGAACTCGACCTTCTCGAAGCTGTCGGCGTCGAGCGAGACGCCCAGCCGCTCGTCGAGGGCGTCTTCGATCTCCGCCACGGCGTCGGCGCGGAGGTGGTGGCGCGACTTGACGTTCATGTCTCGACGTGGGCCCGGACAGGGGATAAATCGACCGTTCCGCGACCAACCAGCAGCGCCCCGCTCGGGTCGCCGGATCAGCGACCCGGCCCGGACAGGTGGCGGCGACCAGCGAGGAGTGCGACGCCGTGGGTCGTCCACAGGGCGACGAGCAGCGGCATCGTCTCGGGGGAGAACCCGCGGAGCGCGAACAGCGGCAGGTGGACGCAGGGGAGGGCAACGGCGGCCCAGAAGGCCAGGCGCTCGGCGACGCCGAGCGCGTCGGCGAGGGCGCGACCGAGCTGCCGGCGGGAGGGAGTCGGGGCGCTCATCCGTACAGGTAGGTCACGCCCCACCCCTCAAAAGACGGCGAACGTTCAAACCGGGGTTTGAGTTATCCCGCGGCGAGCGATTCGCGTCGGTCGGTCGGCGAGTCGACATCAGTACTTCTCCGCGTCGTTCTCGGTGACCGACTCGGTCCGTCGTTCGTCGCGCTGGATGACTCGCCCGCTGACGTAGGTGAGGATCGTCAGGAGGAGGAGGGGAACGAGCGTGAGTACGTGGCCCCAGAAGACGAACCACGGGTCCCACCCCCACGGGTTGTACAGCCAGAACATCGCGTCGAGGAAGGCGAGGATCCCGATGGGGATGAAGTTCACCGTGAGGTCGAGCCAGGTGTCGTCGGTGAGGTTCAGGTAGCTCATCTGGATATCCCCGGCGCGAGCCGCGCCGTACGGGCGATCCGAGCGCTTCCCGCAAAGCCGCCGGGCTTGCGATGCAAAGCCACGGCTCCCGAGCGGCACAGCCGAGCGTCGAGAACGAACGATGGAACGAAAACCGGGAGAATCCGGGGACAGAACTCGAACCGTCAGCCCCGTTCAGGGGTCGTCGAGGTTCCGCAGGGCGGCGTCGTAGGCGTCGGCGCTGTCGAGGTGTCGGAAGACCTCGTCGAGTCGCTCGTCGAGTTCCGTCAGCCGTCGGTCGAGTTCGGCGTCGTCGCCGTCGTCGGCCGTGGCACGCTCGCTTGCCGTCTGGTAGTACGCTTCGAGCGTGGTCCGGTAGGCCGCGCGGCGATTGAGTCGGTCGACGGTCGCCAGGAGGTGGTCGTCGGCGACCGGCTTGACGAGGTAATCGTCGAAGGCCGTCGCGTCGAGCTCGAGCGCCTCGTCGGTGAGCGCGGCGACCTGACAGTCGGCGTCGTCGGTGCGGACGCGTTCGAGGACTTGCCGCGCCGAGAGCCCGGGGATCTCCGGGTCGAGCAGCGCAACGCTCACGTCGGGGTCGAGACTCGCGAGCGCGTCGGCGCTGTCGTAGGCCGAACGGACGGTGTAGCTGTCACGGAGCACGGCCGCGATCTCGTCGGTGACGGCGGGGTCGCCGTCGGCGACGAGTACGACCGCCGACCGCGGGTCGCTCGGCGAGCGTGTCGCCCGCTCCGTTCCGGTGCAGTGGGTTTCGTCGGTGTTCATCTGTTCGTGAGTCATGCCGCCCGGGGGTTCATTCACCAGTGACGCTGGCCGTTCGGAGGTCGACGACGCTGTCGAACAGGACCTCGAACGTCCGGATCGTCTCGGCCTCGTGGACGTCCGGATTCATGTGGTAGTGCGCGACGGCGCCGGTGCGCTCGACGCTGCTGGTCATGACTTCCAGGAACTTGAATACGTCCCGCTCGTCGGCCCGCTGGAGGAGGTCGCTCACCGAGTGGACGCAGACCGCCGTCTCGCCGTCGGCGGCCAGCCGGCTCAGGTGTCGCTCGACCGTCTCGCCGAGGTCGCCCAGATCCGCTTCCGCGGGGACGACCTCGACTACAGCGTCGGTCGGCGCCGCGGTTGCGTCTCCCGCCGCGGCTGTCGACCGCGCGCTCGTCTGGACGTCGATGACCGTCGCGTCGCCAGGGTCAGCGTGGTCGTGGCCCGTCCACGCTGCCAGCCGATCCGGGGGCGACGCCAGACACGAGACCAACAGTCCGTGACTCCGTCCTTCCGGGCCGTGTAGCAGCCCGCCGCAGACTTCGGATCCATGGCCGCCCACTGACGGCTCCAGCAACAGCACGTTCGACGGCATCTCTGTACCCTCCCCGTTCGTGTCCGACTTGGTACTCATTTCAGTGTCCCCGGAGTTGACGACGACGTAACTCCGCTAGAGGTGTAACGGACTTCGCCACGCAAGTAAGTTCCGCTGGTGTTATCAGTCCTGAAACGGCGTGTCACGGGCGATACGCCGTCTCACGATAGTGGCTGACGTGGAGAACCCTCGCTGGTTCACTAGACGGTTCCGCTGTCGGGACTCGCTGCCGTGGGGTGTGTTGGTCCCCCGTGGCATAGGGCGCTCGTTTGGAAAGCCTTAAATCTACATCCGGCAAAGCGAGTAATGCGTGCCCGGGTGGTGTAGTGGCCCATCATACGACCCTGTCACGGTCGTGACGCGGGTTCAAATCCCGCCTCGGGCGTTTCTCGAAATTCACTCCCCGTGGAGTTTCATCTCCACGCAACGCTGAATTTCGTGTCCGCCGTCCGGGATTTGAGGTAGACCGAGGTTCTGCGCCGCAGGCGCAGGTTCTCGGGCGTGGTTCAAATCCCGCCTCGGGCGACTCTCTGAGTTCAACTCGTGAGCTGCTGGCTTTCCGTCGCGAGTTCAACGGGCGCCTCTCTGGGATCACAACCGCAGGGACCGCTGTGAGTTGAACGTCCTCGTCGCGTTCGCTAGCGATTCGACTGTCGCGGACAGCAGGCGATGAAAGTCCTCGGCGGGCTCGCGGTCGCTGTGCGGGATATCCGCGCTCTCGGCACCGCCCGCGCGGATAGGGCCCGCGCAGACGACTGAACTGCACGCGAGCCCGCCTCGCCCGTTCAGTCCACCAGGAACCGCGACCACACAGCACCACACTGCACCCGCACAGCACCGCAGCCAGCCACACCCTCCCCAACCGATTGCGTTGTCTGCGGGCGACCCGAGCGTCGCCCACATGGCCCGAGGGACCTTCGGTCCCTCGCTGCTCGTCGCAAGCTCCTGCGTTACTCATCCCTCGCACGATGCTGTCGCGGCATGAACGCCGCGACAGCGGGCTCCATCCGGAAATTCGGTCAGTCAGAGCCACTCGATGCCGTCGTCGAGGTCGAGAGGGACGTCGCCGTGGCGGTAGCCCTCGCAGCGGCCGTCGGGGCGGTAGCGGAAGACGACGGTCGGCTGGTACCCGAGCGAGGGGCGCTCGGCGCGGATGGGGTTCCACTCGTCGTCGCGGAAGGAGGTGCAGTCGACGAAGAGGACGGCGTCGTCGTGGATGGCGAGCTGGTCGCGGGTCTTCGAGTCGACCGTGCGCCGGAGTGCGGCGATGGCGGTGCCGGCGTTGCGGTCTCGCGGTGGCATCGGGCGGGTGACCTCGACGAGGCGCTCGCCGCCGGGGGTCTCGACGGCGAAGTCGAGGGCGTGGCCCGAGTCGCGCTCGGACTCGGGGACGAACGGGATGCCGGCGTCGGCGAGGAGCTTGGCGGCGTTGAACTCGCCCATGGTGGCGCGCATGCGGTTGAACTCGTTGCGCTCGCTGGTGCCGAGCTTGGCGGCCATCGTGTAGCGGTGGTCGTCGAGGACGCCGGTCGAGAGGAACCGCTCGTAGAAGGCGAGGGCGTCCTCGCGGGTGGCGTCCGGGAAACCTGCGGCGTCGTCGCGGAAGAACGCCCGGGTGGTCTCGCGGCCGTCCTTCGAGAAGAGGACGGGGAGGAAGAACCACGCGACGTACTCGTAGGCGGCGAGCCACGGGGCCTGTCGTTCGAGGTCGTAGGTGAGCTCGCGCTGGGCCCAGCGAGCGACGCCGAAGGGGGCTTCGTCGAAGGTCTCCTTGTCGGTGCGCCAGAGGACCTCGGGGGTGACGGTGTTACCGAGCCAGTAGGCGCCGTCGTCGTTCCAGACGAACAGCGCGAGGTCCCCGTTGTCCATCTCGATCCGGCGAGCGGTGTAGCCCTCCGGAGCGTCGATCTTCGGCGTCGTCAGTCGGGCGCCGAAGCGGTCGTCGAGCGAGGCGAGGAGCTGACGGCGCACCCGCTCCTCGTCCCAGCGCTCGGTCGACCGCCGAAAGCGAACCGGTCCGGCCATGTCCGGAGGGGGGACCGCCAGTCGTATACACTGTTCGGACTCGTCGTCCGACCGCCCGGCTATCCCGCCCGTCACTCCGAATTCGAGGGGTTCCCGGCCGCTACAGGAATATTGGTACTGACCGTTAGATTGATAGGTGTTAACTCACAAGTATGGGTGTGATTGACAATGTCTATGGGTGCATATGACGAAGTGGAGCACGAGCGGCGGGAGCGGAAAAACAGCGAAGTCGAGGTGAGCGACGACGACCGGCGGACGGAGTACCGCGGCAAGGTCGAGTACGAGAGCGACGAGTCCACCGAGGAGCTCCTCGACCAATTCAAAGAGATCAACTCCTGAACGCAGCCCTACTTCCTGCGTCGACTGCGACCGCCCAGCGGCGGTTCTACTCAGTCCGGCAGCGTGGATCTATTCGGTCGCCCCCAGAACGGTGCGAATCGAACTCCGACCGTCACGCCTCCCAGCCGGGCGTCCCGGGTGCGCCGCGCTCGTCCTCGACTGTTGTGGCCACCGTCGGGTCAGGAGACTCGTCGGCGGCCGCGCGTTCGGTCCACTCCGCGAGCGCGCCGTCGACCCACGAATCGGCGTCGAGCGCGCGCTCCCGGGCTTGCTCGTAGCGGTCGTCGTTGACGGCGAGCGTCCCGGGGCTCGACGCGGCGGCGACCGCCACGAACTCGGCGTGGTCGGCTCGCGTCGCTTCGCCGTCGGCGAGTCGCTCGACGGCGTCCTCGACACGGTCCGGTTCGGGGTGGACGAACACCCGTGACCCGACGGCACCGGGACCGATAGCGGGGTCCGAGTCAGCGGGCGGCTCATCGTCGAGGAGCCGGTCGTCACCGTGGGCTCGCTCGACGCGTTCGCACTCGGTCTCGGCGTCGAGCGCGAGGTTGTCGCCGGGGTAGGTCGAGCAGGTCTCGGGATAGCTATCAGTGCCGTGGATGCGACACTGAAGGGTCTCCGGGTCGAGGAAGACGCAGGACGGGAGCCACTGCGGGTCCGAATCGAAGGGCGCGACCGGTTTAGGCACCTTCTCGAGCCCGACGAGGAAGGCGGGCCGACCGCGGACGGCGGCGACGTCGACGCCGCCGACGGTGACGCTCGGGCCGTCCTCGATGCGGAACAGCCGCGCGACCATCGCGCCGGCGTGGCCGTCGGCGAGGAACGCGCGCACCTCGTCGCACGACAGCGGGACGAGGTTGTCGATGTCGTCGAGCGGCCGGTAGCGGCCGCGGCGCTCGTACCCGTGGTCGAAGTCCTCGGGCGCGAGCGCTCGCCAGTCGAGACAGCAGCCGGCGCATCCCTCGCAGTGCACCTCCATACCTCCGCCGTTGGCAGCCGAAGCGGAAAAACCCGACTCCGGTCAGCCCTCTACCGGGGGCGAGGTGTCGTCGGGGATCTCGCCGAACTCGAAGCGCGCGCCGCCGCTGTCGCTCTCGGTCACGTCGACCTCCCAGCCGTGGGCCTCGGCGATAGTCCGGACGATGCTCAGGCCGAGGCCCGTCCCCTCGTCGCTCGTGGAGTAGCCTGAGTCGAAGACGCTCTCGCGGTTGCTCTCGGCGATACCGGGGCCGTCGTCGGCGACGTAGAAGCCCTGCCTGACGTCGAGGTCGCCGATGGTGACCGACACCTCGGGACCGGCGTGCTCGACCGAGTTCCTGAAGACGTTCTCCAGCAACTGCTGGAGGCGTCCGCCGTCGGCCAGTAGCGTCGCGTCGGTCTGTACGTCGAGCGCGGCGTCGGTGGTTTCGACCACTCGCCAGGCGTTCTCCGCGACGGACGCGAGGTCGACCGGCTCCGGGTCGCTGACGGTCTCTCCCTCGCGGGCGAGCGTCAGGACGTCCTCGATGAGGTCGTCGATGCGGTACAGTGACCGCTCGACGGCGTCGAAGTGCTCCTCGTCGCCGTCCTCGCGGGCGAATTCGAGGCGGCCGAGCGCGACTTCCAGCGGGTTGCGCAGGTCGTGGGAGATGACGCTGGCGAACCGCTCGAGGCGCTCGTTCTGGCGTTCGAGCTGTTTCTCGTACTTCTTGCGGTCGGTCACGTCGCGAGTCACGCCGACGATACCGAGGACGTTCCCGTGCTCGTCCCGCCAGGGCGCCTTGGAAGTGGTCACGTAGGTCTCCTCCAGGTCGTCGCCGTAGGCCTGCTCGATCCGGTCTTCGATCGACTCGCCGGTCTCGACGACGTGGCGGTCGTCGGCGACCGCCCCCTCCGAGAGCGTCGGCGGGTAGAGGTCGAAGTCGGTCTTGCCGACGATGTCCTCGGGCGTGTGGTGGCGCTTGCCGTCCGGACTCTCCAGGTACGGCGGCCCGTTCAGCCCCAGCGCCCCGTCGCTGAGGCGGACGTGGCGGCTCTGTCGGTCCTTGATGTAGATGGACAGCGGGACGTTCTCCAGCAGCGAGTCGAGCATCGTCGACTCGCGGCGCTCTTCCCGGCGGCGCTCGATCACCGGGCGGAGCCGGTCCAGCGTCGCGACGCGGTCGGTGTCGGCGTCGACCTGCAGGTACGTCTCGACGCCGAGTTCGGTGGCCGTCGCCAGCGGGAATGACTCCCCGCCGGCGAGGACGATGACCGGCAGCGACGACGAGAACTCGCGAACGGCCTCGACGACCGCGGGACCGTCGAAGGAGCCGTCGCTGTCGCAGACGACGGCGTCGAACCGGCCGTCGGCCAGCGCAGCGTCGGCGTCGACCGGTGGCGTCCTCCCCTCGACGGTGAGCCCCTCCCCCGACCCCTCCCACGCATCCGCGACTGAGCTGGCGTTTTCCCCGACGTACAGGACGGCTGGTGGTGTGTGCATTTGACAGGCTCCGAGATGATTAGAATCGATTACCACTGGGGGATGATAAGTGCGTGGATTGTAACCACGGCGAACAGTCCGGATCGAAATCACGACCGCGCGGACGGTTCGGACCGCTGCCTCTCGGACGAGCGGGGCCGCGACGTTTTTGAGCGCCCCCGACCTACGCCGGGTATGACGACCCGGCAATGCGACGGCTGCGGCGACGAGGTGAGCATCGCCGGCGGCATCGCCGACATCTGGACGCTCGAGAAGTCGACGACCGACGGCATGACCCTCGAACTCGCCGACGGCTCCGAACATTTCCTCTGTTACGACTGCATGGAACGGCTCCCCGACGACTACGAGCCGACCGCCGAGGACGTCGCCGATCTATAGCGGCCGCTCCGGAACGAGTCCTGAAAAAGGCGTTCTGGTATTCTCGGACCTTACGCCGGATGACCAAGGAACCGCCAGTTCATGCCCTGAGGTGACGATTCAGTGGCGCGCGCTGTCGCGCGTCTCGTCGCGCGACGGCACCGTGCGAGGGATGAGTAACGCAGGAGCGGAGCGACGAGTAACGCAATCGGCTGGGGAGGGTGTGGCTGGCTGCGGTGCCGTGCGGGGTGGTGCAGTTGCCGTTCCTGGTGGACTGAACGGGCGAGGCGCGCTCGCGTTTATTGTAGTCGTCTGCGCGGGCACTATCCGCGCGGGCGGTGCCGAGAGCGCGGATATCCCGCCGCAGCGACCGCGAGCGCGGATATCCCGCCGCAGCGACCGCGAGCGCGCCGAGGGCGTTCATCTCTATTCCGCAGTAGCGGTTCCAAGTATTGCTAGCGAGCGGACCGATCTCCAGACCTCTAGGCGTCGGGGCCGTGGTGTTCGGCGAGCACGGCCGACGTGTCGTTCGCCGGCGACTCCCAGACCATGCTGATCTCGTAGCCACTCTGCGCACCGACCGCGACCGAATCGCCCGCTCTGACGCCGCCGTCGTCGCTGCTGGCTGCTCCCTGCCACGGGCCCGCGCTCGTCTGGTCGGCACCCTCGACGTCGGCGAACCCGCTCCCGCGGACGAACAGGGCGTCGCTGTCCACCGTATCACCACCCTCGTGGGTGATCGTCACGGTTCCGACGCCGTCGCCCGTCGACTCGTAGTCGAAGGCGAAGGAGACGGCCGGCGGCGCCCGCGACTCGGACTCGATGGCGGGCCCCGGGAACTCCCCGGGGAACTCGGTCACGTCGCCCGACGCGACCAGCGCGGTCGCCGTCACGACGCGGCCGTCGGTCCTGACCGTCGGCGACCCGCCGAGGAACGCCTCCGAGTCGCCGGCCCAGTCGGCGACGGCATCCCGATTCGCATTCTCGGTGAAGACGACGCCGGCGTGAACGCGGGTCTGCTCGCTCCCGACGTGGTAACCCATCCCCTCGCCGACGGCCCCTTCGAACGTCTCGCCCGCCTCGTGCGTCCGTCCCTGGACGACGTGGGCGTTTCCGAGCGTGTCGACGAGGCGGTCGCAGTCGGTGACCGCGTCGACGTAGCGTTCGCCGTTGCCCGTGCGGGCGTCGACGATGGCCTCGACGACGGGTTTCTTGTCGCTGGTGTCCCTGCTGGAGAAACTGCCGACCGTGACGAGCATGTTGTCCCGGACGGCGGCCGCTCGGGTGTCGTCGGCAGTGAAGATGCGGAACCCGTGGCGCGCCGGGCCGGTCGAGAACCCGAGCGAGCGCAGGTCTTCCTCGACGGGCGTGCGGTCGAAGTCGGCCTCGATGACCGACGCCGAGCGAGCGAAGCGGTGGAAGGCGGTCGCGTCGCCGACCGTGTCGATCGCGGCGATCGGGTAGGACTGCTCGAACGTGGTCAGCGCGCCCGATCCGAGCGCGTCACCGAACTCGGTCAGCGCCTGCGGCGCCATGGACATGAAGGCGTAGCCCGACTGGTCGATGACGCTCGGCGACGGCATCCACTTCGTCAGTTCGGCGGTCGGCGTCTCCGGCCGAGTTCCCACCGGCGTCGCCGTCGGCGTGCCCTCCGGCGTCGGGCTCGGCGTCGGCGTGTCGCCGCCGCTCTCACCGGACCCGTCGCTCCCGTCATCTCCCCCGTTCGATCCATCGGTCTCTCCCCCGCCCCCGACGCCCAGACACCCTCCGAGCGACGAGAGGACGGCGACAGCTGCTCCCCCACGTTTCAGTGCGTTCCGACGCGTCTCCGGCATGAACTCCGTGTATTCCGAGTGCCATCAAAGTAGTTGCGGAGTTGACCCGTCGGCGTCGCGTCTGCAGACCGCCGTTCTCCGCCCGTGAGGCTACGCGTCCGGTCCCTGGCCTTCCATGATCGTCGACGCCGTGTCGCCGTCTGCGCTCTCCCAGACGACGCTGATCTCGTAATCGCTGGCTGCCCCGACGGTGACGCGGTCCCCGGCGGCGACCGATTCGTCGTCGCCGCTGGCGGACCCCTGCCACTGGCCGGCGCTGGTCTGGTCGACGTCCTCGACGTCGGCGAACCCGCTCCCGCGGACGTAGAGTTCGCTCCGCGGGATCGCGTCGCCTCCCTCGTGGCGGATTTCGAGGGTCCCCACGCCGTCGCCGGTCTCCTCGTAATCGAACCCGAACATCGCCGTCGGGGTCCGCTCGACCGCCCGGTTCGCCTCGCCGGGGAGCTGCGAGTGGAACTGATCGATATCCGAGTTCGAGACGGTCGCCGTCGCGGTCACGACGCGCCCGTCGACCGTCGTCCCGGGTTTCCGTCCGTAGAAGACGTCCGCGTCGCTCGCCCACTCGAGGACCGGCCCCTTGCTGGTCTGCCCGTCGCGGAAGATCACGGGCGTTTCGACGCGCGTCTCCTCGGTCCCGACGCGGTAGACCACGCCGCCGCCGACCGCGCCGTCGAAGGTCTCACCCGGTTCGTGGGTCCGCCCGCGGATCAGGTGGCCAGTCCCGAGCGCGTCGGTCAGGCGCTCGCAGGCCGACACTGCCTCGGCGTACCGGGTCGCTTCGCCCGCCTCCGCGTCGACGACCGCCTCGACCGTCGACCGCGCGGCGTCGGAGTCCTCGGATCCAGCGGCCGAGACGAGGGCGTCCTCGCGGACGGCCGCCGCGCCGGATTCCCCGACGTAGAGCGTGAACTCGCGGCGAGTCCCTGCCTCGGAGAAGCCGCGCGCTTCGAAGCCGGCGGCCGCGTCCTCGACGGCCACGTCGGTCTCGACCACCGTCGCCCGGTTGGCGATCGCGTGCACGGCGCTTGCGTCGGCGTACGAGTCGACGCCGGGGACGCCCGCGTCCCGCTCGAACTCGGCGACCGCGCCGTCGCCGAGGCTGTCCTTCAGGTCGACGAGCGCGCCGGTCGCGACCGAGACGAACGGGTAGTGGTCGCGGTCGAGCGCGGTCGGCGCCGGCAACCACGCCGCGTAGTCGGCGTTGCCGAGCGTGCCGTCGGGGGTGGCCGTCTGGGCGTCGGTAGCGGTCTCCGTCGCGGTAGCCGTCGGCGTCTCGGTCGGCGTGGCCGTCGGGGTCGACGTATCGGTCGCGGTGTCGGTGTCGCCGCCGGCCCCGCCTGCTGAGTCCGTGGGGGTTCCGTCGCCGTCGGCGAGACAGCCGGCAACCGAGCCGGCGAGGAGGGCTGCGCTCGTCCGCTTCAGGAAGCTGCGTCGCGGGGATGTCATCGACCCAGGATTTCCGCGCCGCTGGTAAATACTTGCTGTGTGACAGGGGGCGGGATCGGTCGAGCCTTCCGGCAGTTTTACGCTCCCGGCACCGGTTTGGTCTCCCGTGCAACCGGGTCGGATATTCGACGGGTTCCCGGCGCCTTCCTACCGCGGCGCTCAGGAGCAGGCCCTTGCCGACATCCGCGACGCCTTCGAGGGCGACAACGACGTCGTCCTCGTGCGCGCGCCGACCGGCAGCGGCAAGTCCCTGCTCGCCCGCGCCATCGCCGGCTGCGCCCGCACCGCCGGCGAGAGCGAGGCCGGCGAACCCATCGACGCCTACTACACGACCCCGCAGGTCTCCCAGCTGGACGACGTGGCCGGCGACGACCTGCTCGCCGACCTGAAGGTCATCCGCGGGAAGAACAACTACGACTGCATCCTCCCCGGCGAGACGGACACGCCCGTCGACCAGGCGCCCTGCGCCCGCGAGCGGATGTTCGACTGCCAGGTCCAGCATCGCTGCCCGTACTTCTCCGACCGCGCCATCGCCGCGAACAACCGCATCGCCGCGATGACGCTCGCGTACTTCATGCAGACCGCGGGCTCGGACGTCTTCGGCACCCGCGACGTGCTCGTGATCGACGAAGCCCACGGACTGGGCAACTGGGCGGAGATGTACGCGACGATCGACCTCGGTCCCGACACCGTGCCCATCTGGGACGCCTGCGAGCCGCCCGCGATCGACGGGCTCGACGACGCCGTCAGCTACGCCGACACTCTCCACACGATGGCCGGCCGCCGGCTCACCGAAGTGCGCCAGCAGGCGGAACTCGCCCCCGAGGAGGCCGCCGAGCGCGACGCGCTGGTCAAACTCCAGTCGGACCTGTCGTGGTTCGCCGAGGACTACCGCGACGAGGAGAGCGGGACGACGTGGGTCGTCGACCAGTCCGACGGCGCGGGGACGCGAGTGACGATCAAGCCGATGGCGCCCGAGAAGTACCTCAAACACACCGTCTGGGACCGCGCCCAGAACTTCGCGCTGCTGTCGGCGACCATCCTCAACAAGGACGCCTTCTGCGCCAACGTCGGCCTCTCGCCCGACCGCGTCGCCCTCGTGGAGGTTCCCCACACCTTCCCCGTCGAGAACCGGCCGCTGTACGACGTGACGCAGGGGAAGATGACCTACGAGGCCCGCGACCGGACCATCCCAAAGGTCGCCGAGACGCTCGTGCGGATCATGCAGGCCCACCCATCGGAGAAGGGGCTGGTCCACTGCCACTCCTACGCCATCCAGGAGCAACTGCTGGAACACCTCCGGGAGTACGGCGTCGACTCGCGCGTCCGCTCGCACGACGCGGCCGACCGGGACGCGCAACTGTCGACGTGGAAGCGCGTCGACGACCCCGACGTCTTCCTCTCGGTGAAGATGGAGGAGGCCCTCGATCTGGAGGGCGACCTCTGTCGCTGGCAACTGCTCTGCAAGGCGCCGTACCCGAACACCCGCGACTCCCGCGTCGCGGCGCGACTGGAGGACGACCAGTGGGGCTGGTACTACCGGACCGCCCTGCGGACCGTGATCCAGGCCTGCGGGCGCGTGGTGCGAGCTCCCGACGACCACGGGGCGACCTACCTCGCCGACTCGTCGCTGCTCGACCTCTTCGATCGCGCCCGCGTCGACATGCCAGACTGGTTCGCCGAGCAGGTCGACCGCATGAGCGAACCCGACCTGCCACCTGTCGACACCACGGCCGCGACCGGATCGAGCACTGCGAGCGGGACCAGTCGCTCGCGGTCGTCGGGACCGGCCGGTTCCAGCGACGACTCGGCGGGCGGGTCCGCCGGGGCCTCGGCGTCGGGGTCCGGATCGGACGACGACGACGGCGACGGCCGCTCTCGCGGGGGTCGCCGACGCTCGCGCCGTTCGAAGTCCAGTTCCAACCCCATCGCGGACGTGTGGGACACCGAGTAGGGATTGCCGCCCAGCGCTCCCACGGGCTACTCCAACTGTCCGGCGTCGTCGAGCGCGGCGTCGACGAGTTTCGCCTCCGCCTTCCGGAGGTGGTCGCCGGCGGTCTGGGCGGCACAGCCGAGCGCCGCCGCGACGTCCTCGTGGGTCGCCCGTCTGGGCTGGTCGTAGTAGCCGAGTTCGTGGGCGACGTCGAGGGCCTCGCGCTGGCGGTCGCTCAGCGATTGCGTCGGCTGCTCCGCGTCGGCGGGCGTCGACGTGATCCCGTCGATCCGGACGCTGATGTCGTCCCCCTGCCGTTCGAACGCCCGCTGGAGCGGCGCGGGGTCGCCGACGATGCGAGCGTGGATCTCCCCGTCGCGGAAGACGACCGGCGTGCGGACGACGAGGCCACCGGATTCGAGCGCGCTGGCGAGACAGCTGAAGATAGGGACCGCCGACCGCTGGACGTGGACGAGTACCTGCGTGTCGTCCTCGCTGGACCGCCCGGCGGGGCCGTCCGCCACCTCGACGCGGTCGACGCCCGTGAACTCGGCCGTGCCGTCGGCGAGGGGGGACGGGTCGCCGTCGATCTCGAACAGGATCATCGCGTCCTCGGTCGTCAGGTTCCAGTCGAGGACGCGCGCCCGGTCGATGCCGTCGGCGTTCGCCAGCCGGTCGAACAGCGCCGGCGCTCGCTCGTGGTCGAGGCGGGCCGTGAGGCGAACGTGTTTCACGGCCCGACAGGTACGGCGACGGGTAATAAAACCCGGTTCTATCCCGCCCGGAACGCCCTCCGGGTCGCCGCGACTCCCCACGAGTAGATGTCACAGCGACAGTCGCATGCGACGGAGCACCGACCGCCGGAGACGGCCGAGACGGGTCGCCCTCCCTCGGTCGCGGTCGATGGCCTCGAACTCACCTACGCCGACGGGACGCAGGCGGTCGAGGACGTTACCCTCTCGATCCCGAGCGGGGAGTTTTTCGGGTTCCTCGGCCCGAACGGCGCGGGGAAGACGACGACGATCAAGGTACTCGCGACGCTGCTCGCGCCGACGGACGGGAGCGTCCGGATCAACGGGCACGACGTGACCGCCGAGCGGACCGCGGTCAGGGCCTCCGTCGGCTACATGGCCCAGGAGACCAGCGTCGACCCGGAACTGAGCGCCCGGGAGAACCTCGCGTTCGCCTGCGACGCCTACGGCGTCCCGCGGGGCGACCGGACCGAACGCATCGACGAGCTGCTCGACCTCGTCGACCTGGCCGACGTGGCCGACGCGCCGGCGGACACCTTCTCCGGCGGGATGCAGAAACGCCTCGACGCGGCGACCGCGCTGGTCCACGACCCCGAACTCGTCTTCCTCGACGAACCGACGACCGGGCTGGACCCCAAGGCGCGCAACCGCCTGTGGGAGTACTTCCGGGAGATAAACGACCGCGGGACGACGGTGTTTCTCACCACGCAGTACCTCGAAGAGGCCGACCGGCTCTGCGATCGGCTGGCCGTCATCCGCGACGGCCGCATCGTCGAGGAGGGGTCGCCCGACGCTCTCAAGCGCCGCGTCGGCGGGGAAGTCCTCGAACTCGCGGTCGACGGCGGATCGGGCGCAGTCGACACGGCCGCCGCGACTCTCCGGGAGACGCCCGTGCTCGAATCCGGTGCGACCGTCGAGACGACCGACGACGGCGTCCGGGTCACCACGCGGGACGCCGGCGATCTGGGCCCCGACCTCCTCCTCGCGCTCCGCGACGCCGGGGTGACCGTCAGCGGCTTCGCGGTCGAGGAGCCGACGCTCGACGATGTCTTCCTGGCCATCGCAGACGAGTCGGTCGCGGGACTCGACGCGACCGGGGAGCGGGCGGCGGCCGACGGCGGGGAGCCGGCCGATCACCGGTCCCGTTCAGCCGAACCGTCGGAGAGCGACCGATGAGCTCGCCCGACGCCGCGGCGACGAGGGTAGAGACCGGCAATACGTTCCTCGGGGACGTGCGGGTCAACGCAGAGCGCTGGACGCGGAAGGCGATTCACAACCCGACCGCGTTCGTGCTGGAAATCGTCGTCGCGACCTTCTCGCTCGTGCTGTTCTCTGCGGTCTTCGGCGACGTGGGGGCGGTCGCGCTCGAACGCGCCGGCTTCGCCGACGTGGACTACGTCACCTACCTCCTGCCCGCGGTCCTCCTGCAGGCGACGATGGGCTCGGCGTTCACGTCCGGGATGGGGCTGGTCGGCGATCTTGAGAGCGGCATGTTCGAGAAGACCGTCGTCACGCCGATGTCGTGGACGGCGGTGTTCGCGGGCAAGGCGGCCTCCGAACTGGCGCGCATCGTCCTCCAGTTGCTCGCAGTCGTCGGGCTCGCGTACGCGATGGGCGCGCGGATCGAGACCGGCGTCGTCGGACTGGTCGGTATCCTCGCGGTGTGCGCGCTGGTCGGCCTGTTGTTCATGGCCGTCTCGAACGTCGTCGGGTTGCTGGCGCGGGACGACGAGGTGGTCAACGCCGCCTCCCTGCTGTTCATGTTTCCGCTGCTGTTCCTCTCGCCGGCGTTCGTCCCCCTCTCCTCTGACGTCGAGTTCGTCGCGACGTTCAATCCCGTCACCTACGGCGTCGACGCGGTCCGGGCGCTGGTCCTCGACCGCGACGTGCTGACGGTGCTCTCGGTGGACCAGTTCGGCGGCCTGGCCGACACGCTCGTTCCCGCGATCGCCGTGCTGGTCGGTCTGAACCTGCTCGTCGGTGCACTCGCAGTGCGGCTCCTCGCCCGGGCGAGCAGCGCCGAGGCGGCCTGAACGGACGCGCTCCGAGACGCACACTGGCCGGCGGGATCGGACGAGGCTGCGCGCTTCCGTATGCCCCCTTCGACCGCGTGCGCGCTTCTCTCGGTCTCTCCCCGGAGCACCGGAGCGACTCCCTATTCGTGTGTACAACGGAGTTCCGCGTTGCTCACCGTCGTTGCGGGATGAATAGTCTCCCGTTCTGTATTTCTCCTGCATACTATACAATCAACATTATTTATTTATAGTATTGTCCGGAATCAGTTTCCGCATGACAGATAACACCATGCAAGGGACGTGCGGTGATGGGCAACGAGCGGTGTCGCGGCGATCCGTGCTCCGGGCAGCGGGGATCGGCGTCGGAGGATTGGCACTCGGCGGACTCAGCGGGACGGCCGCGGCGGCGCCGTCTCGACTCCACACGGAGGGCAAGTGGATTCGGGACGCCGACGGCAACGACGTCAAGCTCCGGGGCATCGCGATGGCGGATCCCGGGTTCTACGAGCGGTCGCACCCGAAGTCGTCGATGGAGGTGGCCCAGTGGGCGACCGACGCCGAGAGAGGCTGGCACCCGAACCTGCTGCGGATCCCCTGCACACAGGACTCGATCTCCCACTACGGGGTCGACAGCTACCTCCAGAACTACGTCCGGCCGATAGTCGACCTCTGCGCCGACCGCGGGATCTACGCGCTGGTCGACCTCCATCTGGTGCGACCGTACACGGAGCAGGCGACCGACGAGTCGAGTACGAGCTACGACAAGTATCCCGACGAGGTGGTGCGGAACTTCTGGAACGCCGCCGCGCCGGAGTTCGCCGACGACTCGCACGTCCTCTTCGAGCTGTACAACGAGCCGACCGAGCCGGCCTACTGGGACGACGACCAGCAGGCCTGGAGCACCTGGAAGGGCGTCGCCCAGCCGTGGGTCGACCGGGTCCGCGAACTCGCGCCGGAGACGCCGATCGTCATCGGCTCGCCGCGGTGGACCTCCGTGCCCGACGCGGCGCCCGACGACCCCTTCAGCGGGAACGACCTCATCTACTCGGGCCACATCTACCCGTCGAACGGCCAGCCGTCGGACTTCGACGGCACCTACGGCGCGCCCGCCAGCGAAGTCCCGATCTTCATCACCGAGTTCGGCTGGGACCCCGAGGGCAACGCCGACGTCGACCAGGGGACCACCTCCGGGTGGGGCGAGCCCTTCCGGAACTGGGTTGAAGGCTACGAGAACATGGGCTGGGCGGCCTGGTGTTTCGACGACTCCTGGGCGCCGACCTTTTTCAGTTCGCCGAACGCCGGCGCCGACGAGCCCTGGACGCTCAAGGACGGCGACGAACAGGCCGGCGGCTACATCAAGACGTGGCTCGACGAGACCGTCAACGGCAGCGGCGGCGACGGAGGCGACGGGAGCGACGGCGGCACGTCCGGCGGCCTCGCCGACGGCACCTACCAGGTCACCAACGTCAACAGCGGGCACGCGATGGACGTCTCGGGCGGTGACACCAGCGACGGCGGGGACGTGATCCAGTGGCCCTACGGGGGCGCGCAGAACCAGCAGTGGAACGTCTCACAGAACGGCGACGGGTCCTACACGTTCGAAGCGGTCCACAGCGGCAAGGTCCTGGAAGTCGCCAACGCCGGAACCAGCGCCGGTGACAACGTCCAGCAGTGGACCGACAGCGGCGGCGACCACCAGCGGTTCGAACTGATCGACCAGGGCAACGGCGAGTACCGCATCCAGCCCGTCCACAGCGGGATGGCCGTCGGGGTCGCCGGCGCCTCCACGTCCGACGGCGCGAACGTCGAACAGCAGTCCTGGAGCGACGGCGCCCACCAGCGCTGGACGTTCACGTCGGTCTGAGACCGGGTGGCCGCCCAGCACGCCGACCGGCGCTCGAAGTCCCAACCCCATCGCCGACGTGTGGGACACGGAGTAGCGGCCCGCTCCGGACTCAGACACCGGACCCGAACTCGTCCATCGCGGCGTCGACGAGTTTCGCCTCCGCGCGCTGGAGGTGTCGACTGGCCGTCGACGGCGCGCAGTCCAGTTCGGCGGCCACGTCCTCGTGGGTCGCGTCCCGGGGCGTCTCGTAGTAACCCAGTTCGTGCGCGGCGGCCAACGCGGCACGCTGGCGGTCGCTCAGCCGGGACGCCGGGTGGTCGAGCGCGCCGCGGAACGTCCCGACCGCCTCGACCCGTACGTCCATCGCGTCGGGCGCCCGATCGAGCGCCGTCTGGACGACGTCCGCGTCGCCCACGACCCGGAAGCGCATGTCGCCGTCGCGGTAGACGATCGGTTTGCGGACGACGAGTCCAGTCCGCGTCCGCGCCCGCCTGACGGCCTCGAAGAGCGGCGTCTCGTGCGGTCGGACCGCCGCGAGCGCGTACGTCCAGCGTCCGTTCACCGCCGAGAGCGTGACGGACTCGACCGCATCGGTTTCGGGTGCAGCGGCGGCGAACGGCTCGGCGTCGCCGCGGACGGCGAATAGCACCGTCTCCGCCTCGGCGGGCGTCGTGTTCCACTCCAGCACCTGCGTCTCCGCGACGCCGGGCGCGCTAGCCAGCATCGTATAGAACGCCGGCGCGCGCTCGCCGTCGACCGCTGCAGTGATACGGAGCTGTTTCACGACCGACATCTATCACGGTTACATAATAAATCCCCGTCGTATACTGTACTAAACGCCCACCCGGCCGGCGGGCGACGGTCGACGTGATGACCGACCCGACGCGGGCGGCGCCCGTCCTAACCACCGGGCGACCGCTCGACGACCGCGACGACCCCAAACCGGGACCGGCGCTGGAACTCGACCGCGACGGCCCGAGCGCGCGCCTCCTCCGCGAGTCACCGCACGCCCTCGTCTCGAGTCCGGGGGCCGACACGTGGGCGACTCTGCTCGAACGTCCCACGGACGGAGCGACCGGCCGGTGCGGGCCGGCGGTCGATCACGACCGGCCAGTCCTCGCCCAGTGGCTCGGTCCCGACGCACCCGAGCCGCCAGCGCACGTCCACCCGACGACGGAGACGTTCGAGGCTGTCGAGGGGACGTTGACCGTCGAAGTCGACGGGCGGACCCGCCGACTCTCGGCCGGCGAGTCCGCAACCGTCGACGCCGGCGTCGAGCACACCTTCCGGAACGCCACTGACGGGACCGTCGCGTTCCGGGCCGAAATGCCGTCGATGCGGACGGTCGCCTCGCTCTACACGGTGTGGGCGCTCGACCATGAGGGCGCGTTCGGCGGCGACGGCGAGTACGGTCAGCCGGGACTCCTGCACGCGCTCCCCGTCAGCGAAGACGTGTATCCCGACACGGAGACCACGATCGCACCCGTCACCGTCCAGCGGGCGCTCTGGGCGACCGTCGGTCGGCTGGCGCGCTCGGTGGGGTACACGGGCATCGACGAGGCGTACCTCGCCGACGCGTTCTGGGAGCGCCGGGTCGAACAGCCGCCCCGCTGACGCGCACGCCGCTCTCAACTGCTGTCCGATCCGACTGCCTCGCCGCCTGTGCGCTGGCGCTATTCCCTGGAGCCGTCTCGTCCGTCGGGCACCTGACAGCCCCACTCTGCGACCGCTCCCCACACCAGCCGAACCGCTAAGTGACGGCGAGCCGACGGGCGCGCATGGACGAACTACCTGCCGACGCGGTTTACGACCGGACGCGACCGACCCAGGTGGCGGTCTCGCCGGACGGCGACCGCGTCGCGTTCGCCGCGAGCGAGGCCGACCCCGACGAAGACGAAACCCACCAATCGATCTTCGTCGCACCCGTAAACGGCAGCCGCGACCCGCACCGATTGACCCGTGCTTCGGGCGCCTGGAACGTGGAGTGGTCGCCGGACGGGTCGAAGCTCGGCGTCGTGATGGTCCGCGACGACGACCTGTCCCTGCGAGTTGGACGGGACGACGAGGACGAAGACACGCAAGCCGACGACGGCGACGCGGACGAGGAAACCGACACAGAGGACGGATCGAACGGTGCGAACGGCGACGAGCCGAAGCCGCAGGTCTGGGTGTACGACCTCGAACTCGGGGGCGACGCGCGGCAGGTGACCGACCGCGAGGAGGGCGTACAGGACTTCGACTGGGGTCCGGACGGCGAGCGAGTCGTCGTCTCGGCGCGAGACCCGACCGACGAGGAACGGGAGTACCTCGACCAGCGCCGCGACGAGGGCCCCATCGAGACCGAGCGCCTCCAGCACAAGTACGACGGCAAGGGATGGCTCGACACCGTGACGACGTACCTGTTCGTCGTCGACGTGGAACGTCGCGAGGAGCGGCGGATCGACGACGCCACCGCCGGCGGTATCGGCGGCGAGGGGACCGGCATGCAACCGGCCTGGCATCCCGAGGAGGACCGGATCGCCTTCGTGAGCTACGACGGCGAGGACGGCGACGACACCTACGTGCAGGACGTGTTCGTCGCGGACGTCGGGACCGGCGACGTCGAACGGATCACGGACGGCGAGTACCGCGCGTCGGGCCCGGTCTGGAGTCCCAACGGCGACCGGCTGGCGTTCGCCGGACGGGCGCCGGACAACCTCTACGTTCCGTTCGACGTGTTCGTCGCCGACGCCGAATCCTGGGCGTACGACGCTGTCACGGACGACCTCGACCGAACCATCGGCTGGTTCGGGATGCCGACCTGGCTGGACGACGACCGGCTGCTGGCGACCATCGGTGACGGCGGCTGGACCCGCTTCGCCGAGATCGACGCCGCAGGCGGGACCGAGCGCGTCTTCGACACCCAGCCCCGCGACGAGACCGTCCGGCAGTTCGACGTCGACGGCGGATCCGTCGCGTTCGTTCGTAGCGACCCCGCGGAGGGGATGGACGTCTACGCGATGGACACGGCGGAACTCGATACAGATACTCAGAGCATCGAGGACGCCGACCCCCGACGGCGGATCACCGAACTCAATCCCGACCTGATCGCCGACTACGACCACCCCGAGACCGCCCGGCTCACCTTCGAGAGCGACGACGGGACGGAGGTCGAGGGGATCGTCTACTACCCGCCCGGGTTCGACCCGGACGACCCGGACCCGCGGCCGACGTTGCTGTGGATCCACGGCGGGCCGATGGCCTACGACCAGCCGCAGTTCGCGCTGTTCACGACGTTCTGGACGACGCGCGGCTACCTCGTCTACAACGTCAACTACCGCGGGTCGACCTCCTACGGCCGGGGGTTCTGCGAGGCGCTCAAAGGCGCGTGGAACACCCTCGAAGTCGAAGACCTGCTGGCGGGGACGGACGACCTCGTCGAACGCGGGTGGGCCGACCCCGACCGGCTGTTCGTCGGCGGGTTCTCACAGGGCGGGGTCAACACCGCCTACGTCCTGACGCGGACGGACCGCTTCCGCGCGGGGCTTGCCGAACACGGCGTCTACGACATGCGTTCGTCGTTCGGTACCGACGACTCCCACAAGTGGTTCGAACACGACTTCGGCCTCCCGTGGGAGAACCCCGAGGCCTACGAGGCCGCCTCGTCGATCACCGACGTGGCGGCGATCGACACGCCGCTACTGCTGACCGCCGGCGAGAACGACTGGCGCTGTCCGCCTACCCAGTCCGAACAGCTCTACCGCTCGCTCAGGAAGCGCGGCGTCGAGTCGAAACTCGTCGTCTACCCCGGCGAGCACCACAACGTCGGCAACCCCGACCGCGCGGTCCATCGGCTGGAGACGCTGGAGGAGTGGGTCGCCCGCTTCGACCCCGAGCGGGAGCGTGACGACTCTGAATCCGCCTGACCGCCGCATCGAAGTTCCCGACTGCCGTGTTCCCGACCGATTACCCGAGCGCGTACGCGAGGATGTAGACGACCGAGGAACCGATCATCAGGAAGACGAGGATCAGCGACAGGATCTGCTGCCGATCCAGGCCCGTGACGTTCATGCGCGGAAGTTACCGCGAGGACTGATAGGGTTTTCGCGCCGACCGCGCGCCGTGAAAAGGTTAATGACCGGACAGTTCGAACTGTGAGTATGGGAAGTCGACTGCCCGTCGGCGACCGAACCGTGTCCGTTAGCGGCACGCTCCTCGGACTCGGACTGCTGCTGGTCGGGGTCGGCATGGCCGCCGGTGCAGGGTTCGAACTGCTGCTCGCCTCCGGCCGACCACTCGCCGGACCCGTGATCGACCTCTGGCGCGTCCCCCTCGGTGTCGGACTCGCCGTCGCCGGATTCGCCGTCTTCCGGTCGGTCGCTGGCCGGGGCGGCGCCGACTCCTCCGAGGAGAACGGCCACTCCGAGGCCGGCACCATGTACGTCTGGGAGTTCTAGTCGACCCGGTCCCATCCGATTCTCGCACGCAACTACCGCCGATCCTCCAGCAACGTCCTCGTGTACCCCCGGCCACGCCACCCGGATCGTCGGGACCCACCGGTCGCGAAGAAAGAACAATGTAGTTACAGATCGTAGTACCGATATGGCGCCTCGACTGCCGTCGAACGACTGGCACGTCTCGGCCGCGGGAACGCTGACCGCGATGGCGCTGGTGCTGGTCGGCGGTTTCCTGCTCCTCGAGTTCGGTCTCGCACTCGCCAGCGGCTATGGTGGACTCGGGACGCAGTATCCGCTGCAGGGTGCGGCCGGGGTCGTCCTCGCCGTTGTCGGCGGGCTCGTCTACGAGTTCGTCGCCCGCCGAGACGTCTCGCCGCGGGCCGAGGACGAGGAGAGCTACTCCGATCCGGCCAGTACGCTCCTCTGGGGCTGGTGACGCTCCCGGTCTCCGAGTCCAACGAGCGTACTTCGACCCGACGGAACCCTCGGTCGGTTCTCTCCGTTTCGTTCCCGAGTAGCGGTGGCTTCGTCACTACGACCGCTCGACCAGCAACGTTTATCACTTGGTAGTATAACCTAGTAGTTATGCCGACGCAACTGCAGCGCGCACGAGCGGGGGAAGTGACGGCCGCGATGGAGCGAGTGGCCGAGCGCGAAAACCGGGATCCCGAGTTCGTCCGCGAGCAGGTCGCGGAGGGACAGGCAGTCATCCCGTCGAACCACGGCCACGAGTCGCTGGACCCGATGATCATCGGCCGGGAGTTCGGCACGAAGGTCAACGCCAACATCGGCGCGAGCGAGACGACCAGCGACCTCGAAGACGAACTGGAGAAGCTCCACACCGCCGTCCACTACGGCGCGGACACGGTGATGGACCTCTCGACGGGCGGCGACCTCGACCGGATCCGCGAGGCGAACGTCGAGTACTCGCCGGTCCCGGTCGGGACCGTCCCCATCTACGAGGCGGTCACGCAGGTCGACGACGTGGCCGAGTTGACCCACGAACTCCTGCTCGACGTCATCGAGAAGCAGGCCGAGCAGGGCGTCGACTACATGACCATCCACGCCGGCGTCCGGATGGAACACCTGCCGCTCACTGACGGCCGGAAGACCGGCATCGTCTCCCGCGGCGGCTCCATCCTCGCGCAGTGGATCGAAGAGAACGGGATGGAGAACCCGCTCTACACGAAGTTCGAGGAGATCTGCGAGATATTCGCCGAGCACGACGTGACCTTCAGCCTCGGCGACGGCCTGCGGCCGGGGTCGATCGCGGACGCCAGCGACGAGGCGCAGTTCGCCGAACTCGACACGCTCGGAGAACTAACCCGCACCGCGTGGGACCACGGCGTGCAGGTGATGGTCGAGGGACCGGGCCACGTCCCGATGGACCAGGTCGCCGACAACGTCGAGCGCCAGCAGGAGGTCTGCGACGGCGCGCCGTTCTACGTCCTCGGTCCGCTGGTGACCGACGTGGCGCCGGGCTACGACCACATCACCAGCGCCATCGGCGCGACCGAGGCCGCCCGCGCCGGCGCCGCGATGCTCTGTTACGTCACGCCGAAGGAACACCTCGGCCTCCCCGACGCCGAGGACGTGCGCGAGGGACTCGCCGCATACCGCATCGCCGCCCACGCCGCCGACGTGGCGAACGGCCGCGAGGGCGCCCGCGACTGGGACGACGCCCTCTCGGAGGCGCGCTACGAGTTCGACTGGCGCCGGCAGTTCGAACTCGCGCTCGACCCCGAGCGCGCCCGCGAGTACCACGACCAGACGCTCCCCGGCGACAACTACAAGGAGGCCCGCTTCTGTTCGATGTGCGGCGTCGACTTCTGCTCGATGCGCATCGACCAGGACGCCCGCGACGCCGACGGCGAGGGCCAGATGGAAGCCATCGACGACGAGACGGACGTCGAATCCTCGCCCGCCGCCGAAGTCAACCGCCCGCCCGTCGGCGAACACGACGCCGCCGACGTGCCAGACCTCCCCGAGTTCGTCGAGTATCCCCACCCGGACCACGAGGAACCCGCCGACGACTGACGAGCGACGCCGGATTCAAACTCGGCGTCGGTTGTCCGGCGTGCTACGGGGATTTTTCCGCCCGCACGCCCGAGTGACGGTATGCCCCGAAGTACCACGATCGAGGGGGTGCGTCGACGGTGACCGCCGCGCCCACCCGCGACGTCTTCCTCCCGGTCGCCGCACAGCCCTCGGTCGAATCCCTCGTCGAGTACGCCCAGACCGCCGAGGAACTGGGCTACGAGCGCGCGTGGCTCCCCGAGACGTGGGGCCGCGACGCCGTGACGGTGCTGACCGCCGTCGCCGAGCGCACCTCCGAGATCGGGATCGGCACCTCCATCGCCAACGTCTACTCCCGCTCGCCCGCTCTGATCGGTCAGACCGCCGCGACGCTCCAGGAAGTCTCCGACGGACGTCTGCGCGTCGGTCTCGGGCCGAGCGGCCCCGCCGTCGTCGAGGGGTGGCACGGAGCCGATTACGACCGGCCGCTACGCCGCACCCGCGAGACCATCGAGATCGTGCGTCTCGTGCTCTCCGGCGAGCGCGTGGAGTACGACGGCGAGATATTCCAGCTCTCGGGACTACGTTTACGCTGTGATCCACCGGATACGCCGCCGGGGATCGACGCCGCCGGCATGGGACCGAAATCCGTCGAACTCGCGGGCCGCTTCGCCGACGGCTGGCACGCGCTCATGCTGACAAAAGACGGGCTCCGCGACCGGATCGAGGACCTGCAGCGCGGTGCAGAACTTGGCGACCGGGGGCTCGACGACCTGCGCGTGACGCTCTCGCTGCCCTGTATCGCGCTGGACGACCGCGAGCGTGCACGGGGACTGGCGCGGAACCACCTCGCGTTCTACGTCGGCGCGATGGGCACGTTCTACCGCGAGGCGCTCGAACGGCAGGGCTACGAGGACGAGGCCGTCGAGATCGCAAGCGAGTGGGCGAACCGGAACCACGACGCCGCAGAGGCCGCCATCACCGACGAGTTGCTCGACGATCTGGGCATCGCCGGCACGCCCGAGGAGTGTCGCGAGCGCTACGACGACTGGGAAGGCATCGACGGCGTCGACGCGGTGTCAGTGTCGTTCCCGCGCGGCGCCGAACCGGCGGAGATCACCGAGACGATGCGCGCGCTGGCGCCGGAGTGACGCAAGCGGCTTTTTGTCGTGTTCGCTCCGGGATCCGAACTCACACGGGCCGAACAGTTCCGATCCGCAAGCCGCTCGACCCGGCAGATCCGCCGCCCCCCGTGTATCCGGAGATCGAACGCTGTCCTCGCCATCTTCTCCCGGAACCGTCCGAACCGAAATCGCGGAAAACGAGGCCTGTGATGGTCTAGCCGTGATGACCGACACTGTCTCTCGAACGCGGGACGGCGAGAGCGGGGCGTTGCCGCCGCTCGTCCGTCGCATCGCGCGGGTCGGGACCGCCGGGTTCGTTCTGGCGAACCTGCTCGTGGGGGTGGCCTTTCTCACGGACCCGGTCCCCGTCCCGTACTACCCGTGGCTGTCCCTCCCGGTTGCGCCGCTGCCCGACCAGCCGACGCTGGGCCACTACCCGGCCAGCTACACGCTCGGGCTCTGGCTCTGGGAGGTCACGTTCCCCCTGTCGATCGTGTGGGCGGTCGACAGGGCCGGCGCGGCGACCGAGCGGGGCCGCCGCACGGCGTTCGTCGGCGTCCCCGCGATCGTCGCGCTTGCGTTCCACGCCTACTGTGCGCTCGTGTTCCCGCAGCCGACGCCCACGCCGTGGGAGCCCGCAGTCACGGCGGTCTGTTACGTCTACTGCCAGACCTACGCGCCGCTGTGGAGCGCGGTCACGGTCGGGACCGTCCTGCTGGGCCTCGGCGGCTGGCTCGCGCCCCGGGACTCGCCGCTCGGCCGCGCGAGCACCGCTGCCTTCGGCCTGCTGGCCTTCCCGCTGGGGATCCCAGCGCTGTACGAGGCCGCGACGGCCGGTGCCGGCGGCAACGCGACCGACGCCGTCAACGCATGAGCGGGCCGGTTACTCCACGTCCTCGGGGAAGATTTTTCCCGGGTTCAGGATGCCCTCGGGGTCGAGTGCGTCCTTGATCGACCGCATCGCGGCCACCGTCTCGGCGCCGTGCTCGCGCTCCATGAACTGGCGTTTCCCGAGGCCGACCCCGTGCTCGCCGGTCGCGGTCCCGCCGAGGTCGATGGCCGCCTCGACGATTCGCTCGTAGGCCTCCTCCCCTCGTTCGACCATCGCCTCGTCGTCGGGGTCGACGAGGATCTCGTAGTGGAGATTGCCGTCGCCGGCGTGGCCATAGCAGGCCATCGGCAGGTCGTGTTCCTCGGCCACTTCGCGGGCTTCGCGGACGATCGTCGGGAACTTGCTGATGGGGACGGTCACGTCCCCGGGGTGTAGCGGGCGCAGGTTCGGGCGGTACTCGTCCAGCGCGTAGGCCATCTCGCGGCGCAGCTCCCACAGCTGGGCCATCTCCTCGTCGGCGGCCATCTCGAAGGAGAGGGGGTCGTAGTCGGCGAACACCGACCGGCAGAAGTCGATCTCCTCGTCGATCCCGTGGTCGGCGTGGAACTCGACGAAGACCATCGGGGCGTCGGGCAGGTCGGTCCCGACGTACTCGTTGGCGACCTCGGCCGCGAACGAGCCCATCAGTTCGATCTTCGCCACGTCGACGCCCGACTGGACGGCGTCGGCGATGGCGCTCGCCGCGTCCTCGAAGGTCTCGAAGACGACCCGGCCACCCCGGATCTGCCGCGGCCGACCGGCGAGTTTCAGCGTCGCCCGGGTGATCACCGCCAGCGTCCCCTCGCTGCCGACGAGCAGGTCCTTGAGGTTGTAGCCGGCCGAACTCTTGACGGCCTTGCTCCCGGCGGTGACGACGGTGCCGTCGGCGAGGACGGCGTCCAGTTCGAGCACCCAGTCACCGACGACGCCGTACTTGACGGCCTGCATCCCGCTGGCGTCTGTCGCGATCATCCCGCCCACCGTCGAGATGTCTCCCGAGGAGGGCAGCGGCGGGAATGTCAGCCCGTGATCGGCGGCGGCCTCGTCGACCACGCTCCCGAGGACGCCCGGCTGGACGTCGATCTGGAGGTCCTCGGGTCGAACGGCGAGAATCTCGTCCATCCGGGTCGTATCGAGGCTTATTCCCTCGTGGGCAGGAACGGCGTTTCCCTCCAGTCCGGTCCCGGCGGCGTAGGGTGTGACGGGAATGCCTCGCTCGTGGGCGCCGGCGAGGACCGCCGACACCTCTTCGGTGCTCGTCGGCCAGACGACGGCGTCGGGGCGGACCTCGTCCTCCGGGTGGGTGCCCCAGTCGCCGGCGTGCTCGTCGCGGGCGTAGTCGTCGACGGAGACCCGATCCGGGTCGACGGCGTCGGTCAGAAAGGCGTACTCGGTCATTGCCCGAGTGACCGGCCCCGTCGCATTTAGCTCCGTCGCCGGAGAAGCCGCCACGGCGCCGCAGTTGATTCTACGGCTGCCGACGGCGGGCGGCGGTCACTGGTTCACCGACTGTCGCCCGGCGGTCCGGTGGGCCAGCGAGTGGCCGATGAGCGCGAGGCCGACGGCCGCGAACACGATCGCAGCCCAGCCGTCGAATCCGGCCGGCCACTCGCCCGTGATTCCGTGCCGCACGACGGATACCAGCGCGGCCGCGATGAGCAGCGCGCCGAAGTTCCACGCCGACCAGAACTGCTCGTCTCTGCGGTCGTCCGATGCAGCCATCGGAAATCACCGCGATAGTTGGCCGTCGGTGGGCAAAACCGGACCGCCAAAAGAGTTAGAGGGGGTTGTGTTGCCACCACGGATCGCCTGCGCGGTCCCGGTCAGGTGTGACTCGCTCGCTGTCACTCCCCGGTCAGCGGCACGAACTCGTCGTTGCCGCACTGACAGCGGTCGGTCCCGAGAGGGACGACGTCGCCGTCGGCCCCCGGCTGCAGCGAGTACACCTGTCCGCAGGCGGTGCACTCCCCGACTAACGCCACCTCGTCGCTGGACTCGCTCCCGTCGTCCGTCTCCGGCGCTTCGTTCACCACATTGACAGCACGAAAGCCGGCCCTAAATCCGCACCTGCGTCGTCCGTGCGGCGTACTTGCCAGATTGTCAGCTGTCTGTCCCGACCGGCAGCGACCGATGCGGCCGGCGGATCGACCGCGTTCACACCGGGAGCGACGACTCGTCGATCCCGGCGCGCCGGCCGTCGAGCACGTCGAAGCGCTCGTCGCGGCGGATCTCCAGCCAGCGCAGCAGCCGTTCGGCCCACTCCAGCTTCCGGCGCTTGATCGATCCCACGTCCGGGTCGTCGAAGTCCCAGCCGGGAAAGACAAGCCCGGCGGCGCCGCAGTGGTCGGCGAGGAACGCCGCGCGGTCCCCGTCGGTGAACCCGCCGGTGTTGTGAACCGGTCCCGCCGGCGCCGCCTGCGTCGTCGGGAGTACCGATTCGACGGCGAGCCGGGGAACCCGCTCGCGGAGGGCGGGCCTGTTGTCTCCGTGCGCGTGGACGGCGACCGGGATCCCCTCCTGGGTCAGTTCGCGGGCCACGTCGCTTTTCTCGTCGAGGTCGGTCACCATGCAGTCCACCGCGAGGCCGGCGTCGCGGAGCCACGCGGCGGCGTCCGACGCAGCCACGACGCTGTCGGCGGCGCGAACACGGTCCAGTTCGCCGTCGAGAGACGGTCCCGCGCCGACGACGGCGACGGTCTCCCCGGCGAAGTCGAGGGCGGCTGGCGAGAGTGGTCGGCCCTTCGAGCGGGGCGCGTCTGACGTGGCCGCGCCTGCGTCTGACGCGCCCGCACCTCCGTCCGCCCCCGAATCGCTACCCTGATCGTCGCCGCCGACGAGGTCTGCGAGCAGATCCCGGGCCAGTTCGTCGTCGGCGCGGTCGAACCCCATATCGGCCAGTATCGCCCCGTAGACGTGTTTCCAGTCGTGGAATTCCATGGCTGTAGCTACGCGGTGTGAGTCACAATAAACCGGATTAGCCGAAGTGGCACGGACAAGGTACCCCTACCCAGGTGCCCTTTCGGCCTTCACAACCCCGTTTTGGCGCATCCGGTATAAGCTTTCTCACCTCTTTTCGGTCCCGCCGCCCGGCAGCGTCCCCGCGAGCGGACGTGGCACGTCGGTTCTGTCCGCCAGCGACGCCAGCGCAGCCTCCGTTCCGCATAAAAATCCCTCGTCGCCGCCTTCGTTGGTCAAGAACCGACAGCCGGCCGCGCTCGCCGCCGTCCGCAGGCGATCCCGCGTCGACTCGTCCAGCCCGCCGACGGCGTACACCCGGCTCACGGCCGTCGCCGGATCCGCGTCGACGACGCCGGCGCGTTCGAAGTGGCGCGCCGCCTCGCGGGGGGTCGTCACGTCCAGTTCCTCGACGGTGAGGTCAGCGTTCGTGGGGTCGCTCCGGTCGTGTTCGCGGGCGAACTCGTCGCCGACCAGCGCGGCGTCGCGAGTCTCGGCGACGTCGTGGGTCCGGATCACGTGGGCGCCGCGCTCGACGGCCATCGACGTGGCCGCGAGGCTCACGGGGAGCGCGCCCTCGGTCGAGCGGTCGGCGATCGACCGCAGGAAGTTCTTCCGGTTGATCGAGACGAGCATCGGCCGGTCGAGCCCCCGGAACTCCCGCAGGCGGCGGAACGTCTCGCGGTCGTCTTCCAGCGTCTGCTCCTCGGCCCACCCGCCGAACGCCGGATCGACGATGGTCTTGTCCGTGAGGCCGTTCTGTTTCAGCGCCTCGTACACCTGGTCGACGTAGTCGGCCCCCTCGGCCCACTCTCGAGACTTCCGCTCGGCCCACGGCGTCGCGCGGACGGCGCCGGGTTTCGTCAGGTCGGGCGGGCTGGCCATCTTCGCGACGGCCACGTCGTACTCGCGGCAGACCTCCGGCATCTCCGGGTCGGCGAAGCCGGCGATGTCGTTGACCATGTCGAACCCGCGGTCCAGGGCCGCCTCGGCGACCTCGGCGTAGCGAGTCTCGATGCTCCAGACCGCATCGCCCGAGGTCGAGTGCAGCGTCTCGATGGCGGTGTCGAGCCGGTCGAGTTCCTGCTCGGCCGAGAGCACGTCGAAGCGCTTGTTGGCCGACTCCAGACCCACGTCGACGATGTCCGCGCCCTCGCCGATCAGATCGTCGTCGACGTACGCCGCGGCCTCGTCGGGGTCGTCGAAGACGCTCGGGTCGTAGGGCGACTCCTCGCTGACGTTGAGGACGCCCATGATCCGCGGGGGGTAGTCGTCGCCGATCCCCAGCCCCGCGGCGGTGACGTTCTGCATGCGCGCCCCTGCGGACTACGCGTGCAAAAGCGGTGCGATGCATCTGCCCGCGTCCCGAACGACCGTGATAGTGGGTCCGCGCAGACGTCGATCCGAAAGATCACTCCTTCAGGAACGCGTTCGGCGGTCCGCCGCTGCGGTCGTAGCCCGACTCGGGGAGTTTCGACGAGCAGTTTTTGCAGACGCTGTACTCCGGATCGTTGCTAGTCCCGCAGTTCGTGCAGTACCCCGGGTACCGCGACGGCGCGGTGTAGAGCAGGCTGGAGTAGTGCGCCGGCAGCACCTCCTCGTGGCGCGGAGAGTGCGCCACGGCCCGCCCGAGCGCGAACACGGCGACCCACGTGATCAGCCCGACCGCGACCGCCGCGACGACCAGCAGCGTCAGGGCGATCAGGAGACTGGCCATGAGTGGTACTTTGTGACGCACTACCGTAAATCGTCGGACGAGGCCGTGCGGGTCCCGGGCCGGCGCTAACTCGGGCGCTTTTTGTCGGCCGACCGTCTACCCGCCGGCATGGGCAAGGTATCGATCGGTCTCCGCGGCTGGCGGTTCGACGAAGACGCGGTGTTCGACGCCGACGGCCAGGTCCGGCCGATCGGGAACATGGACGCCGAAACCCGCGAGCGGATCGTCCGCCTCTCGGCGATGATGGGCGAACCCTGCGACTGCTGCTATCTGATCCACGGTGAGGAAGACATCCAGCAGTGTAACCCCGCGCAGGCCATCTACGGGGAACCCCTCGGCGAGGTGCTCCTGTGCGACGAGCACGAGGCCGACTTCGTCTACTGGTTCCAGGAGGAGGGCGGCAAGCGCCTCGCCGGCGAGCGCGAACTGCAGGGTGAGTTCCACGAGTGGTTCGCCGACGGCGGCCGCTCGCCCGAGGGGTTCGAACTCGAACACGTCGAGGAGGACCCCGACGGCGTCCCCGAGGCCCCCGACCCCCAGGAAGAGATCCCCGGCCTCGAAGAGGAGATCGAGGAGATGAACGACGAGGAACTCGAGGCGCTGGACCTCGACCTGACCGACCTGGACTTCGACTGATGACCGACGGCGACGCGCCCCCGAACGGCGGCGGTGACGACGGCGGTGACGGCGCCGCCCCCTCGATCACCGTCGCCGTCGTCGACGCCGAGACGCCGGGCAACGTCGGCACCATCGCCCGGTCGATGAAGAACTTCGGCCTCTCGGATCTGCTGCTGGTCGACCCGCCGGAACTCGACCCCGAGGGCGAGGCCTACGGCTTCGCCGGGCAGGCCCGCGAGGACGTCCTCCCCGACGCCCGCGAGGTCTCCTTCGAGTACCTCGTCGAGAACTTCCACACGGTCGGCACCACCGCCGTCACCAACGAGGACGAGCGCAGCCACACGCGCTATCCGTTCCGGACGCCCGCCGACCTCGCGGACAGTTTGCGGGGCGTCGAGACGGACACCTGCATCGTCTTCGGCCGGGAGCGCGTCGGCCTCACGAACGACGAACTGGCCCGGCTCGACGAGATCTGTTCGATCCCCGCGGCCGCCGACTACCCCGTCCTCAACCTCGGACAGGCGGCGACCATCGTCCTCTACGAACTCCGCGATCTGACCGTCCCGGAGACCCAGCACCCCGACACCCGCCACCAGCGCGCCGAGGAGCGCGCGGTCGAGGGACTGCACGATCAGTTCGGCGACTTCCTGGCGTCTATCGACCACCCCGAGGAGAAACGGCCGAAAACCCGCCGGCTCTGGCGGCGCCTCGTCGGCCGCGCACACCCGACCGGTCGCGAGGCGGCGACGCTTCGCGGCGTCTTCCGCCGGGCGGCACAGAAGATCGAACGCGCCGAGCGCGGGTCCGACGACCGCGAAGCGCAGACGGAAGCAGACGAAGAGTAAACCTCGCCGGGCGGTTCTTTCTCGACGGCTACTCAGAGCGGTCCGTGTTCTCGGTCGAGCGTCCACCTACTCGGACTCTCGCCCGCCGTCGCTTCGCGCAGTCGCGGCGTCGTCTGCCGGTCGACCGTCGTCGACTGGCCGGCCGTCGGACCCGCGCTCGACGACGACACCGTGTCGCGTCGTCGATACCAGGTCGGCGAGCAGGTGGGCGTACAGCGACGCGCCGACCAGGCCCGCGAGATACGGCCGCCAGAGCCACAGCGCGGGCACCGCGATCCCGCCGATGACGACGTGGCTGAGGAGTCGGTTCAGCGCGCCGACGGTCCCCTCCTCGAAGATTTCGTCCTGTGCGAAGAAGACGATCCGTGGGTCGCGCAGACAGCGGCGGACCGGGCCGAGGTCGCCCGCGTTGTACCACGCGAGCAGGAAGTGGTCGAAGTCGATGCCGACGCCGACGACGACAGCGACGGCGACGACCGCCCACACCGGGATCGGCGGGTTCGTGACGACGACGGCGGCGATACCGACGACCAGCGAGATGACGGCGTGGGCGCCCGACTTCATCGCGGCGCTCCGGAGTCCTCGACCGCGGCGCCAGCCTCGCGGTCGGTCGCCGGGACCGTCCGCTGGATGATCGACAGCCCGGCGGCGCCCGCGAGGAAGGTCCCGGTCGCGAGCAGTTGCGTCCACGAATCGGGCGCCGGCCACAGGCCCATCCCGGCGGCCTCGACGGCGCCCATCGGCGTCGCCGTCGCGCCGACGAGTACGACGCCCAGCCCCGCGCTGAGGACGCCGACGGCGATACCGAGGACGACGAGCACCAGCCAGACGGCGACGGTCCCGCCCACGGCCGTCCGGACGTCAGCGCCGCGGACGGCGAGCGCGAGGAACCCGACGGCGAGGACGCCGTAGTCGACGGCCCCGCCGAGCGCGCCGACCGCGGACTCGGCGACGGCCAGCCAGAAGTACGGGACGCCCAGCACCAGCCGCGAGAGGAGTTCGATCCCGAGCCAGAGGCCGGCGACGGCGCCGACCACCGTCGCGACGCGGGCGATGGCGCGCAGGCCGGCCTCGGGGAGTCGCCGACCCGGCGCGAGCGGAAGACCGCGGGTGTGCCCGTCGTCGAGCGCGTCGCGGAGGACCGCGCCGCCCGCCGCGGTGGCTGCGAACAGCCCGGCGGCGAACAGCCCCTCCTGGACGGCCCCCGCGATACCGTTGACGAGGACCGGCGTCGACACCGCCGCGGGCTCGGCGACCAGCCTGACGAGCGGCGACGCCTCGATGGCGACCCCGCCGACGAACACCGCGAGCGCGAGACGACGGACGGTCGAGCGGGTGATCGAGTTCGCCCCCTCTCCGGTGGCGACCCGCTCGCCGAGGCTCAACAGCGCGACCACGGCGAGCCAGTCGGTCGCGACCCGGAGGCCGAGGCCGTGGACGAGCGTCACGACGCTCCGGAGCGGGCGCGGCGGCACCGACGCCAGCGCCACCGTCGCCGCCACGAGCAGGAGCGTCGCCGCGAGCACGCTCGCGCCGCGTCGCCGAGTCGCCCGCATGTCGTTACCCCGCTCGCTCCTGTATCTCCTCGCGGAGGACGCTACTCACCGTATCGCCGTCGGCCTTCCCGCGGAGTTCGCCCATGCACTCGCCCATCAGGCCGGAGAACGCGCCCATGCCCTCGGTCTCGACCTGCTCGGCGTTGCGCTCGACGACCGTCACGACCGCCTCTCGGACTTCGTCCTCGCCGACGCCGCCCAGATCCTGCTCCTCGACCGCTTGCTCGGCGGTCAGGTCGGGGTCCGCGGCAAGCGCCCGCAGCAGGTCGTCGAGCCCTTCCTGCGGGACGTCGCCGTCGTCGACCAGTGCGAGCGCGTCCGCGAGGTGTTCGTCGGAGAGGTGCTCGACGGCCACGTCGTCGCGGCGCAGTTCCGTCAGCGTCGACTCGAACGTGGTGGCCGCCAGCGTCGGGTCGACCCCCGCGCCGACGACCTCCTCGAACAGCGGCATGTACTCGCCGTAGGCGACCTGCTCGGCCAGCCCCGAGTCGAGGTCGTACTCGGACTGGTAGCGCTCGACCTTCTCGGTGAGCAGTTCCGGCTGCTCGACCTCGGTCGGATCGGGTTCCACCGGCGGCACGTCCGTCTCGGGGTACATCCGCGCCGCGCCGGGCAGCGGCCGCAGGTAGCGGGTCGTCCCGTCCTCGTTGGCGCCGCGGGTCTCCTCGGGCACCTCCGAGAGCGCCGCTTCGGCGCGGTCGACGACGGCGTCGATAGCCAGCTCGGTCGTCTCGGGGTCGTCGGCGACGAGCGCGACCGCGTCCTCGGGACCGGCGTCGACGGCGTCGCGCAGGGCCTCGACCTCCTCCTCGGTGACGCCGTAGGCCGGCAGTTCGTCGGTGTGGAAGATGCCGCCGGCGCCGTGGCGCTTGGCGTGATCGGAGAGTTCCGTCCCGAGGCGGCGGTCGGGCTGGATCTCCCGACCGACGAGGCCGTCGAAGCCCTCCAGTCGGACGGCCATGACGTTCCCGCCGCTGGACAGGGCGCCGCCGATGACGCCCGAGTCGGTGTCCTCGAAGACCGCGGTCACGTCCTGCGGGTCGCCGACCGCGGCGCCCCGCGCGTCGAGTTCGTCGGCGATGTCGAGCAGTTCGACCTGCCGGCGGACCTCGTTGCGGACGATGTCGTCGATGTCGTCGAGGCTCTGGACGCCCTTGATCTCGACGCGGGCGCCCTCGGCGATGGAGACGTTGACGTCCTGGCGGATGGTTCCGAGGCCGCGCTTTACCTGCCCGGTCGAGCGCAGGAGCATGCCGATGCGCTCGGCGGCGTCGCGGGCCTGCTCCGGCGAGCGGATGTCCGGCTTCGTCCCGATCTCGACCAGCGGGATGCCGAGTCGGTCCAGCGAGTAGCGCACCCCGGCGTCGGTCTCCGCGACGCGCTGGGCGGACTCCTCTTCGAGCATCAGGTCCTCGATCCGGACCGTGCCCTCGTCGGTCTCGATGGCGCCGTCCCCGGCGACGCGCATCGTCCGCTGGAAGCCCGTGGTGTTCGACCCGTCGACGACGATCTTCCGCATGACGTGGACCTGGTCGGCGACGGTCGCGTCGAGCAACTGGGCGATCTCCATCGTCACGTCCATCGCCTCGCGGTCGACGCGGTGGGGCGGCTCGTCGTCCTCCTCGACCAGACAGGTGGTGTCGTAGGCGAGGTACTCGAACTCCCGGTCGACCATGCTCTCCTCGAGCGCGGCCTCGTCGATCTCCCCGAGTTCGCTCTTGGTCGGGTGGAGGTAGCGCGTGAACGTCCGCTGGGCGTCCTCCGGCTCCCTGAGTTCCGTCGGACACGGGCAGAACAGTTTGGATGCCGTGTCCAGCTGCTGGTGGATCTCCAGCCCTGCCACCAGCCCCAGGTCCTCGTAGTCGTAGTCGGCGTCGCTCATTGGTGAGTCCTGCGAGGCCGTCGGGCAAAAAACACACCCTTCGGTCGCCGCGAGCGGCGGTCGCCGTTCCAAACGGTCCTCACGCCGGTCCCGGGATCCGGCGGCCGCTTCCGTCCGGTCGATGCGACGGTTTTTGCCGGCCGCGATCGTAGCGCGACTGATGCAGTGGCGACTCCTCGTCGCGCTCGCGGTCGTGGTCACCACCGCCGGCTGCGGCTCGCTGTTCGGCGCCAACGGGCAGTCGTCCGGTCCCGCGACGGACACGCTGACGCCCGCGCCGGTCCCGGAGGTCACGCCGACGCCCGAGCGGTGGCCGGTTGCGCCGGGCCTCACGGGTAGCGGCATCGCCGACGTGGACGCGCTCGTCGCCGCCCACCGCGCGGCGACCACGAACCGCTCGTACGTCTGGCGCGAACGCCGCGGGTCGACCACCCGGCAGAACGGGTCCGTCCCGCTGTTCGACCGAACGGTGGCCCACGTCGAATCGTCGTCGGTCTACCGCGTCTGGTCCGGCGAGCAGACCATCTTACTCCGCTCGGGAACGGCGAGCGTCGCCAACTACTCGGAGTACGCCGACGGCACCGAACTGTTCGTCCACTACCGCTACGTCGGTCGGAACGACTCCGAACTGCAGCGTCGTCACGCGATCCACGCGAACGCCCACCAGCGCATCGGGCTGCGCGCCACCGACGCCATCGAGAACTACCTCGACGTCGAGTCGGCGACGGTCGCCGCGGTCAGCGTCGACGGCCGCCGCCAGTACGAGGTGGTCGGTCGCAACCGGACTACCCCAGCGGGCGACCGGAGAACCAACTACACCGTGGTCGCCGTCGTCTCGCCGGAGGGGTTCGTCCGCTCGCTCGACGCGACCTACACCACCCGGTCGGCCGGCGAACCCCGACGCGTCCGCTACGCCTTCACCTACGAGAACGTCGGCGAGACGACGGTCGACCCGCCAGCGTGGTACGACGGCGAAAACTGAGGTCTCGAAGCGGCCGAGAACGCCCTACTCGTCGCCGAGGATAACGCGTTCGGTCATCTTCGCAGGGTCGAGTACCTCGTCGGCTTCCTCCTCGCTGAGGTAGCCCTCGTCGACCACGACTTCCCTGATGGTCTTGCCCTCCGCCATCGCGCGCTTGGCGACCTTGCTGGCCTTGTCGTAGCCGATCGCGGGGTTGAGCGCCGTCGCGAGCGCCATCGACTGCTGGACGCGCTCCTCGCAGTGCTCGCGGTCCGCTTCGAGCTTCGCGACGAACTTCTCGGCGAAGGTCTCGCTACCGTTGGCGATCAGCCGCGCGGACTGCAGGAAGTTGTTCGCGAGGATGGGCTTGTAGAGGTTGAGGTCGATCTGGCCTTCCGCCGCGCCCGCGGAGACAGCGGCGTCGTTGCCGACGACCTGCTTGTGGACCTGGTTGACGGCCTCCGCCACGACCGGGTTGATCTTCCCGGGCATGATGGAGGAGCCGGGCTGGTTCTCCGGCTGATCGATCTCGCCGAGACCGTTACGCGGGCCGGAGGCGAGCAGGCGCAGGTCGTTGGCGATCTTGTTCAGGCTGCCGGCGACGGTCCGCAGGGCGCCGTGGGCCTCGGACATCGCGTCGTGGGCGGCCTGAGCTTCGAAGTGGTTGTCGGCCTCGCGGAACTCGATGCCCGTCTCCTCGCTGATGTACTCGGCGGCCGTCCCGGGGAACTCGGGGTGGGTGTTCAGGCCCGTCCCGACGGCGGTCCCGCCGAGGGCGAGTTCGCTCAGGTGGTCGCGGACGCCCTCGACGCGCTCGATGCCCTTCTCGATCTGGGTGCGGTAGCCCGAGAACTCCTGGCCGAGCGTGATGGGCGTGGCGTCCTGCAGGTGGGTGCGGCCGGTCTTGACCACGTCGTCGAACGCCTCCTCCTTCTCGCCGAGCGCGTCGGCGAGCGTCTCCAGCGCGGGGAGCACGTCGTTCTCGACGGCTTCGAGGCTGGCGACGTGCATCGCCGTCGGGATCACGTCGTTTGACGACTGACCGTAGTTGACGTGGTCGTTCGGGTGGATCTCCCGAGAGCCGATCTCGCCGCCGTAGATCTCGGTCGCGCGGTTGGCGATGACCTCGTTGGCGTTCATGTTCGAGGAGGTGCCCGAGCCCGTCTGGAACACGTCGACGGGGAACTGGTCGTCGTGCTCGCCGGCGATGACCTCGTCGGCGGCCTCGACGATGGCCTCGGCCTTGTCCGCCTCGACGAGGCCGAGGTCCTCGTTGGCCAGCGCCGCGGACTTCTTCACGACGCCGAGCGCCCGAATGAACCGCCGCCCGAACGTCTCCTCACTGATCGGGAAGTTCTCGACGGCGCGCTGGGTCTGGGCGCCCCAGTAGGCGTCCGCCGGCACCTGCATCTCCCCGAGGCTGTCCTCCTCCGTACGATAGTCGTCGTCTGACATACGCGGAGCGTCGAATCGAGAGGCGTAAAAGCCACCGAAGACGCGCCGACCCGGGAGGCCCACCCGAGGTGCCGACCGCCGCGAGGCACCCAAGACATATGCCGGCGGGCAGGAAACCGCCGGCCATGCGCCGCCCCGCCCTCCACCTCGCGGTCGCCGTCTGTCTGGTCCTCGCCGGGTGTTCGCTGCTCGGTCCGGACCACACCCGCGACGACCGCGCCGAATCCGCGCTCGCCGACGCGAGAGACGCGATGAACGAGACGGACACCTACCGCTTCGACGGCGACCTCAGCGTCGTCGCGACCGCCGACGGCCGGACCGAGCGCGTCGACGTGCGCGTGAACGGCACCGTCGACGCCACCGAGCGGCGGATACACGGGTTCAGCGAACGGGACGGGGAGGTCTTCGAGTCGTACCTGCACAACCGGACGCGGTATCAGGAGTGTGGGACCATGACCGGCCTGTGGGGCGTCGACGAGCGCGAAGCCGACGACTGGTCGACGCTGACCCCCGCCGCCCGGCAACTCGCCCTGCTCGAATCCGGCTCGCTGTCCTACAACGGCACCGAGACTCTCGACGGCGAGGAGGCGACGCTGCTCGTCGGAGAGCCGACGAGCGAGGCGCTCACGCAGTACCAAAAGCGGCGTTCGCGGTCGCTGTTCGGCGGGCCGAACGTCGAGAACGCCGAGGTACGAGTCTGGCTGGACGAGGAGACCGATCGGTTGCGGAAAACGCACTTCCAGTTCGAGGTCTCCGGGAACGGGAACACGGCGACCGCGTCGACGACGATGCGATTCACCGACTACGGCGCTGACGTCGACGTCGACGTGCCGGTGATCCCCGAGAACAAGCAGTGGCCCGAGTGTCCGGGGTAGGCCTCCGAGGACCGGCGGCCGGAGGCCTCGACCGGGCGACCGGTTCCGGGGTCGGTCGACAGCTAACTGCTCGGTTCCCCGTTCAGTACCCGTCGTCCGTGTCGGTCGGAGTGTCGTGGTCCGTCTCGGTCCCGTCGTCCGTCTCCGTTTCCGCGCCGACGCCGGTCTCCGTCTCGGTCCCGGCGTCGCTCTCGAGGTTGACGAGCCCGATGTCGACGACCGGTTCGCCGGCCTCCGTGTAGGGGCCGTCGTCGGCGCCCTCGCTGGTGACGAAGTCGTACTCCTCGTTGCCGTTGGTGTCCTCGTGGGGCATCGGAACGAGCGGCGGCGCCGGGAGTGCGACCTCGGTGATCTGGTCGGGGTCGTCGAGCGTCACCTCGACGTTCCGGTGTTTCCCCGCTTCGAGGTACTCCGAGACGCCGACGACGCTCTCGATGGCCTGGCCCTCCAGCAGGCGCGCGTCGTGGAGCGCGACGAACCCGCCGTCCGAGAGAACGACCTCGCCGACGACGACCGTGTCGTCGGAGACGTTCTGGTTGGCGAAGTCGACCGCCGCGAAGGGGGCCCCGTCCTCCGTCTCGGTGGTCTCGCCGGGTGTCTCCGTCTCCCCGCCCATCTCGGTCGGCGTTTCCGTCTCGGTCGAACCGTCGTCGGTCGCCGTCCCGCCTGCACCGTCGGGGACGACGTGGCCCAGGTCGACGACGGGCAGGCCCGCCTCCGTGAACGGGCCGTCTTCCTGGCCGTCGCTGGTCAGGAAGTTGTACTCCTCGTTGCCCGAGGTCTCGCGGTGGGGCATGGCCACGATCGGCGTCGTCTCCGTGAGTTCCGTCTCGTCGAAGTCCCCGCCGGGGACGTCGTACAGCGACGCTTCGGTCCGGTATTCGATGCCCGGTTCCTGGTAGTCGGTCACGCCGATGACGCTCCCGGCGACCTCCCCGTCGAGCAACGACGGGTCGTGGAACGCCACGTAGCCGGACTCCGAGAGCGTGTGCGAATCGACGACCACGTCCGTCCCGTTCGACTCCTGGTTGGAGAACTGGACCGAGGCGAAGGGCGTCTCCGTCTCGTCGTCGCTCCCGTCGTCGGTACCCGTGTGATCGGTCAGTGCCGCGGCTCCCTGGTCGCCGCCGTCGCTGTCGTTCCCGGCGACGACGGCACCGGTTCCGAGCGCGAGCGCACTCCCCGCGAGCGCGCCACTTTTCAGAACTGATCGTCGCGACGGTTCACCTGCGGCTCTCCGGTCGCTGTGTTCGTCTGTCATCGTATTGACTCCGACGACTCTTAGGAATTCGCACGGTTAAAGCCGGGAAACCGTTCGTTCCGTAAGCTAGAGATAGGCGATGGCGTCGATCGCCTACCGCAAGTAAGGACGCTCACTCGCCCGCCGGCGTCCGTCGGGTGACACGAATGGTAGCCCTCGGGCAGTATCACCGGCTTACCGGCCGGGTCGCGTCGGTATCCGTCCTCTTCGGTGAGCTCTCGGGCCGGCGTCGCTCAGGTCCAGCGATCGAGGCCGGTCTGGACGACCGACTGCTCGATGCGCTCGAAGCCGCGCTCGACCTCGTCGGGGTCGACTTCCCACTCCTCGCAGACGTACGCGCGTGCGGCCTCCATGTCCGGTTCGATGTCGCGCTCGAACTCGTAGTCGTCGGTGACGGCGGGGTTGAGGAAGAGGTCGCGGATGCGGTCGGCCTGGTCGACGTAGACGTCGCGAGCCTCGAAGACGCCCCAGATGTCACCGTGCTCGCGGACGGCTTTGACGGCGGTCTTCGGCCCGATGCCGGAGACGCCTTCGTTGAAGTCCGTGCCCATGAGAATGGCGGCGTCGACGAGTTGCTCCCACGTGAGGTCGTGGGTCTCCAGCGTCGCCTCGAAGTCCATCAGCTCGGGGTCGCCCTTGCTGGTGAGCTGGCGGAGCGTCAGCGGCGCCCCGAGCAGGAGCGCGTCGTAGTCCTCGGTGCCGACGTAGTCGACGGCGCCCTCGCGGGCCATGTGGGCGGCCTGGGCTTCCCCCTCCGCGGGCGACTCGACCACGGGCACGTCGAGGAGTTCGAGGAGTTCGCGGGTGGTCGTCAGGATGGTGTCGGTGAGCCGCTGGGTCTGCGATTCGAGGCGCGCGACCGCGACGGCGTCGCCCTCCTCGCGGGCCGTCTCCAGTTTCTCCTCGCGTTTCTCGCGCTCGGCCCGGCGCTGCTCGACCTCGTCGTCCTTCAGGTCGACGACCGACCCGTCGAAGACGAACACGGGAGTGATGTCGTGCTCGAAGAACTTCGGGAGGCCCTGAACGATACCGACGAGGTTGGCGACTTCGTCGCCGTCGGCGGTCGTGTAGATGTCGTCGTTCGTCCACCGGACCGTCGTCGTCAGGTACCGGTAGAGCCAGTTGTGGGCGTCGACGGCGACGACCGACCCCGCAAGATCGTCGAACGACACCTCCTCGAGGGCCGCCAGGTCGCGCAGATCAGCGTTTCCCATTGACCCCCGATACGGCCGAGACCGATTTGAATCCCCCGACACGCGGACTCTCCCGGGCGGCCCATCCACGAGATATATATTATTCCGGAGTGACACCTAATCCGGATGCCCCCATTCACGCGACGCCGCGCCCTCCAGACTGCCGTCGGTCTCGCGGCCGGGTTCGCCGGCTGTAACGACACCGGCGACAGCGACGGATCGCCGACGCCAGCGGCAGACCGCCACCCCGACGACCACGTCGCGCAGGACCCGGAGCACGTGACGCTCCGGGGGAGCGACTACGAACTCGGCGACCGTCTGGCCTGGTTCCTCGACCCAGACGACCGACCGACCGACGGCCGAACCGTCGAGCGCAGGGACCGGGTCACCCGCGGACTCGTCGCCGACCGCGCGACGGCCGAGACGCTCACTATCGACGATGCCGCCGTCGCAGAAACCGAGTTCTCCGACTCCGCCGAGGCGGTCCGTGAGTTCGTCGCCGAGACGGACTTCGACCGGGAGACGCTCTACCTCCACCACGAGCTGACCGACGAGTGCTACCGGCTCGTCCTGTGTTACGTCAGCTGGGCCGACCGCGAAGTCGAGATCAGCTACGGCCAGTTCCTCCGCGACCACGACGTGGCCTGCGAGGCCGACGCCCGCGACGGACAGGCAACGCTCGTCCGGATCCCGGCCGCCCTCGACCCGGAACAGTACGAACTCGGCGGGACCGGCGTCAGCAACGGGCACTGTTTCCCCTCGCCCGGCGATCGCGGGCGGCCGACGCCTCCCGTCACTGCCCCCGGAACCACGGCAGGCTCGGGACCCTCGGGTGACTCCGGCACCGAATCGAGTGCCGGAGGCGAAACGGGGACGCCGGCCGACGCGGCGTCCCGGGACGGGGGGACGCGATGAGCGACGAACCGCAGCCGGCCGACTCGCGCGTGACGCGGCGGGGTGCGCTCGCGCTCGGCGGCGCGACGCTGCTGGCGGGCTGTAGCATCCCGGGCAACCTGCTCGGCTCGAACCCCGTCGAACTCGACAGGGCCGCCCTCCTGGACGTCGTCTCCCGGAAAGGGCCGTCGGTCGCTCGGCCGTTCCCGGTCGCGGTCGCCGACTCGCACGTGACCGCGTCCCGGGAGCGAGCTCACGGGATGCTGGACGCCGTACCGCTTCCGCTGACCGAAGACGACATGCCGAACGGGGCGATGCGCGAGGAAGTCGCCGACCACGCGGAGGAGGCGCGAAGCAGCATTGCCGACGCGGTCGAGGCGACTGGCGACCGCGAGCGGCTCGAACTGCTCGCCGACGCCCGCGGCACGGCTCGCGTCGTCGAGGCGACGTGGGCGGTCGCGAACGACGAGTCGAGCGCGGCGGACGTGCGGTCGAACCGCCGGGCGACCCGCGAGGCGATCGACGCGTTCCGCGAGGACTGGACGTACGTCGGCGAGGACGCGGTCCGGGCGCTGCTCGTCCACGACCTCGTCGAGGAGTGGACCGCGAGCGCCCGCACCGACCTCGAACTCGACGACAGTCGCGCGGAGGTCGTCAACGCCCTCGTCGTCGGCGAGCGCGCGGGGTCCGTCGAGGAAGCCACCGCCACGCTCGCGGACGCCGACCACGTCGGGCAGCGGTTCCGGGATTCGCTATCGGACCCCCGGTCGCTGCGCTCGACGTTTACGGACGCCCGCGATTCGCTGGCGTCGACCGTCGACTCGCGGATGGCCGACCTCCCCGGCGAGGACGCCGACGTGAACTCGATGGTCGATGCGGACATCGAGGAGGCGGTCGCGGGCGAGGCGCTCGCGAACGTCCACAGCGACCTCCCCTACGAGGGCGACCGGTCGTCGGCCGACGGGCCGGCCGACAGCGTCGTCGAGACCGCCGAGGCGCTCGCCCGGATCGGCGCGTTCGAGCGGCTCCGCGATCGGATCGACGCCGGCGAGCACCGCACGGTCGAGTCGGCCGAGGACGTTCGGGCGATCCGCTCGGACGCGGAGACGGCCATCGAGGACGCGCTCGCCGAGAGCGCGGACGAGCGCCTGGCGCGAGCGATCATCGCCGGACCGGTCGGCTGGTTCGACTACGTCGGTCGGATCGTCGAGCGGTACACGAGCGGCGAGTCGGTCGAGCACTACAGGGTCGCCCGGGAGATCGCCACGTACGTCCAGATCGAGGCCATCGCGCTAGCGACGCCCGCCGCCGTCGACGAGGCGCTGGCCGCGCTTGGCGCGAAGTGACTCACGCCGGACCGCCCTCCGGCCCGTCCGTCGGCCACGAGATTTTTACCGCATCGCCTCACCGTTCTCGTCAATGGGCGGATTGACGCGGCGACGGCTGCTGGCGGTCGCGGGGGCGGCGGCGCTCGGGGGCTGTTCCGTCTTCGGTTCCAGCGAGGAGTCGGAGACGACGCCGCTGGATGCGACGGCGGTCAGAACTGCCGTCTCGGGACCGCTCCCCGACGTGACCAGACCGTTTCCCGTCCTCGTCGCCGCGTCGCACTTCGACGTCTCGCGGCGGACGGTCCGGTCGACGCTCGCCGAGGTTCCCGACCCGCTCCCGTCCGATGGGACGCTCGACGAGCAGACGCGGCCGCCGGTTCGACGCAGCGTCGAACACGCTCGCCAGAACCTGACAGCGGCCAATGAGGCCGAGACTATCTGGGAGCAACTCGTCAGTCTCCGGAACGCACACTACTCGGCCGAGCGCGCCGCGAGCACGTGGGCGTTCGCGACTGACGACCTCACCCGCGAGGCGATAGGATCGCGCGGGCGAACGCTCGAACGCACGGTCGACGCGTTCCGCGAGAACCACACCCTGCTCGGCGATCCCGAGGACCCCGTTCAGGCACTGCTCGTCCACGCGATCGTCGGGTCGCTCGTCGAAGGCGCGGCCAACGACGCCGCGGCCGAACGCGACGACTACGGGCCGGCGCCGGCGGCCACACCGACGACCGACGACGCCGAGGCCGAGCGGTTACCCGACGCGCTGGCCGTCGGACAGCGCGCCGGGGCGGTCGCGAGGGGTCAGGCGCGACTGGCCGACGCCGAACACGTCGCCGAGCGGTTCACGCGATCGCTGACCGACTCCCGATCGCTGGAGTCGGCGTTCGTCGACGCCCGGGAGTCGCTGACGACGACGCTTGACGGGCGGGTCGCGAACCTCCCGGGAACGGACGCCAACGACGCCGACGAACTGATCGAGGCCGACGCGAGCGGCGTCGGCCGAGGCGTCGAGTCCGCGCTCCGAACGCTGCACGCTCACGCCCACTACTTCGCCGACCGCGACGCGACGGCGGACCCGGTTTCGGACGTCCTCGCGCGCTACGAGGGGATCGCGATGGCCGGCGCATTCCAGTCGCTGCGCGACCGGGTCGCTGCCGAGGAATTACTCGCGGTCGACAGCGCCGCGGCCTTGCGCGAGCGGCGTTCGGCGGCCGTCACCGCCGTCGAGAACGCGCTCGAAACCAGCGCCGACCGCCGACTGGCGCGGGAACTGCTGGCGTCTCCGGTCGCGAAGATGGCGAGCACCGACGCGTCGCTCCGGGAGTGGGGCGACCCGACGCTCCAGCGGGCCGCCGTGAGCGACCGGGCCAGATACTACGTCCAGTTCGCCGCCTTCGCCCGAGCGGTCCCCGCCGCCGTCGACGAGGTGCTGGCCGCGCTGGGCACCGCCTGAGTTGCCGAAAGAGCACCAGTTCCGGCCTCCCCCTCATACGCGGCGCTCGACCGAATCGACCGCTTCGGCAGGCGTCTCGACGTGGTCGATCCCGGCGACGCCGTCGATGCGATGTGTGCCGAGGCCCGCCACGGGCTTGCCGAAATCGAGCGCGTGGCCGAGTTCCGAGAGCGTGCCCGTGCCGCCGTCGACCGCGATGACGGCGTCGCCGTTCATCGCGACGAGGACGTTCCGCGCGTTGCCCATCCCCGTCGCGATGGCGGTGTCGACGTACTCGTTCGCGTCCGCGCGGCGCTCGGTCGGGAGGATGCCGATAGTGTGGCCGCCGGCCTCGCTCGCGCCGCGACAGACCGCTTCCATGACGCCGCCGAGTCCCCCGCAGACGACCTCGTGGCCGTGTTCGGCGAGTTCGCGACCGAGCCGTTCGGCCGTCGTGGCTTGCTCGTCGGTGACCCGGCCGCCGCCGATGACGCTGACTCGCATACCGGTAGGTGACCCCGGCCCACCTAAATCGATCCGCCGTCACAGGTCCCGGAAGAATGTCACCCATCCAGAAAGCTTACTTAATCTAAATGTGTGTGACTAGCTAATGCTTCGTCACGGCGAGACCGCAGCCCTTCTCGAACGGCGGGCGCGAGACGGGCTCGTGGTCCCAGACTACGAGGGATACTGCTTCGCGAACGTGCCCGGGACGGCGGGGAACGTGCTCGACGCGGACGTCGGGCGAGGGCTCCCCGCGGACGCGCTGTCGGGCGTCGAGACAGCGGTGTCCCACGTGGTCGTGGCGGTGCTGGATAGCCTCGGCTGGCACCGATGGCGCCGCGACGCCGACGACCACCGGTTCCTGTCGCGTCTCGAGGAGCGCGGCGCGGTGACGCCGCTGACCTCCGTCGCGTCGGCGTCGACGACCCCCGCGATCACGAGCGTCCACACCGGGGCGACGCCGGCCGAACACGGCGTCCTCGGCTGTGACGCCGCGCTACCCGGCGCCGAAACCATCGTCCGGCCGTTCCAGCACGACGTCCGTCCTGACCTCGCCGAGGCGTCGACCGAACCACCGCTGGAGGTCGGCGACTACGTCGGCGTCGAGCCGGTGTACGCCCGGATGGAACAGGAGGGCATCGAGTCGCGCGTGATCCAGCCCGCCGAGACGCTGGACACCGAGTACGCGAACGCGGTCTTCCGCGGCGCGAGGCAAATCCCCTTCGACGACCCGTCGGACGGCGCACGGACGCTCCGGAACGCCCTCGCCGACGCTCGCGGCCCCTCCTACACCTACTGGTACACGCCGATACTCGACGATCTGACCCACGAGTACGGCCCGGACGCCGGCGCGTACCACGACGCGCTCGGACGGGTGACGCGGTACCTCTCACGGGCGCTCTACGATGGCGTCGGCGCCGAGACCGCGGAGGAGACGCTGTTGATCGTGACGGCCGACCACGGAGCGATCCCCCTCGATTCGGGAGCCGACGGGTACCTCCGGGTGCTCGATATCGACGGGGTCGAAGAGCGACTCCGCCGACGCGACGGCGAGCCGATGCCGCCGTTCGGCGACCCGCGCGCCTGCCACCTCGCGGTCGAACCCGGCGAAGTGAGCGCCGTCGTCGAGGCTATCGAATCGGCCGGTGCGACGGCCATCACCCGCGAACGCGCTCGGACGCTGGAGCTGTTCGGGCCGGCCGACGCGCCGGGCTGGGAGCGCTGTGGCGACGTGATCGTCACCGACGACGACCGGGCACTGGGCTACCCGAGCATGGAGAAAGTCGCCGACTTCGCGGGCATCCACGGCGGGTTCACGCCCCGCGAGATGGGCGTCCCCTTCGCCGCGGCCCGGCTGTCGGCGCTGCAGTGACTCGCGGCCGGAATTGACGTCGATCCCATCGAGTGGGCGTCCGTCAAAGGCGGCGAAAAGCGAAACCGAGAGTGAGCGGCGCTACTCGACCTGTTCGAACCAGTCTTCGACGCGGGCCACGGGCGCGCCCGTGATGTCGGCGACTTCGGCAGGTTCGCTGGCGAGCAGGTCGGCGACGGTGGCGATACCGGCCTCGCGCAAGCGGTCGGCGTACGTCGGACCGATGCCGGCGACGGTGTCCACCTCGGGACTGTCGGGTTCGTCCTCGGCCGTCGTCTCGGCGACGGTCTCTTCCTCGGCGGCGGGGCCCTGTTCGGACGCGTCCTCCTCGGCGGCTTCCTCCGCCGCGGTCACGTCGTCGGGTTCGGCCGCGTCGGCGGCGGCCTGACCCTCCTCGGCGACGGCCTCGACTTCCGCACCTACGTCGACGCCCTCGACGTCGGCGACCTCCGAGCGCTCGGCGTACCACTCACAGACCTCGGGCCAGACCTCCTCGTGCGACGAGGAAGACACGGAGAGGCCGATGTGGCCGGTCGAGTACTCGATAGTGGTCACGTCGTCGGAGCCGACGACCTCGTTGAACGGCTTCGAGGCGTCGGCCGGGATGAGGTGGTCGTACTCGCCCATGATCTGCAGGACGGGCATGTCGATGTTCTCGACGTTCACGTGCGTGCCGTCGAGGTACATCTCGTTGTTGTAGAGCTTGTTGTCCTGGTAGAGGTCGCGCAGGAACTGGTCGTAGGCCTCCCCGGCGACGTCGATGCCCTCGGAGAGCCACCGCTCCATGCGGCCGAAGTTCTCGACGAAGTCCTCGTTCTCGAGGTTCTCGTAGAAGCGGACGTACTTCGAGACGTAGTTGTCGACCGGGTCCATCAGCGCGAAGCCCACGTCGAGGAACTCCGCGGGGACGTTGCCGAACGTCTCCGTCACGTCCTCGGGGTCGTAGTACTCGTCGGAGCCCCACTGCTCGAGGACCCCGCCGGTTCCCTCGAAGCACAGCCCCGCGGCCATCAGGCCGAGGGCGTTGACCTTCTCGGGGTGGAGCGCGGCGTACATGGCCGACATCGTGCCGCCCATGCAGTAGCCGAGGATGTTGATCTTGTCCTGCCCGGATCGCTCGCGGACCTCGTCGACGCAGTTCTCGATGTAGCGGTTGACGTAGTCGTCGAGCGTGAGGTACTGGTCCATCCGCGAGGGCTCGTTCCAGTCGATGAGGTAGACGTCGTGGCCCGCCTCGAGCAGGCGGCGGACGACCGACCGCTCGGGCTGCAGGTCGAGGATGTACGGCTTGTTGATCAGCGCGTAGACGATGAGGATCGGCACGTCGTGGGTCTGCTCCGGTTCGATGCCGGCCTCCTCGGGCTTGTAGTGGAGCAGTTCGAGCTTGTTCTCCTCGTAGACGACCTCGCTGGGCGTCTGGCCGACGTCGACGCTCTGGACTGTCGCCAGCGCCTCGGGGAGGTCGGCGTTGCTCTCGGTCGCCTGCGTCATCGTCTCCAGCGCGGTGCGCTGGGCGTCGAGCGCCATCGAGATGGGGTTGAACGGATCGGCGCGTTCGCTGGCCATCTTACTCCTCCAGGTGGTCGATGATCCGATCGAGCTTCTGTTCGACGGCGTGCTGGCGTCGTTCGAGTTCGACGAGTCGCTCGCCGACCTCGTCCACGTCGTCGCGGGTGGGGAAGCCGAGCTGGGCGATGGTCTCCTGGCTCACGTCGTCGGCCTCGCGGCGCATCTCCATCATGCGCTCGACGAGCTGGCCGTTGGCGGCCGCGAAGGCGCTGGTCGACATGACCTCCTTGAACGCCTCGTTGGCCGACTGCAGCCAGATGTCCCGGTACTCGGAGGGCTCGACGTCATCGCCTTGGGCGGCGTCGGTGGTCCGCTCGAACATCTGCTCGGCGGCGTCCATCCACACCTCGTAGGCGCGGTTGTAGCCCTGGATGCCCTCGGCCATCGCCTCTTCCTCGGGGACCGAGTCCTCGACGGCCTCGGCCCACGACTCGACGAACGCGGCCTGGGCCTTCATGTTCTGTTCGAGGGAGTCGGCGACCGCGTCGTTCATCTCCTCGACCATCTCCGTCCACTGCTCCTGCATCTCGTTAGTGTTGCTCATGGGTGTATGTCGTGTGCACTGAAAGAAAAAACCGGTTCTACGCCTCGACGGCCTGGGCGGCGCGCTCCTGGACGTCGCTGACCTGCTCCTGCAGGTCCTCGACCTGGTCCTGGAGCGTCTCCAGCTGCTCGCCCCACTGCTCGGCGACGTCGATGGACTGCGATTCGAGCTCCTCGTGGGCCTCGACCAGCAGCTTGACCTGCTCGTCGAACGCCTCGACGTAGTCGGCGGTCAGCTCGTCGTAGGCGTCGGCGCCCTGCTCGTACTCGTCGGCGACGGTCTCGAAGACCTCCGCGTGGTTCTCGAGCAGGAAGTCGTACTGCTCGTCGACGGCCGCGCGGACCTCGTCGACGGTGCCGGCCGCGCCGGGCATCGAGGACTCGACGACGTCGAGGTAGCTGTGGGCCAGCGTCTGGGACAGCTCGACGCCGCGGCGCTGGGCCGAGCGCTGGCTGTCGAAGCTGTCGACGACGGCCTCGTTGACCGTCCGCTGGAAGTCGATGGTCTGCTCCAGCGCCTTCTGGCTCTGCTCGATCGTGGTGCGCTGCATCTCGAACGCCGTGGTGATGGGGGTGGTGTAGGCCATGGGTATCACTCTCGGTTCCGCTTGACCGGGATGACGACGGTCTGGACGATGTCGCCCTCTTCGATGTCCAGCGCCTCGCGCTCGGCGTCGGGGATCGAGATCCGACCGCCCGACTGCACGCGCGTCTTGAACGTCGCCGTCTGGCTCATCGCGCCGAGCTGGTTCATGTCCAGCCCGCCCGCACCGGCCTGCATCATCTGGTTGAGAAACTCCTGCTGGGTCTCGATCGCCTGCTCGCTCATCTCCTGCATCCCGCTGAACATCGCCGGCGGCCACGTCGAACCGTCGTTCTCGTCGGTCATCGGTCGACAGTACGTACTTCCCTCGAATACATAAGAGTTGCGCTGAATACCACTCAATACCATTCTATACCATTCAATGGATCGTCGTCGTCTCGACGACGTCGACCGGTCGCTATCCAGCCCGAGACGCGAGCAGCCACGTAGCACCGAATCGAGGTGGCGCTAGTTCGGTGGGAACAGCCGGACGCGCTGCTGCGGGAGTGCAGTCGACGAGGCGGTAATGGCGCGTTACCGCCGACCGGCAGTCACCGGCGAGCGAGGTAGGGACCGGATTTTCTCTCGCGGCCTCGCTCGGTGATAGTAAGCCCCACGTATCCCGCATAGACGCCGTAGAGACGCTTTCTGGGACGAATATACGGGATCACGGACCACTACGTTTTAATAGCGCCAAACCCAAAAGCGGGTATCGATGAGTTCTGAACCGCACCGGAACGCGCTGCTTGACACGTGGGCGGAGACGTCCTCGCACATGTTCAACAGCGTGGTCGCGGCCAATCGGGCGGCGTTCGCGGCGTTCGGCGTCTCGCCTTCCTCGGAAGAGGACGGGGTAGCGGCCGTCGACCGGATCGAGGCCGACGAGGACCTGCCCGAGTGGCACGTCGAGCTGACGGAGCACGACCGCGGCAACCTCGGCGTCGGCGACCGCGTCGAGTTCACCAAGACCATCTCCGACCGAGACGTCAAGTCCTTCGCCGCCGCGAGCGGCGACACCAACCCGCTGCACCTCGACGACGAGTTCGCCAGCAAGACGCGCTTCCGGGGCCGCATCGCCCACGGGACGCTCGTCGGCGGCCTCATCAGCGCCGGCCTCGCCCGCCTGCCGGGCCTGACGATCTACCTCTCTCAGGATCTCGAATTCCACAACCCCGTCCGGCTGGGCGACCGCCTCACCGCCGAGTGCGAGATCGTCGAGGACCTGGGCGACGACCAGTACCGCCTGACCACCCGCGTGGTCGACGACGGCGAGACCATCATCGACGGCGAGGCCGTCGTCCTCGTCGACGAACTCCCCGACGACGACTGAGACCCTGCTGTCGACGTTCGATCTGCATTCTTCTAGCCGCTGAGAGTTCCCGCTAGCCGCTCTCAGCGCCCCTCTCGTTCCTGCCGCTCGTAGACGCCTTCTCCGTCGAGCCGAGCGCGCTCGCGGACGACCGAGGGCGTCCGACAGGTCCCCGGCGCACCAGTCACCTGCGGGACCGTACAGTTGTTACAACTGGCACAGAGCGCCGCCGCGTCGCGCTGGCCGGCCCCATCCAGCAGTCGCGCGCCCAGTCGGGGCTCTGCGTAGAACGGGCGACCCATCCCCACGAGGTCACAGGCCGGCTCACGGCCGGACGCGCCCAGCAGTTCGTCGCACGTCTCCCGCTCCCGGACGCCGCCCTCACAGAGCACGGGCACGTCGACCCGTCGGCGGACCCGCCGGCAGAGGTCGGCGTTCCAGCCCGGTTCGCGCGGGAACCGGCGGCTCTGGAGGCGATTGAGCGTCGCCACGGCCTTCGCTCTGAGCGGCCCACCGAATGCCTCGGCGTACCCCGACTGGAGGTCAGCGGCCTCCCACGCGCGGTCGGGGTAGGCCCCACGGACGACGCTCATGTCCCAGAACGTCGAGACCTCCACGGGGACCACGGCGTCATAGCCGATGTCGGCCACGCGTTCGCAGATCCCGACGGCGTCGTCGCGCGAGAGGTGCCGGCGGACGAACCGCGGTGCGGCCGTCTCGGCGGGCACCTTCGTCGCCAGCGGGACGTTGCCGGCGTGCTCACGAACGCTGTCGTGGACCGCTTCTAGAAACCGCACGCCGCCGAGACCCGGCGGGTCCCCGGGGCCGTCGCCGAACTCGTCGTCGCGGCGGTTGTAGAACGGCGAGAGGAACTGCTGGACGATTCCCATGTTCGCCCCCGAAATGTGGATCCCATCGTAGCCGGCCTCGACGGCGTAGCCCGCCGCCTCCCCGAATCGCTCGGCTAACTCGTAAACTTCGCCGGTGGACATCACGTGGGGCTCGAAATCAACCAGTCCCAGCCAGTCGAGGAGTCGCAGTTGCGGTGGAGGACGCGAGACGGCCAGTTCCTCGTGGTCCGGGTTCCGGGCGCGGTGGCCGGCGTGCCAGACGGCCAGACTCCGGAGGCCGCCGTGGGCCAGCTGGACGAAGATGCGGCCGCCGTGGTCGTGGACGGCGTCGGTCAGCCGCGAGCACCGGGCGACGAACTCAGGGTCGTGAAAGCGGGTCATGTTCGGCGCCGCACAGCCGCTCTCGGCGGTGACGATACTGGCCCCCTGGAAGATCAACCCGACGCCCGACGCGGCGGTCGGTTCGAGTTCCGAAGCGAAGGTGTCGACGGCGTCGGGGCCGTTGCCCGCACATTCGAGCAGCGGCGCCCGGTAGAGGCGGTTGGGGAGGTCGACCCCGCCGACGGAGACGGGGTCGTCGAGCGTCGCCATAGACGGACTAGTCGAGTGGACAGGTTAAGCCTACTCCCGACGTATGCCGAGGGCTACCGCCAGCGCGGCCCTGCGAACCGTCGCGCACCTATTTACCGCCGATCCGTCTCGGTCCGAACGGGGACCATGACCGACAGGATCCTGCTCTCGCTGGACGAGAGCACGGCGGACGGGGACGGATCGACCGAGGCGGCGATCGACCGCGCGCTCGAGTGGGCCGAACGCAGCGGCGGCATCGTCCACGCGCTGTACGTCGTCGACACGAGCCGGTACGGGGAACCGGCGCTGAGCAGCGGCGAAGTCCTGATCGACGAGGCCGAGGACGCGGGCCACGACCTGCTGCGGACCGTCGACGTCCGCGGTCGCGAGCGCGGCGTCACCGTGCGCACGCGCCGGTGCCACGGCCGCCCGAACGAGGAGGTGCCGGCCTACGCCGTGGAGATCGACGCCGACGCGGTCGTCCTCGCCGGTCGGCGGCGACCGGGGCGCGTCCGCCGTGAACTCGAACGGGTAGCAGACTTCGTCGTCGGGTCCGAGGCCATCGTCGGCCGCTGATCGCCGACCACGAGACCGCGGCCGGATGGCGAGACGCCGTCCCCTCACTCCGCTGGCCGTGAGACACTTCTCCCGTGGACTCCACGGGTACGTATGCGCGTCGCAGTCGCCGGCACCTTCGGCCCCGTCCACGACGGACACCGCGCCCTGTTCAGGAAAGCCCTCGAACGCGGCGACGAGGGAGTCCTCGTCGCGCTCACCAGCGACGAGTTCGCCCGCGGAAAGCGCGAGCGACCGGTCCCCGACTTCGCCGACCGCCGCGAGCGGGTCCGCGAGGAGATCGAGGCGCTCGACGAGTGGGGTCGCGACGTCGAGATCAGGGAACTCCACGACGAGCACGGCATCGCGTCGACGGACCCGTCGCTCGACGCGCTGGTCGTCTCGCCCGAGACGGCCCACGAACTCGCCGACATCAACGACGAGCGTGCCCGTCGCGGCCTCGATCCGATGGAGGGGTTCGTCGTGCCGTACGTCCGAGCCGACGACGGTGAACGGATCTCTTCGACCCGACTCGTCGGCGGCGAGATCGACGAACACGGTGAACTCACGGCCCCCCGAGAGTCCGAGGGGAGCGCGGACGCCTGACCGTTGCGCCGCGTTCAGCGAACGACCGTCACCGGGACCGACGAGCGTTCGACGACCTCCTTGGCGACGCTGCCGAGTACGCGCTCCTGTGCGTCCGAGAGCCCGCGATGCCCGACGAAGATGCCGTCGTAGCCCTCGGTCGTCGCGAAGTCGGGGACGGTCTCGACGGGGTCGCCGTAGAGCAACTCGCTGTCGACGTCCAGCCCCGAATCCGCGGCCCGCTCGATGGCCTCTTCGAGGAGGCGCTCCCCCCGCTCCTCGGCGTCGCTGACGCTCTCGACGATGAGCCGGTCCGCGTAGTCCGCACCCCCGTTCGGCGATTCACCGCCTCCGCGGTCGTACACGTCCGGGTCGACGGAGTGGACGGCGGTCAGCGCCGCCCCAGCGGCGGTCGCCAGCTCGACGGCGTGGTCGAACGCGCGGTCGCTCTCGACCGAACCGTCGACTGCCACTGCGAATCTCATGTGTGAACGTTTGGCACGCTCGGCCCTGAACCTTACTCCTCGGTCTGAGCGCTACTCCTCGGGTTCGGGCTCGGCCCGGACCGTCAAGACTGGAACGTCAGCCGTTCTGACGACCTTCTCGGTGACGCTCCCGAGGAGATACCGCTCCAGACCGGTCCGGCCGTGGGTCCCCATCACGACGAGGTCGACCGCGTTGTCGTCGATGTAGTCGAGGATCGACCGGTGGGGCGTCCCGGTCACGACGGTGCCCGTGGCGTCGACGCCCGCTTCGCGGGCCCGCTCGACGGCGCTGTCGACCGAGTTCTCGCCCATCTGCTCGAAGGACTCGACGATGTCGACGGCGCCGGCCTCCGAACTGAACGCCGCCACGTCGACGACGTACAGCGAGTGGACCGTCGCGTCGAACTGCGCCGCTAGCTCGATCGCCTCTTCCAGCGCTCTGCGAGCGCCCGCGCTCCCGTCCGTCGGCACGAGGATGTCGTCGTACATACGTGTCGATGCGACGCGCTGGCAGAAACTATTGGCGGTGGTTCCCACGGTGCGAGAAGGCGGCAACCCGAACGGGAACGGTGGCTATAGCAGCGGCCCGCTACCGGTATTTCCATACGCCGTTTAGAACGGACCGCCCTCGGTCACTTCTCGACGTCGAGCAGTGCGACGCGCTCGCGGACTACGTCGGCGAGGGTCCCGTCGACGGCATCGAGTTCCGCGTCGCCGACCGCGAAGAACTCGCGGACCCGCTCGGGGTCGTACTCGCCGAGCGTCGCCGCCGGTTCGAGCGTCGCGGAGCCGTCGATCGCTCGGACGGCCTCCGCGGCTCGCCGTTCCCGGCCAGCGGTCGCCTCGGCGGCTTCGGCGTCGGGTGCGTCCACGAGGACGACCGCCGGGCACTCCCCCTCGCTGACGCCGAGTTCGAGCGCGCGGTCGATCTGTCGCGTCCCGGCGGCGTACAGCAGGATCTCGACCGCGCGGTCGCGGGCGACGTTCTCGCCGCGGTCGATGGCCCGGTCGGCGAGTTCGACCGCCCGCTCCAGGTGCGCGCGGTCGACCACGTACTGCGCGTCGAACGCCTGGACGGTGACGCCGTGCTCGTCGCCGATTTCGCCGAGCCGCGCGACGAACCCGTCCAGGTCCGCGACCGTCGCGACGGCCTCGACGAGCTCCATCAGTGCTCACCCCAGCGCATCAGAAGTCACCCAGACTCGACTGGTCTTCCTCGTCGTCGGACGCTGTGGCGTCGGCGGGACCACCACTGCCGCCAGCCGCGCTGTCCTCGTCCGGTCGGGCGCTCGCGTCGGGGTCGACGCCGTCCATCGAGGGGTCGCGGTGGCCCGCGTTCTCCAGGACGGTCTCGGCGGTGCGCTCGCGGCCGCGGAGCGCGCCGAGGACGACCGACTTGTCGGCCTCGCGCAGGTCGGCGCGGTCCTCGATGCCCGCCTGATACAGCCGGCGGGCGCGCTTGCGGCCGACGCCACGGACGCCGGCGAGGTCAGTCAGCTCCTCGCGGACGCCGTGTTCGGCGCGAACGCGCGCCTCGCGGACGGCCGGGGCGAGGCCGAGGCCGAGTTCGCCCGCCAGCGACTCGGCGGCGCCGAGCAGCCACTGGGCGGTCTCGACCTTGCCGCGCACGTCGCCGGGGCCGACGGCGTAGCGGTCGGTGATCTCGTCCTCGTCGACCTCGCTGGCCCAGTCTTCGAGCAGGCGGGCGGTCTTCAGCGCCGACAGCCAGTCCTCGAAGGCGGGGTCGAACTCGCTTGGCATCGACCCGAGGAACTCGTCTTCGCGCTCGAAGGCGAGCATCTGGTACTCCTCCTCGTCGCCCGAGCGCAGGTAGAGCTCGTACATGTCCGGCGTCCGCGCGACGAGGTGATAGAGACCCATCGCGGTCGGATCCGGCCGCTCGGCGTCGTCGGACTCCCCTTCGTCCGCGAGTTCGCCCGCAGTCGTGAAGCCCGGCGGTTCCGCGTCGGGGTCGGCGCCGGCGTCTGGCGCTCGCATCGCACCGCTTCCGTCGTCCGAGCGCGCCCGACCGTCGCCGCGCTTCCACGCCCGCAGGCCGTCGATGATTTCCGCGGCGCTCATCGGGTCGAGGTAGAGCCGCGAGACGGTGTGGCCCAGCGAGGTCGCCGTCAGCCCGCCGTCGTCCTCTCGTTCGAGGAACTCGTTCCGTTCGAGGTACTCGATCATGTCGTCCATCACCCGCTCCAGCCGCCCGCGCTCGGTCGTCTGGGAGGCGTACAGCGTCTGTTCGAGGAACTCCAGCAGCCCCTCGCGGGAGTTGGCGAACCCCGAAGCGACGGTGGCGAGGATGTGCGTCCGCAGCGCGGGCTCGGCGGCGAGTTTCGACTCGACGGGCTCGGGGTCGGCCCAGACATACCGCTCGAACAGTTCGTCGAGTTCGTCGTGGCTGCTGGCGATCAAGAGTGCCTCGCCGTAGGGGTCGAGACCGGGACGGCCCGCGCGGCCCATCATCTGGTGGACTTCCAGCACCGAGAGCGGCTGCATCCCACCGGCGGTGCCGTCGTAGCGCCGCCAGTCGCGGACGACGACGCGCCGCGAGGGTGTGTTGACCCCGGCGGCGAGGGTCGGCGTGGCGGAGACGACCTTGACGAGTCGGTCCCGGAACGCGTCCTCGACGAGCGAGCGATGTCCGCTGGCGAGCCCGGCGTGGTGGAAGGCAGCGCCGCCCTCGACGGCGTCGGCGAGGTCGTCGCTCGTGTCGGTGTCGCTCACGTCGCGGATCTCGTCGGCCACCTCGGCCAGTTGTTCCTCCTCCTCGGGCGTGAGGTGCGGTTCGACGGTTGAAGCGAGCCGCCCCGCGGCGGCCTCGGCGTTCCTGCGGGAGTTGACGAACACGAGCGTCGACCCGTCGTCTTCGAGCGTGTCGCGAACGATCGCAGCGGTCGGCTTCTCCGAGTTCCGGACCGAGAGTTCGCTCTGGCTCCCGTCTTCGAGGTGCAGCGCCTGCCCGTAGTGGACGCCCTTCTTCAGTTCGATGGGGCGCCAGTCGGAGTCCACGAGCGCGGCGTCGAGCCACTCGGCCAGTGCCTCGGCGTTGCCGATGGTCGCCGAGAGCGCGACGGTCTGCAGGTCGGGGTTGAGCTGGCGGAGCTTCGCCAGCGTGACTTCGAGGGTCGGGCCGCGGTTCGGGTCGTCGACGAGGTGGACCTCGTCGGAGACGACGCAGGTCAGATCGTCGAGCCACGGCGCGTCGTTCCTGACCAGCGAGTCGACCTTCTCGCTGGTGGCGACGACGATGTCCTTCGTGGCGAGCCAGCCCCCTTCGGACTCGTAATTGCCCGTGGAAACGCCTACCTCCAGCCCGTACTGCTCGAACTGTTCGAACTCCTCGCGCTTCTCGCTGGCGAGCGCGCGGAGGGGCACGATATAGAGCGCCTTCCCCCCGCGCTCGACGCTCGCGAGCATGGCGAGCGTGGCGACGAGCGTCTTGCCGCTGGCCGTGGGGACGCTGGCGACGAGGTTCTCGCCCTGCGTCACGCCGGCGTCGACCGCCTCGGCCTGCGGTGGGTACAGCGACTCGATGCCGTCGGCCTGCAGGTGCTCGGGCAGCCAGTCGGGCACCCCCGGGATGTCCGCGACGTCCATTACGAGCGTGGTAGTGCGCTCCGTGATTTAAACTGTCGGACCATCTTTTTGCGGACGGGGTTTCCTCGCGCCCGAAGGGCGCTGCGGGGAACCCAGGCGGAAAAACACGGGTGAAAAAGGCCAGTCGCCCTCTGCGCGAGCGGAGTACCGCGCGCCTACGGCACGCGGATGCTTAATACAGAAGAGATACCCCTCACTTGAGATGGGGCGCCCCAAATGTCAATTTGACCATCCAAACGCAATAGTAGAGAAGGGTCGGTAGTAATTGCGTATTTTATTCTACGCTATCGTATAGGCGACTTTCGTTCTACTCGGTCTTTCCCTGTAGTGCTACTCGTGCCGTCGCACGGTCTTGTTCCGAGGCCCGAAGGAATCCTTTCGTGAAGCCCGCGCCGAACATAGCATCGACGAGAGTATCGGCTGTTTCGGGGGTCGCCTCAAGATCTATGACAGAAGCGAAGCGAATGGTGGAGGAGTCCCCTGTTGCTGTGCCAAACGTCAAATTCCACTGGTACCGCCTCGTCGATTGGTCGGTGCCTAAGTAGAGGTACGAGTCTCCGTCGTCATCGTCAACTGGAACAACGTCTCCAGAGTGCGAGACGAGCGAACCTGAGCGCCAGTCGTGTTCGACCGTCAGCGAGGTAATCTTCCATCCGTTCCCCGCTTGGTAATTCGATCCTGGAATGAGCCGATATCTGGTGACAAGAGCGTACCGTTCCGTCGGTTTGAGATCGAGTACCGATGCATCTTGTAGAACGGTCCCGTACGTTTCTGTCCCGACCGTCGTCGTATCGGTGGCTACAACGGGGGTATCCCGTTGTCCCGTTGGAAGGATTGGCTCCTCGGCGCGCTTGGCTGGTGGAGCAGCAGGCTGGCCAGGGTCCCCGACTGTGGCCCCGAAGACGCCGAGGACCCCGGCGCTAGCGGCTAATCCGAGAAGCGTGCGGCGCTGCATTATTTCCGATGAGTGTATCTGAGATATAATATCTGTTGATAGTATCTAAACAGGAACGTATGTAGAACAAACAGCTCGGAAGGAGCGATGCGTTCAAGACGAATCTACACTGATCAGGGGATTCAGCCAGTATGGTCCTGCGATCAGTCGTCTCCAGAACTGGTCTGTGTCACAGTAAAACCGCCACAACGGAGCACTTCGTCGAGATAACTACTCCGGACTACCTCCGGTACGACGATCAGTCACGATCGAGGTCGAATTCGACCCGTCCTTTCGTCTCCGGGGGTCAGTCCTCGCTGAGCGGCGCTTCCATGTGGCTCACGCTGAGCGAGACTCGGTTGCCCGTATCGTTCGTGCTGTGGACCTCGCCGGCGACGACGAGGTCCCTCTTCGCCGTCGGACCGACGATGATCGGGTCGCCGACGGAGAGGTCGGGCAGCGGCGTCTGGAAGTCGATCCACGCCCTGCAGACCGACGGGTGGTTCACGTTCGTGAACGAGATGTTCTCGACGGTCGCGTCGACGCGGTCGAACTCCTGCGTGACCGTGACGGGTTCCCGGTCGGCCTCCGGGTCGCGGTCGAGCAACGCGAACGCGCGGTCGGTCGGCTCGTAGCCGCCGCGAGGACCGGGGACGCCCTCGACAAGCCCGAGGGACTTGAGCTGTGGCATCTTGTTCCGGATCGTCCCGGTGTCGCGGTTCAGCCGCTCGGCGAGCGTCTCGGCCTTCACCGGCGATTCCTGCTGTTGATACTCGTTTACCAGTACTGTCAGCGTCTTCCGCTGATTGTCGCGGAGATCGATCGAACCGGCACCCATTCTATAGAACTACGGACGCGGTCGGTATTGATCTTTCGGTTACCACTACTTTTACCCGGATTGTTCCTCTGCGCGTCCCGGTACGGTCCGTTCGGCCGTCCTCAGCCAGCAGAACTTAGTTCGCGACCGGCCAAGCGCCCCTATGCGCATCGAATACGACCGCGACACCTGCATCGGGATGTTCCAGTGCGTCGCCGAGTGGGACGCCTTCGAACGGGACAGCGATGCAGGCAAGGCGATTCTCACAGACAGTGAGGAACGAGAGGAGGATATCTTCGTCCGTGAGGTCCCCGACGGCGCGGAACTCGACGCGAAGTTCGCCGCCCGCGCCTGCCCCGTCGACGCCATCGAAGTCTACGACGACGACGGCGAGCAAATCGTCTAACGCACGGTTTTCTCTCCCCGCGATCGGCTATTCTCGCCAGATATCTTCGGATGGTAGCATATACCATGACTAGACAATCCCGGGTATTGATTCCGATCGGTGGTCGGAAAGGGATACTACCACCCTACTGTCCACCGGTCGGATTGATTGAAGGCAAAATTTTTTCAATACGGTGGTCCATAGAATCAGCTAACCCAAGTGACCACACGTGCCGGAAATGGAAACAGCGCAGTTCGAGACTGACCTCAGTCTCTTCAAATACGACAATCTGGAACAGCTGCCGCCGGCCTACCGCGACCTCGACGAGGCCGAACGCACCGAACGCATCGAGGCCGCCCTCGACGAGCTGGGCGACGACGTGGTGATCCTCGGCCACAACTACCAGCGCCGGGAGATCGTCGAGCACGCCGACTTCGTGGGCGACTCCTACCAGCTCAGCAAGGAGGCCGCCAACGCCGACGCCGAGTACGTGATCTTCGGCGGCGTGACGTTCATGGCCGAGTCGGCGGACATCATCACCGACGACGACCAGCAGGTGATCCTCCCGAGCATGGAGGCGTCGTGTCCCATGGCCGGGATGGCCGAGGCGCTGCAAGTCGACGCCGCGTGGGCCGAGATCACCGGCGCCGCGCCCGACGAGGAGATCATCCCGATCACCTACATGAACTCCTACGCTGACCTGAAGGCCTTCTGCGCCGAGCAGGGCGGACTGGTCTGCACCTCCTCGAACGCCCACAAGGCCTTCGAGTACGCCTTCGAGAAGGGCGACAAGGTGCTCTTCCTCCCGGACAAGCACCTCGGCGAGAACACGGCCCACCGGCTGGGCATGGAGGACCAGATCGCCGAGTGGGACCCGTGGGACCCCGAGGGCAAGGACGCGGAGGAGGTCGTCCAGAACGACATCGTGCTCTGGGACGGCTACTGCCAGGTCCACGAGCGCTTCAGCGAGTCCCACATCGAGGACCTCCGCGAGCGCCGCCCCGACGCGAACGTCGTCGTCCACCCCGAGTGCCGCCGCGAGGTCGTCGAAGCGGCCGACGTGGTCGGATCGACCTCGACCATCTGCGAGACGGTCGAGAACGCCGACCCCGGCGAGGCGTGGGCCATCGGCACGGAGATCCACCTCGCGAAGCACCTCGACCGCTGGCACCCCGAGGTCGAGGTGTTGCCGCTGTGCGGCGACGCCTGCATGGACTGCAACGCCATGCGCCAGATCGACCCGAACTACCTGGCGTGGGTGCTGGAGGAACTGGTCGAGGGCCGCGAGCGCAACGTCATCGAGGTCGACCCCGAGGAGAAGGAACTCGCGCAGGTCGCCCTCGACCGCATGCTGGAGATCTGACCATGAGCGAGACAGACGACAGCGGCGACGCGAGCGCCGGCGAACTGGAGGACTACGACGACTACCGGACGACGGACGTACTCGTCGTCGGATCGGGCATCGCGGGCCTGGCTGCGGCGCTCGGCGCGGCGCGGGACGGCGCCGACGTGACCGTCGCGACGAAGGCGACCCGTCCCGAGGGCGCCTCCTCGTGGTGGGCGCAGGGCGGCATCGCCGTCTCCCGAGACGACCCCGGGCAGTTCAAGGAGGACATCTTGACAGCCAGCGCCGACACGGCGGATCCGGAGGCCGTCGACGTGCTCGTCGAGGAGGCCAACGAGGCCGTCTCGGACGTGCTGGTCGACACCCTCGGCGTCGAGTTCGACACCGCAAGCGAGGGCAACGACGGGAGCGGTGCCGACGGCGTCGAGGGCGACTTCGACTTCGGCCGCGAGGCCGCCCACGACGAACCCCGGATCCTCCACGTCGACGCCTCGACGGGCAAGCACATCCACGTTCCGTTCCTGAACCACCTCGACGACCGCGACGGCGTCGAGATCCGCGACGACACCGCCGCGCTCGAACTGATCAGCCACGAGGGCCGCGTCCACGGCGCCCTGCTGGAGCACGACGGCGAGGTTACGCCGACGTTCGCCGGCGCGACGATCCTCGCGACGGGCGGCATCGGCGACCTGTACCCGCGCTCGACCAACCCCGACGGCTCGACCGGCGACGGCATCGCGATGGCCGCGCTCGCCGGCGCCGACGTGGAGGACCTCGAGTACGTGCAGTTCCACCCGACGGTCTACCCGGGCGGCGAGGAACCCGAGGACGGCCCGTTCCTCGTCAGCGAGGCCGTCCGCGGCGAGGGCGCCGTCCTCCGCAACGGCGAGGGCGAGCGGTTCATGCCCGACTACCACGAGGACGCCGAACTCGCGCCCCGCGACGTGGTCGCCCGCGCCGTCCAGAAGGAGCGCGACGCGACCGACGAGGTCGTCCTCGACGTGTCGCCGCTGGACTTCGCCGACGAGTTCCCCGACCTCGCCGAGAAGTGCGAGGAGCGCGGCGTCGACTGGGAGTCGGGAATCCCGGTCGGCCCCGCGGAGCACTTCCTCTGCGGCGGCGTCGACGTGGACACCCACGGCCGGGCGTCGCTCGACCGGCTCTACGCCGTCGGCGAGTGCTCGCGCACCGGCGTCCACGGCGCCAACCGGCTGGCCTCCACGTCGCTGCTGGAGGGGCTGGTCTGGGGGCTGCGCGCCGGCGAGGACGCCGTCGAACGATTGTTCGACGAGCCCCCGGCCGAAGCGTCCGGGGACGCCTCCGGATTCGAACCCGACGTCGTCGAGGCACCCGAACTGCTGGACCGCGACCCGGCGCTCCCCGACAACTTCGCCCGCGAGAAGTTCGTCCGCCTGCGCCGCGTGATGGACGAGTACGTCGGTCTCCGGCGCCACCCCGACGACCTCGGGCGGGCGCAGGCGGTCCTGCGGCGACTCAAGGGCGAGGTCGACGCCTACGTCCGCACGCGGACCTCGCGCTCGCTGTACGAACTCCGCCACGCCTCGGTGACGGCGCTGCTCGTCGCGCGGGCCGCCGCCGAGAACGAGGAGTCCGTCGGGACGCACAACCTCGTGGAGACGCCCGCGAAGACGAGGGCGGACTGAGGGGTTCGACCGGACATGATCCCCGATTCGAAGATCGAGACGTGGCTCCGCGAGGACGTGGGCCACCACGACGTGACCAACGACGTGCCCGGCGAGACGACGGGCCGGCTCGTCGCGAAAGAGTCGGGCGTCGTCGCCGGTCTGGAAGCCGCCCGCGCCGTCTTCGAGTATCTGGCCGTCGAGGTCGTCGACAGTGCGACGGCCGGCGGGCGGATCGACGCGGGCGACGCCGTGCTGGAAGTCGAGGGGCCGGCCCGCGAGGTGCTCCGCGGCGAGCGCGTCGCGGTCAACGTCGCCGGTCACGCCTCGGGCATCGCGACGAAGACCCGCCGGGCCGTCGACGCTGCACGGACAGAGAGCGACGACGTTCGCGTCGCGGGCACGCGCAAGACCACGCCCGGACTGCGGGGGATCGAGAAGCGCGCGGTCGTCGCCGGCGGCGGCGACACCCACCGCCTCGACCTCTCGCACATGGTGATGGTCAAGGACAACCACGTCGCCGAGATGGGTCTCGAAAGCGCCGTCGAACACTTCCACGAGCGCGCCTCCTTCACGACGAAGATCGAGGTGGAAGTCGAGGAGCCCGGCGACGCGCCGCGGGCCGCCGAGGCCGGTGCCGACATCGTCCTGCTGGACAACATGGATCCCGAGACGACCGCCGAAGCGGTGGACTTGCTGCGTGGGGCTGCCGACGAACTGGGTCGGGAAGTACTGGCTGAGGCCTCCGGCGGGATCACCGTCGAGACCGTCCCCGACTACGCGGCCACCGGGGTCGACGTCATCTCGATGGGGTCGCTCACCCACTCCGCGCCGACGCTAGACCTCTCCTTCCGGACCGGGTAGCTGATCCGAGCGAGACGGCTGCTATCTCGCCCGGGATCGTCTTTCTGGACCGCCACCCCATAGTCGAAGCGCAGCCGAGACGACGCCTGCGACGGAGTTTTGTCGGATTTCTTCACGTTCAGGTTTAAATACAGGGACGAGACCAATCGGGGCATGGGTCTGGTAGCGCCCGCTGAGGCCAGGGACGTCGTTCGGGGGGCTTCGCGTTCCGGCGTGGCAGTTGGGGGAGTCGTCCGCTTCGCGCCGACGGGAGCCCAGATAAAGACGGGCGGCGTGCTCGCGGTGGCGGACGCCACGACCGCCGTGATAGGCGCCGCAACCGCTGCGATGGACGAGACAGGCGCCAGCGGGGACGACGCCTCGACCGTCGCCGGACACGGCGCGGTCGAGTACTCGGCCGACAGCGACCAGCCCACGCCCCGACCTGACGGGGGGATCATCCGTACATCTCTCTCCTGCAGTATCCTCACAGACATCGGGACCGACCATCCGGACACGGGGGGTCGAGACCTGTGAGATCCGACAACCGCGCGGTCAGCACCGTCGTCGACGTTTCGCTCGCTCTCCTCCTGATGAGCGCCGCCGTCGTCATCCTCAGTTACCACGTCGTCGAGCGATCCAACGAGGAGCGCGTCGACATCCGGGAATCCCAGGAGGTCGCCGAAACCATCTCCGCGACGACCATCACGACCGACTACAGGCTCACGGGGGTCATCACGGATCAGAAACTCAGCTACGGCGGGTCCGACGACGACGAGTTCACTGACCCGGCGACCTACACCAGACAAGTCCACGGGACGACTGCGGAGCTTCTCGCGGAGGCCGCCGTCACCAGCGCCGAAGTCGACGGGACACGTCTCACCAAGGAAGGGATCGATGACCGAGGTCCCGACTTCTCCGAGAAACTCGACGGCCCGATCAGAGACCAGATCACCGGCAGCGACACCGAGGCACACGTCGTCGCCGTCTGGGAACCCTTCCCCGGGTCGGACTTCCGTGGCGTCTGCGAGGGCGGCCCAGCCCCGCCGACGGACGCGGACGTCAGCACCACCACGATGACGGTCGGAATCAGGATTCCGGAGCTGTCGGACGCGGAGATAAGACGGGCCGACGAAACCGGCGGCATCGGCGAAGTCGCCGAACTCGTCGCGGAGGCGATGGTCGAGGGGTACTTCCCCGCACAGCAGACGCAGCTCGCGCTCGAACAGCAGGGCCTCGAGCCCGTCGTCGCCCGGCACCGGTACCTCCAGATGAAGGAAGCGATCAACGCGTACAACGACGCCCACGTCCGCGGCGCCTCGGACGTCGACTACGACTACCCGGGGCCGCTCGGCAACCGGTACATCGACCGGACGTATGCCGACGCCGACGGCGCGAACAGGCGGATCGAGGCGGGCCTCGCTGCGGCCATCAAGGAAGACCTCGATTCGACGTACGAAAGCCCGTCAGGGGAGCAACTCGCACAGGACGTTTCGCCCGGAACGGTCACGATCACAGTTCAGACCTGGGAACCATGAGTCGGAAGCGACCGCACACTGCACGTATCGAACTCGGCGACCGCGGCCGGATCCCCTTCGCGATCCTGGGGGTCTTCCTCGTGGTCATCAGCGCCACGGTCGTCGGCGTCATCGGAACGCGCCCGAACGAGGACTCGGACGTCGAGGTCTCGATGGCCATCGACCGAACCGTCTCGGCGTCGCAGACGGCGATACGCGACGCCGCCAGAGCGGCAACCGAGAAGGCGGCGAAGGAACCGATCACGAAGGCAAAAGCGACGGCGGAGACGCCGATCGGGGAGGCGATAGGTGACACCGAAGGCCACGAGACGATCTTCGAGCGCTACGTCAAACTGCGGGTCTATCTCGAAGCCGAGCGCAAACTCGCCGGATCCGGCCAGCGACTCGGGACGGAGACGAAGACCACCGCTTCGATCCCCGACGCCGCCTACTCCGCCGATTCGCTGAAATCGGCCATCGACCGGGTGACACTCGAGCAATCGGTCGACACGAGCGACCTCGAGACGGGCGAACTCAGGGCCACTATCGAAGACCTGACCGTCGAAGTGTACAGGGACGGCGAGTTCCAGGGTGACCGGACTCAGGACATCACCGTCACCGTGTCCTCGACGGTCTTCGACCTCCACCGGAAGGTCGAGACCTACGAGGACCGCCTCGACGACTCCACGCTGTCGAACCCCGAAGGGTCGTCGTTCGGCGCGCAGTTCGGCGCCCGAATGTACACCCTGGCGTGGGCGAAAGCGGGCTACGAACGCTACTGCGGGACGCCCTCGCCGTACGTCGCCGACCTCGGCACCGGCGACTGGGGCAACAGCGGTAGTGGAAGTGGCAGCAGCGATGGCGGCAGCGGCGGTGGCGGTGGCGGCGGTGGCGGCGGTGGCGGTGGCGGCGGTGGCGGTGGCGGCGGTGGTAGCAGTGGTGGCAGTGGTGGCGGTGACGACAAGAGCGGTGGCCGCAAATGTCCGGGTGGCTCCACCACTGGAACGTTCCACAGCATCGTCGAGAACAAGGAAATCGAGGTGATGGCCAACGACGCCATCTTCGCCATCCAGCGCGAGCAGTTCGGCACGCAGGATCCCCGAGCGACGCGGGCGATGAGCGCCGAGTGGATGTGTCTCACCAGCAAGTTCGGAAAGAAGTTCGTCTCCAGCGGGTCGGCCGCCGAGTGGGTCACGAAAGAGGCCTGCACCGTCGCCGGGTTCCTCTTCGGACCGACGGGCGGCGATCCGCCGAGTTCCCTCGGTGACCTCGTCGGCGGAAGCGGGTCTGCCGGGCCCGCGAACGGCAAGAATCCGACGAGTAGCGAGATCAGCGTCCACATCGGCCAGTTCGCCTATCCCGGCAAGCAGGACACGATAGACGAAGCGATCGACTGGGACTACGTCGAGGAGCAGTGGGGCAACCAGATGGAGTCGAACATGGGCTCCACCGCGGAGGAAAAGTGGGACGAGAAAGACGGGTACAACGTCGGAGAGGCCCCGAACAGTGGGGGATTCGACGCCGAAGACGAGTTCCCCAGCGCCGTCCAGGAGGGCGAGGATCGGGACCTGATCAAACACGTCATCGACGACGTCTACAGCGGCAGCGCCTCGGCGTCGGTCGACTCGGACAGGATCGCCGGCGAGTTCCCCGAAGCCGACCGCCCCGACGGCGCGAGCGGCCCCCACTGGGAGAAAGACGGCGAATCCCTGAACCACGCGGGGACGAGCTTCGAGACCGTCGACGTCTCCGTCGAGTACACCGACGCCGGGGAGGGAGGGAACCCCCGGCAGGGGATCCCGCTGTACGACGTCCACATCGTCGTCGAGAAGACCTACGAGGAAGTCGAGGAGTGGGAGTGTATCGACGACGACGGGGACGACGAGGACGAGTGCCCGACGGACGACGACAAAACGTCGAGCGATACCAGCACCGTCACGTTCGAACTGACTGCTTCGATCACGGGGTCACACAGCCGGGACGCCGACGTAGAGGCGATCGGGACCAGCACGGAGTTCACCTCCGGTGGGCCGACCGGACCCGACGACATGGACCAGCCGAACTTCCGGAAACTGCCCCCCAAATCGCTGGAGCAGATAACGGGGTACGAGCCGTCCGATCCCACCGACGCCGAGGATATCGAGGACGGGTTGCAGGGGCAGATCACCGGCGGCAACATCGAGAGCGCGTCGGACCTCCGCGACGAACTCATCGAGACGTCGGATACGGGCACGCTCGACCTCGCGCCCGACGACCAGGCGGCACTCGTCGAGTGGCTCCAGGACGACGTCGAGAGCACTCACGAGGAGGTGCTGGAGATCGGCGAGATCCAGGTCAGCCGGATGGACATGGTCGGGGAGGACAACCCGTTCGCCGCGCTCAAAGACAGTCTCGACGACAGGAAACCGGAACTCATCTACGGCACCGTCTCGGGCGCCGACGCACCGGCGGACGTGCCGGGCGGCGACCCGCCCACCCAGTCCGACGACTACCGGACTGCCGCCGAGATGGCCCGGTCCGAGGCCCGCGAACGGTACATCGATCGGACGAAACGCTGGATGGACGAAGTGAACGACGCCCGCGAGGCGTCGCGTGACGAAGCGAAGGACCGCCTCGGAGACAGCGGCATCGACATGGACGAGGGGGTCAGTTTCGTCGAGGAGGTCTTCAGCAAAGAGATGGACTTCGGCATGGGGACGCCGGAGAACCACGGCAACATCGACACCGGCCTGAACGACGAGATTACCTACAAGGTCCGGTCGTCCCCCACGGTACTCACGACGGCGCCGGTCATGCGCCGGACCGTCCCGGCCGTCCGCCCCGCCAACGAGACCGTCGAGGACGTCGAGAACACCGTCCACGCTCCCATGGCGGCCAGAAACCACGTGCCGGTCCCCAACCCGGGCGTCCCGATCGTCCCGTGGCCCTCCTACTGGTACGCGTCCATCAACGGCTGGTCCGTCGACGTCAAAGGCGAGTACGCGCGCTTCGAACTGTCGGCGCGTACCAACGGCCCGTCGAACACGAAGCCGATGACGTACGTCCGCGAGTCCAAGCCGGTCTACCTGGAAGTCAACGGCCTCGATCGCAAGGCCGGCCGCGTCGACCCGTTAAACTTCGACAATCACATCCCCATCGTCGTGGTGATGCCGGGGCTCACCGTCTCGGCGCAGGGCACCTGGGGCACGGGCGACCGGACGTACCCGTCGGGAGTGAACAAGTACAAGCACAGACTCGAGGAGTGTTCGGCTTCCTGGGATCACGTCGGACCCGGCTACACGCCGATGCGTGGAGAGAACTGCCCCAACAAGAAGCAGACGGACAGCGGGCAGTTGAGGCACCAGGACGCCGCGACGGACGTCCTCGGTGAGGCGCGGCACAACGGGAAGACCGCCGCCGCGATGGAACTCCTCGAAGAGGGGGCAGAGGCGTTCGCCGACGAGGCCCTGGCCGGCGAGACGTGTCTGCCGGGAAGCGACGACGATGACGACGACGCCGACTTCTTCCTCGGCGTCAGCGCACGCGACGACGAGGACGACGAGGAGGACTACGGGACCGAAGACGGGTGTGACGATCATAACCTGACCGTCGAGTTCCTTGAACCCGGAGTTAGAGGGTCGGCTATCCTCATCAGACGAAACGCGGGCGAGGAGTGCTCGTGTGAAGACAAGACGATGCTCGTCGATACCGGGAACTACGGTGGAGAGAACGATGTCGTCGAGAAACTCCAGGAGAGAGATGTGGAGGAGATTGACCATCTCGTGGTTACACATAATCACTCTGATCACGTCGGAGGGCTAATCCTAGACGAACTCTCTACATATAGTAAAGAGAGCCTCATTTCAAGCGATATAACCATCGAGAATATCTATTTCAACAGCATCATCGCAAAGAATGGTGGTCGCGAGACGGAGGAGCAAGAATATCTTACCGACGCGCTCGAGGGGACTGACATCGACCGTAGTGGTCTGGATGAAGGCGACGATATCGAGATGGGGAGTGATGTCGAAGTCGAAGTGCTGAATCCACCAGACACGCGCCGTGGGGGATGTAGTGAAAAGCCGGACTGCAATGCCATCGTCCTCAAGATCACAAAGGACGAGTACAGCTTCTTGCTGTCGTCCGACATCCGCGAAGATGTCGAAGAAGACCTCAGCGACAACTTTGGGGACGTGGACGTGCTCCAACTCGCCCACCACGGCGGGGCGGATTCTAACAGTGAACACCTCACCGACACTGACCCCCGCGTTGCGGTCTACACGGGTGGCAGAAATAACAGGGATCCCACTGTTGAACTATTCCCGTTGTATAGAACTGTCGGCGATGACGTCAAGTTCGTCGTCGACGAAGAGGGGCGGCTCATTGGCCCAGATGGTGAGGTCGATGCAGCCGAGGACAGCGATTAATACCTGGGTAAACACCATACGCCACAGATGGTCACTCTCACGTTAGATCTCGTGACCGAAATAGAGCGATTCGAACCCGTGAACGATCCCTCTGAGGAGGAGGCGATACTCCATCTTCGGTACCACAATCCCGGCGAGGGGCTTGTGAAGGCCGGCGAACTGAGTCTCGTCAAATCGGCACTCCCGAAAACAGGCCGGGACATCACGACCCAGTACGACGTAACACTCACCTTAAGAGAGTCTGCCCGGGACCTTCCCTGGTCAGTCGAAGATACCCGATCGAAGGTGGGTTTCCGTGCCGACTACGGCGGCACAACTAGCGTTAATGCGGGATTCGTGCTCCGAGAGATCGAGTCCACAGATTACGAAACGTGGTACGGCATTCTGGATCTAGCGTTCGATCACCTACCAGACGGGAAATCACTGGACTTCGTCGACCTGTCGAAGGAAATGCAGACTACTCAACCAATGGAGACGGACCACGAACACGAGTGGCTGACTGGCAAACCCTACGAATCGAATTACGTGACGCTGGAACTCGACGTTTCACCGGGCGCACTGGACGACGAGGACTCTGATTGATGCCACTCTCCTTCGGTTTGACGACGAACAACTGTACTGTCGAAAAGAATTTGTAGACGACCGCGAGTTCAACGAGACCGGCCTACTGCAACTGGCACACCACGGCGGCGCCGGCTCGAACGGTGATGCACTCCTCGACGTGAACCCCGGTGTCGCCGTCGTCACCGGCGGCAACAACGATTACAGCATGGAACCAGCGCTGTTCACGCGATTGAAATCTCGAGGAATTGGCCTGTATCACACTGACGTCCACGGAGACATCGTGTACTGGATAGGGGAAGACGGCGAACTAAAAAGCTCGGAAGGCGAAACTGCGGACCCAGACTAAGTTCGAGCGAAGGAGATTTGTCACCGCTACGAACATTTATACTCATGTCAGTCCTCGAACTGTCGGGTTTGATCGCAGACGTTAGCCGGTACGAGCAGTGGGCGCACCACTCCGACAACGAAGAGGCCATCATGCACCTCCACGATAGAGAGCGGGAGCGCGAGAAGGGATGGCGCGCCCCGGGAGTCGGCAATCTCGATATCAACGAGACGTTGCTCCCGACAGCGGGCAAGGACATCGGAACACAGTACGAAATCGCTCTCACGTTCACGGAGTCGCCGGTCGGACTGGAACGGTCGGTCGGAGAGACGGAATCGAACGTCGAACTTCGTGCGGACTACTACGGAGTGGGCAACACCGAAGCTTCGTTCGTCCTCCGGGAGAAAGGGAGCGAAGAGTACCAGAATCGACTCGGGGCCTTTTGGGTGTCCGCACAGACGCTTCCCGGCGACAAGTCGCTGGACATCGTCGACACGACGAAAAACGACATCGACCTATGGGGTCCGCCCCATAGTTCGTACTATCTCACACTCGAGTTCACCGTCGAACCCGACGCGTTCGAATCCTGACTGGTGAATTCCAGCGACAGTATCCACACCACGAGCGCGCATCCGCCGTCCCGGGGCGAGACATTCGCGGAAATCGCAGAGACGACCAGAACGCAACGTTCCCAGAAGCAAGCGTCACGCATGACACACACCATCTCAGCGTACGGACGACTCGCCACGCTCTCGACGAGTGACGCGACGGCGGAAGTCGAACTTCGTCGAGACCGAGTCGAGCTATCTCAGGAGCCGTTTCAGACGGAGACCGAGATATCGAGCGACGACGCTCAGATCACGGGCTCCGTAACGTGTGAATCGTTAAAACGCGAGAGCTGGTTCGAGATCCGGACCGAGCAGTGCGACAGAGCGGGCTACCACACTCGCGACCGTTAAGATGTCCCCGACTGGATCTCGGAAGAAGGCGACGAAGGATTCATCCGAGTCAACTTGTCGTTCGACCCCGGAGAGACGTCGTCCTCACTCGACGCTGTCGAGCAAACACGCCGTGAATATCGGGAGAAGTACTTCGGTTGAAATAGCAGTTCTCATGCGGATCGTCGTCGGGGTAATCGTATTAATCCGGTTCGATCGACTGATCAGCACGACGAACGGTTGGCGTGGACCGCGAACCCCACCTCGATTTCCTCCAGATTTGTCGGCCCGGTGCCACAGCTAACCGGGAAACACCCCACAACAGGGCGTCAACTGCCAGAACAAGCAGAGCAACAGCGAGGCCGGCTTCCTGCAACAGGGCGAGCAGTCGGAGATCCTCTTCGAAGCCGCAACCGAGGGGACGACCCACGCCATGGACGACGTGGTCGACGAACTCACCTGCGGGGAGGCCTGCCTGCCCGGTGGCAAGGACGACGATGACGACTTCTTCCCGACGCGGGCGGTGCGGAGTGACGACGAGAAAGAGGACGATACCCACTACGGGTGTGACGACCGTAATCTGACCGTCGAGTTCCTCGAACCCGGACCTAAAGGAGCGAGTATCCTCGTCCGTCACGCCCGAAGCGGTGAAACCCCAGCTCTATCGCCATGGGTGAGTGGGTCGTGTCGACGACTATCGTTATCCCGACAGAGGACCTGATCGACGAGTTACCCGCGGGCGAACAGGACGAAGCAGCAGTCGCCAGTGTGGGTCCCCTAGCGAGACTGCGTAGTGGTTGGGCCTTAAGCGGCCACTCGATTTATCAACCAGCCTCGTAACGACGTAAATACATGACTGACACTATCGAACAACCGTTCTTCGTCGAGGATATCGAGTACAAAGGGCAGGAGTTTAGCCTCATCGGTGGTCGCTATCTCGGCATTACTCGGTTATGGAAAACGCTGGTCCCTGCGAACGGACGATACAATAGCGCGTATTTCCACACGCGAGTCGAACTCAGCGAGACCGAACCAGACGGTGACACTGCAGTCGGTGACCGAGAAGCGACCATCGTCGGCCCGACCGAATGTATCAACGACAGTTCGGAAACGTGGTTCTCAGTCGATGTCGACGAGGTCGATATGAACCTCGAACATACGCGGCCCCGTGAGAAAGTCCCAGACTGGATCGCAGACGAGGGCGATACTGGCTACATCACCATCGAACTCACGTACGACGAAGAACTCACCATGGACGAAAAGTCCTGCTCCCCGGAGCGGATTGAGGAACTCCGCGAACGCTACCGCGAGATGGGGTACTGAGGCCTCGTCTCGACGAGGGAGGTGATGCGCCCCATGCCGACGCTGACTGCTCGTTTCCGGACGGGGCGGCGGCTAGGGACGATCGCGGCGTCCCCGCCGTTTATTTTCCGGCAGCGCGACACGGCTGGTATGGCAGACGCGACGGCGGACGAGCCTCCGATCGGTCCCGGTGCAGTCGGCGGCGTCGCCGCGCTCTTCACGTTCGGGGCGCTCGCCTACGTGACTATCCTCCTCTTCGATCAGATCGCGCTCGGGGTCGTCGTGGGCGCCCTCTCGGGCGTCGGGATCTTCTACACGGTCCCCTACACCATCCGGCGGGCCGACGAGACCTACGTCCGGGACGAACACGAGAACCTCGCGCGGAGCTTCCACCCCGGGGCGGCGGGCTACGCGCTCACCGGGGCCGGCGTCGTCGTGCTCGCGTTCATGTTCGTCTTCGAAGGGGCGCTCGTCTCGATCGCAATCGCACTCGCGCTCGCGATGACAGAGTACGTGGTGCTGTCGCGGACGCTCCCCCGTGCTGGCGAGTCCGCGGTCGAAGACGGTGAAGACGCGTGGTCCAGCGACGAGTGGGACGCCTGAGTCGCGCCCGCGCCGAGTTTCACTCGCCCAGTCGCCGGGCGAGCATCACTTCGTCGACGAGGCGCCCCTCGATCTCGTAGTGGTCCTCGCGGATCGCCTCGATCTCCCAGCCGTTGCGTTCGAGGAAGTCGATCGCGGTGCCGTTGGTCGCGGGGAGGCTGTTGTACACCTTCCGACAGCCCCTGGAGGCGGCCCACTCGACGCAGCGCTGGAGGAGGTGGCTGCCGATACCGTGGCGCCGGTAGCCGTCGAGGACGCCGACGGTGCACTCGGCGGTGCCGCGGAGCTTGGCCTGCTCCTGGGCGTCGACGTGGCCCCAGCCGACCACCTCGTCGGCGACCTCCGCGACGAAGACGATCCGGCACTCCGTGGGGGTCCGCCGGAAGAGCGTCTCCTCGTAAGTGAGTTCCTCGGCGACCGTCTCGGCGGTGATGTACGTCCGCTCGGCGGTGACCTCGCGGATGACGCCGATGACGCCCGAGAAGTCAGCGGGCCGGGCGGGTCGGATCGCGTAGGCGACGCCGGCCTCCGCGAACTCCTCGGTCTCGCCGGGCTGGAGTTTCGCGTGCAGACGGCCCCGTTCGTCCTCCTCGACGAAGTCGTCGCGTTCGAGGATCGAGAGGTGGTGCTGGAAGGACTCCGGGTCGACGCCGACGCTCTCGGCGACGACCGCCGGCTCGACCGGGCCGTGGCGGTCGATGAAGCGGTAGACGTGCTTGCGGTCACCGGAGAGGTCGACCTCGTCAGGGACCGACATCGGATCGTGTGTACGCTCGCCAGTCCCATGAGCGTGACGGGCAACTGAGAAGGTGGGAAATCTACCCCGTCCGCACCGCCGGTAGGAACGGCGACGTGTCACCACCGGCAGGGATATCGCTATGTCACCGCCGGTACGGACGGCTCCGGACCACCTCGAACGACTCGACCAGGTCGCCGACGCTGATCTCGAATGTCCCGGGTTCGACCGTCCGCGTCCCGTCGTTCTCGACGAAGCCGAGGTCGGGCACGTCGAGCGCGAACGATACCGTCGCCCGCTCGCCGGCGTCGAGGGCGACGCGCTCGAACGCCTGCAGTTCCCGAACGGGGGTGACTCGCGTGCTCACTACGTCGGTCGCGAACACTTCGACGGGCTCGGTCCCGGCGCGGTCCCCGACGTTCTCGACCGTCACCTCGACCTCGACCGCCGCGTCCGGCCCGACCTCCGCGGGCGTGACGGACAGGTCCGTATACTCGAACTCCGTGTAGCTCAGCCCGTGGCCGTAGTCGAACAGCGGGTCGTACGAGGAGCGGTGGGCCTCGTGGTCGACGGTCGGGTGCGTGAGGTGGTTGAACCGGACGGGCACCTGTCCCTCCGAGCGCGGGACGGAGAGCGGGAGCCGTCCCGACGGGTTGTGCTCGCCGAAGAGGACGTCGGCGACGGCGCTGCCCTCCGAGCCGGGCTGGTAGGCCAGCAGCAGGCCGGGGACGTGCTCGGCGATCCACGGCGTCGATAACACGCGCCCGGTGACGAGAACGGCGACCGTCGGCGTGCCGGTCGCCTGAATCTCCTCGATCAGTTCCCGCTGGGCGTCGGGTAGCGCCAGACTCTCGCGGTGCGGGAAGTCCTCGGCGCCGAACTCCTGGGAACTCGCGCGGAACTCGTGGATGTAGTCGGGCTCGCCGACGACGACGACGGCCGCGTCCGAGTCGGCGGCGGCGTCACGCGCGGCGTCGACATCGAGCGTCTCGTCGACGGCGCTCCCGGGTTCGTGGACCACGTCGGTCCCCTCGTCGACCGTGGCCTCGATCCCTTCCAGCACGGTATCGCCGAGCGGTCGCGGGTCCTCGACGCTCCCCCAGCCACCGTGCTGGGCGGCGATGTCGTCGGCGTTCGGGCCAGCGACGAGCACCTGGTCGAGGTCGGGTTCGAGCGGCAGCACGTCGTCCTCGTTCCGCAGGAGCGTCATCGACTCTCTGGCGACCTCGCGGGCGAGGTCGCGGTGGTCCGAGCGGCCGAGCGTCGCGACGGCGTCGTCTGGGTCGACGAACCGGTCCTCGAACAGGTCGAGCGCGAACTTCAGCCGGAGGACCCGGCGGGCGCTCTCCTCGATTCTCGCCTCGCTCAGTTCGCCGTCCTCGACGAGCGCGAGGACCCGTTCGCAGTAGTCGATCCCGCCGGAGGGGAGCAGGTCGATCCCCGCGCGGACGGCGCGCCACAGCGACTCCTCCAGCGACTCGGTGGCGCGGTGGCCGCCGTGGAGGTCCTCGGCGCCGGCGTAGTCCGCGAGCGTGAACCCGGTGAACCCCAGATCCTCGCGGAGCAGGTCCCGCAGGAATCGCTCCGAGCCGTGGACGGGTTCGCCGTCGATGACGTTATAGCAGGGCATGATCCCCGCGGTACCGGCCTCAATGGCGGCCTCGTAGGGCGGGACGTGGACGCGCCGGAGCGTGTACTCGGAGATGTCGTTGGGCGCCTGGTCCTCGCCGCGGACGCCCTCGCTGTAGGCGGGGAAGTGCTTCGTGACGGCCAGCACCGACTCGTCGAGATCGTTGTCCTGGTACCCCCTGACCATCGCCTCGGTGAACGCGCCGCAGAGGTGCGGGCTCTCGCCGAAGGTCTCCGCGATGCGGCCCCAGCGCTGGTCGCGGGCCACGTCGCCGATGGGGCTGCTCGTGGACTGGACGCCGGTCGCACGCATCTCGGCGGCGGCCGCTCGCGCCGCGCGCTCGGCGAGGTCCGGGTCCCGCGTCGCGCTTAGCCCGAGTTGCTGCGGGAAGACGGTGCTGCCCGAGATGGCGGCGTGGCCGTGCTCGGCCATCGCGCGGACGAACAGCGGGACGTCGAACCGCGAGGCGTCGATCGCCGCCCGCTGGAGCTCGTTGACGAACTCGGCCTTCTCGGCCGGCGTGTTGTGCGGTGTCCCTCCGAAGTGGATCGAGCCGACGTGATGGTCCGTGACCGCAGTCTTCGCCTGCTCGACGTCCGCGAGCGCCGGGACGCCGACGACCTGGCCGACCTTCTCCGCGACGGTCATCTCGTCGAGGATCTCCTCGACCCGCCGCTCGTCCTCGTCGGCGATCCGCTGGCCGAACGCGCTCCTGTCTGGCATGCGTTCACGTGCACCAGTCGAACCTATCAGGGTTTGGGTGCCGGAAGCAGACGGTTACGAGTCGACGGTCGAATCGGCCGGGGATCAGCCTTCGAAGTCGGACGCCGCGTCGACCGCATCCTCGCCGGGCGCGCCCGCCTCGGTCACCTCGGACAGCGGTGCGGCCTCGGCCCAGGCGCGGTCGAAGACCTCGGCCAACTGCCCGGCCATCACGTCGTCGCGGACGTGGATCACGCCGAGTCGCTCGCCGCTATCGAGCGGGTCGGGGACGTGGAAGCTGACCTCGTTGTCGTCGATGACGTCGAAAGTGCTCTCGAGGTCGGTGGTGACGCGCACGGAGACGTTCGGTGGCGCACCCGCGTCGTCCGCGAGTGTCTCCGGAGGCGCCGCCTCCGCCATCGCGACGTGCCCGAGTACCCGCACCTCGACATCGTCGCCGACCGACTCGTAGAACGGGTCGACCTCCGGTTCGTAGCGCTCCCACGGCGCATCGGCGTACGGGACGCTCATGGCCGATCGGATCGTCTCGCCGGCGGTCGCGAACAGGTCCCGCTCCAGCGAGACCGCCGTCTCGCTCCCCAGCGGCGCGGTCCAGAAGCGGCTCTCGGCGGGTTTCGTCGCGGCCAGCTCCGGGCCGATCTCGGCAGCGATCGCCTCATAGCGGTCGGCCTGTGCCGACAGCTCCCGCCGCCGCTCGGCGAGCAATCGATCGACGGCGGTCTCCGGGTCGACCGCGGCGTACGTCGTCGGGTCGGTCGACTGACTCCGGACGATGTCGCGGGCGTCGAGCCCGTTGAGCACGTCGTAGATGCGCCCCATCGGCACGCCGCTCGCCTCGGAAACCTGCTGGGCCGTCGCCGACCCGAGCGACAGCAGCGCCCGGTAGACCTTCTCCTCGTAGCTCGACAGTCCCAGCTCACCCAGGTCGGACATGGCTCGCGGTCCGACGCGGACCGACTAAACTATTCGGGAACGGACAGGAAGTGGGAGCGGGTTCGGCAAGCGCTTTTCCGGGGGACGGCCTCGTCGCGACCATGCACCCGTATCTGTCGCTCGCGCTCGCCATCGCCGCGGAAGTGACCGGAACGACCGCGCTCAAGGCCAGCGACGGGTTCTCCGAACTGGCGCCGACGGCCGTCGTCGTGGTCGGGTACGTCGGCTCGTTCTACCTGCTCGGGCTGACGCTCGAAGAGCTACCCGTCGGACTTGTGTACGCGACGTGGGCGGGGCTCGGGATCGTGGCGACGGCGCTGGTCGGGATCGTGGTCTTCGAAGAAAGTATCGACGTGGCCGCGGTCGCCGGGATGGCCCTCGTCGTCGCCGGCGTGGTCGTGCTGAACGCGTTCTCCGAGGCCTACGCGCCCGCGCACTGATCGACTGGACTGCGTCGCCGGGGGTTACTTCATGTCCTGCAGGCGGTCGAGCAGCTCGTCGGCCGAGTCCGCGCCCTCGACCGACACCTCCCCCTCGTGGTCGTGCTCGTGGACGTTGACGGCGTCGTCTTCGTCGTAGTCGGCGTCGCCGTTCTGGTTCTCCTGTTCGGATTCGTCGTAGCTCCCGAAGCCCATAGCGGATCTGCCTAGCAAGATGAGACGGAAAAACCGTGCGGTCACAGGTCCCGATGGGCCGTGCCACCGGCCAGCACGGGGAGTCGCGACGGGAGTGCCGCTCGATAGCGAACCGACTTTGCCCGCCGACGGCGAACCGATCCCCGATGACCGCTGTCCGCGCCTGCGACGACCACGGGTTCTTCGAGGGCGAACAGTGTCCCGTCTGCGGGAGCGACGGTCGCGCCGTCCTCGACGGCGGACGCCGCCAGCGCCTCTCGAAGTACCTCTCCGGCGCGCTGCGGCACTTCCCGGACGACGCGAGGATCGCGCTGGACGAGGGAGGCTGGACGCCGTTCGACGACGTCGTCGCCGCCGCCGAGCGCAAGTACGACTGGGCCTTCCGCGAGCGCGTCGCCGGCGTCGTCGCGACCGACCCGAACGGGCGCTTCGAGCGGACCGGCGGCGGGGACGCCGGTGGCGGAGACAACAGCGGCCCCAGCGAGACCGGCGAGAACGACACCGACCGCGTCCGCGCGGCCTACGGGCACTCGGTGGAGGTGGACCTGGAGTCGGGCGACGGTCCGGTCCCCGACGAACTCTACCACGGCACCGCGCCGCGGAATCTCGACACCATCCGTGGAGAGGGGTTGAAGCCGATGTCGCGCCAGCTCGTCCACCTCTCCGGAAGCGTCGAAGAGGCGCGCCGCGTCGGCGGTCGCCACACGGACGACCCCGCCATCCTCGAAGTCGACGCCGCCGCGATGCTGGCGGACGGGCGCGACATCACTCGCCGCGGCCGGGCGACCTACACGACCGAACGCGTCCCGCCGAGATACCTCTCCGTCCGCGAGTCGGAGTGAGCGTCCGCCGCGCCCCGCTCGAACGAACCATGCGGACTCTTGACACCGGGGTGAGTACGGAGCGCCATGAACCCGTCCGTCCTCGTCGCCGGGGAGACCCTCGTGGACTTCCTCCCGACGACCGAGACCGCGCTCGCATCGACCGACGAATTCGCCCGGCAACCCGGCGGCGCGCCCGCCAACGTCGCCGTCAGACTCGCACAGCTCGACAGAGCGCCGTGGTTCTGGACCCGCGTCGGCGCCGACCCGTTCGGCGAGTTCCTCGCCGACACGCTCGCCGACCGCGGCGTGCCCGACCGCTTCGTCGAGCGTGACCCCGACGCCAAGACGACGCTGGCCTTCGTCAGCGGCGACGCCACCGAAGGTCCGCGATTCACGTTCTACCGCGACGGCACCGCCGACACCCGCTTCGAGTCTGGCCGCGTTCCCGACGACGTGCTCGCCGAGGTCGAGTGGGTCGTCGTCGGCAGCGTCCTTCTGGCGAGTTCGCCCTCGCGGGAGGCGATCCACGACCTCGTCGAACGGGCGAACGAGGCCGGCTGTACCGTCGTCTTCGATCTGAACGCTCGCCCGGAGCTGTGGGCCGACGCCGACTTCGAGAGCGAGATCCGCCGGATCCTGCCTGCCGTCGACGTGGTGAAGTCGTCGCACGAAGACCTCCGGCCCGCCGGGTTCGGCGGCGAGGATTCGGCCCTCCACGCGGTCGCTCCGCAACTCCACGACCTCGGCCCGCACACCGTCTTCCTGACGCTCGGGGAAGACGGGGCGGCGGCCGCGGCGACCGGCGATGCGCCGTGGGACCCGGACGAGGCGACTCACGGGGGCTACGCCGTCGACGCGGTCGACACGACCGGCGCGGGCGACGCCTTCACCGCCGGGGTCGTCGACGCGCTCGCGGGCGGCGAGTGCTCACTCGACGCGGTGCTCGACCGCGGCAACGCCGTCGCCGCCGCCTCGACCACCCGCGCCGGCGGGATGGCCGAACTACCCGATCCCGATAGCGTCGTCTAATCTGAAATGCGGTGGCGTGCGCTGTCGCGCGCTTTCATGCGCGCGATGTAGCCGCGCGAGGGATGAGCGACCGCAGGGAGCGAATCGGCTGGGGAGGCGTGTGGCCGTCTGCGGTGCTGTGCGGGTTCGGTGCCGTGCCGTCCCTGGCGGACTGAAAGGGCGAGGCGGGCTCGCGTTTATGTAGTCGTCTGATCGGCCCCTGCCCGAGTGTAACGAGGGTATGCCGCTCAGCGACCGCGAGCGCGCCGAGGGCTTTCAACTCTCTGCGTATCCTGCGGTCGTCGCGTCAGATAGCGAGCGTGCCGGGGGCGTTCAACGTCTGCCGAATCTCACGGTCGAGTGCAGTCGTCCGAACGCCACCTCGATTCAGAACCCGGTCTGTAGCGACCATCACTGAACAAATACCCGTCTCGAACCCCTCATTCATCCCGTCAGTGGCCGTAGGTCCCGATATGTTCACCGACGCCGAGCGCCGGTATCTCGAATCGGCTCGCGTCGCCCGCCTGGCGACCGCCGACGGAGAGGGGCGCCCGAACGCCGTCCCAGTTTGCTTCGCGTTGGTCGATAGCGCAAAAGACGAGACCGACAGGGCCGACAACGAAACTCCGCTCTGGATCGCGTCCCCGATCGACGAGAAGCCGAAAGGCGGGCCACCCGAGGACCTACGCCGAGTCCGCGACGTACGCGAGAACTCGCGCGTCGCGCTCGTCGCCGACCACTACGTCGAGGACTGGGACCGCCTGGGGTGGGTGCAAGTCCGCGGGACGGCATCGGTTCTCGACTCCACAGACTCGGGACACACCGCTTCGATAGCCGCGCTCAGCCGAGAGTACGACCAGTACGCCGACCACGCGCTCGAAGATCGACCGCTGATCCGGATCGACCCCGGCCACGTCCGCTCGTGGGGTCGCATATCTGACCTGTAGCGGTATCTTCATACTTACCGCCGCTGGATGGATCGACAGATGACGGAACAAGGACCGACACGTGACGTTTCGATCCGGGGGGTCATCCCGCCGACGATAACCGCTTTCGGCCCCGACGAGGAACTCGCGCTCGAGGCGACCGCGGCCCACGCGCGGTTCGTCGTCGACCGCGGCGTCCACGGCGTCTTCCCGCTCGGGACCAGCGGGGAGTTCCCGATGCTCAAGCCCGACGAGCGCGCCGCGGTCATCGGCGCTGTCGTCGACGAGGTCGGCGACGAGGTGCCGGTCATCGCCGGCGTCAGCGCCCCGAGTACCAGGAACACGGTCTCGTACGCGCTCGACGCCGAGGAGAACGGCGCCGACGCCGTCGTCGTCGGCATCCCGTACTACTACCCCATCGACAGCGAGGCCATCGTCGAACACTACGAGGAGGTCACCGACGCCGTCGACATCCCGGTGTACATCTACCACTTCCCCGCCCGGATGGGCAACAAGCTCGACCTCGACACCCTCGATCGGCTCGCCCGGATCGACGGCATCGTCGGCGTCAAGGACTCCAGCGGCGACGTCGCGTGGCTCGGGCAGGCTATCGACCGACAGCCGGAGCTGGCGTACCTCGCCGGGCTGGACTCGCTTCTGTTCGCGGAGCTAGAGATCGGCTGTTCCGGCCTCGTCAGCGCCGTCTCAAACGTCTTCCCCGAGCTGACGGTCGAGCTCTACGAGTCCTACGTCGGTGGCGAGGAGGGCCGCGCTCGCGAGCTCCAGAGCACCGTCTTCGACGTGTGGAAGGCCATCGACCGCGGGCCGTACCTCGGCGGCGTCAAGTCGGCGCTGGAACTGCACCCCGAGGTCGAGTTCGACCCCGGCCCGATGCGCCGGCCGCTCCAGCGGATGGACCGCGACCAGGAAGTCCAGCTCGAACGCACGCTGCGGACGCTCGACCTGATCTGAAGCGGATAGAACGTGGAACGGTATCGGCGAGTGCGAACGGGGTCAGTCGTCACACTCGGCGGCGGCCGCGGGGCGTGCGGATGGGTTGACGTCCGCGTTCGCGGTCACCTCGCGACCGAGTTCGCGGATCCGGTCTTCCAGACCCGGTTCGGTGATTTCGTCGCCGTCGAACTTGTCGTAGGCGCCGCGGATACCGACCTGCGTCGGGACCGTCCAGCCGTGGACCGAGCGGACGACGACGCGCAGGTGGTCGAGCGTGCTGGCGTAGCTGCCGCCGCCGGCGGTCGCCAGCAGCCCGACGGTGGTGTCGGTGAACTCGTCTTTGCCGCAGTAGTCGAGCGCGTCCTTCAGCGTCGCCGAATAGGAGCCGTGGTAGACGGGCGAGCCGAGGACGACCGCGTCGGCATCGCGGACGCGGCGTTTGAACTCTCGGACGGCCTCGCCTTCCTCGGCGTCGGGGTCGAACGGGGGCAGATCGATCGTTCGCAGGTCCAGCAGTTCCGTCACGGCGCCGGCGTCGGCAGCGGCGTCGAGGACGATTCGGAGGGCGCGTCGGGTGTAACTCCCTTCGCGGCGGCTGCCGCAGACGGCGACCACGTCAGGGCGGGTCATGTACATCGATCGATGGACGCGGAGAATAAAGGTTCGCTGAAGGCCACTTTGGTAGCCGTCTCGATAGATCTGCGGGCCGGCACCGCCGACTACGTGGCTCCCACATCAACCTCGACGACCGCCCGGCCACACTATATATGGATACCGTCCGGTATAGACCCCACATAGCAACCGCTTACCCGTCCCGGCGGGCCGAATCCACAACGAGCGACACCTCCCCATGACTGCCTCGGATCACCCCGCCCTCCGGAATGCCATCGACGTCGTCGACAGGGAGATCGAATACGCGACCGACGAGCGAGCGGCCTTCGACCGGTTTCGCGCCCGCCTCGCGGACGTCGACCCGGCGACGCCCAACGCGGTAGCCACCGCCGGGTCCGGCGTGACGACGACGCCAGTCTCGGCGCGGAGCAAGCCTCGTCCGGCCGCGTCGCTGCGCACCGTCAGGACCGCCTACCGGGAGACGGTGATGGACGTCCCGCACTTCGAGGAGGAGTACGACGACACGCTCGGGGAGAACCTCGCCTCGGAGTTCGGCCCCGAGATCGCCGCCCAGGTGGTCGACGGCCGGCAACTGACCCCGCCGCTGTACCGTGCGCTCCGCGAGGGGAGCGAGACCGCCAGCGAGGACCGCGAACGGTTCCGCCGCGCGCTCGAACGCGAGCGGGCGTCGCTGTCGGAGATCGAACGCACGCTCGCGGACTGCGAGCGCCGCCTGTCCGGGATCGAGTCGAAACTCGACCGGGTGACGACCGAGCGGCTGAGCCGGCTCGACGACCGGCTGGCCGATCTGGAAGCCACCTGCGCACAGCTGGCCGACGACCGGCAGGACCTGGTCCACGGCCGCCCGGACGTGCGCCTGTCGGGAGTCGACGGGATGAGCCTCGTCACGTTCCTCTACGGCGACTTCGACGCACGCTGTCCGGCGCTGGCGGCGATCACCGACTGTCTGCAGCGGATCCGCGAGGACCGGACGCGCTGTCTCCGGTGACCGGCGTTCCACGTCAACGCGGCCCGAACGGGAAATATCGACCGGGAGCGAGGGGTTCAAGCGGTCGTAGCCGGGAGCGAGGAACGTGACACCTCTCAGCGGCATCGTCGCCCGTCCCCCCGCGGAGGGCCCGGTCGAATCGTCGACGCAGCCACGCGGGCGAACCCTCCGCTCCCGACCGCGGTCGCGATGAGCGGCTCGACCGCAGGCGCGGGCGGGACCGGGAAATCGCGGGGTCGTGCGGGCGTCTTCCTCTCGATCTGTGCCTTCTCCTTCCTCGTCAACTTCGGGCGGATCGCCTTCGCGCCGCTGGTGGACTACTTCATCCGCACCGGGACCAGCCCGGCCACCGCGGGGCTGGCCGCGACGGCAGTCTGGGTCGGCAGCGCGCTCCCGCGGCTCCCGACGGGCTATCTCCTGACGAGGGTCGCCCGCCACCGCGTGCTCATCGGGATGGGACTGTTCCTCACCGCCGCGGCGTGGTTCACCACGTCGTCGCCGGACATCCGCGTCACCGTCGCCGGCGCGCTGTTCGTCGGGCTGGCCTCCGGCGTCTTCTTCATCGCCGCCAACCCGCTGGTCAGCGAACTCTACCCCGAGCGCGTCGGACTGGCCGTCGGCCTGCGCGGGATGTCGTCGCAGATCGCCGCCGTCACCGCCCCGTTTCTCGTCTCCCTGGCGATCGGGCTGGGGTCGTGGCGGATCTCCTTCCGCGCGCTGGCGGGGCTATCGCTGCTGTTGACGGCCGTCTTCGCGCTCGCGGTCCGGCGGGCGGAGCTGCCCGAGGCGGGCGTCGACGATCGGGACCTCTTCGGAGCCATCCGCGCCCAGTGGAAACTCGTCGCCGCGGGCGTCGTCTTCGTCGGCTTCAGCGGGTTCGTCTGGCAGGGCGTGTTCAACTTCTACGTGACCTACCTCGGAGCGAAGGAGATCGCTTCCGGGCCGGCGAACACGCTGCTGACCGTGACCTTCGCCGCGGGGGTGCCCTCGTTCGTCGTCGCCGGCCGTCTCGCCGACCGCTTCTCGTACCTCTCGGTCCTGCTCGGGATCCTCGCCGGGTTCGTCGTCACGCTGTTCGCGTTCACGCTCGTCACCGGCTGGGTCGCGGTCGCCGCCGTCTCCATCGTGATGAGCCTGATCGTCCACGGCCTGTTCCCGGTCGCCGACGCCTACCTCCTCGACTCGCTCCCGGACGACAACCGCGCGAGCGCCTACTCCGGCTACAGCGCCACCATGATGCTGATACAGGCCCCGGGCGGCGTCGCCGTCGGCACGTTCGCGGAGTTCGGGGTCTCCTACTCGGGCGTCTTCCGCGGCTACGCCGTCGTCATCGGGATCATCACCGTCGCGATGGCCGCCCTCGCCCGCGCTGGCCGGCTCCCGACCGGAAAGTGAGAGCCGGCAGAAACGCCGGTTCGGAGGAAACGTTACTGTCCACCGACGAGTAGCCGCGGGCATGAACGCCGACCGAATCGGCGTGGACGAATCGGTCGCGGCGGTGTTCCCGCCGGAGCGGCTCGTGGACGGGCTCGCCGACGCGCCCGTCGAGGCGGCGGTCGTGGACGGCTCGGCGGACTCGCTGGCCGACTGCGAGGCCGTCGTCACGCTCGCCCATCGCGAGTCGTTCCTTGAACTCGAGTGGGTCCACTCGATCCAGGCGGGCGTCGACCGCTTCCCCCACGACCGCTTCCGCGAGGAGGGCGTCGTCCTGACGAACAGCACCGGCATCCACGGCGACGCCGTCGGCGAGACGGTCGCCGGGTTCGTCCTCGCGCTCGCCCGGCGCATCCACGAGCACGTCGCCCACGGGACCAACCGCGAGTGGTCTCGACCGGGCTGGGACGACGGGTGGACCGTCGCGGGCGAACGGGCGTGCGTAGTCGGCCTCGGGGGCCTCGGCCGCGGCATCGTCGACCGCCTGACCGGCCTCGGGCTTGACGTAGTCGGCGTCCGTCGGTCGCCGCTCCCCGAACCCGGCGTGGATCAGGTCTACACGGTCGACCGGCTGCACGAGGCCGTCGCCGACGCGCGATTCGTCGTCCTCGCCGTCCCGCTGACCGACGCGACCCGTGGATTGATCGGCGCCGAAGAACTCGCCGCGATGCGCGAAGACGCGTACCTGATCAACGTCGCCCGCGGCGGCGTTGTCGACCAGTCCGCGCTGGTCGAGGCGCTCCAGAACGGCGATATCGCCGGCGGGGCCCTCGACGTCTTCGAGACCGAACCGCTCCCCGAGGACTCGCCGCTGTGGGACATGGACGACGTGATCGTCTCGCCGCACTGCGCCGCCTACACTCGCGACTACTACCGGCACGTCGCGACGATCCTCGAAGAGAGCCTTCGGCGAGTCAACGACGGCGAGGATCCCGTCAACCGGGTCGTCTGAAGAGAACGAGGGCCCCGGTGTGACGGCTCGGCTACGGTTCGATCACGAGCTTGCCGAGGAACGAGTCCTCCATGACGGCGCGTTGGGCCTCGCCCGCCTCGTCGAGGTCGTACGTCCGCGCGAGTTCGATCGACAGCGCGTCACGCTCCATGAGGTGGGCGACGCCGCGGAGCGGTACCCGCAGGTCGGGCGTGTTGAACATCGACATGAACTGGTAGGAGACGTCCTTCGAGCGGGCGGCGCCGTCGTTCGTGAACGCGGGGTCGGGGCTGTTCTCGCCGATGCCGACGACGCGGGCGCCGGTCGCGGCCACGTCGGCGTCGAACTGGAGGTAGTCGTCCAGCCGGTGGTCGAGGACGACGTCGACACCGCCGGCGGAGGCGTCCGCGACGGCGTCGGCCAGATCGTCGCGGCCGTAGTCGAGGACCGTCTCGGCGCCGATGTCGGCGAGTCTGTCGTGATACGGCTCGCTGGCGGTCGTGATCACTCGAGCGCTCACGGCGTCGGCGATCTGGACGGCGGTGTGGCCGACGCCGCCCGACCCGCCGTGGACCAGACAGTGTTCCGCCGGGTCGAGGTCCGCGTGGTCGACCAGCGCCCGCCACGCCGTCACCGCGGCGACGCCGGCGGCGCCCGCCTCGGTCAGGTCCGCCCCGTCGGGCAGGTGGACGACCCGGTCGGTCGGGACCGTCGCGTACTCGGCGTAGGCGCCCTGATGGCAGCCGTTACCGATACCAGTGCCGAAGACGCGGTCGCCCTCGGCGAACTCGTCGACGCCCTCGCCGGTCGCGGCGACGACGCCCGAGACGTCGACGCCAGGCGTGAACGGCAGGCCGACCGGATCGTACGATCCGTCGCGGAAGTACGTGTCCACGGGGTTGACGCCCGCGGCCGCGACTTCGACGAGCAGTTCGTCCGGGGCCGGGTCCGGACGGTCGACGTCGTCGACTGTGAGCTCCTCGGGACCGCCGTGGTCTGAGAGCCGAACAGCGCGCATATCGGTCGATCCGACGAGCGGAACCGCCATAACTGTGGGCGTCCCGGCCGTGTTCCCCGTGCCCCGCTGCGCGACGTGGAGACGGGCGCCGTGGCGGCCCGCGGCGGTCTCGGGACGGGTTCGAGGAATACCTAATCATTAAGGCGCCGCGAACTTCCCGCTGGAGTTCCAACGATGAAATGGCTCGTGTGAATGCGAGCCCCATCCCACCACGGATGCACCCCACCCGCGACCCACCCTGTCCACACCCACCCGTTCCCGCGCTCGGGGGAGCGTAGGAACCCACCTTTCCGTCGTCCGCCTCCGCTCCCACCATTTCGCTCCCGTCCATCGAACCCCTGCCGCTCTCTCCCGGTTCGGTTTCGTCGTTCACCGGCCGATCCCACCCCGTTTCTCACCGCTCCCAGCCGACAGCACGGCGTGTATTCCCTGTACCTATATAAATAATATATTATCTTTTCACTTATTGATTCAATATTTGGTATGTCAAAATTGGAGTGTTCTTCATCGACGCTTCGAACGGACTGATAAGCGGATAAATCAAGCCTCTTGGGCATTCAACCGCTATTTTCCCTCGATCGAACCCCACCATGATCCCATTAATTTGGGTATCGCGCCGATCGATTTCGACACCGTGTTCTCGGATCACGATAAAACCCCAGATAAGACCGTATATCGCCAATTACTGCCCATATTCTCAGACAGGGAACCCCAGATCCGATAAACGAGCTAAATATCGTCTCACCACATATAGTCAACTATGTTGTATAGAATGTAAAATTATAGTTCTGATCGAGGGGCTCCAGTTGGGGGAGTTACGGAGAAACTCAGAACACCCCAGCCCGTTGGAGCGGTACACAGCGGACGGGGGCCGGCGCCCGTTCCCCTACGAGATCTCGATGTTGCCTCTAGCCCTCGATGTGACCGCGACTTCGGTTCCGGTAATATCGAACAGGAGAGGTGGTTTTGAATTACGACCATACAATTGTAATGCAATGAGGATGCTCGGATAGCTGTTGTTCGAGGGTCTCTGTCAGAATCTCTCGGGAGTCGCGCAGCGATCACAACCAGTTGGTCCGGTATAACCGGAATAGTTCGTCAGTAGAGAATCTAATCCTCTCGGTACACGGTATGAGACAGGAGAATGCGCATATTCCCACTGATCGCGTTCGGCATTATCGGACGATTTTTGTATCCTGTTAACACATCTCGGCTCCCGTCGAATCGCGCCGAAATTTCGATAGTCGGTCCGAAACCGCCCGAAGGGGGAGGCGACGGGCGCCGGCGCGTCGCGGCCCCGGCACCCAAGGATTATGTAACGGTTGTCCGATGTAAGAGACGACGGCTGACAGCTGCTACTATGGAGATCACCGATATCGACGTTACGAAAGTGAGCACAGAGTCATGGGGCGAGTTCGTGGAGTTCCCGCTCGTCACAGTGATGAGCCAGTACGACGAGTACAACAACGCCGACGGCGACAATCCGCAGGCCCGCCGCAAGTGGATGGGGCCGGTCGGCGACGTCGTCGTCGAGGTCCACACCGACGCGGGGATCACCGGCGTCGGCCACGGCAACTGGGCGACCGGCGCCATCGAGACCATCGTCGACGAGACGCTCTCGAAACTCGTCGTCGGCGAGGACCCCCAGGAGCGCGAGAAGCTGTGGGACATCATGTACCGGGCGACGATCCCCTTCGGCCGGAAGGGCGCCGCCGTCGAGGCGATCAGCGCCGTCGACCTCGCGCTGTGGGACATCGCCGGCAAGGAGGCCGACAAACCCGTCTACGAACTGCTGGGCGGACCGGTCAAAGACGAGATCCCCTGCTACGCGAGCAACCTCCACCCGGTCGATCTGGACAAACTCGAACGCGAAGCCCTCGAATACGCCGAGAAGGGCTTCGACGCGATGAAGCTCCGGTTCAAGCACGGCCCGGAAGCCGGCCGCGCGGGCATGAAGGAGAACGAGGAAATCGTGAAGACCGTCCGCGACGCCGTCGGGCACGACATCAAGATCGCGGGTGACGCGTACATGGGCTGGTCGGTCCGCTACGCGAAGAAGATGCTCGACCGGCTGGAGAGATACGACGTGGAGTGGGTCGAGGAGCCGGTCATTCCCGACGACATCGACGGCTACGCGGAGGTCCGCGAGTCCACCAGCATCCCCATCTCCGGCGGCGAACACGAGTTCACCCGCTGGGGCCACGAGGAGTTGCTCGAACGCGAGGCCGTGGACATCCTCCAGCCGGACGTCCACCGCTGCGGCGGGCTGACCGAACTCCAGAAGATCGACGCGCTCGCGAGCACGCACGACGTGCCGGTCGTCCCCCACTCGGGGACGAACCCGCACCTGCACTTCATCGCCGCGTCGACCAATGCGCCGATGGCCGAGTACTTCCCCATCCCCCAGTGGTTCCAGGACCAGCAGGAAGAGAAGGACTCCACCTACGCCGACGCCATCTACGCGCACCCGCCGGACGCGGAAGACGGGGTCATCCCGCTGCCCGACGGCGTCGGCCTCAGCTCCGAACTCAACCGCGAGGCGCTCGACCACTACGCCGTGGAGTGAGCATGTCCGATATCAGCTTCGAGTACAACGTGCCGGTGTTCGCGGGCGCCCCCGAGGAGGGGAGCGAACCCGTCCACCGCGACACGCCGGCCTACGAGTCGCTCGACTGGGAGACCACGCTGGAGGGCGTCCGCCGCGCGGAGGAACTGGGATTCGACGCCGCGTGGGCGCCCGACCACCTGATGCTCGGCCGCGACAACGCCGAGTACGAGTGCTGGACGCTGCTGTCGGCGCTCGCCGGCGAGACCGACGACATCGACCTGGGCTCGCTCGTCCTCTGCAACGACTACCGCAACCCCGCCCTCGTGGCGAAGATGGCCGCCACGCTCGACGTGGTCTCGAACGGCCGACTGCAGCTCGGCCTGGGCGCCGGCTGGCACGAGCCCGAGTACGACGCTTACGGCTGGGAGTACCGCGACGGGTTCGAGCGCCTGATGCGCCTCGACGAGAGCATCCGCCTGCTGAAACGGATGTGGGACACCGACCCCGGGGAGGGCGCCGACTTCGACGGCGACCACTACCAGATCGAGGACGCTCACTGCGAGCCCGGCCCCGTGCAGGATCCGCACCCGCCGATCCTCGTCGGCGGCCAGGGCGAGGAGGTGACGCTCAAACTCGTCGCCAAGCACGCCGACGTGTGGAACACCGACGTGTTCAACGGCGACGTGCCGACGCTGGAGCGCAAGATCTCGGTCATCGAAGACCACTGCGAGACGGTGGGCCGCGACCCGGCGGAGATCGAGCACTCCTGGGACGGCCACGTGATCTGCACCCGCGACGAGGAGACATTCGACCGCCTGCTCGAGTTGATGACGCCGATCCAGTTCGAGGAGGAGTACCAGGACCAGGCGCCCATCGAGACGGAGGAAGACGCCCGGGAGTACTTCGTCATGGGCACGCCCGAGGAGTGCGCCGAAGCCATCGAGGACCGCGTCGAGGCCGGCGTCACGAAGTTCCAGTGCTGGTTCGTCGACTACCCGGACTTCGAGGGCATGGAGCTGTTCGCCGACGAAGTGATGCCCGAGTTCGCCTGAGCGCGTCACTCCCGCGAAGCCACCGAGCGAACCGCCCCGTTTTCGCCGGTTTCGGCGCTCCGAGTTTCTGTCTGTACGTCCTCTCGAGTCGACTGCCTGCGGCACCCGACGGGGCTCAGCCCTTCGATCCGCGCTGGGAGAGTACGCTGTATGCGTAGGCACCCAGTCCGACGACCACGAGTGCGAACCCCCAGATCGGCAATATCCCCGCCCAGACGCCGGTTTGTAACGCGAATCCGGTCGCGATAAACGCGGCTCCGGCCACCGCGAGCTGTAACGCGAACGAGGAGCGAACGGGGCCGAGTACGGCGAGCGAACGCTGCGTGGAACGTGGCGGATCCGAGCCATTACCCTCGTCGGCATCGACGGCCATACGAACCCATCTCCTCATATCCGGATAGTTGTTTCGGCGCAACAGGCGATCGCAGATTCCCGATCCCCCCGGATCGCGACTGCTATGCGGAATTTCCCGGACCCTCAACTGAGATCGAACACGTCCCACTCGAAGTAGGTAATGAACGCGACGAGCGCCAGCATCGTGAGACAGAGCGCGGCGGTCATGACGGCGACGACGTGCGACGCGGTTCCCGGTTCGAGGTACGGGTAGGAGAATCCCAGGAGCAGCAAGAAGAGGACGTTGACCCCGAACACCAGCTTCAGTACGGAGCGCGTACGGTCCATCGTGGAGTCGGTACCGGACCTATCGGTAAATAGCTTGCCTGCACGTCTGGAGGCGCACCCGATTCGGTAGCTCGAAAGACCTAATCGAAGATTATGTTTTCAGAAAATTATTTATAGCGGTGTAGAGAAATCGGGCTATAATGCCAAACGATAACAGGCATCAGAGTGGATGGATTAGCCGCCGCAACGCGCTCAAAAGTGGTATCGCCGGCGGCGCCATGATGCTCGCCGGGTGTTCTGGTGATTCCGGAGACGGGGGAGACGGGAGCGACGGTTCCGGGGACGGGACTGGGAGTACGCAAACCGGGGATCCCGTCCAGGAACGCGTCGACGAACGGTTCACCATGGCGCTCCACCGTGGGACCTACAACATGTCCAACGCCTCGTGGAACCCGTACGACCCCCAGGCCACGATGGCGAACTTCGACCCGCCGGGGCTGATTTACGATCCCACGTTCATCTGGCATCATAGCCACAACGAGGGGCAAGCCGTAATCGCAGACGACTGGGAGAAAGAAGACGACACGACGTTCCTCGTGGAACTGAGCGACGAGTGGGAGTGGCACAACGGCGATCCGGTCACGACCGCGGACTGGAAGACCGATCTCGACCTCTCCTTCCGCATCTCGGACATCACCTCTCCGGATTCGAACGCCCACTCCGTCATTAGCGACTACGAGGCCGTCGACGACTACGCGATGCGGTTCCACCTTCACAACGCCTTCAGCACTGACCACGTTATCCAGCACGGCGTCGCCCAGAACCTGATGATCAAGGAGGGCGTGGGCGATCCGTCGTTCGGAGACTGGCGCGACGATCTCATGGACGCGGACGCGGAAACCGACGAAGCGTCCCAGATCGTCGCCGACTTCCAGGAGTGGTCGCCGACTCTCGACCAGGTCGTCGGTAACGGCGCGTTCGAGATCGCGGAAGTGACGGACAGCACCTTCGTCACCGAAGTGTACGACGGCCACCCTAACGCGGAGAACATCAACTTCACCGAGTACGCCTTCGAGAAACACAACGACCAGGTCCTGGCCTTCATGGAAGGGGAGGTCGACGGGATCAGCCTCAATCTGCCCGATTCGCCGGACGTCATGGACCAGTTCCCGGATCACCAGCCGATCAACCGGGACTACAACCACGTCTGGTCGCTCCTGTTCAACCTGGGGGACTACGACTGGGCCAACTCACCGGCGGAGAACCCATCGAACCAGCCGATAACGTCCGATCGGCGGGTCCGGCACGCTATCGCCTCGGCCGTCGACCGCGAAGAGATCTGGGCGTCGGTTCCGCAGCAGTACGAACTCTACGAGTTGCCATCGACGTTCCTCAACCAGACGACGGTCGACGAGGGAGTGGTCGACATCGAGGGGTACGATTACTACGAGGCGGACACCGATGAAGCGACGGCGCTCATGGAAGAAGCCGGGTACCAGCGAGACGGCGGGCAGTGGTACGGCGAGGACGGCGAACCGGCTTCGCTCAAGTTGATCGCTCAGTCCGGCACGAGCGTCCAGGTCGACGCGCTCGACTCCGCACGCCACCAGCTGGAGGAGTTCGGATTCGACGTGACCCTCGACGCCGTCGACGAAGCCACCTACGGCGAAGCCCGGCTCAACGGCGACCACGACATCATCTTCGACAACCACCCGATCTTCTCGCTCACGGGACTGACGTACGTCGGATTCGTCTGGGAGTGGTTCGCCAATCTGAACCACGCCGATTACGTCAATACGACCTGGGAGATCCCCGCGGAGATCGGCAACCCGGACGCCAGCGAGACGATGGAGATCAACGTCATCGACACGATCGAACAGATCCCCCTCACCGAGGGCTCGGAGCCGCTGCAAAAGCTGACGTGGTTCGTCAATCAGACACTACCGATGTACAACTGCGTCGTCGGCCGGGACTACGGTGCGGTCAACACGAGCGAGTGGGTCGTCGACGCGCCGGATGCACTGCTGGACAACCGCGTCTGCGAGTTCAACCTGGTTCGGGTCCCGGACGCGACGCTCGCCCCGAAGCAGTAAGCCGTCACCCGCTTGCGTAACTCATTCAGACAAGCACGGAACCACAACGATCGCAGAACTTCACGATACCCTATTACGGAAATGAACTGGAAGATACGCAGAATCGGTCAGGCCGTGTTTACTGTCCTGGCGGTGTTGACCCTCTCGTTCGTGATGGTACGGATGATGCCGGGCAATCCGGTCGACGCCTTCGTCGCCCGGGTCGGCCCCCAGCTGGAGAACCCCCAGGAGGCCTACGAGCGTGCGGAGATGTACATGAACATCAACCCCCAGGAACCGATGCACATCGCCTACGTGAACTACATGGTGGATATGGTCCAGGGCGATATGGGTCGTTCGATGACCCAGAACGCGCCGGTCGCCGCCATCATGGCCGAAGCCATCCCGTGGACGCTGTTCGTCATGAGCTGGGCAGTGTTCCTCGGCTTCACAGTCGGCATCGCACTCGGCGCGCTCATGGCCTACTGGGAGGGGAGCAAGTTCGACAGCGCCCTCACGGGCTATGCCACGACTATCACGTCGATTCCCTTCTACGTTCTCGCGCTCTTCCTGCTGATGACGCTGGGCTACAAACTCGGGTGGTTCCCGACGAGCGGCCGTCGGCCCGAGGGCGTCGCCGTCGGGTTCAATTTGCCGTTCATGATGGGTATCATCTACCACGCGACGCTGCCCGTCCTCTCGATGTTCGTCGCCTCGGGCGCAGCGTCGCTGACGATGCGCGGGAACAGCGTCCGCGTACTCGGCGAGGACTATCTCCGTGTCGCCCGGCTCCGCGGCCTCTCCGACCGCACGATCGCCATTCGATACGTCGCCCGAAACGCGATCCTCCCGATGTACACCGGACTGATGATCGCTATCGGGACGATGTTCGGTGGTGCAGTCGTCCTCGAGGAGATATTCTCCTACAGGGGGATGGGGTATTACATGATCCAGGCCGTGCGGGCACGCGACTACCCGCTGATGATGGGGACGTTCACGGTCATCACCATCGCGGTCGTGATCGCGCTGTTGATCGCCGACCTGACCTACGGGAAAATCGATCCCCGTGCGGGGGGTGAAAACCGTGAAGCGTTCTGACGATCCCGGACAGGACTCGGTCGACGAGTTCGTTCCAGCCCGTCCGGACGAGTCGAGTCGCGATGGTCCCCCCGATAGCGACCCGACTGCGGAAGTCCGGAGCGACGGAGGAACCGTCGGATCGGAATCGCCGTTCGAAACGACCTCGTCCATCGAAGAAACCCGCAGCGACCGGATCAACCGATTCGTCGACGAGTACGTCCGCACGCCGTGGTCGATCCTGCGCGGTGACTGGCGAGCGCTCGTCGGATTCGTGATCGTCAGTATCTACGTGTTGATGGGGACCATCGGCGTCTATCTGGTGGAGCCGACGTCTCCCGCTGCCGGGCCGAAACTGGTCGGCGCGTTCGAAAGCGGGGAGTTCCCGCTCGGGACGACGTCGGCAGGGAAGGACATTCTCTCGCTGACGGTCCACTCGACGCCGTCGATCCTCGTCATGATGGCCTCGGGCGCCGTGTTCACGGTGGTCGTCGGTACCGCCTTCGGCGTCGTCAGCGGCTACAAGGGCGGCATGGTCGACACCGTGCTCAGCACGATCACCGACGTGTTCATCAACATTCCCGGGCTCCCGCTCGTGATCGTCCTCGCGACGATACTCGAGGAGTGGATCAACAATCCGGTCACGCTCGGCGTACTGCTGGCGATCGCGGCGTGGGCGGGCCTCGCCCGCGCGATCCGATCGCAGGTGCTGACGATCCGGAGCGAGTCGTTCGTCGAGTCGGCCCGGGCGATGGACCTCTCGACCCGGTGGATTCTCACGCGGGAGATCGTCCCGCACCTGATGCCGTACATCGTGGTGAACATGGTGAACGCCGCCCGACGGACTATCTTCGCGGCCGTCGCGCTGTACTTCCTCGGCGTCTTACCGTTCTCGGACGCCAACTGGGGCGTCATGCTGAACAACGCTTACAACGCCGGTGCGCTCTATCGACCGTCGGCCTACCACTGGCTACTCGTTCCGATGATCGCAATCTCGGGTATCGCGCTGGGGCTCATCCTGCTCGCGCAATCGCTGGACCGGGTGTTCAATCCCCGGGTCAGGGCCCGACACCAGGACGGCGGCGACGAGCCGCTCGAACCGAGTTCCGAAGACGACGCAAGCGACATGATGAACGTATGATTCCGACCCGATCCACGACGACTCGCGGCGGCCGAACCGAGAGACGATCCTTCGAACCGAGGGTGATGCGATGACGCTCTCGCAATCCGACGCGCGCACGGCCCGACCGGCGGACGATGTCGTCGTCGAGTTACGGGACGCGTCCGTCGAGTACGGGATGGACCGCGGGACGTCGAAGGTCCTCAACGAGGTGGACTTCGAGGTTCGCCGGGACGAGATTGTCGGCGTCATCGGCGAGTCGGGCTCGGGGAAGTCAATGTTCGCCTCGGCGATGCTCGACGCGGTCCCGGAGCCGGGCGTCACGACCGGCGAGGTGATCTACCGCCCCGAGGACGGCGATCCCGTCTCCGTCACCGACCTCTCGAAAGAGGAGCTTCGGCGGTTCCGCTGGGAGGAGGTCTCGATGGTGTTCCAGGGCGCGATGAGCTCATTCAACCCGGTGATGAAGATCCGGACGCACTTCGTGGAGACGCTCAGCGCTCACGACTACGACGTCGACCGCGGGATCGAGCGCGCGAGAGAACTGCTCGCCGACCTCTACCTCGATCCCGACCGGATGCTCGACTCGTATCCCCACGAGCTCTCGGGTGGGATGAAACAGCGCGTCCTCATCGCGCTCTCGCTCGTCCTCGAACCGGAGGTGCTGGTGATGGACGAGCCGACCGCCGCGCTCGACCTGCTCATGCAGCGGTCGATCGTCTCGCTGCTCGAGGATATCAAGGAGAAACACGACCTCACGATCGTCTTCATCACCCACGACCTGCCGCTGGTCGCGGATCTCGCCGACCGGCTGGCGGTCCTCTACGCCTTCGAGTTCGCGGAGGTCGGCCCCTCCGAGGACATCCTGGAGGAGCCCGCCCATCCGTACACGCGGGCGCTGTTGAACGCGACGCCCAACCTCTCGGCGCCGCTCGACGAGATGCGCCCCATCGAGGGCGAGAGTCCGGACCCGGTGAACATCCCCGCGGGCTGCTCGTACCACCCGCGGTGTCCGCTGGCCGACGAGCAGTGCGTCGAGTCCGATCCCGGCGCGTACGACGCCGGCCCGGACCACGACGTCCACTGTCACCACTGGGAGCAATCGGTCGAGGACATCGACGTCGCGTTCGCCGACTCGGACGAGCGGGCGTTCACCAGCGCGGCCGAGAAGGCGGCCGACGACCCGCTCGTGTCACTCTCGGACGTCGAAGTCACGTTCGGTTCCGAGAACGACGGCTGGCTGGACTTCGGCGGGGACGAGACGGTGACCGCCGTCGACGGCGTCTCGCTGGACATCTACGAGAACGACGTCGTCGTGCTGGTCGGCGAGTCCGGCTGCGGGAAGACCACCCTCGGCAAGACCGCCGTCGGGTTGCAGCGCCCCACCGGCGGAACGATCGAGTACCGCCAGCAGGACATCTGGGAGGGGAGCGGCGGCACCAGTTCGCTGGCCGACGAGGAGATGCGTCGGGCGCTCCAGATCGTCCACCAGGACCCCGGAAGCTCGCTGAACTCCCACCAGCGCGTCCGGACGATCCTCGAACAGCCGCTCAAGCGCTGGCACCCCGAACTCGACGGCAACGACCGCCGCCAGCGAATCCTCGGCATGCTGGAGTACGTCGGCATCACCCCTCCGGAGGACTACGTCGAGCGGTACCCCCACCAGCTCTCGGGCGGCGAGCAACAGCGGATCGCGCTCATCCGCACGATGCTGATCAACCCCGAACTCATCCTCGCCGACGAGGCCGTCAGCGCGCTCGACGTCAGCCTGCGCGTCGGGATGATGGACCTCATGATCGAGTTGCAGGACGCCTTCGACACCTCCTTCCTGTTCATCAGCCACGACCTCTCGAACGCCCGGTACCTCGCCGAGAAGACCGGCGGCCGGATCGGCGTCATGTACCTCGGAAAGCTCGTGGAGGTCGGGTCCGCCGAGCAGGTCATCCAGAATCCGCAGCACCCGTACACGAAGGCGCTGCGCTGGGCGACGCCCGAACTCGGGGAAGACGGGGCCCGATCGGAGGCCCCGATCCGGACGATCGACATCCCCGACGCGCAGGACCCGCCCTCGGGCTGTCGGTACCACACGCGCTGCCCCGAAGCGCGGGAGATCTGTGCGACCGAGTCGCCCGAGTTCGTCGACGTCGGCGACGAGACGCAGATCCAGCGGTCCGCCTGCTTCCGCGCACTCGACGAGCACCCCTACTGGGAGAGCGACCCGATCGCCGAGGACGCCTGACCCGGCGGCTCCGCTCACCAGATCCTACGAGTCCGCCGTCGAAACAACTGGAATCGGCCGTCGCCGCTCAGATCATCCGGTACACTTCGTCCATCCAGATGTCGCCGTCGTCGTCTTCGAGGATGCCGTCCATCACTTCGGCCCAGTCGGCCTGTGCCTCGCTCGACTCCATGACTTCGGCGATGGCGTCGGGGTCCTCGACCTCCATGAACCCGAAGACGTGGCCGTCCTTCTCGAAGACCGAGTAGGTCTCCAGTCCGGCCTCCGAGTCGAGGTAGGCCCGCTCCAGCGCCTCGGGGACGTTCTCGTGTTCCTCGCGATACGCGTCTCGCTGCCCGTCCTCGATAGTGAGGTGGAACGCGATTCGCTCCATACCGGCCACCGCGCGCGACTCCTGCATAATAGTTTGGTCGACACTGGTGGGGATGTGGTCAGATGGGACGGCCCGACGAACAACTGCAGTGGCGCGCGCTGTCGTCTCGGAATCGTTCGCGATTCCGATGGGCCGTCAGCGCGTTGCTCTGACGTTGGCGCGCTTTCATGCGCGCGACGGAGCCGTGCGAGGGATGAGCATCGCAGGCCGTAGGCCGAGAAGCGCAATCGGTTGGGGAGGCGTGTGGCCGTCTGCGGTGCTGTGCAGTTCTGCTGTCCCTGGTGGACTGAAAGGGCGAGGTGTGCTCGCGTTCACTTCAGTCGCCTGAGCGACCTCTACCCGAAGCGGCCCACGGCCGCGAGGGTATGTCGCTCAGCGACCGCGAGCGCACCGAGGGCTTTCAGCACTTGCTGCCTCTGGCGGTAGCGACTCCTAGCGAGCGCGCCGAGGGCTTTCAACGCCCAGCGCACTCCGCGGTCGCGGTTCCGATTGCTGATGGCGAGTACACAGACGAGGACCGGCCGTCGAAAGAGTCACGACGCGAGAACAGCACAACTGGTAAGTGAGTACCGGCCACACAGCCGATGGAACATGAAATTCGGTATTTTTCCGATCGAGGGCGGTGACACCTGGGAGGGTGTCGTCGAGCAGTGTCAGGTCGCCGAGGACGTCGGGTTCGAGACCTGCTGGGTCAACGACCACCAGGCCACCGAGGGCGACAATTACTGGCCGTCGCCGCTGACACGGCTGACGAGC